>JANQVH010000001.1 GCA_030730425.1 Candidatus Nanopelagicaceae bacterium
GCTTAAAGAACTAGGTGCAGAAGTTTTTATCACTTCAACTTCAGATCGCATCTACATAAGAGCTGAAGAGCTCGGAGTACAGGGATTTATAGCTGACTTAACTAAGGAGTCAGATGTGCAGGCTCTGGAATCAAAGATTTCAAACCTAGATATCTTGGTTAATAATGCTGGGATGACAAGTGTGACCTCTCCTGCAAGCGAGGCTGAAGCTACCGATATCTCTCAACTTTCCTTAGAGGCCCTTCGAATTGGCATGTCACGAAATCTTGAGACAGCTTTTCTTACAACCAAGTACTTTCTACCAAAAATTCGCCAATCAAAGAGCGGCAGAATCATCATGATTAGTAGCCTCACTGGCCATGTAATGGCGATGAAAAATCAGCCTGTTTATGCAACAGCAAAAGCAGCCCTCGTTGGATTAACTAAATCAATAGCTCTTGATGAAGCAAAGTATGGAATTACCTGCAACGCGATACTTCCAGGATGGATAGCAACAGATTCAATTAGTGAGAGTGAAAAATCTCAAGGAGCATCTGTTCCCCTTGGACGAGGAGGAAGGGCGGATGAGATTGCATCAGCAATTACTTGGCTTGCAACTCCAGGGGCTTCATATATAACAGGACAAGCAATTATTGTTGATGGCGGTAATTCCATTAAGGAGGAGCGAGCTTGAAGATTCGTCCAGCAAAGAGGGAGGAAGTTGGTGAGGTATTACAACTCATCCAAGATCTCGCTACTTATGAAAAAGCCCCAGATCAAGTCGAGGCAAGCAGAGATGATCTACTAAATACAATCTTTGCCAAAGAGCCAAGGGTCTTCTGTGATTTAGTTGAAGTTGATGGTCAGATAGCTGGAATGGCAATTTGGTTTCTCAATTACTCAACCTGGCAGGCAAAACATGGAATCTACCTAGAAGATCTTTATATCAAGCCAGAATTTCGAGCAAAGGGTTATGGCAAAGCTCTACTAAAACACCTAGCTCAAATCTGCGATAAGCAAGGTTATGGTCGCTTGCAATGGTGGGTCCTTGATTGGAATTCACCAGCAATAGAGTTTTATCGAAGCTTTGGAGCTGAAGCTATGGATGAATGGACCGTCTATCGAACTTCAGGTCAGGCTCTTAAAGATCTAGGAAACTAATTCACCTTCAAAGTAGACCTCATTTAGGTTCCACTTCTCATCAAAGGTGAGAAAGTTTGCCTTCTTGCCAACGGCAATATCACCAACAAGATCCTCCCCTAGCAATTTAGCTGGATTTGTCGAGAAGATATTAACTGCATTGACTAAGTCAAGGCCAAGGTTATCCATTGCATTCTTAAAGGCCTTATCCATAGTCAACATACTTCCAGCAAGAGCGCCATTACTACTTAATCGAGCAACTCCATCTGAAACCTTTACAGGTAGTTCACCTAATCTATATTCACCATCAGGGTTTCCAGCAAATGGAGCTGCATCGGTAATGGCGATGATCCGATCTGGAGCTCGTTTTATTACCTCTTTAATAAGATCAAAGGAAAGATGAACTCCATCCATTATTAATTCCAAGAAGAGCGAACTTTGATTAAGACTATATCCCGCAAGGCAATCTTGATTATCTAATTCTTTTTTCATGCCATTATAAAAGTGGGTGACACCAATTACGCCATTTGCTATTGCTTGCTCGATATCTACCGATGTGGCTGCGCTATGTCCGATAGCGACCTTTATATTATTGCTAGCAAGGTATGAAATTGCCTCAAGTGCACCATCTATCTCTGGAGCAATAGTTATATAGCTCACCTTGCCGCTAGAGACATATTCTTTTATGTCATCCATCTCTGGCGATAGTAAATACTCTTTCTTATGTGCTCCGCAGTGATTATGAGATAGATAAGGCCCTTCAAGATGGATGCCGATCAGATTTCTTCCAAGCTTTAATCTAGAGATTTTCTCTCTTATCAAAGTAACTGGCTCTGAGATAAAACTTGCAAGCAAAGTCGTACTTCCATGCTTTAGATGAAACTCAGCTCCCCTAGGATCTACAGATAAGTCATAGCCGCCTCCGCCATGACAATGGATATCTACAAAGCCTGGAATTACTACCCCGCTTAGTTGTTTTGCCCCAGCTGCTTGGCCGCTCTCTATCTGAGTAATCACGCCATTTTCAACGCTGAGAGTTATCCCGTCATAAGTTCTCGTGGATGTAGCAAGATGTGAGGCTGAGAACTTCATAGGCTCATAATGGCAGTTTTTGAGCCTTTTCACTAAAGTGTCATCAATCTGAGAATGCTTTCATGTCAGCGCTATTTCCTCTCTCTACAGTCCATTAGCTCTCTAGCCCTTGGCTTATCTATAGCCATAGTTGGATTTCTATTAGGAATTGGCCAGCCGTTAACTATGTCGATAGTTTCTAAGAAGACCCCAGT
>JANQVH010000002.1 GCA_030730425.1 Candidatus Nanopelagicaceae bacterium
AAAGGCGCTGATGTAATTATTATTGGAGCTCCGATAGATAGCGGAACTTCTCATAGATCTGGCGCAAAGTTTGGTCCACAAGCAATTCGTATGGGCGATTACCTGCCCCATGATGGCGAGAGGCCACATCTTGCATTAAGAATTGATGGGCTAAAAGAGCTAAAGATATTTGATGCCGGAGATCTCTTAATGCCTCCAGGAAATCTTGAAGAGGCGCTACTAGTACTTAAGAAAGCAACAGAGAAGATCTCAAGGGCTGGAGCAATTCCTGTAGTTCTTGGGGGAGATCACTCAATTGCATCTGCAGATGTTGCAGGAATTGCAGAGCACTTAGGTAAGGGCAGAGTTTCAATGATTCACTTTGATGCCCACGCTGATACGGGAGATCTTCAATTCGGAGCTCTTGTTGGCCATGGAACTCCAATGAGAAGACTTATTGATTCTGGATATGTTCGCGGTGATAGATTTTTGCAATTAGGTCTTCGTGGGTATTGGCCGGATGAAGTAACTCTAAATTGGATGAGAGATCAAGGAATGCGCTCCTATGAGATGACAGAGATTCATCATCGCGGGCTAACTAAAGTTCTTGATGAATCATTTGCAACTCTTACAAAAGATTGTGATGGCGTATTTCTCTCAGTTGATATTGATGTAGTTGATCCTGGAATGGCGCCTGGAACTGGAACTCCAGAGCCAGGTGGAATGACTTCAAGAGAGCTATTAGAGGCGGTAAGAAGAATCTGTCTAGAACTTCCAGTAGTTGGCATTGATGTTGTTGAAGTATCTCCGCCATTTGATTCGGCCGATATCACAGCAATTCTTGCAAACCGAGTAGTTCTAGAGGCAGTTAGCGCTATTGCAAAGCGAAAAAGAGGCGATACCTACCTGCCAACTCAGAACTTACTTGATCGTTAAGCCTGAGCAAGGCCTGCTTCAAGAACTTCTAGAGCTTCTTTAAGAAGGTGCTCTGGCATAACAAGTGGTGGCAGTAGCCTAATTACATTGCTATAAGTTCCTGCAGAGAGAATTAAAACTCCATTTTGCTGGCAGTACTTAATAATCGATGTGAGAGCTGTTGGATTTGGCTCTTTGGATCCAGGAATTACTAATTCAAGTGCCTGCATCGCCCCGCGCCCTCTAACATCTCCAATAATTGGATACTTCTTCTTCATAGCCTCAAGGCTATTTCGCATAATTAATCCAAGCTCATTTGCCCGCTCAACTAAGTTCTCTTCCTCAATCGTTGCAATAGCGCCAAGGGCCGCTGCGCAGGCGATAGGTGAACCACCAAATGTCCCACCAAGGCCGCTGGCATGGATAGAGTCCATTACATCAGCTCTTCCTGTAACTGCTGCAAGTGGAAGACCGCCTGCAATTCCTTTAGCTGTAGTGATTAGATCTGGAACGATTGATTCATCTTCGCAGGCAAACATCTGGCCAGTTCTTGCAAAGCCAGTCTGCACCTCATCTGCAATAAAGAGAATTCCATTTTCTTTGCAGAACTTACTAAGGCCTGGAAGAAATCCTTTGCAAGGAACGATAAAGCCGCCTTCGCCAAGGATTGGTTCGATAACGATGCAGGCAACATTTTGTGCGCCAATTTCCTTCTCAATCTTATGAAGCACAGTATCTAAAACTGATTCTTGGCATGACCCAGAGCAGGAATCGCAGCGATATGGATAAGACATTGGCATGCGATAAACCTCTGGGGTAAATGGCCCAAAACCATCTTTATATGGCATGTTCTTAGCAGTCATCGCCATAGTGAGATTAGTTCTGCCGTGATAGCCATGTTCAAAGACAACAACTGCTTGTCGCTTGGTGAAATTGCGAGCAATCTTGACCGCGTTTTCAACTGCTTCAGCACCTGAATTAAAGAGAGCTGATTTCTTTTTATGATCTCCTGGAGTCAAACGATTGAGCGCTTCACAGACTTGGATATATCCCATGTAGGGGGCGATCATGAAACAGGTGTGTGTAAATGCTTCTACCTGCTCCTTCACATTTTTAACAACACGATCAGCTGAGTTTCCAACATTTACAACTGCAATTCCTGCTCCCATATCGATAATGGAGTTGCCATCAACATCAACAATTACCCCGCCGCCAGCTCTTTCAACTACAACTGGGATAGCCATGCCAAGTGAGGCTGAGACTGCCTCTGCTCTACGCTTAATTAGTTCTTGGGATTTTGGTCCTGGAATTGAGGTGAGAAGTTTTCTAACCTGCTCGATATGTGGCCCTGAACTCATCTGCCTATTCTATCTTTTCCATCTATTTAACCTATTTCTGAGAAGATGGACCCGTGCGCGATATTGTGATTTTAGGCTCCACCGGCTCTATTGGGGTTCAAGCCTTAGAGGTTATTGCTGCAAACCCTGAGCTCTTTAGAGTAGTTGGCCTTAGCGCTGGGGGAAATAACTTAACTTTATTGGCCAAGCAGGTTAGAGATTTTAACGTCCCAATCGTTGGAGTTGGTAGCGGAGCGCAAGAATTAAAGGGCGCTCTATCTGGAGTCAAAGTTATAGATGGAGCCCAAGCCTCAGAGCAGCTTGCATCACTTACCTGCGACTTAGTTCTAAATGCAATCACCGGATCTATTGGCCTTGCTCCAACTCTTGCAGCTCTAGCTTCTGGAAATAAAGTAGCCCTTGCCAATAAAGAATCTCTAGTTGCTGGTGGAGATTTAGTGATGGCATATGGAAGCGAGAAGATAATTCCAGTTGATTCGGAGCACTCTGCTCTCTTTCAAGCAATGAGCGCAGGGCGAGCCAGTGATGTCTCTAAATTAATTCTTACCGCAAGCGGCGGCCCTTTTAGAGATCGGCAAGATTTATCTCAAGTGAAATTAGCAGATGCACTTGCCCATCCCACCTGGTCTATGGGGCCAGTTGTCACTATCAACTCTGCAACGCTAGTAAATAAAGGTCTTGAGATTATTGAGGCGCACTATCTCTTTGATATCGCCTATTCAAAGATTGAAGCGGTAATTCACCCACAATCAATTGTTCACTCACTTGTGGAATTTAAAGATGGCTCAACTCTTGCCCAAGCATCACCTCCTGATATGAAGGGTCCGATTGCATATGCACTTGCTTATCCAAATAGAGTAGGCGGGGCTATGGCGCCAATTAATTGGAACGGTAAGCAGAGTTGGGATTTTGAGCCAATAGATGAGAAGAGATTTCCGGCAGTACAACTTGCAAGAAGAGCAGGAGCTCTAGGATCTTCTGTTGCTGCAATTTATAACGCAGCAAATGAGGTGGCAGTTGCTGCATTTATGAAGGAGGAGATCGCATTCACAGCGATAGTAGATACTATTGAAAAGGTTGTGGATAAGTTATCAGCAAGTGCACCTTCTAGAATTAGAGATATCTCAGATGTCAGCGCTATTGAGCAAGATGCGCGGATCTATGCAAGAGAAGTATTGAAGAAGGGTTAGGGGAAGAGGGATTATGGGATTTCTTGGAGTAATTGCCTTTATTCTGGCTCTGCTTATCTCGGTGATGATCCATGAATATGGTCATTACATAACCGCTAAGCGTTATGGAATGAGAGTCACTGAATTCTTTGTAGGTTTTGGAAAGCGTCTCTGGTCAACCCAGCGTGGTGAGACAGAGTTTGGAATAAAGGCAATTCCTGCCGGCGGCTATTGCAAAATCTCTGGAATGTCGCCAAATGAGGAGTTAGCAGATGAATTTAAACCAAGAGCTTTTTATCTAGCATCCGCTCCTAAGAAGTTAATAGTTCTTGGGGCTGGATCGTTTCTACATTTTGTTCTAGCTTTTTTTCTCCTTTTCACTCTCTTTGCAGGGCTTGGCACATCACAAGTTCTTCCAACTATTTCTCAAGTGCTTCCCTGCGTTCCTAAAGAGAGTACCTGCCAGGCAGGTGATCCAATTTCTCCAGCTAAGCGCTCAGGTTTAATGCCGGGAGATGAAATTCTTGGAGTTAATGGTCAAGAGCTTGCCTGGGCAGATTCAGCTGAGATATTGCGAGCCTCTGCAGAGAGAGAAATAACATTACTAATTAAAAGAGATGGACAAGTAATAAATATTGCCATCACTCCAGCAACAAGAGTTGTTGAGGGAGTTTCCAGAGGTTTTCTTGGAATCATTAATGAATTTGGTTTAGTTAGACAAAATCCAGTAAAGGCTGTTGCTTCAAGTGCGAGAGCAACTGGAGCAATCTTTGAAGGCTCCATTAAGGCTCTAATTTCACTTCCATCTCAAATACCTTCCTTGATTGGCCAGACATTTTTTGGGCAGGAGAGAAATTCACAAGGTCTAGTTGGAATTGTTGGAGTTGCTAGGGCAAGTGGTGAGACAGTTTCAAGCGGAAACTTAAGTATTGGAGAGAAAGTCGCAACATTTATTCTTATCGTTGCATCACTTAATATCTTTGTAGGAATCTTTAATCTACTGCCAATTCTTCCTCTCGATGGCGGCCATATGGCAGTTGCTAGCTATGAGGCGATAAGGCGAAGAATTGCAGCCATTCGAGGCAAGGCTGATCCTGGCCCGGTTGATGTGGAGAAGCTCACCCCGATTACCTTGGTGGTCTTTGCCGTTCTTCTAGTTCTGACTGTGATTTTGCTAATTGCTGATATTTTCAATCCAATTAACCTCAATCTTTAGGAGAGAATAGGGCCATGGTTGATCTGGGAATTCCATCTGCGCCGCCGCCAGTTCTCGCCCCGCGCCGTAAATCTCGCCAGTTAAAAGTTGGAAGAGTTCTAGTTGGGGGAGATGCGCCAGTATCAGTTCAATCGATGTGCACCACACTTACCGCTGATGTTAATTCAACTCTGCAACAGATCGCTGAGTTAACTGCTTCAGGATGTCAGATTGTTAGAGTCGCTGTTCCTAGCCAGGATGATGCTGATGCGCTAAAAGATATTGCCAGAAAGTCCCAGATTCCTGTTATTGCTGATATTCACTTCCAACCAAAATATATCTTTGCAGCAATTGATGCAGGATGCGCCGCAGTTAGAGTAAATCCTGGAAATATTAAACAATTTGATGACAAGGTAAAGGAAGTTGCTAAAGCTGCAGGAGATGCTGGAATTCCAATTCGCATTGGAGTTAATGCTGGCTCACTTGATCCAAGGCTTCTATCAAAGTATGGAAAAGCAACCCCTGAGGCTCTAGTTGAATCAGCGCTCTGGGAAGCTGGTCTATTTGAGGAGCATGGCTTTAGAGATATCAAGATCTCTGTTAAGCATCATGATCCAGTAACGATGATTAAGGCATACCGGCTCCTTGCTGCAAAATGTGATTATCCACTTCACTTAGGAGTAACAGAGGCTGGTCCACTCTTCCAAGGAACTATAAAGTCTGCAACAGCATTTGCTGTCTTACTTGCAGAGGGAATCGGCGACACAATTAGAGTTTCACTCTCTGCTCCTCCAGTTGAGGAAGTTAAAGTTGGTATCTCTATTTTAGAATCTCTTAATTTAAGGCAGCGAAAATTAGAAATTGTCTCTTGTCCATCTTGTGGCCGCGCTCAAGTAGATGTCTATTCACTTGCAGAGAAAGTACAAGCAGGTCTTGAAGGAATGACAGTTCCACTTCGCGTTGCGGTGATGGGCTGCGTTGTTAATGGACCAGGGGAGGCGCGAGAGGCAGATCTTGGCGTTGCATCCGGTAATGGCAAAGGTCAGATATTTGTTAAGGGAGTAGTAATCAAAACAGTTCCTGAGGCGCAGATTGTTGAAACTTTGATTGAAGAGGCGATGCGCCTTGCAGAGGAGATGGAAGCTGCTGGTGTCGCATCGGGAGAACCAACAGTAAACGTAAAGTAATTCGCTAGGCTAAGCGCTATGTTAAAGATGTCATCTCTCTTTCTGCGCACCCTTAGAGATGACCCATCAGATGCCTCAGTTGCTAGCCATAAACTCCTAGTTAGAGCTGGATATATCCGCCCAATTGCTGCAGGGATATTCTCTTGGCTGCCACTTGGGGTAATTGCTCTTAGAAATGTTGAGAGAGTAATAAGAGATGAGATGGATAAGGCAGGCTTTCAAGAAGTTCACTTTCCAGCGCTTCTTCCTAAAGATCCTTATGAGAGAAGTAATCGCTGGGAAGAGTATGGACCAGCTTTATTTAGGCTCCAGGATCGAAAAGGTAGCGATTATCTATTAGGTCCAACTCACGAAGAGATGTTTACTCTAATGGTTAAGAGCGAGTACTCCTCATATAAAGATCTTCCACTCTCTATCTATCAAATCCAGACTAAATATCGCGATGAAGCTCGCCCTAGAAGTGGAATTATTCGTGGTCGCGAATTTATTATGAAGGATTCCTACTCATTTGATCTAGATGATGCTGGCCTTGAAGTTTCATATCAGAAGCATCGCGCTGCCTACATTTCAACCTTTGATCGTCTAGGACTTAAATTTAATATTGTCTCTGCAGTCTCTGGGGCTATGGGCGGCTCAAAATCTGAAGAGTTCTTAGCGCCATCACCAACTGGTGAGGATACTTATGTGCTCTGTCCTAAATGTGGGTATGCAGCAAATGTTGAAGCCATGGTTAGCAAGGTTGGTAAAAAAGAGATAGCAAAAGCGCCAGAGATGGAGCTACTTGATACCCCAGATACTCCAACTATTGAAAGCCTTGTTGCAGTTATGAATCAGAAGTATCAAGCAAATGTGAGCGCATCTGATACTTTAAAGAACATCTTGCTGGTGGCAGATGGAGCAGTAATTTCAATACTAATTCCAGGTGATCGCCAGGTTGATCTAAAGAGAGTTGAAGCAAATCTTGCTGGAGTTAAAGAGCTCCGTTTATTTGAAGATGGAGATTTTGCAAAAAATCCTGCTCTAGTAA
Organism: Candidatus Nanopelagicaceae bacterium; assembly: GCA_030730425.1. GTDB lineage: Bacteria > Actinomycetota > Actinomycetes > Nanopelagicales > Nanopelagicaceae > MAG-120802. The sequence continues at coordinate 6,831 of JANQVH010000002.1, forward strand.
AAGGATATGTTGGCCCGCAAGATGCTAAGAAATTAGGAATTAAGCTCTATGCCGATCCATCAGTTGTTGTTGGCTCACACTGGATAACAGGTGCTAATACCAAGAATAAACATATGCGCTATGTCACCCATGGTCGCGACTTTAGCGTTGATGGTTTTATTGAAGCAGTTGAGATTAATCAAGGCGATCCTTGTCCAAGCTGTGATAGCCCAATAATTATTGATCGCGCTATTGAAATTGGCCATATCTTCCAATTGGGTCGAAAGTATGCACAAGCACTTGATTTAACTGTTCTTGATAGCCAAGGAAAATCACAGGTTGTCACTATGGGCTCATATGGCATTGGAGTCACTAGAGCTCTAGCTGCAATTGCTGAGCAGAGCCATGATGAGATTGGCATTATCTGGCCAGATGAGATTGCTCCAGCAAAAGTTCATATCGTGGCAACTGGCAGAGAAGATGAGCCATTTATTCAAGCTGAGAGAATTGGAAAAGAGTTAGAGGCAAAAGGCATTAGCGTGATGATCGATGATAGACGCGAGGCTAGCCCTGGAGTTAAATTTAAAGATGCAGAGCTAATTGGCAATCCTTATATCTTGATCTTTGGTAAGAGTTTGGCTCAGGGTCAAGTTGAATTCCGCATTCGTCGAAGTGGTGAGAAGTCTGAGATTGCACTTGGTGAGATCACATCTTATTTAGTTAAATTGCTAGGTTGATTTACTAGTTTCTCGTGGAAATATCATTTGAAGTAGTTCTGTTTCTAATTCTTGCAGCAACCTTTGCAGGTCTTGTTGATTCACTAGCTGGTGGTGGGGGGCTAATTCAACTACCAGCTCTTCTAGTTTCACTTCCTGATACCTCGCCTTCAGTGATTCTTGGAACCAATAAAGTCCCTTCATTTCTTGGCACCTTAGGAGCTACTGCCTCTTACCTAAGAAAGATAAAGCCAGATTTTAAGTTGGCTGCAGTTATGGGCCTTCCTGCATTTATTGGTTCAGCCATGGGTGCAAGTGTGGCCACAAAGATTCCAAGAGATGCTTTTAGGCCAATAATTTTATTTCTTCTAATTAGCGTTGCAATTTACACCTATCTTAGAAAAGAGTTGGGACAGGTAGCTTCTGCAAAATTTGCAGGAAGAAATCGATTTATAATCGGCGCAGCTGTTGGAGCTGTAATTGGCTTTTATGATGGAATCTTCGGCCCTGGAACCGGATCTTTTCTAATGCTTGCGCTAGTTGCCGTCCTTGGCTTTGCATTCCTTGAAGCATCAGTGACTGCAAAACTTGTTAATCTTGCAACGAATCTTGGAGCGATTTTAGTTTTTGGCTTTAACTCCCAAATCATCTGGGCGCTGGGATTGACGATGGCGGTAGGAAATATCCTTGGGGGTTTTATTGGAGCAAAAGTTGGCATAAGAGGTGGCTCAGTTTTGATTCGCAGGGCGTTTCTAGCCGTCACTACCGCCCTGATCATCCGCCTTATCTATGACACCTTCCTTAGAGGTTGAAATCTGGGCTAGACTTAGCCCCACAACTTAACAACAACTAAATAAGTAGGAAGAACTAAAATGGCTTTGGTAGATAACTTAAACGAGCTTCTTGCTCCAGTAATTAAAGCATCTGGTCTCTTGCTTGAAGAGATAAAAGTAATCCCAGTTGGACGCTCTCGAATCATCTCGGTAATAGTTGATCACGAGGAGAGAAATCTAAATCTTGATGAGGTCGCTGCAAGCTCAAGAGTGATATCTGAAATTCTAGAAAACTATAGCCAGCTCGGTGATAATCCATTTACCCTGGAAGTCACATCTCCTGGAGTTGATCGCCCGCTAGTAAAGGCGCATCAATGGAAGAAAAATCTTGGCCGGCTAATTTCCATCGTGAAAGTCGATGGAGAAAAGCTAATTGGCCGCCTTAAAAGCCTTGATTTAGATTCAGCCTTACTTGAGGTTAAAAGCGGAGAGGTAAGTATTTTACTTAGCGAAGTCAAGCGAGCAACTGTTGAGATTGAATTTAATCGCAAAGATGGTGATAAGCGATGAATGTTGATATGAAAGTCTTAGAAGCCCTAACGATTGAACGTGATATTCCACTTGATCGCCTAATTACTGCTATTGAGATTGCAGTTAAGAGCGCTTATAACGAGATGGAAGGTGCAAAGCCTTTTGCTCACGCTAAGTTAGATTTAGTAACAGGTGAGATAAAGATTTTAATTCCAGTATTTGGTCCAGATGGCGAAAAAGTAGATGAGATTAGCGATGAACCAGAGGGCTTTAGTCGTATCGCATCATCTACTGCGCGTAAGATAATTAAAGAGAAGATGCGTGAATCAAAGGATCTAGAAATTGTTGGTGAATTTAGCGCAACTGTTGGCGATATTGTCTCTGGAGTAATTCAGCAGGGGCGAGATCAGAAGATGGTTTATATCGATCTTGGAAGAGTTGAGGGAAAAATACCGCCACATGAACAAGTTCCAGGTGAGGTATATAAACATGGCGATCGAATTAAGAGCTTCGTTGTTGATGTTAAGCAAGGCCAAAAAGGCCCAGAGGTATTGCTCTCTAGAAGCCATCCAGCTCTAGTTAAACAATTATTTGCACTTGAAGTTCCTGAGATTAGAGATCGCATCGTTGAGATTATGGGAATAGCTCGCGAGGCGGGACAACGGAGCAAGATTGCAGTTAGGGCTCACCGCGCAGGTGTTAGTCCAAAGGGCGCCCTTATTGGTCCAATGGGGGCAAGAGCAAGAGCGGTTATGGATGAGTTACATGGCGAGAAGATAGATATTGTTGATTGGTCTGATGATCCTGCAACATATGTTGGTAATGCTTTAGCTCCAGCAAGAGTCTCTAGCGTTGAGGTAGTAAATATCGATACTCGCTCTGCCAAGGTTGTAGTTCCTGATTACCAACTATCTCTTGCCATTGGAAAAGATGGGCAGAACGCCCGTCTGGCTGCTCGCCTAACTGGCTGGCGCATTGATATTCACTCCGATGGGGCGACAAGTGGCTCTGAGGCGAGCGAAGTTTCGTAAAAGTAGTACTGCGGCGGTATGGTTGCGCCGTGAGGATCTCCCTTACATATCTGCAAAGCGAAGGCTAGGTCGAATAGGCAATGGCACTCAAATGAGCACTTCACAGTCATGAGTAGGTCAATTTAGGCTTCGCGTTTAAAAAGTAGACGAGGAGCCACAAAAGGAGAAAAGTGGCAAAGGTCCGCGTTTACGAATTAGCAAAAGATGTAGGGATGGATAGCAAGGTTGTTCTTGCGAAACTCCAAGAGATGGGCGAGTTTGTTCGCTCCGCATCTTCAACTGTTGAAGCACCTGTGGTGCGAAAGTTTCTAGAAAAATTTCCTGCAGTTGCAGCGACACCTAAGAAAGCTCCTGCCAAGAAAGCCCCTGCTAAAAAAGCTGCATCTAAGAAAGCAGCGCCAGTAGAGAGCGTTGAGCAGATTGATGAAATTACTCCACCTATCCCTCCGGTAATTAAAGAGAGCCCGCAAGAAAATATCGCTCCAACTCAACTTCCTCCAAAACCACCAGCTGCTCCTGCTGCCAGAGTTGGAAATAATCCTTTTGCAACACCTTCAGCTCCTCCTCGTCCACCAAGACCACAAGGTCAGGGTGGTGCAAGACCTGGAAATAATCCTTTTGGAAATCCTTCAGCTCCTCCTCGTCCACCAAGACCACAAGGTCAAGGCGGAGTGCAACGTCCGGGAGGAAGTAGACCGCCAGGTGCTCCAGCAAGAGGTGGAAATATGGCAGGACCTCGTCCAGGTTCTGTTCGTCCAGGATTTGCTGCGCGACCACAACAGCGAAGTGATGGAACAACTGCTCGTCCGCAAGATCGCAACTCTTCATCTCCATATCGCAGCCAAGGTGGCCCAGGTCAGAGACCAGGTGGAACAACTGGCGCTCCTGCAAGACCAGGTGCCGGAAAACCAGGTGGCGGTTTTGCGCCAGGAAGACCAGGACAGCGAGGAAGTGCTGGCGGAGCATTTGGAAAAAATGCTGGAAAGAAAAAGAATTACAAATCAAAGAAGACTCGTCGCGAAGAGATAGACAATATGCAAGCCCCAACGCTAGGGGGCGCAATTGTTCCTCGTGGTGATGGAAATACTCCAGTTAAATTAAGAAGAGGAGCATCTTTAGCTGACTTTGCCGAAAAAATTGGAGCAGATCCAGCTGGTTTAGTCTCAGTGCTATTTCATCTAGGCGAGATGGTTACTGCAACTCAATCAGTTGATGAAGAGACTCTGCATGTATTAGGCGGGGAGTTTGGCTACAAAATTACAGTTGTCTCTCCAGAGGATGAAGATAAAGAGATATTAGAACAATTTGATATCGATCTAGATCAAGAGCTCTCTGATGTTGATCCTGATGATTTAAGTATTAGGCCGCCAGTTGTCACAGTTATGGGCCATGTTGATCATGGAAAGACAAGGCTTCTTGATGCTATTCGCCAGACTGAAGTGGTAAAGGTTGAAGCAGGTGGAATTACTCAGCATATTGGCGCTTATCAGATTCATCATGAGCATGCCGGCATTAATCGCGCGATTACATTTATCGATACTCCGGGCCATGAAGCCTTCACCGCTATGCGTGCTCGTGGAGCTAAGGTGACAGATATTGCAGTTCTTGTTGTTGCTGCAGATGATGGAGTGATGCCTCAAACTATTGAAGCTCTAAATCACGCCCAAGCAGCAAATGTTCCCATTGTTGTTGCGGTAAATAAAGTTGATAAAGAGGGAGCAAACCCAGGACGTATTCGTCAGCAATTAACTGAATATAACTTGGTTGCTGAAGAGTATGGCGGAGATACTCTGTTTGTCGATGTCTCTGCAGTCAAAGTAACTGGTATTGATCAATTAGTTGAAGCAATTTTATTAACTGCAGATGCTGCAATTGATCTAAGAGCAATCCATGAAGATGATGCTAGAGGTGTGGCAATTGAGGCTCATCTAGATCGTGGTCGTGGCCCGGTTGCAACAGTTCTTGTCCAACGCGGAACTCTAAGTGTTGGAGATGCAATCGTTGCAGGAAGTGCTTTTGGTCGCGTTAGAGCGATGGTGGATGAATTTGGCCATGAGGTAGAGATGGCTGGCCCATCAAGACCAGTTCAAGTTCTTGGATTCACCTCGGTGCCAAGTGCTGGCGATAGCTTTATCGTCGCACCTGATGATCGAACTGCAAGACAAATTGCAGAGAAGCGTCAGGCAGGAGAGCGCCATGCCGCACTTGCTAAGGCAAGAAAGAAAGTTTCCCTAGAGGACTTCCTTGAGCAATCTAAGGTCACCACTCTTAATCTAATTCTCAAAGGCGATGTCAGCGGATCTGTTGAAGCGCTGGAAGATGCTTTGATTCAATTAGATGTTGGCAGTGAAGTTGATTTAAGAGTTATTCATAGAGGCGTTGGCGCTATCACTAAGAGCGATGTCACTCTTGCCTCAGCATCGGGTGCGGTGATTGTTGGCTTCAATGTTAAGCCAGAGGCCCACACTGCAATCTTTGCCGATGAAGAGGGCGTTGAAGTTCGATTCTATAGCGTGATCTATAAAGCAATTGAGGAGATCGAAGCTGCGCTTAAGGGGCTACTCAAGCCTGAATTTGAAGAGGCAGTTTTGGGTCGAGCTGAAGTGCGCGAGGTATTTAAGTCCAGCAAGTTTGGAACTATCGCTGGATCTCTAGTTTCAACTGGCCTTATTAGAAGAAATGCTAAGGCAAGAGTTCTACGCGATAACGTAGTAATTGGAGATAACTTAACTATCGAATCTTTGAAGCGATTTAAAGATGATGCAACTGAAGTTCGTGAGGGCTTTGAGTGCGGAATTGGCGTGGGTAATTTCAAAGATATTCAAATAGGAGATGTATTTGAAGCATTTGAGATGCGCGAGAAAAAGCGAGCATAAGTCATGGGAAAGTCACATCGGGCTGCAAAAGTTGCTGACCGGATCAAGGTTGTAGTTGCCTCAGCACTTGAGAGCAAAGTAAGGGACCCGCGCCTTGGTTTTGTCACAATTACCGATGTTCGAGTAACTGGTGATCTACAGCAAGCCTCTATCTTCTATACAGTTTTAGGCGATGATGAAGCTCGAGTTAATACTGCCAAAGTATTAGAGAGCGCCAAGGGGCTTCTAAGAACTGAAGTAGGTAGAGAACTTGGCACCAGAATCACTCCATCACTTACCTTCTTTGCAGATGCTTTAGGTGAGAATGCCAAAAACTTCGAAGATTTACTTGATCAGGTCAGAAAAAGCGATGAAGAGATTGCAAATCTTCGCTCTAGCGCAGAGCCGATAAGCGGAGATGATCCTTATCGCCAGAGCCGCCCAAAAGACTATCTCTCTGGTGAATAGATGAGTTTGCAAGATGGCTTTGTCATCATTGATAAGCCAGCGGGAATTACCAGCCATGATGTCGTGGCAAAGCTAAGAAAATCACTAGGAACAAAGCAGGTCGGCCATGCTGGGACCTTAGATCCGATGGCAACTGGAGTTCTAGTTCTTGGAGTAAATAAAGCAACAAAGTTTCTCCAATATATAACTCAAGGCAGAAAGGCCTATCACGCTCAGATTCGCTTAGGCCAGGTGACTACTAGCGATGATGCTCAAGGTGAAATTACTTCAACATCTGATACCTCAAATGTTAGTGATCAAGAGATTAGAGATTTTCTTGCTACTCAAGTTGGAAGCATTATGCAGGTTCCAACTAAAGTCTCTGCGATAAAAATTAATGGCCAGAGAGCCTATGACTTAGTTAGAGAGGGCAAAGAGGTAGATATCCCTGCTCGTCAGATAGATATCTATAAGTTAGATGTAATTGAAATCAAACGTGGAGAATTTCTAGATATTGAAATTTCTGTTGAATGCTCTGCAGGAACTTATATCCGATCAATTGCAAGAGATTTAGGACACTCACTTGGAGTTGGAGGACATCTCATCTCTCTTCGAAGAAGCCTAGTAGCTCCATTTTCGCTAAGTGATTGCAGCGGCCTTGAATCACCAGTGATAAGGCCGCTTGCTAGCGAAATCTCTAAAGTTATGAGGGTTAGAGATGTTGATCTACAAGAAGTTAAAGAGTTGAGCTTTGGTCGTGCGCTGAGCGCATCAAGTACTGATGGCCCAGTTGTTGCCCTAGCGCCAGATGGGCAGGTTGCTGCGATATTGGAAAACCGCGAACATGGCGCTCAACCTGTGGCGGTCTTTATTTCATGAAAGAATTAAAGCTATGAGTAGCGCTGAAGTAACTTGGCATGGTTCCCCGCTTCTAGGCTCCGCACTTGCTATCGGAATTTTTGATGGAGTTCACATTGGCCATCAAGTAATTCTTCAAGAGGGGATAAAGGAGAATATGCCGGTAGTTGCACTTACCTTTGATCCCCATCCAACATCTGTGTTTGCTCCAGATCGAGTTCCAACTCGCCTGCTAACTCTAAATAATCGTATTGCTCAGTTATCTATACATGGGGCAACAAGTGTGGCAGTAATGAAGTTTAGCTCTCAATTTTCACAGTTAACCCCAGATCAATTCATTAACGAAGTCTTAAAACCAATATTTGACCCTGCCTTAGTTTTGGTGGGGGAGAACTTCACATTTGGAGCAAAAGCTGCAGGCAATGTTGAGTATTTGCAATCTAATTCATCTTTTAAAGTAAAGGCAATTCCACTTTATAACCATGGAAATATTAAGGTCTCCTCAACAAGAATTCGAGAGGCAATTAAGGCTGGAAATATCGAGATTGCTAATCAGTTGCTAACTAGACCTCATCAATTAGTAGGGCCAGTTGTTCATGGCGAAAAACGAGGAAGAACAATTGGCTATCCAACTGCAAATATTGGCCTTGATTCCTATGCCACAATTCCATCTGATGGAGTTTATGCCGGATGGTTATCAGTTGGAGCTCATCGCTGGAGCGCAGCAATTTCTATTGGAACTAATCCAACATTTGATGGCGTGCGCGGAAGACAAGTTGAGGCCTACGCACTTGATCGAGATGATCTAGATCTCTATGACCAAGAGGTGAAAGTTGAATTCGGTTGGAGACTTAGAGATACCATTAAATTTGGCTCACTTGATGAGCTCTTGGTTCAGATGAAAAAAGATTGCGATGAAGCCAGGAAACTGACTTCTCTTTAAGCGTATTTTTGCCTCGATTTTAGATCTTTAAGCAGCGCTGGTAGATTTACGCCCCTCAAGCGAGAAAGCGTGCGCTCGTGTATTAGACCGAGAGCCCTCGTGAAAGATGTAAAGGAAGAAAAAAAATGGCATTAAAACCTGCCGAGAAGAAAGAAATTATCACCAAGTATGGCGCCTCTGCATCTGACACAGGAAGCCCTGAATCACAGGTTGCGCTTTTATCACGGAGAATTGAAGAAGTAACTGAGCACCTACAGACAAATCAGCATGATCACCACAACCGTCGTGGTCTACTGCTTCTAGTAGGTCGCCGTAGAAGAATTTTGCAATACCTTGCAAAGACAGATATTGCGCGATACCGCGCGATCATCGACAAACTCGGCATCCGCCGTTAGTTTGCTGAACAATTAAATAATCACCCAGCGCAACGCTAGAGGTTTGGTCCTCGGTGGTGGCTTACGGATTTAAACAAGAATGCCGTTGGCTTCGATCGAAGATCCATTCTCTATAAATATGTGCGCGGGTGTTAGAGAATAGGAGAGACCCATGGAGGGTCAAGACGTTAAGTCTGCCGCTGTCACAATTGACAACGGAAAATTTGGAAAACGAGAGATTCGTTTCGAAACTGGTCGCCTAGCGCGCCAAGCTGCAGGAACTGCAGTTGTTTATCTAGATGATGAAACTATGTTGCTATCAGCAACTACTGCTTCAAAGTCGCCTAAAGAACAATTCGATTTCTTCCCATTAACAGTTGATGTAGAAGAGCGTATGTATGCAATTGGAAAGATCCCAGGATCATTTTTCCGCAGAGAAGGTCGTCCTTCAGAGGAGGCAATTCTTACCTGCCGCTTAATTGATCGTCCGCTTCGCCCCTCATTTATTAAAGGGCTGCGTAATGAAATTCAGATCGTAGTGACTGTTATGGCCCTTGATCAGAATCATATGTATGACGTCATTGCTATTAATGCGGCATCAATGTCAACACAATTAGCAGGGCTGCCATTCTCAGGTCCAATTGGTGGAGTGCGTATCGCACTTATTGATGGACAATGGGTGGCATTTCCAAACCATAGCGATCTAGAAAATGCCGTTTTTGATATGGTCGTTGCTGGAAGAATTGCTGGCGATGATGTTGCCATCATGATGGTTGAAGCAGAAGCAACAGTTAAGACTATTGATTTAATTGGCTCTGGCGCTAGCGCTCCAACTGAGGAAATTGTTGGTCAGGGACTTGAGGCTTCAAAGCCATTTATTCGTCAGCTCTGCCAAGCACAGATTGAACTAGCAAAGGTTGCTGCAAAGCCAACCGCTGAGTTCCCGGTATTTCTTGATTATCAAGATGATGCTTTGGCAGCTGTTGAGAAAGCAGCAAAGAAGAAATTAGATACTGCGCTAAAGATTTCAGGCAAGCAAGAGCGCGAGACAGAAATTACTCGTCTATCTGATGAAGTTAAGCAATCACTTGCTGAGAGCTTTGTTGGTAGGGAGAAAGAAATTCCTGCAGCATTTCGCTCACTAACTAAGAAATTAGTTCGCCAGAGAGTTCTTCGCGAAAAGATTCGTATCGATGGACGAGGACTTCGCGATATCAGACCACTGATTGCTGAAGTTGAGGTAGTTCCAAGAGTTCATGGCTCTGCAATATTTGAAAGAGGCGAGACCCAGATTCTGGGAATCACTACTTTAAATATGCTTAAGATGGAGCAACAGCTAGATACGCTCAATCCTGAAGACCATAAGCGTTATATGCATAATTACAACTTCCCTCCTTACTCAACTGGTGAAACTGGTCGAGTGGGATCACCTAAGAGACGAGAGATTGGCCATGGCGCACTCGCTGAGCGAGCGCTCCTTCCAGTTCTTCCTGGGCGTCAAGAGTTTCCTTATGCCATTAGACAAGTATCTGAAGCTCTTAGCTCCAATGGATCAACTTCCATGGGCTCGGTATGCGCATCAACTCTCTCGCTATTAAATGCAGGAGTTCCGCTAAAGGCGCCAGTTGCTGGAATTGCAATGGGCTTAATTTCAGATGATGTTGATGGCAAAGTGGAATATGTTGCCCTAACAGATATTTTGGGAGCAGAGGATGCTTTCGGCGATATGGACTTTAAAGTTGCTGGAACTAAAGACTTTGTAACAGCTCTTCAGCTAGATACTAAATTAGATGGAATTCCAGCTAGCGTTCTATCTGCTGCGCTTCTACAAGCAAAAGAAGCTCGCCTTGCAATCTTAAAGGTGATGAATGAAGCTATTGATGGTCCTGATGATATGAACCCACTTGCTCCAAGAATCATCTCAATTAAGATCCCAGTGGATCAGATTGGCGCTGTTATTGGACCTAAGGGCAAGATCATCAATCAGATTCAAGAGGAAACTGGAGCTGAGATCTCCATCGAAGATGATGGAACAATCTTTATTGGTGCCACAAATGGCACAGCAGCAGATGCTGCTAAAGCTGCGATTCTCTCAATTGCTGATCCAAAGCTTCCTGAAATTGGCGAGCGATATAACGGAACAATCGTCAAGCTTGCAACCTTTGGAGCTTTCGTAAATCTCCTTCCAGGAAAAGATGGCTTGCTACACATCTCCCAGATTCGCAAGATGCATGGTGGAAAGCGCATTGAAAACCTAGAAGATGTGATGAACGTTGGCGATAAGGTTGAAGTTGAAATTGGTGAGATTGACCCAAAGGGCAAGCTCTCGCTAATTCCAGTTTTAGATGAAAGCCAGAAGTCAGATACTGCTTCAGAGTAAGTGGAATTAAATGACTGTGCGTAGGACCGTTCTTGCTAGTGGCCTACGCATTGTCACTGAAGAAATCCCTGCAGTTCGCTCAGCTGCTTTTGGCATATGGGTCAATGTTGGGTCTCGCGATGAGAGCTTAAAAGTTGCTGGAGCATCACATTTTCTAGAACACCTTCTATTTAAAGGAACAAAGCGCCGCAGCGCACTTGAAATTTCATCCTCAATTGAAGCTGTTGGCGGCGAAATGAATGCCTTCACCTCAAAGGAGTACACCTGTTTTTATGCTCGGGTAATTGATAAAGATCTCCCTCTCGCTATTGATGTTATTTCAGATCTGATTACCTCATCAGTTGCCAAGCCAAGTGATGTAGATGCTGAGAGAAAAGTTGTTCTAGAAGAGATCTCTATGCGCGATGATGATCCTTCAGATTTAGTTCATGAGTTGTTTGCTGAGACCTTCTATGGCGACACCACACTTGGGCGCTCAATACTTGGAACTACTAAATCAATTAAGTCACTTTCTAGAAGCGCTGTATTTAATTACTATAAAAAGCGCTATCTACCAGAAGACATCGTTGTTGCAGTTGCTGGCAACATTAGACATCAACAAGTTGTAGATCAGATCATCGCAGCGCTTTCCAGGGATGAGTTTTTAGATCGCGCTGAGAAGAAATTTAATCTAAGACCAAGCCAGGAATTTAGTAGAAAGCCAAAGAGAAATGTTGGGCTGATAAATAGAAAGACAGAGCAGGCCCACATTGTTCTTGGAATGCCTGGAGTTAATCGAGATGATAAGAGGCGCTTTGCCATGGCAGTCTTATCCTCAGCCCTTGGCGGCGGGATGTCTTCTAGATTATTTCAAGAAATTAGAGAAAAGCGCGGCCTTGCATACTCTGTCTATTCATATGCTCAACAATTTGCTGGAAGTGGATTTCTTGCCCTCTATGCCGGATCTACACCATCGAAGGCTGTTGAAGTAATAAAGATAATGCGCGGAGTCCTCGAAAATGTTGCAAGTAATGGGTTAAGTAGCGAGGAGTTAATTAAGGCTCAAGGATCTGTTACTGGCTCACTTATCTTAGGTCAGGAAGATACTGGTTCCCGAATGAGCCGGATTGGTAAGAGCGAGCTGATCTATGGTCAGGTCTTAACTTTTGATGAGATCCTTCGAGAGATTACAGCTGTTGATAGCGCCACCATCGCAGAACTTGCCTCTAAAGTCTTGGGTTCTGCGCCGAGCCTTGCAGTTGTGGGACCATTTGCCAAGCGTTCAATATTTGAAAAAGCAGTTAAGTAGAAGGTGGAGGCGCTGTGAAGATTAAAGTCGCCGTTCTTGGCGCTAAGGGGCGTATGGGCTCTGAGAGTGTTAAAGCTATCTCTGCTGCAGATGATTTGGAACTTGTTGCATCCCTTGATCTTGGCGATTCATTAGATTTGCTAACGAGCTCTGGCGCTGAAGTTGTCTTGGAATTTACTCATCCTGATTCGGTAATGAAAAATCTAGAGTTTGCAATCAGTAACGGCATTCATGTGGTAGTTGGAACCACTGGAATTGACAGCCAGAGAATGGATGTAATCAAATCCCTTCTAGCTAAAAATCCTAAGGTCGGAGCAATCATTGCGCCAAACTTTGGTCTTGGAGCAGTATTGATGATGCAATTTGCAGCAAAGGCTGCCACTTATTTTGAATCCGTTGAGATTATTGAGCTTCATCATCCCGATAAAGCTGATGCCCCTTCTGGAACTGCTACTAGAACTGCAGAGCTAATCTCTGAGGCTAGAGCTAGAGCAAAGAAGAGCGCTATTGCTGATAAGACCAGTAGTGGACTTGCTGGAGCAAGAGGTGCCAAGGTGGGAGATGTTGCAATTCACTCAATTCGCCTTAGAGGTTTAGTTGCTCATCAAGAGGTTTTACTAGGAGATCAAGGTGAGACTCTATCTATTAGACATGATTCAATTGGTAGAAGCGGCTTTATGCCTGGAGTACTTCTTGCTATAAGAAGCGTAAAGACAAGAGCTGGTTTAACATTTGGTCTCGAGAATGTAATGGATATCTAGGAGGAAAATATGAGCACTTCAATAACAATGTATAGCGCAGATTGGTGCGGTGATTGTGTTCGCTCCAAAAGGCTACTTGATTCATTAGAAGTGAGCTACGAACTTATCGATGTCGAATCAGTTCCTGGAGCCTCTGAGAAAGTTATTGAAATAAACGGTGGAAAGCGCTCTATCCCAGTAATTCTCTTTCCTGATGGAACTCATCTAACTGAGCCCTCTGATATCGATCTAAAAGCAAAGCTTGAAGCTTTATAGATTATCTAGAGGTTATAAACCGCGGCAGAGCTTGCCGCAGCAAGCAGCATCATTATTGGAAAGTTTGCTTTGAAACTTAAAGCAATAGCAGCAACTAGAAGTCCAACAAGCCTGTGATCAATTACTACCTGCTGCTCAATTGTTAGCCCCTGAACAGCGACTAATGAGCTAAGTAGAGCGATAGGGATTAGAGAATTAATCCTTTGAATTACTGGCCTATTAAGAAGTGATTCTGGGATGCGATAGCCGAGATACTTCAATAGGAAGCAGATCAGAGATGAAAGTAAGGTTGCAATCCATAACTGACTCATTGCTTTGCCCTACTTCCAAAAATTACCGCCAATAGCGCTGTTGCAATGATTGGAACTCCTGCTGGAACAATTGGAACTAGTAGCAGCGCCAAGAGTGCAGCAGAGATGGCAAGTATTCGAGTTTTATTGTCGGTAAGTCTTGGCCAGAGGAGTCCAAGAAATGCTGCAGGAACTACTGCATCAAGGCCCCACGCTGCAGGATCTCCAATTGCTCCAGCGCCGAGGGCTCCAAGGAGAGTAAAGAGATTCCAGAAGAAATAAACTCCAATACCTGTTGCCCAGAAGCCATAACGCGCGGCGTCATCTCCTCGCCCCTCTTGGCTAATTGAAACACCTGTTGATTCATCAATAGTTAACTGCGCGCCAATCACACGTTTAAAACCTTTTAGCTTTAATAGCGGAGCCATCTTTAATCCATAGAGCCCATTTCGAAAACCGAGAAGAGATCCGGTAGCAATTGCGCTTAATGCAGATCCACCAGAGCCCATAACCCCAACAACTGCAAATTGTGAAGCGCCAGAAAATAGAAGTAGCGAGAGAAGGCAGGTTTGAAGAATTGAAAATCCAGCAGCGATTGAGGCTGCTCCAAAGGCAGCGCCATAAGTTCCAACCGGAATAGCCACCGCCATCGAGTCTGATAAGACTCTGCGCTTATTAAAGCTTGAAGGATTTAGTGACACGCGCCCATTCTGCCTTAGAAAATCCCAACCTTGCGCCAGAGAGTAGATAGGGTCGCGCACGTGAGCCAGCCAAGCCATCCAGATATTGTCTTTAGAGATGATGTGACAGTAGAGCTAGTTAAAGCTAGCGCTAGCGATGCTGATGTCATTTGGGCAGCGCGAGTATCAACTGCAGGGGAAAATTCTTTAGAGGAAGTAGACGCTGACCCTGCTCGCTCAACTGGATTAATCAATTATCTGGCAAGAGAGCGCCATGGCTCTCCCTTTGAACATACCTCAATGACATTTTTTATAAGCGCTCCGATATTTGTATTTAGAGAGTTTATGCGCCATCGCATCGCCTCATATAACGAGGAGAGTGGCCGCTATCGTGAACTACTTCCAGTTTTCTATGTTCCAAACAAGTCAAGAAAATTAGTTCAAACTGGAAAGACCGGTGCCTATATATTTGTTGATGGCAGTGATGAGCAGTATGAAATATCAGTCGCTGCGATGAAAGAGAGTTATGAACTTTGTTATTTGAGTTATAAGAAGATGTTAGATGCTGGGATAGCAAGAGAGGTTGCTAGAGCGGTGCTTCCAGTTGCGCTCTATTCATCTATGTATGTCACGATGAATGCTAGAGCGCTTATGAACTTTCTCTCGCTAAGAACAGCCCGAGAAGGCTCTCACTTTCCCAGCTATCCGCAGCGGGAGATTGAGATGGTGGCAGAGAAGATGGAGGAGCACTTTGCCCGCCTGATGCCGATTACCTATGCTGCCTTTGAAAAGTCGGGGCGCGTCGCGCCATAGCTCTTAAGTAGTAGCCTTGGCGCATGTCGATTCAGGCGCCATTTGGCAGATTGTTGACCGCAATGGTCACCCCTTTTAAAGATGATCTCTCAATTAATTGGGCAAGCGTTGAAGAAATTGCCGCACATCTAGTTTCAAGCGGCCATGATGGAATTGTTTTAAATGGCACAACAGGGGAGGCGCCAACTACTAGCGATGAAGAGAAAGTTGAAATTATCAAGGTAGTTCGCAAAGTTGTTGGATCAAATATAAAGATTGTTGCAGGGGCTGGAAATAACGAAACCTCTCACTCACTTGAGCAGGCAAGACAGGCAGCTAAGGCTGGAGCCGATGGACTTTTAGTGGTAACTCCTTATTACAACAAACCACCACAGGCAGGAATTGCAGCTCACTTTGAAGCGATGGCAGGCGCGAGCGATCTACCAATCATGCTCTATGACATCCCGCATAGAACTGGGGTTGCAATTGAGCCAGATACGATTGTTAAGTTAGCAGCAAATCCTAAAATTGCAGCTCTTAAAGATGCAAAGGGAGATATCGCTTCAACTTCTTGGGTAATTAAGAGATGCGCCATTCCGGTTTATTCTGGTGATGATATTTTAAATCTTCCATTACTTTCAGTTGGAGCGGTGGGATTTGTCTCGGTCTGCGGCCATAGCGTTGGATCAGAGTTAAAGCAGATGCTTAATGCATTCTTTTCAGGTGATGTCGCAAAGGCAGTTGAAATTCATCAAAAGTTATTACCGGTCTATACCGGAACATTTAGAACCCAAGGTGCAATCCTCACCAAAGCCGCTCTTGATTTAATGGGCTTAAGTGGTGGACGAGTGCGCCTGCCTCTAGTTGATGCAACCGAGGATCAGATAAACCAACTACGAGAAGATCTTCGCGCTGGCGGCGTGAAAGTTAAGTAATGAATCATCCGCATCCCGATCTAGGGTTGCCGCCAAAACTTGCCGCCAAAACTCTAAGGATTGTTGCTCTAGGCGGTCTTGGAGAAATTGGTCGCAATATGACCGTTTTTGAATATGAAGGCCAGTTATTAATAGTTGATTGTGGCGTCTTGTTTCCAAGTGAAACTCAGCCAGGCGTTGATTTAATCCTTCCAGATTTTTCTTACCTAAAAGAGCGAATGGGTGATATTGCCG
Source organism: Candidatus Nanopelagicaceae bacterium (assembly GCA_030730425.1). Taxonomy (GTDB): domain Bacteria; phylum Actinomycetota; class Actinomycetes; order Nanopelagicales; family Nanopelagicaceae; genus MAG-120802. The sequence continues at coordinate 22,953 of JANQVH010000002.1, forward strand.
CAGTATTTCTAACCCATGGCCATGAAGATCATATAACCGCACTTGGCTACCTACTTCGCGAGCGAGAAGATATTCAAGTAATTGGTAGCGCTTTAACTCTTGCCTTCTTAAAAGGAAAGTTAAGAGATCATCGCATTTCACCAATTGTGGTTGAAGTTAAAGAAGGTCAGAGTAGAAAAGTTGGACCTTTTGAGCTGGAATTTATCGCAGTAAATCACTCAATTCCTGACGCTCTAGCAGTTGCGATAAAAACTCCAGCAGGGGTAGTGCTTCATACTGGCGATTTTAAAATGGATCAACTTCCCCTAGATGGAAGAGTCACTGATCTAGCTCGTTTTGCATCCCTTGGTCAATCAGGGGTTGATTTATTTATGGTTGATTCCACTAATGCTGATATTCCAGGGTTTACAACATCTGAGCGAGAGATTATGCCGGTATTAGAACGAGTAATAGATGGCACAAAGGCGCGAGTAATAGTTGCCTCCTTTGCATCGCATGTTCATCGCATCCAGCAGGTAATAGATATTGCCTATAGCAAGGGGCGAAAGGTTGCCTTCGTTGGGCGATCAATGGTTAGAAATATGACGCTAGCTGCAGAGATGGGATATCTACATATCCCGCCAAATACCTTGCTAGAAGCAAATGAAATTGAAAGCGCCGGAGATAAAGTTGTATTGATATGCACCGGATCTCAAGGTGAACCACTTGCAGCTCTATCACGGATGGCAAATGGTGATCATCAAATTAGAGTAGGCAGAGATGACACTGTCATTCTGGCATCATCACTAATTCCTGGAAATGAGAATTCGGTCTATCGAGTAATAAATGAATTAACTAGATTTGGAGCTCGCGTAGTTCATAAAGGCAATGCTCTAGTACATGTTTCAGGTCATGCCGCTGCAGGCGAGCTGCTCTATTGCTATAACGTGGTCAAGCCAAAAAATGTTATGCCAGTACATGGCGAGTGGCGCCATATGAGCGCAAATGCTGAACTTGCAATCTCAACTGGAGTTAAGCCAAGCAATGTCATAGTTGTTGATAATGGAGTCATTGTTGATTTAAGCGAAGGAAGAGCGCGCGTGGTTGGCGCAGTTCCAGTGGGTTATGTTTATGTAGATGGCCAGAGTATTGGAGATATAACTGAAGCATCCATAAAGGATCGTTTGATTTTAGGAGAAGAGGGTTTCATCTCAGTAATTGTCGTTATTGATTCACAGAGTGGAAAGATTGTTGCTGGCCCCGATATCCATGCTCGTGGTTTTGCCGAAGATCTTGCGCTATTTAATGAAGTAAAGGGTCGTATAGAGCGAGCCCTAACCGGAGCGGTAGCAGGTGGAATTAATGGAACTCATCAACTCTCACAAGTAGTGAGAAAGACGGTAGGAAGTTGGGTAGGCGAAGAACATCGCCGTCGCCCGATGATTGTGCCTGTTGTAATTGAGGTTTAACGGCGCGCCTGTCCTTTAAGAAATTTATTTTCTAATACGATTTTTCGTTGTGGCAAAGAAAAAATCTTCCAAGAAAGCAAGCGGTATAGCATCTTCTATCGCGGGCGGCTTTGGTTTTATATGGAGCGCAATTGCTAAATCACTTGGCGGTAGCATCCGATTCATCACTCGCGGGGCCAAAGATTTAGAACCTGAACATCGACGTGATGGTATTGGTCTAATTCTTTTGATTGTTGCACTAATTGCTGGGGCGACTGCTTGGATGCAATTAGATAATGCCTTTGGTAGAGCTGCATATGCCTTCTTCTATGGAGGATTTGGCAGAGTCGCAATACTTACACCAATTCTCTTTGGCTACTTTGCGCTCCGCTTATTTCGCACCCCGGAAGATAAAGGCGCAAATGGTCGAATAACTATCGGCTCACTACTTCTAGTTTTAAGTTCAACTGGGCTAATTCACATCATTAATCCTTCATCAATTAACACTGGCGCAACTGCGATGAGAGAGGGTGGGGGATGGATTGGCTATGCAGTATCAACTCCACTAGTTGCGCTACTTACCGATATGTTGGCTATTCCAATTCTTATCCTGACCTTAATATTTGGCGCACTTGTTATTACAGCCACTCCTTTTTCAAAGGTAATCGACTTAATTAAGAGCCTCTTCTCGGGGGCAAGCGATAAGGTCACAGGAGCACTTGATGAAAGGCGAGAGCGGAAACTAGAGAGGCAAGAGTTTGAAATTGCCGATACGCCGCCATTTGAAACTCCCTTGGTTCAAGATTTTAGTAATACACAAGAAGAAGATCTAGAGGAAGAAATTGATGAAGAGAGCTTTGATGAAGAGTTCACTGTTGAGATTCCAAAGCCGGAGATAATCGCAAAGCCTGCAAGGCCAGTGCAGTTACTCCTCTCTTCAACTGATTCCTATGAGCTGCCTTCGATGGATCTGCTTCGAACCACCCCATCTAGTAAGACAAAGACCAAAGCAAATGATCAGATTGTCCAGTCATTAACTGAAGTTTTCGCCCAATTTGATATCGACTGTGAAGTTACTGGCTTTATGCGCGGGCCTACCGTCACTCGCTATGAAGTTGAGCTTGGCTCAGGGGTTAAAGTTGAGGCAATTACCGCCCTTAGCAAGAACATCGCATATGCAGTTGCAAGTAGCGATGTAAGAATCCTCTCTCCAATTCCAGGTAAATCTGCAGTTGGTATTGAGATTCCAAATAGCGATAGAGAGATAGTTTCTCTAGGTGATGTGCTTCGCTCAAGTGTTGCTGGAAATGACCACCATCCAATGGTGATTGCACTTGGCAAAGATGTAGAGGGTAGTTTTATCTGTGCAAATCTAGCCAAAATGCCACATCTACTTGTGGCGGGCGCTACTGGCGCTGGTAAATCATCAATGATCAACTCGCTAGTTACCTCAGTCTTGATGAGAGCAACCCCTAATGATGTTCGCTTAATTCTTATAGATCCCAAGAGAGTTGAACTTAACTCTTATGAAGGAATACCGCATCTAATTGCTCCCATTATTACCAACCCAAAGAAAGCAGCAGAGGCTCTTGCTTGGGTAGTGCGTGAGATGGATATGCGCTATGACGATCTTTCAACATATGGCTTTAGGCATATCGATGATTTCAATAAGGCAGTTAGAGCTGGAAAAGTTATTGCAAAAGAGGGTGCAGATGCGGCCCTTGAGCCCTATCCATATCTATTGGTAGTAATTGATGAGTTAGCTGATTTAATGATGGTTGCTGCAAGAGATGTTGAAGATTGCATTGTAAGAATTACTCAGCTTGCAAGAGCTGCTGGTATTCACCTTGTTATCGCCACTCAGAGACCTAGCGTTGACATTGTTACAGGTTTGATTAAGGCCAATGTTCCCTCACGTCTATCTTTTGCCACCTCATCTCTTGCCGACTCAAGAGTTATTCTTGATACCCCAGGTGCTGAAAAACTTGTCGGACAAGGCGATGCTCTCTTTCTACCAATGGGAGCAAGTAAGCCAATGCGAATTCAAGGCGCTTATGTCTCAGAGCGAGAAATTGAGGCGGTTGTAAATCATGTTAAATCTCAGTTAAAGCCGGTCTATCGAGAGGATATTTTAAAACCAGTAGTTGCATCTCGTGGCTCTGATGAGGAAATCGGTGATGATAAAGAGTTATTGATTCAAGCTGTTGAGCTAGTTGTTGGCACTCAATTTGGGTCAACTTCGATGCTGCAGCGAAAATTGAGAATTGGTTTTGCTAAAGCTGGAAGGTTGATGGATTTGATGGAGAGCCGCGGAATTGTTGGACCCTCAGAAGGCTCTAAGGCTCGAGTAGTTTTAGTTAAACAGGAGGATCTGGCATCTGTCCTTGAGGTAATTCAGGGGTGAATTTTTAGGGGCTATATTGCAACGCCCCTGCTTAAAGGATTAATACTTTGAGATTTAGGTTGTCCTTGCTTGGCCTCTGCTTCTACAATTTGCCTTCCCACCAGTGATTTAGAGGCTTTCATGTCGGTTGGTTTAACGCTAAAAGAGATGCGCAAGTCGGCAGGTTTTACTGTCGAGCAACTTGCCAAACGCTCGCGTATCCCGGCATCGGTGATTGAAGATTTAGAGAAAGATAATTTCTCAACTGCAGGCGGCCCAACTTATGCTCGTGGCCATATTAAGACAATTGCAAGAATCTGTGGAGTTGGCGATAGTAATGTTCTAATTAAATTTGAATCTCAGACAATTCCTTTAAGTAAATCTATTCGAGATCTATTAAATGAAAATAGCGTTACAAAGCAGAAGAAGGAGAGAAAGCCAATATCTTGGAAGTGGCTCACTGGAGCAGCAGCTGGCTTATTTATCTTTGCACTTGTTGGAACAGCGATTATTTCAATAGAGGATTCACCGGAGCAAAACAGCATTACAGCTCCAAGTAACAATAGGGATGAGAGCCAACCTAGCGCTGCAATTAGAGAGGGCGTTGAGGTAAGACTTAAGGCAGTCAATGGACTTTCCTGGGTTGCGGTGAGTGATAGCACCGGCACCACACAATTTAGTGGACGAATTCGCCAAGGCGAGGAGAGGATATTCACCGATAATCAACTGCTCTATCTAGTCATTGGAAATGCTGGCGCGATTAGCCTTACGGTAAATGGCGAAGATATTGGAGTTGCTGGCGCAGTTGGTGAAGTTTTACGTCTGGAATTTGGTCCGCAAGCTTCTAATCAAGGTTAACTCTCACCTCTTCTCTGTAGAATAACTAGGTGTCCAAGCCTAAAAGCGTTGCCTTAGTAACTCTGGGCTGTGCGCGAAATGATGTTGATTCTGAAGAGTTAGCAGGACGACTTGCAGCTGATGGCTGGCAATTAGTTGATGATGTAGCAACTGCTGATGTGGCTCTGGTAAATACCTGTGGTTTTATTGAATCAGCTAAGAAAGACTCAGTAGATGCCCTGATTGAGGCTCACTCCATGAAGGCAGATGGAACGCTTCGGGCAGTAGTTGCTGTGGGCTGTATGGCTGAGCGATATGGAAAAGAGTTAGCAGAGGCGATGCCAGAGGCTGATGCAATATTAAGTTTTGATGATTATGCAGATATTTCAACTCGATTGCAGAATATTCTTGCTGGAAATTCAAAGCCTGCCCACACCCCAAGAGATCGGCGAAGTTTGATCCCCATCTCACCTGTTGCAAGGCAGGAGATGAAGGTTGAGTTAAATACAAAAATGGGGCAAGGCGGAACTTTTGCAAGGAAGAGACTTGCTAACTCTCCTATGGCCCCCTTAAAGATTGCTTCAGGTTGTGATCGTAGATGTTCATTCTGCGCTATCCCGCAATTTAGAGGATCTTTTATCTCAAGAACTCCAGATGAGATTATTAACGAGGCTAGATGGCTTGCAGAAAATGGCGTTAGCGAACTCTTCTTAGTTAGCGAGAACACCACCTCTTATGGAAAAGATCTTGGTGATTTAAAGGCAATGGAGAAATTGCTCCCGGCGCTTTCAAAAATAGATGGAATCGAGAGAATTAGAGCTTCATATCTTCAACCAGCAGAGATTAGACCGACGCTACTGCAAGCCTTGATTGCTACTGAGAAAGTTGTTCCCTACTTTGATATCTCATTTCAACATGCTGCAGGAACCCTACTTCGAAGAATGCGACGCTTTGGTGATGGCGAGAAGTTCCTGCACTTAATAACTCAGATAAGAGCGCTTAGCCCAGAGGCTGGAATTCGCTCCAACTTTATTGTGGGATTTCCTGGCGAGAGTGCGAGTGAGTATCAAGAGCTAGTTGACTTTGTAAATGCATCAAATCTTGATGCAATCGGAATATTTGCCTACTCTGATGAAGATAAGACTGAAGCTTTGACCCTTGAGGGAAAGTTAGATCCGCAAGTTATCACTGAGCGAACCAGTGAATTAACCATGATCGCTGAAGAGTTAGTTATGCAGAAAGCCTCAGATCGAATCGGGCAGAGAGTTAGAGTTTTAATTGAAGATGAAGAACTTCAAGAGGGAAGGGCTGAGCACCAGGGACCAGAGGTTGATTCCAGTACTTTTGTAACCATTGCAGGGCGTCCAAGTGCTGGCTATAAAGTCGGTCAGTATGTTGATGCCATCGTTACCGATACTTCAGGGGCAGATTTAATTGCCCAGAGCCTATGAATCTTCCCAACTCCCTAACAATTGCCCGGATCGCAGCTCTTCCATTTTGCGCCTGGGCGCTATTTAAGAATGGGGGAGATGATCCAAGCTGGCAGATAATTGCTTGGCTCTCTTTCTTTATTGTTGGTATGACCGATGTTCTAGATGGAATTATTGCAAGACGTTGGAATCAGGTTTCATCTTTTGGAATTATTTTAGATCCGATTGCTGATAAAGCATTTATCGCTACCGCACTAATAGGTCTTTCCATGCTGGGCAAGATGCCTTGGTGGGTAACAGCGCTAATCCTTACCCGCGAAATTGGAATTACTCTTCTGCGCCTTGCAGTAGTAAAGCGGAGAGTGATTAGCGCAAGTAAAGGTGGAAAGATCAAGACGCTCCTACAGAACTTCTCAGTAGGTTTCTACATCCTTCCTCTGCCCGAAGTGCTGCATACCCCAAGAGATATATTGCTCGCAATTGCTATCGCTCTGACCTTTATTACTGGCTACCAATATCTAAGAGATGTAGTTAAATCAAAGCCATGAGCGATCTAGCAGCAAAGGTAATTGATTTACTTAGAGAGCGAAGTGAGAGCATCTCATGCGCAGAATCAATTACTGGTGGCGCGCTCACATCAGCGCTCGTCTCTATTTCTGGGGCCTCAGATGTTTTACTCGGCTCAATTGTTGCCTACTCAAAAGAGATGAAGATAAATCAGCTAGGTTTAAGCGCAGAGTTAATTGATGAAAGAGGTCTAGTTTCAAAAGAGGTTGCCCTCGAGATGGCTAAGGGGGCACGGCAAAAACTTGGAAGCAGTTGGGCGATCTCCTCAACCGGTTCTGCTGGGCCAAGAGCTCTAGATGGCAGCTCTCCTGGTGAGATCTGGATTGCAATTGTGGGGCCAGATCGGCAAGAAAGTGTGAAATTATCCTTAAATGGCGCTCGCCAGGAGGTCATAAACGGCGCGGTAGAGAGCGCATTAACCCTGCTGGAGCGTATCCTTAGGGCTTAAGAAGTTGATGGTTAATTCATTTCGATAAGGAGGCATAGCGATGGAGTTACTACGTAGCCATATCGGCCAATGCCTTCGCGCCGAGCGCATCTCACAGAGTAGAACTCTAAGAGATGTTGCAAAGGCTGCTCGAGTCTCTCTCGGTTATCTCTCTGAGGTAGAGCGTGGCCAGAAAGAAGCTTCATCAGAGTTACTAAATGCAATTTGTATCGCACTGGATTTGTCGCTATCAAAAGTACTAGTTGAGGTAACTGCTCAAGTTAAACTCAACGAGACCCCAGTACTTAGCGTCGTTGATACCAACGCTGCTTAACTAGAGGGGAAGAATAAGGCTGTGAGAGATCAGAGCGCACGCTCGACCTATCAACACCAATCAATAATTCATCGTCGCACTAGAGGCGCCATATTGTCCGCTGCTAAAGAGTTATTGGCACAAAGTGGTATCTCTGGAACTAACATGATTGAAATTGCCGATAGAGCTCAAGTTTCAAGAGCCTCGCTATATAACCACTTTAGAGATAAACATGAAGTCTTTTTAGCATTAGTTGAAAGCGAGCTCGAGCGAATCTCCACTCTTGCAATGATTGCGCAATCACGATCAGAGGCGCTCTATTTAATCTCCTGCGAGATTTCAAATCATCCAGGGCTAAAGAGCGCTCTTACTAGCGATGGTGAGATTATGGCAAGTGCGCTAACTGCAAGAGAACATAAAATCTGGGTTGAGATCTATGCCCAGCTCTCTAAGATTTTTGCAACAGATGTAGTTGGTGTTGGGCTAATTCTTCGCTGGCTAATGGGGCAAGTTACCGCCCCGCTCTCTGATGCGCACTCAAAAGAGCAGGCAGAGCGTTTAGCATCCATTCTTTAAAGTAAGTAATGGTTTTATGAGAATCACCGAACTTCGTAGAAGGTTAACTGCTCACTTCGGCCCTGATTGGGCCCCCTCTTACTCAAAAGATTTTGTTATGGCAGAACTTGGTGGTCAGAGCGTGGATCAAGCACTTGAGATGGGATTTGATCCAGCTGATATCTGGCGGGCGGTAGTGAAAAATAACCCAGATATTTCAAGTGAACTTAAATAAGCTCATATCTCATAGCAACAGCTCCCTTAGGGCGATAAGTTGCTCGAGGTTGGGCTTTAGGAAAAGCGCCGGTAAGTGAGAGGCGAGCTTGCCTTGCAATCTCTAAAATAATTATCCGCCCCTCAAGCAGGGCAAATTGATCTCCTAGGCATTTTCTACTACCTGCAAGGAATGGGAAATAAGCCCCGCGTGGCAAGCTCTTTTCAAAGTCATTACTCCATCGCTCTGGGATAAATTCATTTGGAGATGAAAAATACTTTTCATCTCTCTGAGTGACATATTGACTAACTAAGACATGGGCCCCTTTTGGAATCTCTCTGCCACCTAGAGTTACATCTTCTAGAGCCCTTCTTGGTGAGATCCAGACTGGGGGAGCAAGCCTTAAAACCTCACTAAATATCGCTCCAGATAAGGGAGCGGCGAGAATAACCCTGGCAAAATCTTCATCGCCTTCTCTAGCAAAAACCTCATCTGCCTCTTTGGCAAGGCCATCCCAGTACTTAGGGTTCTGGCTTAAATATGAAAAGATCCAAGTTAAAACATTTGCAGTAGTTTCATGGCCACTTAAAATCAAAGTTAGAGTCTCATCAGAAATCTCTCGGGCGCTCAACTTCTCGCCATCGACAGTTTGTGCCTCAAGTAAAACTCCCATTAAGTCATCGCGTTTGACTCCACTTGCAATTCGCTCATTAACAATTCGTGTTGCCACATCATGGAGTTCATTAGCTGCTTTTTCAAACTTTCTAAAGTATGGAATTGGGAGATTATCGAGGCGATCAAGTCCTGGCAGCATGGTGCGCTCGATGCGATCTATTGCAATATGCATAGAATCTTGAACTCGCTTAGTATCTGCAGATATATCTGTACCAAATAAAATATCTGCAACTATGTCGAAAGTTAACGACATCATCTCAGGGCCAATAGCTACAACCTGGCCATCGCTCCAATTTGAGATGTGTTTGCGAGTAAGATTAAGCATTGTCTGGGCATAAGTTGAGATCTTGCTGATGTGAAATGGTGATTGCATCAGCCTTCTATGGCGAAGATGGATAGGTTCTTCATTAGTTAAAAGGCCACTTCCTAAAACTTTTCTCATCCGATCAAAGCCCACGCCCTTAATAAAGCTTCCCTGCTTGCTCACTGTTACCTCATTGACCATCTCGGGTGAGAAGGCGGTGATAAAGAGCTGGCCTGCTAGAAAGAATGAACTGCAATCGCCATATTCGGCCTTGGCATTTATAAGAAAGGCTGGGGTATCTTTTTGGAATCTCAAGGTTAGTAGGGGCGATCTTGGCCCATCTGGAATATTTAAGCCCTTTAGATCTCGCCGCTTTAGAGGCTTTGGCATCGGGGCGTATTCATCTGGCCTTGGGCTCTGAAATGGGGCTAGATCAACCATGGCTTCAAGGTAGGGCTTGCGTGTCTTAAAAGCCATTAGAACAGATGTTCGGCTAGACTTATCCCCATAACAGCGGCGAGCTGTTATACCCAACCAGAGCGGTTCCACATTTCCGCCGACTGCAAAGTCAGGCCGTCAGTGGCATTCCGTACCTTCTGGAGCCAACTACGAGAGAAGAGAGGCAAGACCGTGGCTAAAGAAGCCAAAGATCCAAATGAAAAAGCAAAACCCTCTGCCGAACGGCAGAAAGCCCTAGATACCGCGCTTGCTCAAATCGAACGTCAGTTTGGCAAGGGTTCAGTAATGAAGATGAGCGATCGAACAGCAACTCCAATTGAGGTTATTCCAACTGGATCGATTGCTCTTGATATCGCCTTAGGAATTGGCGGCATTCCACGTGGCCGAGTTGTTGAAATCTTTGGACCTGAATCATCAGGTAAGACAACGCTAACTCTGCATGCAATTGCTAATGCACAGAAAAGCGGCGGCATTGCAGCTTTTATCGATGCTGAGCATGCCTTTGATTCTGAATATGCAAAGAAACTTGGAGTTGATATTGATGCGCTTCTAGTTTCTCAGCCTGATACTGGCGAGCAAGCACTTGAAATTATGGACATGTTAGTTCGCTCTGGAGCACTTGATTTAATTGTGGTTGACTCCGTTGCAGCACTTGTTCCTCGCGCTGAAATTGAGGGCGAAATGGGAGATTCCCATATGGGACTTCAGGCTCGCTTGATGTCACAGGCTTTAAGAAAGATAACTGGCGCGCTAAGTCAGACCAAGACAACAGCTATCTTTATTAATCAGCTCCGCGACAAGATCGGTGTTTTCTTCGGCTCTCCTGAAACCACAACTGGTGGAAAAGCGCTTAAGTTTTATGCCTCAGTCCGTTTGGATATCCGTCGTATTGAAACTCTAAAAGATGGACAAGAAGCGGTTGGAAATCGTACCCGCGTCAAAGTTGTGAAAAATAAGATGGCTCCGCCATTTAAGCAGGCAGAGTTTGACATCATCTACGGCATTGGAATTTCTAGAGAGGGAAGCCTTCTAGATATGGGCGTGGATCTTGGAATTGTGAAGAAATCTGGAGCTTGGTTTACCTATGAAGGAGATCAACTCGGCCAGGGTAAAGAGAACTCTCGCCAATTCCTTCTTGATAATCCTGCTCTAGCTAATGAAATTGAAGGCAAGATCCGGGCTCACTTTGCCGCGAGCGATGTCGATCCAGCTCTAGTTGCTGCAATCGATGAAGCCGCAGCTGATGTCGAGTTCTAATTCAGTAGAAGTTGAGAGCGACCCCTACCAAGTAGCTCAGACCATTGCCCTTATGGCACTTGGTCGAAGGGCAAAAAGTAGGGGGGAGCTCTTTAAGCTTCTCAAATCTCGCGGCATCGAAGAAGAGATTGCAAACGCAGTTCTCTTCCGCCTTGCCGAGCAAGGCTTTATCAATGATCATGAGTTTGCTCGCTACTGGAGTGAATCACGGCAGAGAACTAAGAAGGTCTCAAAGCGAATAATTAGCGGAGAGCTTCGCTCAAAAGGAATCTCGCCAGAGATAATTGAGTGGATCACAAGTGATATCAGCGATGATGAAGAGTTTGCTAATGCGATGACTTTTGCCGAACGTAAGGCGAGAGCCGTTGCTAGCCTTGCACCTGAGGTGGCATACCGCAGATTACATGGAGCCTTATCAAGGCGAGGATTTTCTGGCCATGTTGTCTCTCGAGTATTGGCAGAGCTGGGAATTTCGCGCTCATAAATTAGCTCGATAGATAGATAGGTACGATTCGCTAGTGAGCCGTACCTATGTAATTCAAACTCTGGGCTGCCAGATGAATGTTCATGACTCTGAACGCATCGCAGGCTCACTAGATGCTGCCGGCTATATCCCTGCAGCTGATGGATCTGATCCTGATCTAATCGTCTTTAATACCTGCGCGGTAAGAGAAAATGCTGATAACAAGTTATATGGCCACTTAAGTTTCCTGGCGCCAGAAAAGAAGTTAAGACCAGAGATGCAGATAGCAATTGGTGGCTGTCTTGCTCAAAAAGATAAGTCAGTAATTTTAGAGAAAGCTCCCTATGTTGATGTGGTTTTTGGAACTCACAACATGGGCTCACTTCCCGCTCTACTTGAGAGAGCAAGGGTTGAAAAAAGAGCGCAGATTGAAATTAAAGAATCGTTAGAACACTTTCCCTCAACTCTTCCAGCTCGTCGCCACTCACCATTTTCAGCCTGGGTCTCAATTTCAGTTGGATGTAATAACACCTGCACCTTCTGCATCGTTCCAGCGCTTCGAGGCAGAGAGAAAGATCGAAGTAGCGATGAGATATTAAGTGAGATTAGAGCTCTTGTTTCAGATGGAGTTATTGAGATAACTCTTCTAGGTCAGAATGTAAATGCCTATGGCGTGGACTTTGGCGACCGGGCAGCCTTTGCCAAATTACTTAGAGCCTGCGGCGAAATTGAGGGCCTGGAGCGAGTTCGCTTTATGTCTCCTCATCCAAGAGATTTCACCGATGATGTAATCCAAGCAATGGCTGAGACAAAAAATGTCATGCCCCATCTTCATATGCCTCTTCAATCTGGCTCTGATGCAATCTTGGCAGCGATGCGCCGCTCCTATCGAGTTGATCGCTATCGCTCAATTATTAGCAAAGTTCGAAGCGCTCTTCCGCAAGCAAGTATTACTACCGATGTTATTGTGGGATTTCCTGGCGAGAGCGAGGCAGATTTTCAAGCCACTCTTGATCTCTGCAGTGAGGTTGGCTTCCTCGCCGCATATAGCTTTAAGTATTCAAAGCGTCCAGGCACCCCGGCTGCTGTTATGGAGAATCAGATTCCAGAGCAGATCGTGGCCGAGCGCTATGACCGCCTCCATCAGCAGATAAATCAAGTTGCAGCCAGAGTCAATAATGAAGTGCTTGGAAAAAGAGTTGAAGTATTAATCACTGATATTGATGGCTCTAACGCAACTGGAAAGAGTAGAGATTTTCGTCTGGTTCACTTTGAAGCTCCAGCAACTGCTCGGCCAGGAGATATTGCTGAGCTAACAATTAGAGAGACAAAGGCTCACTTCATCCTTGGAGATAGCCAGAGCGTGAGCATTCGCCCCACTAGAGGCGGGGATGCCTTTAGCTCCAGAAAAGCTGAGGCAGAATCAAAAGGGGTAGCCCTTGGAATGCCGACTCTAAAGAGCGTTCACTATAAATGAGCGTCATTGTTATCTGCGGAGCAACTGCAACTGGAAAGAGTGATTTAGCTTTATCACTTGCTGAGGCTATTGGGGCTGAGATAGTAAATGCCGACTCAATGCAGCTCTATAAAGGTATGGATATTGGAACTGCCAAGCTTCCACTTAGCCAGCGGCGAGGAATCCCACATCACTTGCTTGATGTTTTAAGAGTTAATCAAGAGGCATCTGTTGCTCAGTATCAAATCGATGCTAGAAATATAATCGATCAGCTATTAGAGCTTAATAAACCAGTAATTGTTGTTGGCGGAACTGGGCTCTATATCAAGGCAATTCTAGATGATCTTAATTTTCCAGATACTGATCCAGCGCTAAGAGAGAAGATAGCTAAGCAAGGTCAAGAGTTAGGTCAGGATGTTATGCATCAAAGGCTTGCTAAGTTAGATCCAGCAGCAGCAGCTGCTATTCCTAAGGAGAATTTAAGAAGAGTAGTTAGAGCACTTGAAGTTATTGAATTAACTGGCAAGCCCTACACCGCAAATCTGCCAAGGGTTGGAAGTAGTAAATATCCAAATGCAAAACAATTTGGCCTTGTTATGGAGCGCGCAACTCTTGCATCTCGCATAGATGCTCGAGTTGAAAAGATGTGGGATGAAGGGCTAGTAGATGAGGTAAAGGGCCTTATTTCACAAGGCTTATTGGAGGCAAGAACAGCGCAAGCTGCCCTTGGCTATGCCCAGGTAATTAAGTTTGCTAAAGGTGAGTTGAGTGAGAGCGAAGCTAAAGAGGAGACAAAGCGGGCAACTAGGCAATATGCCAGAAGGCAGGAGACCTGGTTTTCAAGAGATGAGCGAATTACCTGGATTAAAGGGAGTTCAAGGCAGCAACTGCTAGAGGAAATCATCTCCTCTACTATTGGGCAGAGATGAAAGCTCCACTTACCGCCACCTATGGCCATGGCACTGAGAATGACTTTGTAATCCTCTTTGATCCAGATGATGAGAATAATCTCTCTTCAAAACAGACAGCAGCCATATGCAATAGGGCAAGCGGTATTGGCGCAGATGGGCTAATTAGAATAATAAAGCGCGATGGTAAATGGTTTATGGATTATCGAAACGCGGATGGCTCCCTTGCCGAGATGTGTGGCAATGGAATAAGAGTCATGGCTAGGTATTTAGTAGATAGAGGCCATCAAGGCGCGGGGATTTTTTCAATACTTACTCGTGATGGAGCTAAGTATTTAAGCGCAGATGTGGCTGGAGATATCAGTGTAAATATGGGGCAGGTTGAAGTAATCGATGGCGAAATTACAGCTGCCAATAATGGCAAAGTCTGGAGCGGGTATAACTTAAATATCGGAAATCCCCACGCTGTCGTATTTGTTGATTCGCTAGATGATGTCGGTGATTTAAAAGATCCGCCAGTGGTGCGCCCGAAAGAGGAGTATCCAGAGGGTGTTAACGTTGAATTTGTTCAGTTTCTAGAAAATGGCGAACTTGCAATGAGAGTTCATGAGCGGGGAAGTGGTGAGACGAGATCTTGCGGAACTGGAACCTGCGCAGTTGCTCTAGCTGCAACTTTAAAGAAGGGGATGAAATTGCCAGCTAAATGGGTGATTAATCCACCAGGAGGAAGATTGGTTGTAGAAATTGATCCACACTCCAATGCCACCTTAACTGGCCCTGCAGTATTAATAAAAGACTTTGATCTGGAGCCTTATCTTGGCTAAGAAGAAAGAGCTGCCAGAGATAGAAGAATTAATCTCTGAGAGCCAGCAGGTGGCAGCAGAGTTTGACTCTGAGATATTTATCCCTGATTCATTTCAATCAACGCAGCAGGACTTAAGTGATAGACAGGCGCTGCGAAGAGTTATTGGCCTCTCAACTGAGTTAAGTGATATCTCTGAGGCCGAATATCGCCAGTTAAGACTTGAGCGAGTGATTCTTGTTGGAGTTTGGACTGAGGGAAGTGTTAAAGATGCAGAGAACTCTATGGAGGAGCTTGCCGCTCTAGCAGAGACAGCTGGATCAACAGTATTAGATGCCCTTATTCAACGCCGAGATAAACCAGATCCAGCAACCTTTATTGGCTCTGGAAAAGTTAGCGAGTTAAAGGCAATTGTTAAATCAACGGGGGCCGATACCGTGGTCTGCGATGGTGAGTTAAGTCCCTCTCAATTAAGAAATTTAGAAGATAAGGTAAAAGTTAAAGTAGTTGATCGAACTGCGCTGATTTTGGATATTTTCGCTCAACATGCCAAGAGTAAAGAGGGTAAGGCCCAAGTTGAGTTAGCTCAGATGAGTTATATGTTGCCCCGTCTTCGCGGCTGGGGTGATTCACTCTCTCGCCAGGCAGGTGGAATTGGTGGGCGCGGCCCTGGTGAAACAAAGATAGAGGTTGATCGCCGCAGAATCCGCGACAAGATGTCAAAGCTTCGCAGGGAGATCGGCGATATGAAAGTTGCCCGAGATACCAAGAGACAAGAGCGAAAGAGAAATTCAATTCCCTCTGTTGCAATTGCGGGATATACCAATGCTGGTAAATCATCGCTATTGAATCGTTTAACCAATGCTGGAGTTTTAGTACAGAACGCTCTCTTTGCAACTCTTGATCCAACTGTTAGACGCTCAGAGACAAGTGATGGTCGCACCTACACGCTAAGTGACACTGTGGGATTTGTTAAACACCTGCCCCATGACTTAATTGATGCCTTCAAATCAACGCTTGAGGAGGTCTCAGGAGCTGATGTAATCGTTCATGTAGTTGATGGCTCACATGCAGATCCTCTAGGTCAGATTAAGGCAGTGAGAGGGGTTATAGCTGATGTTGGGGGAGCAAAGATTCCAGAGATTATCGCTTTAAATAAGGCAGATATTGCAGATCCGCAGGTAATTGCTCAGGTATTGATCCAAGAACCTGATGCTTATCTAATCTCAGTTCATAGCGGAGTTGGCATTGAAAAACTCATCCGCGCTATTGAGTCATCTCTTCCAAGGCCAAGGATTGAGATAAGAACTGTGCTTCCATATGACAGAGGGGATTTAGTAAGTCAGATCCATGAACATGGCGAGATATTAAGTCAAGAGTATTTACCTGAAGGAACATCACTTCATGCCTTAGTTGATGGATCTCTAGCGCACGCCCTTGAGAAGTACTCTGTTAATTAATATTTAGAGCGAGCGAAGAACTGCTGTTACCACTCCAAGAATCTCTGCTTGATTTCCATCAATAGGTTGGTAGCTATCATTAGCTGGAAGTAACCAGATTTGACCGCTCTTCTTACTAAAGGTCTTAACAGTTGCCTCACCATCTATCATCGCTGCAACAATCTCGCCCTTATTAGCATCTTTCTGAGAGCGGATAACTACAAAGTCTCCATCACAGATTGCAGCATCGATCATCGAATCTCCAACGACTTTAAGCATAAAGAGATCGCCCTCGCCAACAAGTGATGCAGGAAGGGGAAATACCTCTTCAACATTTTGTTCTGCAAGAATTGGGCCACCAGCTGCAATGCGACCAACTAATGGAACGTTATGAGTTCTCTCTGGCTTAATATCTTCAAATCTCTCATCACCTGGAGTTAAAACTTCTAAAGCTCTACCGCGAGATGGGTCGCGACGGATCCAGCCTTTGGCTTCAAGGGCCTCTAATTGGTATTTAACACTTGATGGGGAGGAGAGCCCTGCAGCTTCACCGATCTCTCGCATTGAAGGGGGATAGCCATTTGTCTCCATCGCCTCTTTGATTGCTAGAAGGATCTTGGTCTGCCTTGGAGTGAGGCCATTTTCATCAACGGGGCCATCTGGCAGCTCGCTTAGCTTTAAGGGTTTTTTGCTCATAGCTGGAGTTTAGAACAAAGTTGCGAATAAATCAAACAAATGTTCTAAAAAAACTTGCCGATGTCGGTGGGTAGGTGTACCTTTGCTCTTAGAACAGACGTTCGAAGAGTATCCCCACTCTTGGATTAGTTCGGTTCTAGAAGTATCTGGAGAGATGAAGATGACGACGATCGCCATCAATCCGTTCCTTGCTAAAGATGCCAGGCGCGTGAAAACCCCTATAAATCAAGGCCCAGCAGCTCTGCGACTAACCCCCCGTGGTCGAGGGCTGGCAAGGTTGGCAGTCATCTCTTCACTCTCCATACTGCTTCTCTCTGGCTATGCAGCATTTAATGGCGCAACGGCAGGATCTAATAGCGAGTCGATCTCTAGCCCTTATGTGAAGATCAGCATCAAGCCAGGAGATACCCTCTGGTCAATTGCTGAGGGGATTGCCCCGCAGGCCGATAGACGAGCTCTGGTTGCAGATATTGTTGAAGTCAATAACTTGAAATCGCCTAACCTCCAAGCTGGCCAGAAGATTTATATCCCGACACGCCCGTAGAGGCTCAAACTCATTTTGAGTTGCGGAACTCTCAACCGTTGCTTTACTCTTACCCCTAGATATTGGGGTGGAATTGGGATATGCTTCCATAAGTAGTGGTTAGCACCTAAGGCTCCAATACACCCGATTTCAGGAAATGCCTAGGATTGAGAGGACGACACGCCGTGAACTGCCCCTTCTGCCGTTATGAGGATTCTCGAGTCATTGACTCGCGTCCAAGTGATGAAGGCAGCTCTATTCGTCGCAGAAGAGAGTGCGCCCAATGCGGTTCACGTTTTTCAACCTCTGAAACTGCCGTTCTCTCCATTATCAAACGAAGTGGAGCAACAGAGCCCTTTAGCCGCGAGAAAGTCATCAACGGCGTTCGTAAGGCCTGCCAGAACCGACCAGTTGATGATGATGATCTAGCGCTACTAGCAATGAGGGTTGAAGAGGCGCTTCGCTCCACAGGACAGGCAGAGATCGAAGCTCAAGAGGTTGGCATGGCTATATTGCCGCCACTTCGCGAATTAGATGAGGTTGCCTACCTGCGTTATGCCTCGGTATACCGTAACTTCTCCTCCCTTGAAGATTTCGAAGGCGAGATCGCTCTTCTCCGGGCCCTGCCGATCGAAAAGTCAGAAATTGAGAGCGAATCTCAAGTTGCCTCCCCGCAACTTAAATGAAAAGTCCGATAAGTAGATAGCAGTAAAAAAATTAAATAGAAAAAGATAGAAAAGTTTTAAAAATAAAAATTAAAAATTCAAGAAGAAACTGGAGAAATAAGAAATGTCGGACACAGTAATCAATCGCCCATCGGGGAAAGCCAAGTCAGAAAAAGGCTTAAGTATGGAGCGTATTTATACAACTTCTGGTCAACATCCATATGAGGGTGTTAATTGGGAGAGACGCGATGTGGTGCAGACCAACTGGAAGAGCGGCGAGGTGGTCTTTGAGCAACGCGGCGTTGAGTATCCAGATTTCTGGTCAGTTAATGCATCAACCATCGTTACAACAAAGTATTTCCGCGGCGCAGTGGGAGCTGAAAATAGGGAGCACTCACTAAAGCAAGTTATCGATCGCGTTGTTCTTACCTACACCAAAGCTGGAAAAGAGCATGGATATTTTGCAACTCCAGAAGATGCTGAAATTTTTGAACATGAATTAACTTATATGCTCCTGCACCAGGTATTTTCCTTTAACTCTCCAGTCTGGTTTAACGTAGGAACATCAGCTCCGCAGCAAGTATCTGCCTGTTTCATCCTCTCAGTTGATGACACGATGGAGTCGATCCTTAACTGGTATCGCGAAGAGGGCATGATCTTCAAAGGTGGATCAGGAGCTGGCTTAAATCTCTCTCGGATTCGCTCTTCAAAAGAGCTATTGAAATCAGGTGGCACAGCATCTGGCCCAGTTTCATTTATGCGCGGGGCTGATTCATCTGCTGGAACAATCAAATCTGGTGGAGCAACTAGAAGAGCTGCCAAGATGGTTGTTCTAGATATCGACCATCCAGATATTGAAGAATTTATTGAAACTAAGGTAAGAGAAGAAGACAAGATTCGCGCCCTTCGCGATGCTGGCTTTGATATGGATCTTGGTGGCAAAGACATCATCTCTGTGCAATATCAAAATGCCAATAACTCTGTCCGAGTAAATGATGAATTTATGCGCGCTTATGAGAGCGGAGCCAAGTTTGGTCTAACAGCTCGCGCAACAGGTGAGGTAATGGAAGAGGTTGATTCCCGTCAACTATTTCGCAAGATGGCAGAGGCTGCCTGGGCTTGCGCAGATCCTGGAATTCAATATGACACCACAATCAATGATTGGCATACCAGCCCTGAGACAGGTCGCATCAATGCCTCCAATCCTTGCTCGGAATATATGTCACTTGATAACTCCTCATGCAACCTAGCTTCTTTAAATCTTATGAAGTTTTTAAAGAGCGATGGATCATTTGATGCAAAGAACTTTGTTAAGGCAGTTGAGATGATCATTACTGCAATGGATATCTCAATTTGTTTTGCAGATTTCCCAACAGAGGCAATCGGCGTAACAACAAGGGCCTATCGCCAACTAGGAATTGGTTATGCAAACCTCGGCGCTCTTTTAATGGCATCAGGACTTGCTTATGATTCAGAGGGCGGAAGAGCCCTAGCTGGAGCAATTACCTCACTTATGACTGGAACTTCATATCGCAGATCAGCTGAGATGGCTGGAATTGTCGGTCCATATGAGGGCTATGCCAGAAATGCAGCTCCTCATACTCGAGTAATGAAGAAGCACCAGGCAGCATCACTCTCTGCAAAATCAGTTTCAACTCTTGATAGAGATGTATTAGCTGAGGCTAATAAGCAATGGGATAGCTGTATTTCACTTGGTGAGAAGAATGGCTGGAGAAATGCTCAAGCATCCGTTCTTGCACCTACTGGAACTATCGGCTTAATGATGGATTGCGATACCACTGGTATTGAGCCTGATTTCTCACTTGTTAAGTTTAAGAAGATGGTTGGTGGAGGATCCCTCCAGATCGTTAACCAAACTGTCCCACAAGCTCTAAAGAAGCTGGGCTATACCGATGAGACCATTGAAGCAATCGTTGAATACATTTCAACTAATGGCCATGTAGTTGATGCCCCAGGGCTTAAGGCTGAGCATTACGATGTCTTTGATTGCGCGCTTGGAACAAGATCTATCGCTCCAATGGGCCATGTAAGAATGATGGCTGCCTGCCAACCATTTCTCTCAGGGGCTATCTCAAAGACGGTAAATCTTCCTGCTGATGCAAGCGTTGAAGATGTTGAAGAGGTTTATTACGAAGGATGGAAGCTAGGCCTTAAGGCTCTTGCTGTCTATCGCGATAGTTGCAAAGTTGGTCAGCCACTCTCTGATGCAAAATCAAAGAACAATGGCAAAGATGATCAGGTAAGCGCAGCTCCTGCTCCTGCAACTCGTAAGCGCCTACCAAAGTCACGTCCTTCAAGAACAACTTCGTTCTCAGTTGGCGGGGCAGAGGGCTATATGAACGCTGGAACATATGAAGATGGCCAGCTAGGTGAGATCTTCTTAAAACTTGGCAAGCAGGGTTCAACTCTTGCAGGTGTTATGGATGTCTTCTCAATTGCAGTATCAATCGGTCTGCAATATGGAGTGCCGCTAGAGACCTATGTCTCTAAGTTCACAAACTCTCGCTTTGAGCCATCTGGAATGACTGATGATTCAGATATTCGTATGGCCCAATCAATGATGGATTACATCTTCCGCCGCCTTGCTCTTGATTACCTGCCATATGAAGAGCGCGCAGCATTTGGTATCTATACCGCAGCAGAGCGAGCAGCAGCCCTTGATACCGGCGAGTATGCTCAAATTGTTGAGGCAAAGCCTGAGGTAGTTGAAGAGAAGAAGGCGAGCGCACCAGCTGCAAAGCCTGCAAAAGCCGATACTTCCCTCCACCAAATTGGTTCTTCAACAGAGCTTCTAGAGAAGATCGCTGGCGTTAAATCAGATGCTCCACTCTGTGTTACCTGTGGAGTAAAGATGAGAGCCTCAGGTGCTTGCTATGTCTGTGAAGGTTGCGGAAATACCTCAGGATGTAGCTAGAAAAGTAATTACAGGAGAGATTGCCTCTCCTTTAATCCTTAACCCCTCGAAGAAATTTCGGGGGGTTAAATCATTTAACGCTATTTATTTAGAGTTTAAGTAAGCAATTTCTAATCATTGCAAATGAAATAAGAATAAGGTTGCCACTATGAGCGCAGAGTCGGTTAGAAAGGCGCTAGCAGCAGCCGTTGAGGCAATTGGTGGAAGCCAGAGAGCCGGCCAGATTGCAATGGCAGAGGCGGTGGCAAACGCTCTTGAAGATCGCCATCACCTCCTTGTTCAAGCAGGAACTGGAACTGGAAAATCACTGGCTTATTTAGTTCCAGCACTGGTTCATGGCAAACGAGTACTTGTTGCAACAGCAACTCTTGCGCTGCAGCGACAATTAATTGAGCGTGATCTTCCTAAGGTTCAAAAGGCGTTAGAGAAAGAATTGGGAAGAAGTATCTCCTTTGCTGTTTATAAAGGGGTTGGAAATTATCTCTGTCTGCAGAAGATGAATGCTGATGACTCTGGCGTTGATAGCCAGGTATTAGTTGAGATTTCATCTCTTGAATCAGATGCTCGTCGCCTCCGCCAATGGGCGAGTAGAGATGGAATCTCGGGAGATCGAGATGATGCACCGGAGGTTGATAGACGAGTCTGGCTAGCTAATTCAACATCTGGAAGAGAGTGCGTGGGAGCTGATGAATGTCGCTTTGGAGCGCAATGTTTTGCAGTGAAGGCAAAAACTAAAGCCCAGAGCGCAGATATTGTCGTTACCAATCACACCTTACTTGCCATTGAAATTGTGGACTCTCATCCGATATTGCCAGAGCGAGATGCAGTGATTTTAGATGAGGCTCATGAGTTTATGGATCGCACTACTCAAGCAGTAACAGAGGAGCTAACTGCAGCAAGGGCTAGTAGAGCAGCAAATATGCTTCGAAAACACCTTCCAGGAAAAGCTGCTGAAGCGCTGGGCAAAGCTTGTGAGGGATTTAGCAGAGCACTTGATGAGTATGGCCAGGAGTTTAGAATAAAAAGTAGCGATGAGCGAAAGCTTCAAGAACTACCCCTACTTCTTGCTCCCTGGGTAAGAAAGATTAAAGAGGCGGCAGAGAGCGCTATTGCGCTAATTAATGCCGATTCACTAATTGTTGATCCAGATGCTTTAGCTGAGCGGGCTCGAGTAAAGGGAGCGGTCAATGAAGTTAAGACCACCGCATCTAAGATGCTAAAGATTGGCAGTAATCAAGTGCTCTGGTTTGAGCCTACTTTTTCAACTCTCTATCTTGCTCCACTTGAAGTTTCACATCTATTACGCGAGAACTTATTTACTAAAACTCCAGTTATCGCAACGAGTGCAACCTTAAGCGTTGGAAATAGTTTTGCTGCAATTGCTAAGAGTTTTGGAATTGATCCGCTAGAGGCTAGCCAAGATGAAAGTAGTGATAGCGGGGGAGATATTGATCCAGAGAATTTAGTATCACTAGATGTTGGCTCACCCTTTGATTTTGCCAGCCAAGGAGCGCTCTATCTTCCAAGAGATCTTCCGGAGCCAACAAGAGATGGGCCAAGTGCGCAGGCGCTTGTTGAGTTAGGTGAGCTAATTGATGCTGCAGGGGGAAGAACACTGGCGCTATTTTCATCATGGCGCGGAGTTGAGATGGCTGATGAACATCTAAGGCGAGTATTGGCAGAGCTTCCGATAAAGATTATTACCCAGAGGCGGGGCGATAGCGTTGGAGTATTAGTCGAAAAATTTGCGCAAGATCCAACTTCAATATTGCTTGGAACTATGAGCCTCTGGCAGGGAGTTGATGTACCGGGGCCATCATGTATTTTGGTAGCAATTGATCGAATACCTTTTCCAAGACCTGATGATCCAGTGATGTCGGCAAGAGCTGCCCAGATAGATGCATCTGGCGGCTCAGGTTTTATGCAAGTCTCCCTTCCAAGGGCTGCCCTACTTCTTGCTCAAGGAACAGGAAGGCTAATTCGATCTATTGATGATCGCGGGGTAGTGGCAATTCTTGATTCAAGAATTGTTAATAAACGCTATGGATCAGTGCTTTTAAACTCTATGCCGCCGCTATGGAGAAGTAGCGATGGGGCTGTGATTAGAGAATCTCTTAAAAGACTTGCGAGTCAATATAACTCCACAGGGCAGTGATATCCCCAAAGCTTTGAGTTTGGCTAATTCTTAAAAGATATAAAGAGGCATCATCTGCAGGATGCGAATAACTCTTCTAGCAATTATGATTCTAATTTCCTCGATAACTACTGCTTATAGCGCTTGTGAGGGCGAGACATGTATTGATGTTAAAGCTGATCAAGAGAGCAATGAAGTAGTAATCACTGTCAAGAAAGGCAAGGCAGCAGGAGAGGCATCAACTTCGCCAAAGCCAAAGCCAACACCAACGATAAAGCGGCCTTGGATTCCCTGGCTTCCAAAGCCAGTTGCTACAAGTAAAGCTGTGGCGCTAGGGCCAAAACCTTCACCAAAGCCAAGAGTGAAGAGAATTTCTGGATCTCAAATTAGCGATCAAGTTAAGAGCCTAATTCCTAGGGGAGCGATAATTACTCAGCCCTTAGATAACATCTTGGTAAATCAGAGCGTTAACTTTTTAACTAATACTCCTATGCACTTCACTACAGTCCTTGTAGTTCTTGGCACCCCAATAACGATTCACCTAACTCCTGAGTTCCTCTGGGAGTTTGGAGATGGCAATAGCTATCGCACCAGGCTTGCTGGAGCCCCATATCCTGCAATGCTTATTGAAAATACATATAAAAGCTCTGGTGTGAGACGGGTTGAACTAACTACTACCTGGAGCGGTTTTTGGAGAGCAGGATCTCTTGGCGCGCCAATTGATGGAGTGATTGTGCAGAAGGCGAGAAGAGATCTAGAGATTCGACCAGCGCGGGGTATCTACAGAGGCTAGTTATCAACATTTCTTCATCTCTCTAAGAGCCTTGATCTATCAATCCCAAGATGCTTTGCCTATGACAACACTAACAACGCCAAGAGATCTGCTTTCAGCAATACCATTTTTAATCGGGTTTAATCCTCAAGATTCAATAGTCTTACTGACTCTAAAAAGTGATGCTATAGCGATGGCGATCCGTATTGATTTTCCAAATGAGATATCAGCAGATGAGTTAAAGCTTCTCATCTCCCACTTATCTAGAGATAACGCTGAATCGGTTATCGCCATCTTTTATATCCCTGAAATCGGGGAGAGCCAAAATGAGGTCATCTCAACAATTCTCTCCGCTATTACTGACTATGGCCTTAGCCTTCGAGAGGTAATAACAGTTGAGCAAGAGCGTTATCGCTCGCTAATCTGCGAAGATTTACTCTGTTGTCCAGTGGAGGGAAATAGCGTCCCAGATTTGATTGAATCCAGAATTGCTGCCGAGCAAGTAGCTGCGGGCAGACCAATTCCCTTTAGAACTCTTGATCAATTAATTGAATCTATCTCACCAATACAAGTAGATCAGGAGTTGCTTAAATTACTTACCAAGATAGATGAAATTGATTATGACCAAGAGCCATTGGAGCTTCAGAGGCAAGGGGCTAGAGCTGTAAATGAATTTATGGCGGAGTTTAAAACCCATGGTTTAGTCAGAGATAAAGAGTTGATAGCGCTACTTTTGGTTCGCCTAAAAGATTTGCAGGTTAGAGATTACGCACTTGGAAGTGTGAGCGCTGAGAGCCTTGATCTTTATTTCACAGCTTGGCGTTGGTTACTTCGTAGCGCCCCAGAGGGCTATATAGCCCCGGTTGCTAATTTATTTGCAGCAGTTGCCTATGAACGTGGAGATGGGGCCCTTGCCCAGAGAGCTTTAGATAGAGCAGAGGGCGATGATTCATCTTATGCGATGAGTAAATTACTTAGACAGGTCTTTAACTCTGGTTGGGCCCCCAATTCATTTGCCCAGATGCGAAGTGAGCTACACCCCAAAATTTGTAGTGAGCTTTTCTCAGGTACTATCTAGAGGTGAACATTGGCGTTCCAAAAGAGATAAAGAACCATGAGTATCGAGTCTCTCTAACCCCAGCAGGGGCTAGAGAATTTATCCGCCAGGGTCATAAAGTTTTAGTTGAGAGCTCAGCTGGCCTTGGATGCGCAATTACAGATGAAGATTATAAGAGCGTTGGAGCGACAATTCTTTCCTCAGCAGATCAAATCTGGGCTGAATCTGAATTAATCTTAAAAGTTAAAGAGCCAATTGCCTCTGAGTATCACCGGATGAGAGCAGGCCAAGTTCTCTTTACCTATCTTCATCTTGCAGCCTCTAAGGAGTGCACTGAGGCGCTAATCAAAAGTGGCATTACAGCAATTGCTTATGAAACAGTTGAGTTGAATTCAACTCTTCCACTTCTTGCTCCAATGAGTGAGGTTGCAGGGCGCATGGCTCCACAAGTTGGAGCAGCAGCGCTCCAGGCAAGCGCTGGAGGGCGAGGAGTATTACTTGGAGGAGTTCCGGGAGTCAGGCCTGGAAAGGTTTTGATCCTTGGCGGAGGAACTGCAGGTCTTGCAGCAGCAACGATTGCTCTAGGTATGAGAGCTGATGTAACTGTTATTGATTTAAATCAGAGCAGGCTTGCCTATATAGATCAGATATTTAATGGAGCGGTAAAGACTTTAGTTTCAAATACCCATGAGATAGAGCAAGAAGCTCTTGCATCAGATTTAATCATCGGAGCTGTTTTGATTCATGGCGCAAAGGCTCCTAAGTTAATTAGCAATGAATTGGTTTCGCAGTTGAAGAAGGGCTCAGTCTTAGTTGATATTGCAATTGATCAAGGTGGCTGCTTTGAGGATTCAAAGGCAACAACGCATGCAGATCCCACATTTAAGGTTCATGAGAGCATCTTTTACTGTGTTGCAAATATGCCAGGAGCCCTGCCCCTTACCTCCACCTACGCTCTTTCAAATGCCACGCTGCCTTACGCTCTAGCCCTTGCCAATAAGGGCTGGAAGGCGGCGCTATCTGAAAATCCTGGCCTTGCTAAGGGGCTAAATGTCCACAATGGCCAGATCACCTACAAAGCAGTGGCTGAGGCCCATGGCATGGCAAGCGTTGAGATGGACTTTTTACTCTAAGTTTTCTAAAGTCCGCCCTAGGTCAAGAGTTCCAGCATTAAGCCCCGGCTAACTGGACGGCAACCCTCCACCGCGGTGGGGTGCTCCGGGTGAGGACCTGGTCGATTGCAAAGTGCATCGACAAGCGCGGGTCTGACAACTATTGCCAGGCCTTAAGCTCCTAATTTGCGAAAGGCAAGGAAAAAAAGTGAAAAAACTCTTTAAATTCATTCCCTTACTTCTCACTGCTCTAGTAATCACAGCATGTTCTTCATCAAGTGATGAAGGCGCAACAAGTGAGTCAACAACATGCTCTCCAGAATCTCTTGCAACAGTTGAAGCAGGAGTTCTAACAATTGCAACAGGTGAACCTGCCTACTATCCATGGGTTATCGATGATGCCCCAGAATCAGGCGAAGGCTTTGAAGCAGCTGTTGCATATGCTGTTGCAAGCGAGCTTGGCTATGACCAGTCTGCAGTCAAGTGGGTTCGCACCAGTTTTGATGCTGCAATTGCGCCAGGACCAAAGACATTTGATTTCAATCTTCAACAATATTCAATAACTGATGAGCGCAAGCAAGTTGTTGATTTCTCATCTGCTTACTACAAATCAAATCAAGCAATCGTCTCCTTCAAGGGAAGCAAGATTGATGGCGTAACAACGCTACAGGGACTTGCAGATGCGGGAGCCAAGCTTGGAGCCGCTGTTTCAACTCTCTCACTTGATGTGATTGAGGGTCAACTAGGGCTATCGGCTGCGGTATTTAACGATAACGCTGCTGCTGTTACTGCCCTTAAGAATAAGCAGATTGACGGTTTAGTTGTAGATCTTCCAACTGCTTTCTATCTCTCAGCTGTTGAAGTTCCAAATGGAATCATCGTTGGACAAATTGATGGCAGCGATACTGGAGATCAAGGATTTGGTCTCTTGCTATCTAAAGATAATCCCATCACTTCATGTGTATCAGGAGCAGTTGATGCCATTACTAATAGTGGAACACTTCAAGCCATTATTGATCAATGGTTAACATCTTCTGTAGGAGCGCCAGTACTTGGATAGTTGCCAGATACGGCAAACTACTAAGCATGGCTAATGGCTAAGAAATTGGGGCGCGGCTCTAATAGAGCTGCGCCCTCTTCTTATGACTTCGGAGGTAGCTGGAGCCCAAGTGAGATAGAACTTGCAAGACGTCAGGCAAGGCGAGCGCGAAATAAAAGAAGCGCGCTAATTGCAGCCCTCTCCAGCTTCTTAGTCCTTGGAACTCTAGGTTTAGTACTAGTTACCTCACCTGGCTGGGAGACTCTTAGAAATACATTCTTTAAGTGGGCCTATGGCTTTGAGATTCTGCCCAAAATTCTTCTTGGATTTACCACCAATGCCACTTTAACTGTCATTGCAGGAACATCTGTAGCGCTAATTGGTTTAGCGATAGCCCTCCTTAGAACCTCTAGATCGCCAGCATTAACCCCATTTAGGATTCTTGCCACAGTTTATGTTGATGTCTTTCGTGGTATCCCAATGCTTCTAGTAATTCTTCTAGTGGGCTTTGGAATTCCAGCCCTGCAGATAAAAGGTTTAACTAATAATGTATTGGTTTTGGGAACTCTTGCAGTAATTATCACCTATTCGGCATATGTTGCTGAAGTTATTCGCTCGGGAATTCTTACAGTTCACCCAAGCCAGAGAGCTGCTGCTAGATCACTTGGTCTAAGTAATTTTCAGACTCTTCGCCATGTTGTTCTTCCTCAAGCGCTAAAACGAGTGACCCCACCGCTTCTCAATGATTTAGTAGCGCTAATTAAAGATACTGGCCTGGTTTCAATTTTGGGAGTTACCGATGCGGTAAGGGCTGCCCAGATTCAAACTGCAAAGACTTTTAATTACACTCCATATGTAATGGCTGCAATAGTTTTTCTCTTGGTGACAATTCCCTTAACTCGCTGGACTGATCGAATGCTTAGAAAGTCTTATGAGCGAGAAAATGCAGTGGGGCAAGCATGAGTCAGGCAGTGCTGCAGCTAGAGAAGGTTAGAAAGAGCTTTGGAAGCGAAGTTGTTCTAGAAGATATTTCTTTTAAAGTGTTAGAGCATAAAGCCACAGTCTTTATTGGAGCATCTGGCAGTGGGAAGTCAACGCTGCTTCGCTGCATTAATTTACTTGACCAGATAGATGATGGGCAGATGCTTCTTGACGGCCAAGATATCTCTGCAGCCGATGTAAATCCTGATGAGGTTAGAAAGAAGCTCGGGATGGTCTTTCAATCCTTTAATCTCTTTCCCCATATGACGGTGCTTGAAAATGTAATTTTGGCTCCTACTAAGGTGCAGAAGGTGGCAAAAGAGAAGGCGATAGATGAGGCTCTAGAGTTATTAGATAAGTTTGGTTTGAAGGAGAAGGCTGATCAATATCCAGACCGTTTAAGTGGAGGACAACAGCAGAGAGTTGCCATCATCCGCTCCCTTGCCAGGCACCCTCGCCTTCTCCTACTTGATGAGATAACTAGCGCACTTGATCCAGTGTTGGTAAACGAAGTTTTGAGCACAGTTAGAGATCTAAAGAGTGAGGGAATGACAATGGTGCTTGCCACCCATGAGATGGGTTTTGCCAAGCAGGTGGCCGATGAGCTCTGTTATCTACATCAGGGAAGAATCCTTGAGTGGGGAAGCCCAGAGAAGAT
>JANQVH010000003.1 GCA_030730425.1 Candidatus Nanopelagicaceae bacterium
AGAGCCCCAGGTGAACTTGAGAAATCATTTACCGCCTGGGGATAGTCTTTTCTTGAGAGTTACATACGGGAAAAATCCCCCTTTTTGCCATAGTTGGAGCTGCTAGGTATTCTCACGCCCCTAACAAGAAATTCTTCTTACAAAAGGAGTCACCATGGCCAGCAAGAGTGCGGATGTCCGCCCAAAGATCACTATGGCCTGCGTTGATTGCAAAGAACGTAATTACATCACCAGGAAGAACCGCCGCAACGATCCAGATCGCATGGAACTTAAGAAGTTCTGTCCTCGTTGCAAGGCATCAACTCTTCACCGCGAAACCCGTTAATTAAGGGCCAGCAATGGCTGGATCAATTCGAATCTGTTTAATAGCAGATAATTTCATTGAAGACTTTGCTAAATGTGTTTCATCAATTAGAAGCTATAGCGATGTTCCAATAACAATATTTGCCTCAGGCAAAGAGCTAGCAAGCTATCAAGAGCGTTTTAAAGATGAGAACGTTATCTTTCAGAAGAATAAATTGGGCTGGGGCCATAGCATCAATTACTTTCTAAATAATTCAAGTGAGAAGTATTTAGTGATTATGGATCCCTCAACGATATTTACCTCAGATGCCATAACCCCAACTCTTGAACAACTTGATAAGGGCTTCCAGGCTGTGGGCTGGCGCGGCGGTTTAGTAAATGTTGATGATCAATGGCGAAGCGTTGATGATAAAGGCGCAGGAGAGGTTGATGTTTTATTTAGTTATTTTCTAGCACTTGATAGGCAGTTTGCACTTAGCGCAGGAGGAGCAAATCCATCTGCTACTTACTATCGAAATGCAGATATGGAGCTAAGTCTTGCCTTAAGAGCAGCTGGAGCAAAGCTCTATCAAATTGATCTAGGGCTAATCCAGGAGCGCCATCATGGCTATCACGATAGCGATCCTGATTTTAGGGAGAAGAAATCTAAGGAGAATTACAACCGAATCCTTGAGAAATATCGGGGACGTAGCGACATCTTGAGTGCGCGGAGATAACCTTCTACTTATGAGCGAGCTACTTGCCAATTACACCAGCCTTCATGTTGGAGGGCCGGCGAATAAATTTATTCGCGTATCAAGTGAGAGCGAGCTAGTTGAAGCTATTAAAGCTGCAGATAGCGCAGGAGACGAAGTATTAATTATCGGCGGTGGATCAAATGTTTTGATCTCTGATGCTGGATTTAACGGCACTGTGATTCAAGTTGAAACCAAGGGAAACAGCTTTCATATCGATGCCTGTAGCGGGGGAATGATCACTGTTGCATCGGGTGAGAATTGGGATGAATTTGTCGCATTTATGATTGAAAAAGGATTTGCTGGCCTTGAGAGTATGTCTGGAATTCCAGGAAGTGTGGGAGCTACTCCAATTCAAAATATCGGTGCCTATGGCCATGAGATTTCAGAGGTAGTGGCAAGAGTTAGATGCTGGGATAGGAAAGAGAGCGCTTATAAGACTTTCTCTAACTCAGAGTGTGAGTTCTCTTATCGCTCATCGATATTTAAAAGTAACCCTGGTAGATATGTAGTAATTGAAGTAACTTTCCAATTAAGACAGGGCGAGATGAGCCTTCCTATTACCTATAGCGAGCTTGCCAATTATCTAAAGGTTGAGTTAGGCGAGCGAGTATTAATCACAGAGCTAAGAAAAGCGGTATTGGTATTAAGAGCTGCTAAGGGAATGCTCCTTGATGAGAAAGATAGAAATAGCTGGTCTGCTGGTTCTTTCTTTATCAATCCGATATTAGATGCAAAAGATGCAGAGAAGCTTCCAGTAAGCGCGCCTAGATGGCCACAAGAAGATGGACGAGTAAAAACTTCTGCTGCCTGGCTTATGGAAAATTCTGGAGTGAAAAAAGGTGAGACTCATAATGGCGCAGGTATTTCAAGTAAACATGTATTAGCACTTGTTAACACTGGAAGTGCTAGCGCAGATGACATATTAGAGCTAGCTAGAAGAGCAAGAAAGGCAGTAAAGGATAAGTTTGGAATCTTGCTAGAGGCGGAAGTTGCTCTAGTTGGTTTAAATCTATGAGAAAGCTCTTTCTTTCACTCCTTCTTATCTTCCTTCCGCTAAGTCCTTCTTATAGCCATAGCTCTTTAGTTAGCGCTACTCCAAGTAGTGGATCTGTCTTAGTTGATTTTCCTATGGAGATAGTTCTTGATTTTAATGAAGAGCTATTGGTAATTGGCCAAGATGATCCCAATAGCGTTGAAGTCTTTGATGCAGCTGGAGAGGCAGTTTCAGGAGATTCAAAAGTATCTGGGGCAAGAATTAGCGCAGGACTTTCTATTAACGGCAATGGAAGTTATAGCGTTAAGTATCGA
>JANQVH010000004.1 GCA_030730425.1 Candidatus Nanopelagicaceae bacterium
ACGAGCGTGCGACTGAAAATCGTGAGGTCGACGGTTCGATCCCGTCCCCAGCCACTTCAGTAATAACCTATATAAATCAATGCTTTTTCTTAAGCAGATCCAGATTTTCTACGAAACATCTTTGGCGATCCGCTACCTGCTTGATCACCATGGATCTTTGAGTTTCCTGCGATGTTATTGTTTCTAATCCCACCGCTCTTTTTCTTCTTCTCTAAAGCTTCACGAAATTTCTCTTTAGGATCATTTGATTGGTTATCAGTAGCTTCATTATTTTTCTCTTCAGACATCTTTTGCCTCCTTGGCGCCTACTGAAAGTAGTGATTGAACCTCTGATCTTCGATAGCGACGATGGCCGCCAAGGGTTCTAATTGCAGTGAGCTTTCCAGCCTTTGCCCATCTAGTAACAGTCTTAGGATCTACTCGGAACATCTTTGCAACCTCTGCTGGGGTGAGCAGTACTTCTTGTTCTGCTGGTCTTTGCATACTCATTAATCTATGTCCCTTTCGCCCCTTATGGGTGGAAAGTATTGCCTTATCTGCCTTAACAAGCAAGGGCCACTTACATCGCTTGTTCTAGCGCTGCAACCTTTCGCCATCTCTTCATTAAAGCTTCATAGCCAATCCCTGCTTGAACGCCATCGCCATTTGCAAGGCCTTGAAGTGAGGCGGTGACATCTTCAATTGAAGTATCAGAGTCAAGCCCTGGGTTTTCACTATCTTCCAATGATTTTTCAAGATAGAGAGCAAGGCCGCCGTAATCACATTCCAAGATTGAATCTGGATGAAAGATATTGAGCCAATTAAGAAGATCTCCTAGCTCTGCCTCAACAGGGCCATCGCCAAATGCCTCTCTCACTATTTTGTGTGATTCAAGGCATCGCTTCTTTGCCTTTGTTAGCTCTGTTCTCATTATTGTGAAGGGGCCATCTGGATTATTTCCTCTAAGCCGCTCTTCTGGGATAAAGAGAGCAAACCATCTGGGAGGAATGATCCAGGTCTCAGAGAGAATATGAGGAACCCTGTATTCAAGTTCAGTAGATATGTCACTAATTGCATCACTTAGAATCTCAGGAAGAAAGAAGGGAATTACAGAATTAGGTAGTGAATTCTTAAAATCATTTAAGGCAACCCAACATCTCTTCGCTGTTGACCAGGGTGAGACATAGCGCTTTCCATTGTGATCAATTATGTGTGCTCCATCTGCTTTAAGTGATGGAGGCTCAGCAAGAATTACTCGTCTTAAAGCTCTATCTTGCTCTTCGCGCCCGGTATAGCTCTCAATTGGAATTGTTGACCAGCGGAGTTGATCAACTGGTGAGAAACTTGTTAGCGGTTCATAGATGCGAAGGGATGCCACATAAGGAGTTGGGCGCATTACTAGAACTTATTTTCTCGGGATGTAATTGCCCTCGGCATATGGATCAAAGTCATCATCATCGCCCTTATCAACCTCACCATGGAGTTCCTTTGATAGGCGTTCAATATCAATATCTTGTGAACTGTATTTAAGATCGCGTGCGACTTTAGTCTGTTTAGCTTTTGAACGGCCACGCCCCATAGCGAGCCCTCCCAACCTTAGGTCTTCTGTGATATCCCAACCCTACCTCGCGCCCTAAATAGGCGCAAAAAGAAGGGCAAGCGCTAGCGAATTGGCCGCGCTTTATAGCTAGCGGCCTCGGGCCACCTTGCAAGAAGGGGTGAGATCTTGGAAAGAACGGCTTGGCATTGCGTAAGAGCATTTCCAGCAAAGCTAAGTGGCTGCGAGATAAGTGCTTCAATTTCACTTCGGCTTAGCGGCAACTTCCCATCTTTTGTGAGAAGTTCAATGAAATCAACATCTTGAGCCTGCCTCATGGCACTTGCTAGGGCAAGTGATGCGCTCTTAATTATCTCGTGAGCATCTTCTCTGCCCATCCCTTTCTTTACTGCAGCTAGAAGAATCTTTGTTGATGCAAGTAGGGGCAGATGGGTCTTGATCTCTTTTTCAATCATTGCAGGATAAATACCAAACTCATCAAGGACTGTCAGGGAAGTTTCAAGAAGTCCATCGATGCAATAGAAGGCATCTGCAATAGCAACTCTTCTAACCACGCTATCTGAGACATCACCTTCGCTCCATTGACCACCTGAGATCTCGCCAAGCATTGTTGCATAGCCTTTAAGAATTACTGCAAGGCCATTTATTCTCTCGCAAGATCTGGTATTCATTTTATGAGGCATTGCAGATGAGCCAACCTGCCCCTTTTTAAATCCTTCACTAACTAAATCAT
>JANQVH010000005.1 GCA_030730425.1 Candidatus Nanopelagicaceae bacterium
CAACTCCTGCGCTTCTTGGGCGTTGCAATGATCTGGAATTAACAGAGAGCTCCTTTAAGGAGTTAGGTAAAATTCTAAAGTCTATTGGTGTTGATCTAAATCTAGCTCCAGTTGCTGATGTTGCAACTCAAAGCGATAATCCAATTGTTGCGGTTCGCTCTTTTGGTAACGATGCTGATTTAGTTTCAAAGCATGTAGTCAGTGCAGTCAAGGGTTTGCGAAGTGCTGGAATCGCATCATGTATTAAGCACTTTCCTGGCCACGGAGGGGTATTGGAGGATAGCCATCACGATTTACCCCAGCTAAATGGTGAGATGGATGAACTGATCAACACCCATCTCAGGCCATTCATCTCAGCAATTGGAGATGGAGTAGAGGCAATAATGATGGGGCACATATTGCTTGCTGCAATTGATTCCACCTCACCGGCTTCGTGCTCAAGTCGAATTACCAAGAGTTTGCTACGTAAAAGTCTTGGCTTTGAAGGTTTAGTGGTTACCGATGCACTAGATATGGGTGCACTTGGAGGAACAAAGAAAATTCACACCTCAGCTCTTCGAGCGATATCGGCAGGCGCAGATCTACTCTGCTTCTCTGGTCTCTATGATCAATCAAGTTTTGTTGATAATAGTTTGGTTGCAATTCGAGAGGCTATAGAGAAGGGAGAGATTGAAAGGCAAGCAATAGAGGATAACGCAGAGAAAATCTGGCGTTGGAGACCGCCAGTTGCAACCGATCTGTCTCCAGTATCTTTGCCAGAGGTTTCAAAGTTTAAGTCTGGAGTTAATTATCAAGGTAATCTCTCTTTATCAACTGATCAGATCTCTCTAATTGAACTGTCTGCTGACCCAACAATTGCAGCTGGCTTTGTTGGTTGGGGATTACGAAGACCATTTATAAGAGCTGGCATTAAGGTTAAATTAGAATCAAGTGATATCGATCTTACAACTCACAATCAAGGTTGTCTGGTTGTGGCCTTTCGGGATGCTTTCCGAGATAACAAAATACTAGTGGCTCTAGATCGAATCAATCGAAGTAGGCCAGATGCAATATTTGTTGATATGGGATGGCCGACTTGGAGTTTTAATCCTAAAAACATTATTAGGACTTTTGGATCAAGTGCGCTTGCCTCAGAAATCGCAGTAGCTTTTTTGACAGAGAGTCCTATCAGCTCAAAGAGATAAGTTCAAAGTAATTCTCTACGATTCCACTAATTCTGACTTTAGGAGAAACTGTCATCACTTCGCCCAGCGACCAATTAGGTGGATTCTCCATGCCACTTAGGGCCCAGGCTGCTTGTTTTGCTGCGCCATCTGCCACATATTCACCGATTGCTGGAATATGAATCTCTCTTCCAAACAAGTCAGCAGATATCTGCTGCACGGCAGAATTCTTGGCAGCTCCACCAATTAGTAAAATTCTGGAATAGCTAACTCCCAAGCGTTCAACAGCTCTTGCAGCATAAATCATTCCAGCGATAACTCCTTCAATAGATGCACGCGCAATATTTTCTTTTGTAAAATTGTTATGAGTTATGCCATGGAAGGAGCCTTTGGCACGTGGTTTGTTGGGAGTTCTCTCGCCATCAAAGTGAGGAATCATTCGTAAACCCTCTGCTCCAGCTTTTGCAGAGAGGGCAAGGGAGCTAAATTCTTCAAATGAAAGCGAGAGACTTCTTGCAACAGTATTAAATATTTTTGCAGCATTTAAGGTGCAAGCAAGGGGAAGAAAATTTCCTGTTGCATCTGCAAAACCAGCCACTTCGCCAGATGAATCATGAGTTGAACTCTTTGAGACAGCAAAAGCAGTTCCACTTGTTCCAAGTGAGATAACAAGATCACCAAGAGATGCTCCAAGACCAAGCGCTGCACCTGCATTATCTCCAGCCCCAGCTGCTATTGGGATGGAATCAATGCTAGTTGCACCAAACTGATTTGGGGCAACTACCTTTGGCAAAGTCACTTTCTTACTATCTCTAATTGCTGTTGCCAGAATATCTAAGCAATACTCGTTTTTTACTGAATCAAAATATCCAGTTCCAGATGCATCAGAGCGATCAGTAAATAGAGTATCTAGAGATTTTGCTCCAGAGAGTTTCCAAGAGAGCCAATCATGAGGAAGAGCGATAGCGGCAACCTTATTGGCATTCTCTTTCTCGTTATCAGCAAGCCATCTAAGCTTTGATGCAGTAAATGAAGCTACTA
>JANQVH010000006.1 GCA_030730425.1 Candidatus Nanopelagicaceae bacterium
ATTCAAACTCAAGGCCACAGCGCTGACATATCTTGGGCGGGAAACCGTTCTTGATTTTTGCTTTCATTGAACTCTAAGTATCCCATTTATGTAGAAGACTTGCCTGCCTGGGGATAACTAAAAATCTGGACATCTCTTTTGGATAATTTCCTCAAGTGTCAACCTCGATTCAATACTTAGAAGATATAAAGGGGGATACACCTTTTATTCAATGGTTTATTGGGTCGCTGACAAGCGAGGAGCAAGACTTTATTGATCTCGTATTCGAAGGGGTATTGAGTACCCGTGGTATCGAACTTCTTGGCGGAAATTGGCTTAAAGACCTAGGCGATGAGCTCTATCAACTTCGACTTCGCATACTTGGAAATGATGGCAAAGCTCGAATATTACTTAGAGTATTTCTCACATTTATCTCTCACGATGAGATTTTAATCATCTCTGGTTACTGCAAACTACGTAATCTAGGTTCAGTAAATCAAAAATTTGAAATTAGCAGAGCAAAACTTCTTCTAAAGCAGTGGAAGAGTGATTCTGATACTATGTGGTATTCCACATAGACAAGGATGATAAATGTCAAAGGTTAATGATCAATGGCGCCAGAGCAGAGTAAGGTCTTTGAACTCTACTCAATTGAAGCAACGGCGTAGTCGAAGAACTGTCTGGGAGATAGGGCTATGGCTTGAAGGCAGAAGAGTGGCTATGGGTATGAGTCAGAGTGAATTAGCAGAAAAAACTGGAGTGCAACAAGCTGATATCAGCAGATATGAACACTTGGAAATGACACCATCTCTTGAAACCCTTGTCCGCCTATTAATAGGCCTTGAATCAGAATTAGTCTTGAAAGAAAAAAGTTTGACAAAGGCTGAAGGAAAATCAGGAAAAAAGTTAGCAAAGAGCAAATAGCCTGTGTTTTGCGCTATATAATTTCGTTATGACTGAAGAGAATCTACAAACCCCTGCCTCTGAGCAATTGGCTTCAGTTCAGGCACGCTTTGGCGCAGCTCTGCTTGATGCTGCTCTTCTAGTTGTGACTTTAGCTATTGGCTGGATTGTTTGGAGCTTATATACCTGGCAAACCGGACAGAGCCCTGCAAAGCGGATCTTGAAGCAAGTAGTTGTTGATGCAAGCACTGGAGAGCGTTTTACTTGGGCAAGAATGGCGCTACGTGAATTTGCCGTTAAAGGCCTTGCTGGTCAACTTCTCTCAGGTGCAACTAATGGAATTACTTTTGTGATTGATAGCTTATTTATATTTCGCAGCGATCGAAGAACCGTTCACGACTTAATCGTTGGAAGCAAAGTCATCCAACTCTAGTTTTACTCGTTAAAGTCGCCACCACGGCCAGTAATCTTTGGACCACGCTTAGTTGGGTGATCAAATCTAAATATGACCACACCAACTAAGAGTGCAAATATCAAGAAGATCGCTACCGCTATCTCCATATTTAAGCCATTACCGCCCAAATAACTAGAGCGAAAATTGCTAGTCCAAGACCAATTACTGCAATTGCAGTTAGTGATAGGAAGTCTCTTGATGAAGCAATCTTCTTTGTTAGGGCTGATGGATCTTTAACCTTACCCATATCAAGAAGTAGGGCCTCTGCCTCACGAATAGCTGCATACTGGGAAACAATTGCTAGAAATCCAGTCACTGCCGCTACTGCAATTGTGAGATAACCAGCTGCATCGCTAGCTGTTGCAAAGGTTCCTTGGGCAGCGAGAACAAATACTGCAATTAATACTAAGGCTGGAGCTACTTGAGCCATGATTATCTGCATGCGCTTTTCGTTCCAGAGCTTTAATAGGGCTTTCTCATCCATATTTTTCTTCTCTCTTTTATTTCAGGCTAGTGCCTGTTAGGGGTAAAGTCTAAGGCACAAGGCTTGACTAGGCAGGGTTATCTCAATAAATGCCTACCTTGGATGTAATCATCTATTCTCAGCTCTTCAGTTTAGTTCAGAGATTGCAGGAGCATAACTGAATACTCTCGGTATTAAAGGGCATCAAATTATTGAAACCTGGGCCCAAGCTTCATTACCTAAATCTTAGACTCTCCCTATATGGAGTAAGGGGTGTT
>JANQVH010000007.1:0-23541 GCA_030730425.1 Candidatus Nanopelagicaceae bacterium
TAGTTGTGGAACATGATCTATATGGTCACTGGTTCGATCCCAGTATCGTCCACCACTTCTTAGTAAATAAAACCTATGCTTCTCTAGTGAGCGCCAATAATCAGATGCCCTGCGATTTCTGCCAGCGCCCCTATGACCCGATAGCAACAAGATGGCTCTGCCCTCATTGCCATATGAAAACTAACTGCTGTGACGGAGCTCCCTGCCCAATCCCTGAACAATCAGAGATAACAATTATTAGCAATAGAAGAAATGAACTTGCAGGTTCTTAAGCTGTAATTACCCCTGTTGATAGAAAGATTAGCAAGAGAGTTCCCAGCAATACGCGATAGATAACAAAAGGCATGAAACTCTTAGTTTGAACGTATTTCATTAGCCAAGAGATAACTAAGTATCCGATAACAAAAGCTGTGATCGTTGCAACAAAAGTCTCTCCAGGAGAAAAAGCGTTTAATGGCCTTGAAAATGAGTTGAAGAGCTCAAATGCTCCACTGCCTAGAACTGCAGGTATCGCTAGAAAAAAGGAGTATCGAAGCGCTGCCTCTCTTTTATATCCCAGAGCTCTTCCCATAGCAATTGTTGCGCCAGAGCGAGAGACCCCTGGAATAAGAGCAAGTGATTGCGCAATTCCATATGCAATGCCATCTCTTGCACCCAAAGCATCAAGGTCTTTCATCTTCTTGCCATAGTGATCTATCACGCCAAGTAGAAGGCCAAAGACAATTAAGGTGGCTGCAATCAGATAGAGAGAGCGAAAGTTCTGACGAATATACTCCTGGCCAAAATATCCCAGGAAAAATATGGGGAGTGACCCGAGAAGAATTAGCGCTGATAGACGCGCATCGTTTTTTTCACTGCCAACCAATTCACCTCTTCTTATAATCCATTTAAGAGATGCAGAGATGAGCCTTGCAATATCAGCTCTGAAATAAATCAGAACCGCTATCTCTGTCCCAATCTGCATTATCGCTGTGAAGGTCGCCCCAGGATCTTGCGCTGAGGGCAGGAACTCACCGAGAATGCGAATATGGGCGCTTGATGAAACAGGGATAAATTCAGTTAAACCCTGAATAATTCCAAGAAATATTGCCTCAAGCATTACTTACTAACCCTCTACGTTTTAATAGCGGTTCAATAACTGCATCTCTACCTCTGAAATTTCTAAACATCTCTAGAGAATCAATAGAGCCGCCCTGGCTCATAAGTTTGCCTCTAAGGTGATCGCCATTCTTTCGAGTTAAACCACCATTTTCCTTAAACCACTCGCCAGTATCGGCATCAAAGACCTCTGCCCAGATATAGCCGTAATAACCAGCAGAGTATCCCCCAGCAAAAATGTGAGAGAAGTAGGAAGAGCGATACCTTGTTGGAACACAGTCATAGGCAAGGCCATAACTTTCTATAGCCTCTGCCTCAAATTTCTCAACATCACTTATAACTTCATCTGATGAAAGTGAGTGCCAAGCAAGATCAAGTATTGCTGCAGCCATGTAGCTAGTTGTGGCATGGCCTTCATTAAAGGTTGATGACTCTTCAAGCTTATCTATCCAGCTCTGCGGCAGGCGCTCCCCACTTTGATGATGGCGGGCATAGTTATCAACGATTTGGGGATCAAGGATCCACATCTCATTAACCTGCGATGGAAACTCAACAAAATCTCGCTGCACCGCTGTTCCTGAAAACCGTGGATATTTTACATTCGATAGAAGCCCATGGATTGCATGGCCAAATTCATGGAAGAGGGTGGTTGTTTCATCAAGAGTAAGAAGGGTTACCTCCCCCTCTGGCGGCTTTGGAATATTTAAGTTATTTACTACAACTGGGAGTTGATTAAGTAGGTGGCTCTGTTTAACTAAAGAGTTCATCCAAGCCCCACCTCGCTTGGAATCCCTGGTGTAGAAG
This sequence comes from Candidatus Nanopelagicaceae bacterium, assembly GCA_030730425.1. Taxonomy (GTDB): domain Bacteria; phylum Actinomycetota; class Actinomycetes; order Nanopelagicales; family Nanopelagicaceae; genus MAG-120802. The sequence continues at coordinate 1,903 of JANQVH010000007.1, forward strand.
TCAGCGATATAGAGGCCAATCTTTGAACCATCTTCGTTAAAGACTTCAAAAGCCCTCGCCTCTGGATGATAGGTAACTAGATCTGGGCGCTCTTTAAAGCTCATTCCATAGAGTTTGCCAGCAGAGAAAAAGACGCCTTTAAATAAAACGCTCTCGAGTTCAAAGTATGGCTTCATCAAAGCGGTATCAAGATCATACTTCTCAGCCCTTACCTTCTCGGTGTAGTAATCCCAATCCCAACTCTCTAGTTTTTCAATGCCATCTAACTTAGCTAGCCGCTCAAGATCTCTGCCCTCGGCTTTAGCATTTGCAAGAGCAGCAGGAGCAATCTTTCTAAGCATTGCATGGACATTCTCAGGAGAGCCAGCTGTCTGCTCGGAGAGCGAATACTGAGCATGACTTACCTTGCCAAATATCTCAGCCCGTTTAGCTCTTAATTTGACCATCTTTAAAAGAACTTCCCTGGTATCAAAGTCATTTCCACGAAGACCTTTACTTAGAGATGCTTGCATAACCTTTTTTCTAAGTTCACGATTCTTTAGTGAGCGCAGGAGAGGATGGCCAGTGAAATTGACTGCCCCAATCATGTATTTATCTTTAATTCCTCGCGCATCTGCCGCTGCTTTACAGGCTTTTATCTGATTCTCTGAGAGGCCATCTAGCTCCTTAAGATCATCAACAAAAACAGCTAAATCATTTGTCTCACTTAATACCTTCTTACTAAATTCTGTTTGAAGAGTAGATAGCTCTTCATTTATCTTCTTAATCTCCTCACGCTGGGAATCTGATAGCCCAGCTCCAGCATGGAGAAAGTCGCGGTGATACCTCTTTAGAAGCCATGCATCTTCGCTACTTAGATCAAGGCCTGAATCTACCAGATGAGTAATTCGAGCAAAGAGCCTCTGATCTAACTTGATTTTATCGGAGTGAGCTGCAAGCTTTGGAGCAATCTCTGCTTCAATTTTATCTATTGCTTCATTGGTATCACTTGAAGATTTATTATAAAAAACAGCAACCACTCTACTTAAAATCCCGCCGCTTGCCTCAAGGGCTACCAAGGTGTTTTCAAAGGTAACTTCAGCTTGGCTAGTGATCTTTTCAACCTCTGCTAGCTGTTCATCCATTCCAGCATAGAAAGCTGGCAGATAGTCCTCTTCTGAAATCGATGCAAATGGAGGTAGTTCATACTCAAGAACTGATTTGGCTAGGAATGGATTTGGTTTCACTTGCTGTTCTTCTTAACAAAAGACAAGCTCTTTTCGAAGATGATTTCAGCATCATAATCCAGCGTTGCTACATGATAGCTATTCAAGAGATTAACTCGCTCTTTATCCTTTGAGCCGATCTCATCCAAAAAAATCTCTACATTTGTTTCGGGCACAACGTGGTCTTCTTTGCTATGAAATATTAAAAGCGGTACTTTAATTCGTGGAAGAGAGGCTCTAGCTTTCTTCAAATACTTTAACATCTCAGCAACTCCCTTCATAGGCAGGGCGTCATAACCCCATTCAGTCACTCCAGGCTTCTTAATGTCATCGCCAACAGAGGCTCTAGACTTTTGAAACATTGCAATCAAGGAGGCAAAGTACTTTTGGATGCCAGGCAGGTGAATAAGGGGGTTGACAAGTATTAAACCAACCAATTTATCTTGGTGATCAGCTGCTACAAGCGCGGTAGTTCCGCCGAATGATAAGCAGGCTATAAAGACCTTATCTGAACTTTTCTTTAATTCAATCATTTCGTCATCGATTTTTTTCTGCCATTGACTCCAGTGGACTTCATTTAGATCTTGCCATTTAGTTCCATGGCCCGGAAGTAGAGGAACTGAGACGCGGTAGCCACGCTCATTGAAGTAATGGGCAAAGGGGCGCATTGAGGCGGGAGTTCCAGTAAACCCATGGACAAAAAGGATTCCAATGTCCTTGTTCTCGCCAAAACCTTCAGCTCTATAATCAGTAACCCATCCAGCAGGGGCGCCTTCTATTGCCATGTCCATACCTTAAAGTTAATCGCGCAAAATGTCATTAATCCCATCTATCTTTGCTCTATGAATTCCGAGCAGGAAAGCCAATTTATATCTGCTTTCCAACCAAGTTTTGATGATGTCTCACTGAGCCTTTATGAAACAACCTTTGTAGTTGTTGATCTAGAGACCACTGGCGGCTCTCATAACAGCGCAGCAATTACTGAGATCGGCGCGGTGAAAGTTAGGGCGGGTGAAATAGTTGGTGAATTTCAGACCCTGGTAAACCCAGAGAGCCCTATTCCGCCTTTTATTACGGTTCTTACCGGAATTACTGATGCAATGGTTATTGCAGCGCCAAAATTAGGCGAGGCGATATTCTCATTTTTGGAATTTGTCGGCTCCAGTAAAGATAGTGTTCTGGTGGCTCATAACGCTCCCTTTGATATTGGTTTTCTAAAGGCAGCGTGTGCAAAGCTTGAAATTTCTTGGCCTTCCTATCAAGTTCTTGATACTGCCAAAATTGCAAGATATGTAGTGACAAGGGATGAAGCTCCGAATTGCAAACTTTCCACTCTCTCAACTTTCTTTGGCGCAACAACTAATCCAGATCACCGAGCGCTCTCAGATGCTCGGGCAACCGTTGATGTCTTCCATGGAATCCTAGATCGCCTAGGAAGCTACGGAGTGAAAACTCTCGAGGAGTTAAAGTCTTTTAGCTCTCGTGTCACTAGCGCCCAGAGGAGTAAGAAGTATTTGGCAGAGGGTCTTGCAAATAGCCCAGGTGTTTACATCTTTAGAGACGAGGCAGGAACTCCGCTTTATATAGGAACTACTAGAAACTTAAGAAATAGAGTCCGTTCCTATTTCACCGCAGCTGAGACCCGAAAGAGGATTCACGACATGATCTCACTTGCGCACTCTCTTGATGTCATTGAAACAGCTACCATCATCGAAGCTGAGGTAAGAGAGCTACGGCTAATAAATGAGAAACAACCTCGCTTTAATCGCCGTTCCAAGTTTCAAGCTAAGTCTCTATGGATCAAGCTCACTAAAGAAGCTTTTCCAAGATTAGTTGCAGTAAGAGGGGCTACCGGGCTAGATGATGAGAGCGGCTGGGCAGGGCCCTTTAATGGACGAGATGAATCAGCAAGAGCAATTGAGGCGCTCTATGAAGTTACGCAGATAAGACAGTGCAAACCAAGAATCACTTTATCCTCCATGAAAAGCGCTAGCCCCTGCGCTCTATTTGATATGAAACGCTGCGGGGCTCCCTGTATTGGCCAGGAGTCAATTGATTCTTACTCATCTCATGTGACAGCAATTCATCAGAGCCTGCATAACGATTCTCGCCCAATTCTTAACTCGCTCAATCAGCGGATGAGAGAGCTAGCAAATCAAGAGCGCTTCGAAGAGGCTTCTGAGGTGAGAAATCGTTTAGGAGCGCTTATTAGGGGAAGTGCTAGAGCTCAGAGCATTAGGAGCTTAACTAGAGTTAAAGAGTTAATCGCTGCAATTGCTACCTCTACCGATACTTGGGAATTTGTAGTTATTCGACATGGCAAACTTGCAGCTAGCGCTACTGCAAAGAGTGATAATTACAAAGAAGTTGTTGAGTCATTGAAATTAACTGCGGAGGTAGTCATCGATAATGGCGAGATACTCCCCGCAAGTCATCATGAAGAAGTTGAGGTTCTCCTTCGTTACTTGAATCAAGAGGGAATTCGAATCGTTGAAGTCGATGGCATATGGGCGCTTCCAACTTTTGGTTCAGCAGCGGCAAGATCAGAGATTGAAAAGGTTAGAGCTCAAGTTGGTGCTAATAGCTATAAGGAAGATTTTGCTAATTCAGTAGATAGATTTGCCCAGCGCTCAACTAATTGAGCAGCAGCGCCAGAGTCAACTGCTTGCTTTGCCAAGGTATAGCCATTTGCAAGTTGCTGGGTAATACCTAGGTGAAAATCTGCCTTAAATGCAGCAATTGCAGCTGCTGCATTTAGTAAAACCGCTTGGCGATAGGCACCGCCTCTCCCAGCAAAAATTGCTCTAGTGATATCAGCATTCTCGCTAGGTGTGCCACCTTTTAGCTCATCAATTCCTACTCGCTCAAGGCCTATCTCACTTGGGTCAAAAGAATGCTTACTTATCTCGCCCTTGTTTATCTGATAGATCGTGCTTGTTGTGCTGAGTGATATTTCATCTAAGCCATCATCGCCCCGGAAGATAAAACCTTCGCAGCCTCGCTCGGCAAGCACAGTTGCAACAAGTTCCAATAGCTCAGCTCTAGCAACGCCAATTGCCACCGCCTTTGGCTTTGCTGGATTAGCTAGCGGGCCAAGGATATTAAAGACCGTTGGAGTTGCTAACTCTCTCCTTGCGCTAGCTGCATTCTTCATCGCAGGGTGAAAAACGGGAGCAAATGCAAAACCAATTCCGATTCTTCTTACACACTCCTGGATCTGCTCAGCTCCAAGTGAAATATCAATACCGAGAGCCTCTAGTAGGTCTGCTGCTCCGCTCTTTGAACTTGCAGCGCGATTGCCATGCTTAATTGTTCTAGCTCCAGCTGCAGTTGTAATAATGGCGGCAGTTGTTGAGATATTGATAGTTGATGCGCCATCTCCCCCAGTTCCAACGATATCGACAGCGCGATCAGGGATATCGATAGCAATACCTCTTTGATACATCACATCAACTAGTGCTCTAACCTCACTGGCTTTTTCGCCTTTTGCTTTTAGTAGAAGTAGAAAATTCTTTATCTGATCATTGTTTGCAAGGCCATCTAGAATTTGAGCCATTGCCCAGGTAATTTGCAAATCAGATAAATCTTGTTTTTCTGTTAACTTTTCAAATATCTCATCCCAAGTAAGAGGGCGCTCGATCATTTCGTTATCTCTAACTTAAGAAGCAATGGGGTTTTTAGCAAGAATTTCTGCAACGCTCTTTGCAAGGGTAAAGGGATCAATGGGATGAGTAATTACACCCTCTGCTCTAGACCAACCAGCAAGCCAGGCATCAGCGCTTCTTGCTACCAAAACGATAACTACTCCACAGTTAAAGACTTCATCTTTTAACTGCTTAGCAACTCCCAGCCCACCTTCAGGAACTGCTTCACCATCAAGAATAAATAGGTCGAAATTCTCTCCAGAATCAACTGCCATTCGCAGGGCCTTAGCGGTGGCAAATTCAAAGATTTTATGTACTCCTAAATCAGGAGAAATCTGCTTACCCAACGCAGTTATCACGCTAGCTCGAACGCTTGAATCATCTGAGTAAAGCGCGATTTTTAGGTTTTTCTGGCCTCTATCCATGATTGGCATAATTCTAGGGGTTTACTCTCTTTCCTCTTCGCTCTATCTGAGCCAATATCCCGTGATGCGTTTCACCGGCTATACCTACTTATTAGCCCCTTCAAAGAGAGGGTATTTCCCTCTTTTCGGGAATAATCCCTCCTATGAGTAGCGCGGTCTCCACAGCACCAAAATTGAATCGCCCCAATGTCGTTGCTGTTGGAACGATCGTCTGGCTCTCAAGTGAGTTGATGTTCTTCGCCGCTCTCTTTGCCATGTATTTCACAACAAGATCTGTTCAAGGCCCAGAAATTTGGGGCGAGGGCGTGGAGATGTTAAATATTCCATTCTCTGCCCTTAATACCACTGTCTTAGTACTCTCCTCAGTTACCTGCCAATTCGGAGTCTTTGCCGCTGAGCGCTTCCAGAGCGCTCGAACTGGAACTCTTTTTCAGATTTCAAAGTGGGGAATGCGCGAATGGTTTGCTTTGACCTTTGCAATGGGAGCATTTTTTATTGGCGGTCAGGTGTATGAGTATGCAGAACTTGTTCATGAGGGATTAACAATCTCTTCTTCTGCTTATGGCTCGGTATTTTATCTAGCAACTGGGTTCCATGGTCTTCATGTAACAGGCGGTCTCATTGCCTTTCTTATCGTGATGATTCGAGTCTCAAAAGCTCGTCGCTTTGGCCACTCACAGGCAACGACAGCGATAGTTGTTTCTTACTACTGGCACTTTGTCGACGTTGTTTGGATTGCTCTATTCTCTGCGATCTATCTGGTGGCATAGATGAGATTTATTTCAAAGTATCGCCGCCACAGATTTGCAGGCCCTCTTCTTCTACTTGGCGCTCTACTCTTTGCTGCTCTTACTTATAGCGCTGCGCAGGCAGTGACCGAGCAGGCCACGCTCTCACAATCTGATAAAGCAACTTTAATTGCCGAGGGTAAAGAGATATTTGCTCGTGGTTGCTCCTCCTGTCATGGCTTAAATGCAGAAGGCGCAGGAGTTGGCCCATCACTAATTGGCGTAGGAGCTGCCTCTGTTGATTTCCAAGTGGCAACAGGTCGTATGCCAGTTGCTGATATGAGCCAGCAGATTGCTCGAAAGGACCCGGTTTATAACGATCAAGAGGTAGCAGCTCTAGCTGCTTATGTTGCATCGCTAGCCCCTGGCCCTGCAGCTGTGACCAATGAAGAACTTGCTTGGGAGCGCGATGGAAATATGGCCCAAGGCGGCGAGCTATTTAGAAATAACTGCGCAATGTGCCATAACTTAGCTGGACAAGGTGGCGCGCTCACCCAAGGGAAATATGCCCCAACAGTTATGGGAGTTGAGGTAAAACATATATATGAAGCGATGATTACTGGCCCTCAAGCTATGCCAGTTTTCTCTGAGACTATTTTGACTCCACAAGAGAAACTCTCAATTATCAAATGGATTAAACATGCTGAAACTGAACCACAACTTGGCGGCGCAGCACTTGGTCGAGTCGGCCCTGTTACAGAAGGTTTGGTTGCTTGGTTATTAGGTCTTGGTCTTTTAATTGGCGTGGCAGTATGGCTAACAGCAAAGGCTCGGTAGTTAAATGAGTAACGAGTTAGTACCACTTTCTGACCCAGGACTTCCAGAGCATATTCATCGCAAGGCAGATGTCGATGTCAAAGCTGCTAAAAGAGCAGAGCGACAAGTTGGAATCTTATTTCTCCTCTCAGTTATAGGAACCCTTCTTTTTATCTATGCCTATCTGGGAATTGATGAAGATGCCTTTGTTTTCGTTCCTGTACTTGGAAGCACAAATGCTCACCAACTATTTTTAGGTCTTGGCCTTGCAATGGCGCTCTTTTTTATTGGGATGGCAGCAGTGCATTGGGCAAAGACTCTTATGCCAGATCATGAAGTCATTGATTACCGAAAAGAGCAACGCTCTAAAGATGAAGACCGAGATGATTTTGTCTCAACAGTTAAAGATCGGGCAGGTGAGGCAGGCCTTGGTCGTCGTCCCTTTATTAAACGAACGATGCTTCTCTCACTTGGTTTAGTTGGCATCTCCCCTGTTCTACTTCTTGGAGATCTAGGGCCACTTCCAGGTAATGATCAAAAAGAGACTAATTGGAAATCAGGAACAAGACTTGTCACTGATCCAGGAGATCGCCCGATTCGCCCCTCAGATCTTGAAGTTGGAGGCGTTGCTCAGGTTCAACCTGAACTTCCTGCCGGAAAAGTGCGCCACTTAGATGACATCGCAAAGGATTCTGTTCTTCTAATCCGTATCCGCCCTGAAGAATTTAATCTAGATGCTGAACGCCTCTCTTGGACTTATGAGGGAATCATCGCATTTTCAAAGATCTGCTCACATATGGGATGTGCTGTAGCTCTCTATGAACAGACCACGAAGCATCTTCTCTGCCCATGCCATCAATCAACCTTTGATGTGACAAGAGCTGCGAAAGTTATCTTTGGACCATCTGCCCGACCCCTGCCACAATTAGCCGTAACAGTTGATAGCCAAGGCTATCTAGTGGCAAAGCAGCCATTTAACGAACCTGTTGGACCAAGTTTCTGGGGGCGGAATAAGTAATGAGCGCAAGAGAGAGAGTTGCCGGCCAAGTTGCCAATTACGTTGATGAACGTACTGGCTCTGCTAAGTGGCTGAAGAAAACTCTAACTAAAGTTTTCCCAGACCACTGGTCATTTATGCTCGGTGAGATTGTCCTCTACTCATTTGTTATCTTATTGCTCTCGGGAACCTTCTTAACTTTCTGGTATGACCCATCAATGCGTGAAGTTGAGTATGAAGGTTCTTATCAACCGCTCTCTGGATTAAAGATGAGCGCGGCCTATGCCTCTTCCCTTCACATTTCATTTGATGTCCGAGGTGGACTATTAATGCGCCAGATTCATCACTGGGCAGCACTTATTTTTATGGCAGCAATGGTTGCTCACTTAATGCGTGTTTTCTTCACTGGAGCATTTAGAAAGCCAAGAGAATTTAACTGGATCATTGGAGTTGGACTCCTAACTCTTGGAATTGTTGAAGGTTTCCTTGGCTACTCACTTCCAGATGATCTTCTCTCCGGAACTGGAATCAGAATTGCTGAAGCAATAATTCAAGCTATTCCAGTTGTTGGTTCATATCTATCGTTCTTTATATTTGGCGGAGCCTTTCCAGGTGAGATGTTTATCCAGAGAATCTATGTCGTTCATATCCTCTTGCTACCAGGTATTTTCTTGGCCCTTATTACTGTGCACTTAATGCTTGTTTGGTACCAGAAGCACACTCAATATCCAGGCCCTGGAAGAACTGAGAAGAACGTTGTTGGCTATCCCCTAATGCCAACTTATATGGCTAAAGCTGGAGGCTTCTTCTTCATCGTCTTTGGAGTAACCGCCTTCCTAGGCGCTGTGGCATCGATTAATCCAATCTGGATCTATGGGCCTTATAACCCGGGACAAATTGGCGCAGGATCGCAGCCGGATTGGTATATGGGTTGGCTCGATGGATTAGTTCGTATGGCTCCGCCTCTTGAGGCATATATTTTTGGATATACGCTCTCATTAAATATTTTGATTCCAGGTTTAATCATTCCGGGAATTATCTTTACTGGAATGGCGCTCTATCCATTTATTGAAAGTTGGATAACTGGAGATAAGCGCGAACATCACCTGCTAGATCGACCAAGAAATGCACCTAATAGGACTGCTCTTGGCGCAATGTCTATTACCTTTATGTTGGTAACGCTCATTAACGGCGGTAATGACCTTCTTGCCACCCACTTTGATCTCTCGATCAATCAGATTATGTGGTTCTCTCGTATCGGCGTAATTGTTCTACCACCACTTGCATTTGTTATAACTAAGCGAATCTGTCTATCGCTACAGCGAGCTGATCGCGAGCTTGTGCTCCATGGCAGAGAGACTGGTCGCCTTGTAATGCTTCCTCATGGAGAATTTATTGAAGTCCATGAACCATTAACTCCAGAGAAGGCATACCTTCTAACCCAGCATGAGCAGCTGCCAGCGCTAGAGGCAAATCTAAGTAATGAATATGGCGTGAAAAATCCAAAGGTAATTCGCTCAAAGATTCGCTCTCGCCTATCTCGCTCTCAGGCAGAACAGATTGCTAAGCCAACAGCAAATGATGTTAAAGAGCTTGAAGGCGGACACCACTAGTTCTTGTCTTGCTTTTGTTTAACTTACCTGCTTTCAGCCAGTTCCTTTAATTTAACGAGGGTTCTAGCCATAGCTTTTGGTACCCACTTATAGGAGTCACTTACCCACCATTTAGATCTGGCATTCCTTCCATCCCAGCTCTGGATAACAAGAGTAGTTCTTGGGTCAATTTCGATTAACTCATATCGCCATACGTTATGAAGAAGATGGCGCCAGGCAATTGATTTATTCTCCTCAAATTCCAATACCGTATTTTTGATTATGTATGGAATGCCAAGACGCATCTTCATCCCAAAGCTTGCTCCGAGATAAAGTCGTTTTGGAGCTTTAAGTTCGCCCTTAAGCATCCCTGAACCATCGATTTTGGTATGGCTCTTAGGATCTGCGACTAGATCAAAAATTACTTTAGGTGGCGCTTTAATCTCAAGCTGGGTTTTTAGAAATAAAGGGATACCGGTATCTACTATCTCAGCCCTAATTTTATCCATTAATGATTTGACGCAGAGGGTTTCTCATACTCTAAAACAAATCCAATAACAGAAACTAAGAGCGCGCCAACAGCAATTAGTGTTAGCCACCATCCCACGATTAAACCAACCCCTGCTGCTGTTGCTGCAAGTCCTACTGGCAGCGGCCACCAAGAGTGTGGGCTATAGAAGCCAAGCTCGCCTGCTCCATCTGAGATAAGTCCATCATTATTATCCTCTGGCATTACTCCCCCAGATCTTCTATTAATGAACCAGAAGTAATAACCAATTATCAGAGCAAGGCCTGCGCATAACAAGAGAGCTGTAATCCCCAGAGGTTCCCCACCTAAAACCCAATAGACCGCGCCAACGATTGCATAGAAAGCAAAAAGAAAAAGGAATAAGCGATAGCCGACCTTCATCTAATGCCCTTCAATCTTTGAGTGGTTTGGATGATTAAGATCGAAGGCAGGGCGCTCAGATCTAATCTCAGGCATACGAAGGAAATTATGTCTTGGCGGCGGACAAGTCGTTGCCCACTCAAGAGATGAGCCATAGCCCCATGGATCATTGCTCTCAACTTTTGGAGATTTGCGAGTAATCCAAACATTTATAGCAAATGGAATCATGGAGATAGCAAGGAGCGTTGAACCAAGGGTTGAAACCATATTCATCCAGGTAAAGCCATCACTTGCTAGGTAATCGGCATATCTACGTGGAAAACCTTTAATTCCTAGCCAATGTTGAATAAGAAATGTCGTATGGAAACCCAAGAAGAGCGTCCAGAAGTGGATCTTTCCTAGCGTCTCGTTGAGCATCCGCCCTGTCATCTTTGGCCACCAGAAATAAAATCCTGCAAACATAGCAAAGACCACAGTTCCAAAGAGAACATAATGGAAGTGGGCGACAACAAAGTAGGAGGCAGATACAGCGAAATCAAGCGGCGGGCTAGCCAAAATGACTCCAGTTAAGCCGCCAAGAAGGAAGGTAACTAAGAATCCAATAACCCAGATCATCGGAGTTTCAAAGGTGAGAGAACCTCGCCACATCGTGCCGATCCAGTTAAAGAATTTAACCCCCGTTGGAACTGCAATCAAGAAGGTCATAAATGAGAAGAATGGCAACAAGATTTGACCTGAGGTATACATATGGTGGGCCCAAACAGCGACCGATAGCGCAGCGATTGCAATTGTTGCTGCGACTAAACCTTTATATCCAAAGATAGGTTTTCTGCTAAATACTGGGAAAATTTCACTTGCGATTCCAAAGAATGGCAAGGCCAAGATATAAACCTCAGGGTGGCCAAAGAACCAGAAGAGATGTTGCCAGAGCATGGCTCCGCCATTTGCTGGATCAAAGATAAGTGAGCCAAATAGACGATCTGATTCAAGCGCTAGTAGCGCTGCTGCAAGGGGAGGGAAAGCGATAATTACCAAGATTGAGGTTAGTAGAACGTTCCAAGTGAAGATCGACATTCTAAACATCGTCATTCCAGGAGCGCGCATGGTGAAAATCGTTGTTATAAAGTTAACGCCGCCAAGAATTGTTCCAAGTCCACTAACAGCAAGGCCCATAATCCAGAGATCTGCGCCAATTCCTGGTGAATAAATATCATTTGATAACGGTGCATATGCAGTCCATCCAAAGGATGCTGCTCCACCTGGAGTTAGAAAGCCTGCAAAAGCAACAATTCCGCCAAAGAGATAGAGCCAATAGGAGAGCATGTTCATTCTTGGAAATGCCACATCGGCAGCGCCAATTTGAAGCGGCATAATTACATTTGCAAAACCAACAAAGAGCGGCGTTGCAAACATCAATAACATGATGGTGCCATGCATTGTGAAGACCTGGTTATATTGCTCTGAGCTTAAAAACTGCATCCCTGGGCGGGTTAGCTCGGCTCTTAGAAGAAGAGCCAAGATGCCACCAATTAAGAACCACGCAAAAGATGTTGCTAGATAGAGATAACCAATCACTTTATGATCGGTGGAAGTTAATATCTTCACCGCCATCCGCCCTTTGCTCATTGGCTTAGGAGCCTGCGGCGCCTCATCGAAGGCTGATGTGCGAGTGGCATATGTGGTCATGAATTCACCTCAGCTTTGAGAGATTGGATATAGGTGTCATATTCACTAGGAGTAACTACCTTTACGGTAAATCTCATCTGTGAGTGCTGCCTTCCACATAAGAGATTACAAAATCCTCGATACTCACCCAGCTCATTAGCGGTAAATTCCAGTTGATTAGTTACTCCGGGGATGTTCTGCATCTGAATCATGAAATCAGGGACCCAGAATGAGTGGATCACATCTGATGCAGTGAAGGTGAATCTCACCTTCTCACCTAGCGGCATATAAAGCACAGGCGGCTGAGCTGGAGTTCCAGTAACAGTTGTTCCCTCGCCAGCCTCTTTATAGGTAAATTGCCAAGACCATTGAAAGCCATTGACCGTTACATCATGGAGAGCAGTACTGCTCTGAGGCGATAGCGCAACAATTTCGTTCTCTGCCTTCGCGGTATATCCAAAGAGAACTGCAACGATGATAAATGGAATTACTGTGTAGGCAACTTCTGCTGGAATGTTATATTGAAACTGACGTGGAAATGCTTCTCCTTCTTTCTTTCGATGAAAGAAGACTGGCCAGAGAATTAAGATCAAAGTGAAGGCTCCGACAATTGCTGCTGCTAACCAGGCCCCTTGCCAGAGAGTGAAGGAGGCCTCATTAACGCTAGTAACTCCCCCGCGATATCCAATTCCAGTTAACTCCTCATTTGAGCAACCAGCTAAAAGCGGCAGAGAGGCTGCCAGGGCTAGTTTTCTCAATGGAGACATGGGCTAAGAATACTTGCGCCTCGCATCTGCGCCCATTAGGGGGTAAGTTTCTAAGGGTGTTGCCCATCACAGATATCGCCCCGGAAGATGACTTCCAGAGTGAGCTTCCTCTTGAGCCTATGGCGCGCCAACATTTACTAGAACTCTTTGATTCTGCCTGGTTTGATCCTGCGAAAATCCATAGAAATTCAGCGCAGTTAAGAAATCTAATTAATGAAGCAAAAGAATCTATCTCCTCTCATCTTGGTATTGCTAGTAGCGAACTTGAAGTAGTTGGTGAGTTAGGTTTTGGATTTCAAAGCGCCTTATCAGGGCTTTTAACGCAGAGAAAATCTAAATTCATCTATTCAGCAATCGATCGCCAAGTAATTCATGCCTTTGCAAGACAACATCAAGAAAGGGGCGGCGAAATACTTGAGCAGAGCGTTGATTCAAATGGAGTTATTGATTATCAGGTAGATGGCAGCAGCGAGATAACCCTTAGCTTTCAGGCAGTTAATAGAGAGACTGGGGTAATTCAGAGCCCTCCAAAAACTTCAGATAAAACTGCAGTTTTTGCTGATATGAGCTCTGCCTATCCGCTCTCAAACCTTCCCGATAATTGGGATAGCGCGATCTGGGACCCAAGATATTTTGCTGGACCTTCTGGAATTGCCCTAATTGGAATTGCAAATAGCGGCAAGTGGCAAAACCCAGGACCAGTAATAGATAAAAGGCGCGTCTATGGATCTTTTTCAAAACCACTTCTACTTGCAACAGCAGTTGCTCTTGAGAATTGGACAAAGAGAGCAAGAGAGGACTTTGTTAAATTAACTGAGCTCAATTCCTTTATGAGGCAAGAGCTGGTTAGCGAGATAAAAGATATAAAGATTGCTGGAGATAGCGATAATTGCGATCCTAGGTTTCTTGCATTTGTAATTCCGCATACTCATAGCGAAGAGGTATTAAGAAAGGTTGAAGCTCAAGGAGTATTAATTGATGCCGGTTCTGCCTGTGGATCAGGCCCGCTCTCCCCTAGCCATGTTTTAACAGCGATGGGATATAGCGAACATGGAAATTATCGAATAACTCTAAAGCCCGCCCATAGCAGGCAAGGCCTTAAGAAATTAGTATCTGTTTTAGTTAAAGGAATCGCCGCAGGCGCATGATCCGCCAGCATTTGGATTATCGATTGTAAAACCCTGCTTCTCAATGGTGTCAACGAAATCAATAGTTGCTCCCATTAAATATGGAGTACTCATCTTGTCGGTAACTACCTTGACGTTTCCGTAGGTCATAACGGTATCGCCATCAAGTGATCGATCATCGAAATAAAGCTGGTATCTAAGGCCTGAGCAACCACCAGGTTGTACTGCAACTCGAAGACTTAAATCATCTCTACCCTCTTGAGCTAGAAGGGAGGCAACTTTCTCTGCAGCCTCGCTGGATAGTTTGATGCCATCGGTCTTGGTCTCAGTGCTCATAAATCTCTTCCTCACTCTTAATCTTCTTAGAGCCATACTTTAGCGCACACGCAGCGAACTTTCGCGAGATAATGAAGCCATGGCCTCAATCACTGATCTGCTCCTTCTAGGAAAAGGCTCAGATCTCTCTAGCGAGCGTGGAGTCTCCTGCACCGGGGAGCTTCCAGCATCAAGTGATCCACATTTAGTTGAGCGGGCTAAGAAGGCTCGAGCGGCCCTAGGCGATAGAGCGATGATCTTGGGCCATCACTATCAAAGAGATGAAGTAATCGATTTTGCAGATATCACTGGAGATTCTTTTAAATTAGCCCAAGCTGCTGCTGATAATCAAGCGGCAGAGAACATAATCTTCTGCGGCGTTCACTTCATGGCAGAGAGCGCAGATATTCTCACCTCAGAAAATCAAGCTGTAATTCTTCCTGATCTTGCCGCTGGTTGTTCTATGGCAGATATGGCAGCAGCAAATCAAGTTGATCAAGCTTGGAAAGTCTTTGAGAAGTTAGGGATTGCAAGTAAAACAATTCCAGTTACCTATATGAATTCATCTGCTGCTATTAAGTCATTTACTGGAGAAAATGGCGGAACTATCTGCACCTCTTCAAATGCAGAGCGAGCTATGAAATGGGCTTTTGAAAAGGGAGAGAAAGTCTTCTTCCTTCCCGATCAGCATCTGGGCAGAAATACTGCAGTATTAAAACTGGGGCTAAAACTTAGCGATTGCGTGATTTGGAATCCCTGGAAATCTAATGGCGGGCTAAGTGATGCCGAGCTAATTTCTGCCAAAGTTATCCTATGGCGAGGGCATTGCTCCGTTCATGGTCGCTTCTCAGTTGAAAATATTGAGCAGGTAAGACAGAGGATTGCTGGCGTTAAAGTCATAGTCCATCCTGAATGCCAATATGAAGTTGTTTCAAAAGCCGATGTAATTGGTAGCACTGAGATGATTATTAAGACTGTTACTCAATCTCCTGCTGGAAGCAGTTGGGCAGTTGGAACTGAGTTAAATCTCGTTAAGCGCCTTGCTGCTAATAATCCTGATAAGACTGTGGTCTTCCTTGATAAAGATGTCTGTTACTGCTCCACCATGAATCGCATCGATCTGCCCCATCTACTCTGGGCGATGGAATCTCTAGTTAAGGGGCGCGTGGTTAATCAGATAAAGGTCGAGCCTAATACGGCTAACTTTGCTCGAATTGCGCTAGATCGAATGCTTGGCCTACCGTAGCGCCCATGTCAGAGAAAAAAGGGCGCCCAACACCAAAGCGCAAAGAGGCAGAGCAATCAAGAGTGATTAATCGCCTTGCTCCCGCCGCTAATAAAGAGGCAAAGAAATTGCAAAAGGCCCAAGCTCGAGTTTTACGCGCCCAACAACGTGATGCCTATATGCGCGGAGATGAAAATGCGCTTCCTCCAAGAGATAAAGGGCCGGTAAGGCGATTCATAAGAAATTATGTCGATTCAAGGCGCTCAGTTGGTGAATTCTTTCTTCCAATTATTGTTCTAGTTTTATTCATGACTCTAATCCCAGTGATGTATATCCAATTTGCTGCGATTGCACTTATGTATTCAGCTCTAATTTTCTCAGTTGTTGATGGATATTTTCTCTCAAGGCGCATCAAGCGTGAGGTAAGCACGCGCTTTCCTGGTGAAACCCTTAAGGGCCTTGGAATGTATGGCTGGCTCCGCTCTACACAAATTAGAAGGCTTCGAGCCCCACTTCCTCAAGTTAAGCGGGGCGAGAAAATCTAGTTAAGCCCTTGGATTTGGGCTAACGGTTTTTGCAGCATCTCTCTCGGGTAGATTTCCAAGAGCATTATCAATTGCCTTCATCGTTTCACTACTCAACTTAACTCCTGAGGCCTTAACATTTTCTTTAATCTGAGAAGGCTTAGTAGCTCCAATGATTGCAGATGAAATATTAGGATTTTGCAGCACCCAGGCCACAGCTAACTGAGCTTGAGTAAGCCCCTCTTTCTCTGCAATTGGCTTTAACTTCTCAACTGCAGTTAAAACATCATCTTTCATCCAGCGCGAAATCATATTTGCGCCGCCTTTTTTATCAGTAGCCCTTGATCCCTTAGGTGGTTTCTTTCCAGGTAGATACTTTCCAGTTAACGCCCCTTGAGCAATTGGCGACCAGACAATATGGCCAATACCTTCATTGCGACATAGCGGATCAACTTTGCTCTCGATAACTCTCCAGAGCATTGAGTACTGCGGTTGGCTAGAGATAAATCGGGTATAGCCCTTGGCATCTTGAATTTTAAGAGCACTACTAATTTGCGCTGCATCCCACTCTGAAAATCCAATGTAGTGAACTTTTCCTTGGCGAATTAGGTCATCAAATGCCGACAAGCTCTCCTCAAGTGGGGTCTCATAATCAAAGCGATGCATCTGATAAAGATCTAGATAATCGGTATTTAAACGCTTCAAAGAGGCATGCACAGATTCCATGATGTGCTTGCGCGATAGGCCTCTATCGTTTTTTCCAGTACCAGTTGGCCAATAAACCTTGGTGAAGAGTTCATAAGACTCTCTCCTAATTCCCTTAAGGGCTTTACCCATAACGCTCTCAGCGCGGGTGCCGGCATAGACATCAGCGGTGTCAAAAGTAGTAATACCTAAGTCATAAGCTGTTCTAACGCATTTAATTGCGGCATCTTGCTCAACCTGTGAGCCATGAGTAATCCAATTGCCATAAGTAATCTCTGAGATATACATGCCAGAGCTGCCAAGTTTTCTATATTCCATAAAGAGAGCCTAGCGCCTCCTTGCGCTTTAGCCACTTTCCTGATTAATTAGCCCACACAACTTAATAGCTCTTTGGAATGGGGAAGTCGGTGAAAATCCGACGCTGACCCGCAACCGTGAGCCTGCTTGAGAATTAGCAGGTAAGTCGGATTACCACCCAAGAAGCATCTTTACCACCCGTCGTGGTTTACGGGGCGGAAGTTTTTTTTCGCCGTCGTGAGCCCTTTTTCTATTGAAAGGTTCACAGTGCTTAACAGATCTGTAAATACAAATATTTTAAAAACCTATCCAAAGTTTATTGCGCTCTCGGTATTAATTCTTAGCCTTCTTGCTCCGATTCCTTCTCATGGAGCTAAGGGTTATCGCTATTGGGGATATTTCCAAGCAACAGCTGGAGCTAGTGCTTGGAGCGCAGCAATGACTGGACCATCTGTTGAAGTTAAAGATGGAGATGTTGAAGGATGGATCTTTGTTTTTAGCTCAAATGATATTCCAGCAGTTACTCCAATGATGGATCCTGATTTTGCAACTCTCTGCGGTGAAACTCCAGAGACATCAGGAAAGATTAGAGTTGGTCTAGTTGTTGATTTTGGAGCTGGCAATATTGCTCCAGATGGCGAAATTCCTAACGAGTTCTTCTCAGATTGCGTTGTAGTTGATAAAGGCTCACTTGGCCTTGATGTACTAGAGGCAGCACTTGATGTAAGAGCTGGAGATTCTGGCCTTATCTGCGGGATTGCTGGATATCCAGCAAGTGAGTGCGGCGCTGAAATCGATGAACCAGCAGCTGAGCAAGTAGTGGCGATAGAAAGAACTGAAGAGCAAGAAAATAGCTCTAGCCAGAGCGCTCCGATTCTTCTTGCAGTCCTCGCGCTCTTTTTACTTAGCGCCTTCTTTCTCAATCGCCGGCGCACTAGATAATTCAGAGAATTAATTAGATGACAAATACGCTCAGAGCTAGCAAAGAGAGTTTTCATCCTCTCTTCTGGTGGCTCTGGGCGCTTACTCTTCTTGTAATTCTTCTTGTTTCTGACACCACTCTAATCTCAATTTCAATATCTATCGGAGCAGTTGCTCTAGTGCTTTTAAAACATAGTAATACCTATTGGTATCAATCATTTAGATGGTCGCTACGCCTTGCAGCTCTAGCCTTCACACTTCGAATGGCTATTGGAGTAATTATTGGAGTTCCAATGCCTGGGCAAGTACTTTTCACTATCCCAAGCATCACGCTGCCAGATTTATTTGTTGGAGTAAGGCTCGGCGGTGATGTCACCTCACAGCGTCTCTCTACTGCATTTGATGAAGCTATCTTGCTTGTTGCGCTAATTCTAATTTTTGCTGCAGCGAGCGCTCTAAGTAATCCTCATGAACTGCTACGAGTACTGCCTCGAAAATACTATGGGATAGGGCTTGCAACGGTAATTGCTAGCTCGGTTGCGCCACAGAGCGCTAGAAGTATTGAGAGAGTTAGAGCAGCAAGGCGATTAAGAGGTGAGAGTTCAACTGGCATTGCTTCATTTAGAAAAGTTGGAATCCCAGTGCTAGAAGAGTCTTTGGAGAGGTCAATAGATCTTGCCGCCTCCTTGGAATCTAGAGGCTATGGATATTTTCCAAATCCAAGTAGATATCGCCCTCACAGCTGGCGCCTTCGAGAGACAGTAGCTCTTTCATCTCCAATCTATGCCTTTATCTCTCTTCTACTTCTACCATCAATATCTAGCGCTCTATTTGCAGGGCTTCTCTTGATCGCAGTAATAGCTCCAGGATTTATCTCATGATTACCTTCTCTGGAGTCTCCCTGATCTATCCCAACGCGCAACGAACAATTGTGGAAGATATTTCTTTTACAGTGAATGAAGGAGAGCTACTCCTTCTAATAGGCCACACCGGGGCAGGAAAGAGCTCACTTCTTAAGCTAATAAATGGCCTTATCCCCCATCACACTGGAGGAATTCTCACCGGTGAAATCAGCGTTGATGGCCGGAGCACCAGAGCGTTAAAACCTGGAGAGTTGGCAGATGTCGTAGGAATTGTTGGCCAAAATCCCATCAATGGTTTTGTCTCAGACATAGTTGAGGATGAGATTGCATTCGGCCTTGAGAGCCTTGGAATTGCTCCAGAGATTATGCGAAAGCGCGTTGAGGAAGTTCTAGATCTTCTTGCACTTGCTCCTTTAAGAAGAAGAAATGTCTCAGAGCTAAGCGGCGGTGAACAACAGAGAGTGGCAATAGCTGCAGCGCTTGTTACAAATCCAAAGGTTCTACTTCTTGATGAACCAACAAGCGCCCTTGATCCAATTGCAGCAGAGGAGGTACTTTCAATTCTCCATCGCTTAGTTCATGATCTTGGACTTACTGTAATTTTGGCAGAACATAGACTTGAGAGAGTAATTGGATTCGTTGATCGAATTATTCTCATTCATGGCGATGGCTCAGTTGATCTAGGACCTGCAAGGCAGATATTAGGTAACTCTCCTATTGCGCCTCCCTTAGTTGAGTTAGCAAAGAAGCTAGAACTCGGCGAAATTCCACTCTCAATCCGTGAATTTCGCAAGATGGCTCCAGAGATAACTCAGGCTCCGGTGCAAGATATTGCAAAGATCAACGGTGAAGCTTTATTAACTATCAACTCTGTTAGCGCCTCATATGATCAAGATCAGAGAAAAAACGCTCTTAGTGATGTAAATATTCAAATAAATGGCGGCGAGATTGTTGCGCTTATGGGAAGAAATGGCGCAGGAAAGACCACTCTACTTAAATGCGCAGTTGGTCAGGCTCCACTAATTAGAGGAGAGGTCAGAGTAAAGAAGAGAGATCCCAAGAGTTTTACAGATAAGGAATTAATCAGATTTGTTGGATATATCCCTCAAGATGCTGGAGATCTTCTCTATGGGCAATCAATAAAGCAAGAGTGCGAATTAGCAGATCTTGATAATGGAGTTGAACCTGGAACTACCCTGGCAATCTATAAAGAGTTAATGAAGATTCCCAGCCTCAATTCACACCCAAGAGATATCTCTGAGGGTCAGAGACTTGGCCTTGCTCTCAGCATCATCCTCTCGGCTCAGCCAGCGCTAGTCATACTCGATGAACCAACAAGAGGACTTGATTATGAAGCCAAGAAAGTTCTTATAAAGAATTTGAAAGAGATCGCATCAAGCCTTAACCGCGCGGTCTTGATATCAACCCATGATGTCGAGCTAGTGGCTGAAGTGGCCGATCGCGTGATCTTTCTTGCAGATGGTGAGGTAATTGCAGATGGGAGCAGTAGAGAAGTTCTTAAGGCCTCCCCTGCCTTTGCTCCACAAGTATCTAAAGCTCTTCCCAATAACAGCTGGCTCTCGCTAAGTGATGTAGAAAGATATTTAAGTGAGAAAAACTAGAACTATCTCTTCAGTAATTTCCTGGCTTCCAATTTTAATTGGATCTATTCTTGGCCTTCTTGCATTCACCTGGCCGCTCTTTATTCCAGAGAGTGACTTCTTTCTACTAAAGCCAGACTCCGCTCGATTCTTAGCTCTATTTACTGCATTTCTTGCCATTCTTGTTATCTCAATTGAGATATCAAGAGGCTCACTTGATAGCAAGATCGTTGCACTCCTTGGAGTCCTTGCCGCGTTAATAGCGGCTCTTAGATTGGTCGGAGCTGGAGCAGTGGGAGTTGAACCGATGTGGTTTCTCTTAATCATTGCTAGCTACATCTTTGGTTCAAAGTTTGGATTCTCACTTGGAGTTATCTCTATGGCAGTCTCTGCAATTATTAGCGGAGGAATTGGACCTTGGCTCTCATTTCAAATGCTGGCAGCGGGATGGATTGGGCTCTTTGCTGGATTATTTTCCAAGAAAATCTCTAAGCGTTTTGAACTAATCGCACTCATAGCAATTGGAGTTATCAGCTCGCTTCTCTTTGGCGCCCTTATGGATCTTCAGCTCTGGCCTTGGATTGCATCAACTAATACTCAGTTGGGCTTTATCGCCGGCGCACCGCTTATGGAGAATATCTCTCGCTATCTAACCTTTCATTTAGCAACAGCTATGGCCTGGGATATCCCAAGAGCTATTACTACTGCAGTATTAATTGGCATTAGCGCAAAGGCGCTAATAGCGTCACTTTCTAGAGCCTCAATAAGAATGGGTCTTACTTCACCCTCGATGGTTGAAAAGGTAAACGCTTAATTACTCCTTGGCTAATACGGCCTCGAATATCTATAAATACCTGGCTATCAATTGAGATCGGATTATCAAAAAGACCTAGAGCAATTCCACTCTTTAGCGAGGGTGAGAAGGTGCCACTTGTTACGTAGCCAATTTTTTTGCCATCTTGGTCTTTAATCTCCATCCCAGCTCTAGGAATACCGCGATCGTTAATCAATATTGCTCCAAGCCTTCTATGTTTCTTCTCTGCACGTTGCTTCTCAAGAGCGCCCTTGCCCCAGAACTCTTTATCAAATGCCAGCGCCCATGAAGCACTTGCCTCGACTGGAGTTATATCAAGTGAGAGCTCGTGGCCATGAAGGGCGTATCCCATCTCGGTTCTTAAAGTATCTCGAGCACCAAGGCCTGCAGGCAGCCCGGAATACTTCTTTACTCTCTCTAGAAGTAAATCCCAAATCTTCCTCGCACTTGCCCAAGAGGTAAGAATTTCATAGCCATGCTCTCCGGTATACCCAGTTCGACAGATAATAAGCGCTTCAG
>JANQVH010000007.1:23641-27171 GCA_030730425.1 Candidatus Nanopelagicaceae bacterium
GTGTATTGAGCTTGGCCATCTGAGATCTTCCTTAAGTCATTTGTAAATATCGAATTCAAGTAATCAAGCGCCCCCTCACCACTTACTGAGGCTTTACCAAGATGTGATACATCAAAGAGGCCTACGCTATTTCTAACCGCGCTATGCTCATTTAAAACCCCACCACCATTTGCTGCTGGGTATTCAATTGGCATCTGCCATCCCCCAAAATCGGCGACTTTGGCCCCAGAATCAAGATGAAACTGGTGTAATGGCGAATATTTGCTCACTCCAATAACCTAGCCCAATGCCTACAACATTGCCCACTATCTCAGCCTCCGATAACTCAGTAATAGATGAAGTCCTGGTTCTGGGCTTTGCTCTAGATAAAAAGAGTAAGAAGTTTTCCATATTAAGCGGCGAGCTTCGAGTAGATCAGGGACCACTGCTTCAAGCCCTGACTGATCTTGGGGCAAGTGGGGCAAGTGATGAGGTAATAAAGCTTCCAGGAAGTGCAAGTAAGTTAATTCTTTTGACAGCGCTAACTCTTAAGTCCGATGGCTCAATTGCCCATGAAGTACTACGTAGAGCTGCAGGCGCTGCCGCAAGATCACTTGCGGGAACCACCTCAGCAACCTTTGCTCTGCCTCAAGCTTCTAAACAAGATTTCCAAGCAATAGCCGAGGGAGCACTTCTTGGCGCTTACACATTTGATGAATTTAGAGGAAGCTCAAAGGCTGATAGAAAGCCGGCGTTAAAGAAGGTAACGATTTACTCTAAGAAAGCAAAAGATAAGAGCTACCTTCAAGGAATCAAACGCGCAGAGATAATTGCTAAGTACACTCATTTAACTAGAGATTTGATTAATACCCCGCCAAGTCATCTAACTCCAGATTCATTCTCACTCAGATTTAAAAAGCTTGCCGCATCCCTTGGCGTTAAAGTCGAGATACTTAATGAGAGTCAACTAATTAAGGGCGGCTATGGCGGAATAATTGGCGTTGGACAAGGTTCTGCTAATCCTCCACGTCTACTTCGCCTCTCATATAGCGGTAAGGGCGCTAAGAAGCGTTATGCATTCATTGGAAAAGGAATCACCTTTGATACCGGAGGCCTTGCTCTAAAGCCTGCTCAAGGTATGGAAGCGATGAAATCTGATATGAGTGGAGCGGCTGCAGTCTGCGCTGCGGTATTAGCAATTGCTGAGCTAAAGCTTCCAATTCATATCGATGCTTGGGCCGCTCTTGCAGAGAATATGGTCAGCGATAAAGCAACTAGGCCAAGCGATATCATCACAATTTACGGCGGCAAAACAGTTGAAGTATTAAATCCAGATGCAGAGGGTCGCCTTGTTCTTGCCGATGCCATGGTTCGCGCAGCAGAGGTTGGAAAGAAAGCTGGCGGCCTTGATGGCATGGTCGATGTTGCAACTCTTACTGGGGCTCAAGTTGTTGCACTTGGCACGAGAACTAGCGCAGTGATGACAAATAATGAGAGCTTTAGAGAGCAGTTCTTAACTCTTGCAGAAATCACTGGAGAGGCATTCTGGCCAATGCCGCTACCAGAGGAGCTACGAGCATCTCTTGATTCACCAGTTGCCGATATGGCAAATATTGGTGATCGAATGGGCGGGATGTTAGTTGCTGGGCTCTTTCTAAAAGATTTTGTTGATTCAGAGCTTCCTTGGCTCCATCTAGATATCGCAGGCCCTGCCTATAACGAGGCAAAAGCACATGGATATACCCCAGTTGGCGGAACAGGTGTCGCACTTCGCACTTTAGTAGCCCTTGCTGAGTCATCAGCTGCCAAGTAATGCTGGCAAGATAGGCTCATTGAGAAAGAATTATAGAAAGGTTTGATGTGGCAGATTTCGATCTAGTAATTCTCGGTGGTGGAAGTGGTGGTTATGCCTGCGCGCTACGCGCAGCCCAATTAGGGTTAAAGGTTGCATTAATTGAGAAAGAGAAACTTGGCGGAACCTGTCTACATAGAGGATGTATCCCAACTAAAGCCCTCCTTCATGCTGGCGAGATTGCTGATGGAGCAAGGCACTCTGCTGAATTTGGAGTAAAAGCTGAATTTCACTCCATGGATATGGTCGCGGTAAATGCCTATAAAGATGGTGTTATCTCAAAGCTACATAAAGGACTTCAAGGCTTAGTTAAGTCTAGAAATATCACCTACGTTGAAGGTGAAGGAAAGCTTGTCTCAGCAACAACAGTTGCCGTTGGCTCTGAGAGTTACATTGGAAAAAATGTCGTTCTAGCAACAGGTTCTTACGCAAAGAGTCTTCCTGGACTTGATATCGATGGAAAGCAAATTATCACTAGCGATCAAGCAATTCATATGGGATATGTTCCAAAGTCTGTAATCGTCCTAGGCGGCGGAGTTATCGGCTGCGAATTTGCTTCAGTCTGGAAATCATTTGGATCTGAGGTGCGAATAATTGAAGCCCTTCCCCACCTAGTTGCGCTAGAGGATGAGTCATCTAGTAAGGCTCTAGAGCGCGCCTTTAGAAAACGTGGAATCAACTTTGAACTAGGCGTTAAATTCAAGAGCGTAAATCAGAGCGCATCCGGAGTCGAGGTTCTCCTTGAGGATGGAAAGAGCTTTGCTGCTGATCTCTTGCTGGTTGCAGTCGGACGTGGTCCTACTTCAGCTGGCCTTGGCTATGAAGATGTTGGAGTCAAGATGGATCGCGGCTATGTATTAGTAGATAACAAATGTCGTACCAACATAAAAGGTGTTTGGGCTGTCGGAGATTTAATTCCTACTCTGCAACTAGCTCATGTTGGTTTTGCTGAAGGAATAATGGTCGCTGAAGAAATTGCAGGCCTTAATCCACGGCCGATTGATTACGATGGCGTTCCAAGAGTGACTTACTCCGAGCCTGAAGTTGCATCCGTTGGGCTAACAACTGCTGAGGCAAAAAAGCGCGGCATTGAAGTTAAAGAGTTAAATTATGATTTAGCTGGAAATGGAAAAGCCCAGATTCTAAAAACCGCTGGCGCAATAAAATTAGTTGCAGATAGCTCAGGAACAGTTATCGGCATACATATGGTTGGTTCAAGAGTTGGCGAACTACTTGCTGAGGCGCAGTTGATATTTAACTGGCAGGCCGATGCTAATGATGTTGGTCAGCATCTCCATGCCCATCCAACCCTCTCTGAGGCGATGGGTGAGGCTCATATGGCCCTTGCTGGAAAGCCGCTACACGCTCATGGGTAGAGAGTTTTGGTTAAGATTTTTATCATCAGATGGGTTGCTCGTTAGAATAAGTATTAGATACGAACAAAGGGGCGTTTAGAGAAAATGTCATTTTCAGTAAAGATGCCAGCTCTCGGTGAGAGCGTAACTGAGGGAACAGTAACCCGTTGGCTAAAAGCCGAAGGCGATCAAGTTGCTCTTGATGAACCGTTACTCGAAGTCTCAACCGATAAAGTCGATACTGAAATTCCATCACCTGCTGCTGGTAAATTAGAGAAGATATTGATTCCAGTAGATAGCGTTGTTGCTGTTGGAACCGAACTTGCTCTCATTGGAGATGGCGC
>JANQVH010000007.1:27271-35727 GCA_030730425.1 Candidatus Nanopelagicaceae bacterium
CTGCTACTGCCTCTGTGCTTGATGAATCCTATGTAACTCCAATTGTTAGAAAACTTGCTAGCGAAAATGGCGTTGATCTCTCTCGAGTAAGTGGTACCGGAGTTGGCGGAAGAATCCGTAAAGAAGATGTCATGGCAGCAGTTTCTCGCCCAGCTCAAGCAGCTTCTGCTTCTCAGAGTTTCTCACCTCCAAGTGAGGTTCGCACGCAATCGGTTGCAGTCTCTCCACTTCGCGGAACGACAGTTAGCATGTCAAGGCTTCGAAAAGTTATCGCTGCAAGAATGCTTGAATCCCTCTCTGTTAGCGCACAGTTAACAACAGTTATTGAAGTTGATATCACCAAGATTGCCCGTCTGCGCGATAAAGCTAAAGCAACATTTGAAGATCGCGAAGGAGTTAAATTAACTTACTTACCATTTTTCGCAGTAGCAGTCTGTGAAGCGTTAAAACAGCATCCAGTTGTGAATGCTTCAGTGGAAGGTGATCAAATTACATATCATGGAGCCGAACACCTAGGTATTGCAGTTGATACTGAGCGCGGACTCTTAGTGCCAGTAATTCGCGATGCTGGAGATTTAAATATGGGCGGCATTGCAAGAAGAATTGTTGATGTAGCTTCAAGAACTAGAGATAACAAGATCTCACCAGATGATTTAGGTGGCGGAACATTTACCATCACAAATACTGGATCACGCGGAGCTCTCTTTGATACTCCGATTATCAATCAACCTCAGGTCGCAATCTTAGGTGTTGGCGCAGTTGTTAAACGTCCAATGGTGGCAAAGGGAGAAGATGGCGGTGAGACTATTGCAATTCGCTCCATGGTCTATCTAGCACTTTCCTATGATCATCGAATTGTTGATGGCGCAGATGCTGCAAGATTCTTAACAACTCTTAAAGATAGGCTAGAAGAGGGACGTTTCGAATCTGATCTAGGACTCTAAGTGTCCTTGCCACAACGCATCACCATCACTGGTGCCTCAGGTTTGATTGGCACCGCCCTAGTTGGCCACTTAAAATCTGAAGGCCATACTGTGCAAAGACTTGTTAGACGAAAAGTGCTCTCCCCTGATGAAGTTTTTTGGGATCCTAGAAGTGGAGATATTGATCTAGCAGCCCTAGATGGCGTTGATGCCATTATTCACCTAGCCGGGGCAAATGTTGGCGATAAGAGATGGACTAAGAAGTATCGCGCAGAAATTCTTAACTCTCGCCTGCTTGGCACAACAACGATTGCGAATGCAGTTTCAACCTTAAAACCTGATGTCTTTATCTCTGCAAGCGCTATTGGTTGGTATGGCGAAACAGGAAATAGAGCGGTCAGTGAATCAGATCGGCCAGGCGATGACTTTCTGGCAGCGGTTTGTAAGGGGTGGGAGGCAGCATCTGATCTTGCGACAAATACTAGAGTCGTAAAGTTAAGAATTGGACTAGTTCTAGATTCAACAGGTGGAGCGCTAGGAAAGATGCTTCCCCTATTTAAGTTTGGTGTCGGCGGAAAGTTAGGCAGTGGAAAGCAATGGTGGTCATGGATCACCTTGCATGACGTTGTTGAAGCAATCTGCTTTCTCTTAGAGAAGCCAGTAAGTGGGGCAGTAAATCTCACTGCTCCAAATCCAGCCACTAACCAAGAATTTACTTCAGCGCTAGCTAGAGCGCTAAAGCGCCCGGCGCTAATTCCAGTGCCAGGCTTTGCGCTTAAAATTGCTCTCGGTGGATTCTCAAGTGAAGTTCTAGGATCAAAAAAGGTTATGCCAACTGCTCTATTAGATGCTGGATTTAACTTTGATTATCCTCACTTAGCTCCAGCGCTAAGCGCCTTACTTGCAGAGTAGAAGCTACCTAATACTTGTCTGGCGGGCCTGATCAATAATTCTGGCAACGTTAAGTGATAGTTCGCGATTTACCGTTAGCTCGCCGCCATATTCAATAGCAAGCCTTACCTCGTTGTAGAAAGCTGGATAGAAACCAGGCTCTCCTTGATAAGAGTGTGAATCGCTACCCTTATAAATCTTCGCGCTACTTGTAATCTCATCACTATCTATCCACTGGCCAGCTGGCGCCCGAAATCCCTTTCTTAAGTTCTCTTCCTGTTTATCAAGGTCTGTAATTACCAAGCTTGCCTTATCGCCATTAAGGCGAATCTTTGGACCAGGCTTTCCGCTGATGGCGCTGGCTGAGAGATAAGAATCAACACCGTTATCGTGTTTTAAAACTAGCAGCACATCATCATCACTTGAACCGCGCACACTTCTCACACTTGAAAATGCCAATTCAGCTGGGCCAAACCAATTAAGCGCAGTTGAGATTAAATGGCTCTGAAGATCAAGAAGTAGCCCCCCACCTGACTCAACGGAGACGCTCTCGCGCCAAGCTAGAGGATTTATCTCTGGTCTAAATCTTTCAAATCTTGACTCTAGACGAAAGATGTTTCCAAGATCTCCCTGCTCAATTACCTTCTTTATCGTTAAGGAATCAGAGTCCCAGAGTCGATTGAAAAATACCGTTAAGAGCACCCCATTTTGCTCAGCTGCATCGTAAAGGCTTGCGGTTTCGTAATAATCACGTCCCATAGGTTTATCAACAACTGTATTGATTCCAGCCCTTATTGAAGCTAGAGCATGATCACTATGAAATTCGTTAGGTGTTGCTACAACGATTAGATCAAGATCCTCTGCAATTAGCTCATCTATTGAATTTACAATTACTGCGTTTGGAAAATCTTGATGAGCAGCAGCTTTCTTATCAAGTGATCTAGCGCATATTGCTGTTACATGAAATCCAGCAGCAAGAAGCGTTGGACTGTGGAAATAACGACCTGCTAATCCATAGCCAATTATCCCTGCCTTCATTTAGAGAGAGTCTAATTCTCTTGATGCTGAAGCTTTGATGGCCACCAAATCTTTGGTCCAATTTCTCTTACTAATGCTGGAACTAGAAGTGAGCGAACAATGATGGTGTCTAGAAGGACGCCAAAGGCGACAGCAAATCCAAGCTCTGCTAAGAAGACCAGCGGCAAGATTCCAAGAACTCCAAAGGTGGCGGCAAGAACGATTCCTGCTGAGGTAATAACCCCGCCAGTAACAGTTAAGCCTTTGATGATTCCAGCCCTAGTTCCGATCTTTAACGATTCTTCTCGAACTCGAGTCATCAAAAAGATGTTGTAATCAATTCCAAGTGCTACTAAGAATATGAAGGCAAATAGCGGAAATGCCGCATCAGTTCCAGCAAATCCAAAGACATTATCAAAGACCAGTGCGCAGACACCAAGGGTGGCAGCAAATGAGAGGACCACTGTTCCCAGTAAGAGCGCAGCTGCAAAAATACTTCTAAGCAAGAAGCCAAGAATCACAGCTATTAAGAGAAGCACGATAGGGATGATGACTCGATTATCTCTACGCGATGATTGATCAACGTCATAGCCAATTGCGCTCTGCCCACCGACCAAGATATTGGGATTAACTGCCTTTGCAGCTTGGCGTATTAAAGGAATGCTCTCTTTACCCTCAGCAGAATCTGGAGCAACTTTTAATGTGGCATAGAGAACTACTTTCCCATCGACTACTTTAAGTTCAGAAGTTGGTCTTTTAGTAAGCGGATCAACATTTGTAAGTGGCACAACAGATGCCACAGTTGAGATTCGGCCAATTGCAGCGGCGGCTGAGGAAATATCTGCTTGATCAACCACTATTTCAACTGGAGTTCCCTCACCACTTGGGAAGTGCTCCCCTAGCCTTTCAAGCCCGATTACTGAATCAGTTCTCGTAGTAAAAGCCTCACTCTGTGAGAGTCCATCAGATTTCAAAGTGGTAGAAAACCCTGCAAAGATAAGCAGCGCAAGCGCTGTGCTTATCCAAACAGTCCTGGGGCGACGATCAACCAAACTACCAACTCTTGCCCAGAGCCCTGAGAGCTTCTCATCAATATCATCAACGCGCGGAATCTTTGGCCAGAAAATCCAACGGCCAAAAACAATTAGAAGCGCTGGAAGAAGAGTTAAAACTGCAAGCATTGAAGATGCAATACCAATAGAACCAACAGGGCCAAGGCCGCGATTACTTGAAAGATCGCTAAGCAGCAGAACCATTAGTCCTGCAATAACAGTTGAACCAGAGGCGATGATTGGCTCTACTACTCCGCGGAGCGCAATTCTCATCGCATCAAATCTAGATTGATGATGATGTAACTCTTCTCGGTAACGAGCGATTAATAGCAATGCATAATCTGTTGCTGCTCCCAGAACTAAAACATCGAGAATTCCTTGGGTCTGACCATTTAGATCAATGATGTCTTCTCTAGCTAGGTAATAGACAATCATGGTGGCAATTCCAAGCGCGCTTGCCGCTGTAAAGAGCGGAAGTATCCAGAGCACTGGAGAGCGATAAACCACAATAAGAATGATTGCTACTACCGTCAGAGTTGTCTGCAATAGCCTGGTATCGATTGAACCAAATGCCTCGAAAAGATCTGCAAAGAGTCCTGCAGGGCCAGTTACATGGGTGGTAATTCCTGCAGAAGTAAACTCCTTCTCCATATCCTCCCTGATGAATTCAATAATCTTTGGAAAGATCGGTTCTCCGTCAACATTGGCATCAGCAACTGCAAAATCTAATTGGGCATTTATTAGGATCGCTTTTCCATCTGCAGATGGAATTGGAGTCAGCGGAACTCCCCTGGCAAAGTAAGTACTTAAGGGCTTTCCAGTCTCAGGAAGGGTTTTGCTTAGTAGCGTTGCTGAATACTGATTTACCTTCTCAAAGGCTTGGGCATTAGTTGATGGGTTTAAATCTCCGAGCAATAGAAGTAGAGCTGGAAAGAGCTGGTCGTCCTGCGATGAGAACTTAACTAGTACTTCCCCAGCAATAGTTGATTCAGCGCTATCAGGTAAAAAGGCAGAGTTGTCATTTTCTTGAACTGTAGAGATCTTGGAGAAGGCTCCCCCGGCAAAGCCGCCAATTGAAAGCCAGACTAAAATTGAAACGATCGCTATCCATAAAGCCTTGCGACCTTTTACTCCAGATTTCTTCTTCTCGCTCAATACTTCCTGACTCACAGCATCTCCTTGTAATCTCGCGCCTCGATAGATTTGGGGTGATTTTGGCTACTACCCACCCATACTCTTAACACCTTCGAGGGGTAATTCTACCGCTCATTGCGCCAAGAGCTGCTCAATAAAGTTAGGCTCTACCTGTGATCATGCAAGCCCTGGAAAGTAAGAGAGAAGAAATCTCGACTATCAATTCCCAGAGCCTTGGATTAATAGATTATGAAGAGGCGCTAACAATCCAGCGCCAACTCCACCAAGAGGTAGTAGATCAGATAAGTGCTAGCTCACTTCTTTTGCTACAGCATCCACCGGTATTTACAGCAGGTCGAAGAACGCTAGATAGCGAGAGACCCATCGATGGTTCAAAGGTAATTGATGTTGATAGAGGTGGAAAGATCACTTTCCATGGCCCAGGACAAATTGTGGGATATCCAATCGTTAAATTGAAAAAACCAAATGATGTAGTCGGCTTTGTTAGGCAGCTTGAGAAAGCTTTGATTCAAATCTGCCAAGATTTCAATATTGAAGGCCAAACATATTGCGAGCGCTCTGGTGTTTGGATTCGCGATGAGAGAGGCGATCGAAAGATTGCTGCAATTGGAATCAGAGTTGCCAAGGGCGTAACGATGCATGGCTTTGCGCTAAATGTTAACCCCGATCTAAGCTACTTTGATCGAATTATCCCTTGCGGAATTGCTAATGCGCAGGTTACTTCAATGGAGAAAGAATTAAATCGAAGTATTGCGCTTGAGGAAGTTCTAGAAATTGTAGAGGCGCGGATGAAGCAATCACTTACTCAGGTGAGCGTCTAATGCTTGCTCCCGATGGACGTAAGTTATTAAGAATAGAGGCGCGCAACGCCAAAACGCCTATTGAGCGAAAGCCAGAGTGGATTAAGACAAAGGCAAAGATGGGGCCGCAGTACAGCGCTCTTCGATCACTTGTTGCTAAAGAAGGTCTTCATACTGTCTGCCAAGAGGCAGCATGTCCTAATATCTATGAATGCTGGGAAGATAAAGAAGCGACTTTTTTAATTGGTGGAAGCGCCTGCACAAGAAGATGCGATTTCTGCAATATCGATACTGGAAAACCTGAAGCCCTAGATAGAGATGAACCGAGAAGAGTTGCAGAGTCTGTAGCAACGATGGGACTTAAATATGCCACCGTTACCGGTGTTGCAAGAGATGATTTAGAGGATGAAGGAGCCTGGCTCTATAGCGAAACTATCCGCCAGATTCATCAGGTAGTCCCTGGGTGCCTAGTTGAAATGCTAGCCCCTGACTTTTCAGCAAAGCCTGAGCTTTTAAATGAAGTGTTTGAAAGTAGGCCAGAGGTATTTGCTCACAACCTAGAGACAGTTCCTAGAATATTTAAAAGAATTAGACCTGCCTTTAATTATGAGAGATCTTTAGGCGTGATAACACAGGCAAGAGATTTTGGTCTTATTACCAAGTCAAATCTAATTCTTGGTATGGGAGAAGAGAGAAGTGAAGTATCACAGGCACTCCTTGATCTAAGAAGCGCTGGTTGCGAGCTAATCACTATCACTCAATATTTAAGGCCATCTAATTTGCATCATCCGGTTGAGAGATGGGTTAAGCCGCAAGAATTTGTTGAATTAGCAAGAGAGGCAGAGGAGTTAGGTTTTCTTGGAGTGATGAGTGGACCGCTAGTTAGATCAAGTTATCGAGCAGGAAGGTTATATAAGCAAGCCGCCGCTGCCCGTCAAGGGATTTCAAATGGCTGACCTGGTCTATCCCCCAGTCATAAAACTAGTTCGTGCGTTCTGGAAATATTTAGATTTGCGTTTCACTTTTTACGGACAGAGTCATATACCAAGTAAAGGGCCAGCGATTCTTGCTATGAATCATGTTGGCTATCTTGATTTTGCCCTAGCTGGAACAGCTTTTCTGCCAACTTCTCGTTTAGTTAGATTTATGGCAAAGAAAGAAATCTTTGATCATCCAATAGCAGGCCCGCTTATGCGCGGGATGAAACATATCTGCGTTGATCGAAGTAATGGCGCACCATCCTTTCTTGCAGCCCTTAAAGCCCTTGATAAGGGTGAGATCGTTGGTGTTTTTCCTGAAGCAACAATCTCTCAAAGCTTTGAGCTTAAGGAGATGAAGAGCGGGGTTATTCGCCTAGCTATGGAATCTGGCGCACCCATACTGCCTATGGTGATCTGGGGCTCTCAGCGAGTATGGAGCAAGAAATTACCTAAGAACTTATCTAGAAGTAGCATCCCTATCTTTATTGCAATTGGGCCGCTTAGATATGTGGAGAAAGGCGCGAATCTAGAAGTAGAGCTTGCCGCTCTTAAAGAGGCGATGGCGCAATTACTAAATCAAGTTCAGAGTGATTATCCTGACCCCCATAAGGGCGCTAGATGGGCGCCAGCAAGGCTGGGCGGAAGCGCTCCAAGCTTGGCAGAACTTGAAGAGTTGCGAAAAAATAAGAGGGAGAGTTAAGAGATGTTTGGTAGAAAGAAGAAGGATCCTAACGCTCCTAAGAAAGTTAGATTTAAAACAATTCGCGATGCTTACTCCCTTGCTCGCAAGCATTACAAGTTTGTCTTTCTACGCTGCCTAGCTGTCTTCACACCACTTTGGGGCGTAGGAATTGGTATCGGACTTATCTTTAATCGCCCTGGTTATGCCGCTTTCTTAACATTTCCACTAGCTTTTCTCGGCGCTTTCTTTTACTTCACACGACTTGCAGGAAATGCTGCCTATGCATCAATAGAGGGACAACCTGGCGCTGGAGCAAGTGTTTTAATGTCGATTCGCAAAGGCTGGACCATTACTCCAGCGGTAAATGTCAATAAGAACCAAGATATGGTCCATCGCGCAGTTGGTAAAGCGGGAGTAGTTCTAGTTGGCGAAGGTGGCCATGCTCTCCGCTCACTACTTACAGATGAGAGACGAAAGATGGAGCGCTTTGCCCCAGGAGTTCCAATCCATGAGATAGTAATTGGCAATGAGAAAGATCAAGTCTCTGTTCGCAAACTACAGAGGAAAATGAAGAAGTTTGCCAAGAAACTCTCAACAGTTCAGGTCAGAGAGCTTAGAGCAAGACTTAAATCAGTTGGCGGACTTAATATTCCACTTCCAAAAGGTCCTATGCCAAAGAATATGAGGATGCCTAAGCCTCGTTAAGCTCGTTTCTGCTTAACTCTCATCACAACTGATTTAGCGGCTCGATCGTGAAGGCCTCTGCCATCTTTATCAGTAACAACTGCTGGAATAACAAGTGCGATTAGGATTGTGCGAAGCAGAATTGGCCCAGGGCGGAGGAAGAGATTATCTGGCCAGCTTAAAACTCTTAAACCCATCACTCTCTGTCCAGCTGAAGCCCCTCCAAGTGAAGTTAGAAGGGCAACTTCTAAGACAAAAACTCCAAGGCGAAA
>JANQVH010000007.1:35827-73037 GCA_030730425.1 Candidatus Nanopelagicaceae bacterium
GGCCTGATTTATGAAACATAGCCGTAACCCACCGGTTATGGGTATTTCACCGCCCTAGCCTAGGTTTAGGCCATCGCTAGCGAGCTCAATGTGGAGCTTAATCGAAGAAGGAAAACCTCAGGAGAGAAATGTTTAAGAATTCTGCAGAAGTTTTGAATTACATAAAGAAAGAAAATGTTGCACTTGTTGATGTTCGCTTCACCGATCTTCCAGGTATGCAGCATCACTTCAACGTTCCAGTCTCGCAATTTACTGAAGATGTCTTTAAAGATGGTCTGATGTTTGATGGTTCCTCGATTAGAGGTTTCCAATCAATTCATGAATCAGATATGAAACTTCTTCCAGCGCCAGAGACTGCTTTTATCGATCCATTTAGAACTGAGAAGACTCTGGTTCTACATTTCTCAGTAGTAAATCCTGATGATAACTCGCCATATAGCAGAGACCCACGCCAGATTGTTAATAAGGCCGTGGAATATATGAGATCTACTGGAATTGCAGATACCGCATACTTTGCTCCTGAGGCTGAGTTCTATGTCTTTGATCGCGTTAAGTTCCAGACTCGTATGAATACTGGCTTCTATGAAGTTGATTCCTATGAAGGAGCTTGGAATACCGGAATTGATGATGATGCTGATGGCACACCAAATCGTGGATATCGCACCAGAATTAAAGGCGGATATTTCCCAGTCTCACCAACAGATCAGTTCGCCGATCTTCGCGATCAGATGGTTATGAATCTAGCCAAAGTTGGTCTTGATGTTGAGCGCGCTCACCATGAGGTAGGAACTGCAGGTCAGATGGAGATCAACTATCGCTTCAATGACATCCTTCATGCCGGCGATGATCTAATGAAGTTTAAATACATCATTAAGAACACTGCTTGGGCTGCTGGAAAGACTGTGACCTTTATGCCAAAGCCACTCTTTGGCGATAATGGTTCTGGAATGCATGTTCACCAATCACTTTGGAAAGATGGAAAACCGCTTATGTGGGGCGATGGCTATGCCAATCTCTCAGATCTAGCGCGTTGGTATATCGGAGGGCTTCTAAAGCATGCTCCTTCGCTCCTTGCATTTACCAACCCAACAGTGAACTCTTATAAGCGCCTTGTTCCAGGATATGAAGCTCCAGTAAATCTTGTTTACTCAGCTCGTAACCGCTCTGCTTGTATCCGTATCCCGATTACCGGATCAAGTCCTAAGGCAAAGCGCATTGAGTTCCGTTGTCCAGATCCATCTTCAAATCCATATCTTGCATTTGCTGCAATCTTGATGGCTGGCCTTGATGGAATCACAAATAAGATCGAGCCACCAAAGCCAGTTGATAAAGATCTCTACGAGTTAGAAGGAGCCGAAGCTAAGTCAATTGCTCAAGTTCCTGGCTCTCTTGATGCCGTTATCGATAATCTTGAAAGAGATAATGACTTCTTAACTCGCGGCGGAGTCTTTACTAAAGACTTGATCGATACCTGGATTGATTGGAAGCGTAAGTCAGAAATTGATTACGTACGCTTGCGTCCACATCCAGCAGAGTTTGAACTCTATTACGATATCTAAAATCTAGAGTTAAAAAAGAGGGTCTGCCTAGGCAGGCCCTCTTTTTTTATTCTAAGTTCTTCAATCTCTGCAGAAGTGTTGGATGAGTGTAATTGAATGCCACATAGGCAGGATGGGGCGAGAGATTTGCAAGGCTATCGGTTGAGATCTTGCTTAAAGCGCTTCTCATAGGTTCAACCTTATAAGTCTGCTTGGCAAAGGTATCAGACTCATATTCGTTATGGCGAGACCAGGTGTTATTTATTAACCCTAGGAAAATACTAAGTGGAGTAAAGAGAATGAAGAAGGTCAGCGCTGAGAGATGAAAGCTACTCTGACTCGCACCAAGTGCGGTTGAGAGCTCTGGATAACCAAGCAGAAATCCAAGGAGAGCAAAGGTTGCAAAGGTTTGGATATTGCTAAAAATAAACATTGAGAGCGTATGTTTCTTTTTGTAGTGGCCAATTTCATGAGCCAGAACTGCAATGATCTCTGTTGTTGTTAGTTTCTCAATCAAGGTATCAAATAAGACGATAGTCTTGCTTGAGCCAAGTCCGCTAAAGAAAGCATTTGCCTTCGAAGATCTCTTTGAACCATCCATCACAAAGAGGCGACCTAAGTTATAACCTTGTGAAGCACAGTACTTCTCTATTCCTTGCTTAAGCGGTCCATCTTTAATTGGCTCTAATTTATTAAAGAGTGGAAGGATCAAAGTAGTACCAAACATAAACATCAGAAGCGAGAAGACGGCTAAAAGGGCCCAGGCAAGAATCCAGAAATTTGAGCCAAGTTCTTGATAGAGCCAGAGAACTGCTGTCAGCAAGCTGCCTCCTATTAAGGTTGCAAGAGCTGCTCCTTTAATGGTGTCTGCGAAAAATACTTTTGGAGTAGTTTTATTAAACCCATATTTCTCTTCAATTTTAAAGGTGCTATAGAGAGTAAATGGCAGGCCTAGTAGATAAGAGATAAGACTCAATGAGGCAATGAAGAGAAGTGATACCAATATTTGATTATCAAAGATGCCTCTTGCCCAATTATCAAGAGATGCAAACCACCCATAGCTCAGGGCGAATATGAGAATTAGAGTTGAGATAGTCGAGGAGATAAAGCCAAAACGGGTCTTCTCCGCGCTATAGCTAATTGATCTCTCCCTCTCTTTAGCATCATAGAGATGGGCAATCTTGGGGTCTAGCGCATTTCTAGCAGTGGATAGGTTTAAGTTATCCAGGATTGATTCAATTATGTAGGCAACAAGAACAATTACTACTAAGGCAGTTAAAAGCATTTTCTTAGGGTAGCCGATAGGCTCGCCTTATGTGTCGACTCATGGCCTATAGTTCAAAAACCCCGGTCAATCTCCCCGAATTTATGGGTCAGGGCTTTAGCGACTTTCTTAAACTCTCAGAGGTTCACAATGATTCCTGGGGCCTAGCTCTTGCTAATCCAGATAGCGCAACGGTAATTAAAGAAGTGGCAAGCGCGGCATTTAGCGCCAGATTTAGCGAAGTCATTAGTAATCAAAGCGCGCCAGGTGCTCTACTTCACTTTAGATGGGCCTCCCCCGGTCTTGGAGTAACTCACGAAAATGCACATCCATTTAGCTTTGAAGATATCGCCTTTATCCATAATGGCGCCCTTAGCCCTTATGAAGCAGTTAAGTCACTGATTGCTCCAGAATTTGAATCACTTAGAGAGGGTGATACAGATAGCGAGCTCTTCTTTCTCTATCTTCTAACTGAG
Source organism: Candidatus Nanopelagicaceae bacterium (assembly GCA_030730425.1). Taxonomy (GTDB): domain Bacteria; phylum Actinomycetota; class Actinomycetes; order Nanopelagicales; family Nanopelagicaceae; genus MAG-120802. The sequence goes on from JANQVH010000007.1 coordinate 39,106, forward strand.
ATTAAATCTAATGGGTTTGTAGATGGAGTAGTCAAAGGGATAAAGAATCTAAAGCAGAACTTTGAATATAGCTCAATTAATTCCATGATTATCAACTCTGACTATCTAATTGTGGTTAGTGAACATGATCCTTTAAATAAGCCAAGTTGGACCGATGATCTCTACTACCAACTGCGCTATCGCATCGATGAAAACGGCGTTGCAGTTGCCTCTTCAGGCTGGGATCAAAGCGGCTGGATATTGATGGAGAATCACTCAATTCTTATTGTTAATCGCCATGATTTAACTCACCAGGTTAAGGTAATATAAAGATTAGACAGCTGGTTCTTTCTTTATCCGCTCTACAGATACCACCAAGATAACTCCAATCAAGATAATCAATCCCCCGATTGCATATGCGCTAGTAATTAATTCATCAAGAAATATTGCGCCAAGTGCCACTGCAATTATCGGATTAACATAGGCATAAGTAGCAGTAAGTGATACTGGAGCATTGGCAACTAGCCAGAGATATGCGGTATATGCCGCAATTGATCCAAAAAAGACTAGATAGAAAAACCATAGCCAAGACCACGAGGTTGCATCAAGAAAGTCAGATATCGATTCTCCCTTGATAAATCCTGCAAGTGTCAGAGAGACTCCCCCAGCCAACATTTCATAGGCGGTAAAGACAAGAGTATTTTTAGGAAGTGGAAACCTTGGAGCTAGAAATGTTCCAAGAGCCCAACCAATATTTCCCAGAAGCACCAAGAGCATAAAAAGAAATAACTTAGAATTTTCAATATCGCTAACTGGAGTGATGCTTCCAGGCTTAAGTAGAAGTGCTACCCCAGCAAAACCGATTACTAAACCTAGCCAGGATAGTTTTACCAATTGCTCACCAGAGATGGTGCGAAAGATTGCTATCCAGAGCGGAAGCGCTGCAATTATTAGCGCAACAATGCCTGAGGGGACATAGGCCTGGGCTATAGAGACTGTCCCAATGCCAAATCCAAGAAGTAAGAAGCCCATCAGAAGTGAGCTTTTTAGCTCTGCTCTAGGAATTTTAAGCTCACTAGTCCCCTGGCGAAGCGAAATGATTAGAGCAAGAAGTAATCCGGCAATTAAAAAGCGAATCCCCATTGCCAGAAGTGGCGGCATACTCTCGATTACATAGGCAATTGCAAAGTAGGTCGATCCCCAGATGAGATAAACGGTCCAGAGCGAAAGCCAGGTCAGCTGTGACTTTGAGATTCCTTGAGAACTCTGAGCGCTCATGGCGCCACCTTAAGGCCTGAAAATAGAGCTTGAGACCTTTTGGCCTTTGCTATGCAAATGCAAACGCTTTGCATTAACATACTCCTATGCATATCCCTGATGGCTTCATCGATATCCCTACCTCTGCGGCCTTTGGAACCCTTGCTCTGGCCGGCACCGCAATTGCCTTAAAGAAGGCAAAGACAGAGGTCGATGATCGCACCGCCCCTATGGCCGGGCTGACCGCAGTATTTATCTTTGCAGTCCAGATGCTCAACTTCCCAGTCGCTGCTGGAACTAGCGGCCATCTCCTTGGAGGGGCGCTGGCAATGGTTTTAGTAGGCCCATATGCCGCATCCCTTGCTATCACTGTTGTCCTTGGAGTTCAGGCGCTCTTATTTGCCGATGGTGGGTTAACAGCTCTTGGGTTAAATGTATTTAATTTAAGTGTCATCGCAGTGCTTGTCAGTTTTCTTGTCTTTAAATTAATGGTCAAGCTCTTGCCTAAGACAAAATCTGCAATTCCATTAGCTGCAGGAATTGCTGCCTTTGTTTCAGTTCCAATCTCTGCTTCAGCCTTTACTCTGCAATATGCCATTGGCGGAAATGGAACTGCGCCAGTTGAGACGGTTTTGATTGCGATGTTCTCCACCCATCTTTTGATTGGTATTGGCGAAGCTGTAATTACCATGCTCACAGTCTCAGCAATACTTGCATCAAGATCTGATCTTGTTTATGGCTGGAGCAGAAAAGAAGTTGCTTTGGAGATACGATCCTAATGAATCAGAGTAAGAATAATTTGAAGAAATTCTATGCTCTCTTCTTTCTCGCTGCTCTATCTCTAGCAGGGGGACTCTCCTACTACGCATCTTCAAGCCCAGATGGTCTGGAAAAAGTTGCTGAAGATGAAGGATTTTTAGAGAGTGCGCAGGATTCAGCTCTTTCTAACTCACCACTTGCTGATTATGGGCTGGTAGGTCTAGATAGTGAGCGCCTAAGCGTTGGGATAGCCGGAGTAGTTGGAGTTGTTGCCACAGCTGTTATTGCACTTGCGCTATTTACTCTAATTAAGAAGAGAAGTTAAGTATTTCAGCTAAAGCTCATCACCATGGCCATGATGTAGGAGAGCGCCTCTATCTACATCGCCATACATTCATCCATGACCTGCCCCCTCAAATCAAAATCGTGGCTGCTCTTCTTTTTATTTTGGTTGCCGTTGCCACCCCGATAACTAATATCGCCGCCTATATCGCCTACTTTTCACTTATCTGGCTTGCGCTATTAACTGCAAAGATTCCACCATTTACGGTGATTAAGCGCAGCCTCATAGAGATTCCCTTTGTCGCCTTTGCTCTCTTAATGCCTTTCTTTGGCCAAGGAGAGAGAGTTGATTTTCTAGGTTTATCTCTCTATCAAGAGGGAATAAACGCTGGCGCAGGAATTATTGCTAAGGCAACCCTTGGAGTATTAAGTGCAATCCTGCTCTCAGCAACCACCACCGCGCGAGAGATATTGCGAGGACTTGAAACACTCCGCCTTCCAAGCATGCTGGTACAGATAGCAACATTTATGTTGCGCTATCTCAATGTAGTAACAGATGAGATGGAGCGTATGAGCGTTGCAAGAGCCTCAAGAGGTTTTGATGCTAAGGGAATTAGACATTGGAGGGTTTTAGCTAACTCTGCTGGAGCTCTCTTTATAAGATCATATGAACGCGGCGAGAGAGTTCATCTAGCAATGCTCTCCCGTGGATATAGCGGAGAACTACCAAAAGAAGAAAGAGATGAAGTACTACCTCAGCAGATAGCACTTGGCTTAGCTCTTCCACTTCTCGCTCTTTTATCCCTACTAATTTCAATTTTGATCTAGTGGAAATGGAAACAAATGTCTGAAAAGAGTTTGGAGATCTCAGGTCTTGCCTATGCCTATCCTGATGGAAATCAAGCGCTCTATGGAGTCAACCTCTCCATAAATCAGGGAGAGAGAGTTGCGCTGCTTGGTCCCAATGGCGCAGGAAAAACAACTTTAGTGCTTCATCTAAATGGCATCATCCCAACGATGCAAGGACAGGTGCGAGTAGCTGGTGAGTTAGTTGATTCAAAAAGCGCAGAGAGTATTAAATCTATTCGCCATAAAGTTGGAATCGTTTTTCAAGATCCTGATGATCAATTATTTATGCCAACCGTTGGTCAAGATGTCGCCTTTGGTCCCTACAACGCAGGGCTACGCGGATTAGAGCTAGAAAAGGCAGTTAAAGAGGCTCTGGAGTTAGTGGGAATGAGTGAATTTATCGATAGACCTCCCCATCATCTCTCCTTTGGCCAGAGAAGAAGGGTTGCTGTAGCCACAGTTCTAGCGATGAAACCAGAGATTTTGGTAATGGATGAGCCATCATCAAATCTCGATCCTGCTGCGAGGCGAGAGCTAGCAGAGATAATCACATCACTTGATGTCACTCTGCTTATGGTCACCCATGATCTGCCATTTGCATATGAACTCTGCCAGCGCGCGGTAATACTCTCAGCTGGAGTCGTTGCAGCAGACGATGAGATTTCTAGCGTTCTAGCAAATAAGCAACTTCTAAATGCACATCGACTAGAGCTTCCTAAAGGCTTTGACCTTTAGTCAAGGAAGAAATCAAGAAGAAAATCAGTAGTTCCTGGAACAACAGAGTACTTCTCTAAATCAGTAATCCCCTCTGATGCTAGAACTTCATCATCTACAAAGAAGTTTCCGCTACAGGAAGCAGATTCACGATTTAAAATAATATAGGCAGCATCGGCCAGAATCTCAGGGGTGCGACAGGCGGCAGTATCAACTCCAGGAATCATTGCAAGTGCTGCAGTATCAATTGCAGTTCTTGGCCAAAGAGCGTTAACTGCAATTTTTTCACGTTTGAACTCCTCGGCCATTCCAAGGACACACATACTCATTCCATATTTGGCCATTGTGTAGGCCACATGGTTTCTAAACCACTTAGCCTTCATTGATAAGGGCGGCGAGAGGGTCAAGATATGAGGATTGCGGCCAGCTTTAGCACTTTCTTGCAGGTGCGGCAGAACTGCTTGAGAGGTTAGAAAAGTTCCTCGAACATTTACATCAAACATTAAATCAAATCTCTTTGCAGGAGTTTGTAGCGTGGGGGTGAGATTAATAGCGCTTGCATTATTAATTAAGATATCAATTCCACCAAATTCTTTAGCAGCCTGATCAACAGCTGCGCTTATCTGATTTTCATCTCTTAAATCGCATTGAATAGCAAGGGCCCTTCCCCCAGCTGCGGTGATTTCACTTGCTGCGGTGTGGATAGTTCCTGGCAGTTTTGGATTTGGTTCACTTGTTTTAGCAGCAATTGCAATCATTGCCCCATCTTTTGCAGCCCTAATAGCAATTGCTAAACCAATGCCTCTAGAGCCACCAGTAATAAATATCTTCTTTCCTGCAAGACTCATCTACTTACCTTTCCTTGCTGCTAGTTTCATAAAGGCTTCTTGAGCCTCATCTGATTCAAGGGCGCGTAGGAAGAGCTCCCCTTCTGCCTGCATGACTACTTTAACTTTCTCATGGAGATCGCTCTTTAATAGCGCTTTAGTTTGTAGGATTGCATTTGGCGGCTGACTAGCAAGCTTTAGCGCAATTTTCTTAATCTCATCTTTTGGATTTTCAGCTATGCCTGCAATTAGACCCATCTCAAATGCTTGCTCGGCGCTGAAAGGCTCTCCAGTGAGAAGAATTTGTGCAGCTTTTTGATATCCCACAAGCCTTGGAAATAACAGAGTCGCCCCTGCTTCAGGAACAAGGCCTAGGTTCACAAAGGGCATAGAAAACTTTGTTCTCTCAGATGCGATGGTGATATCGCAGTGAAGCAACATCGTTGTTCCAATTCCAATCGCATTTCCTGAAACTGCTGCAAGGAGTGGCTTTGTGAAGTTGTGAATTTCTTGCAGGAAATTCCAAACAGGTGAGCCAGGCTCATGAGGTGGATTATTTAGAAAATCAAAGATGTCATTTCCAGCAGTGAAGTGCTCACCTTCATGGGTGATTACAACTACTCGGATGCCAAAGTCGCCGTTGGCTTCTTTGAGCGCATCGGCGAGAAGTTGATACATATCTCGGGTGATGGCATTCTGTTTTGCCACCCGATTCAGAGTTAAGGTAAGGACCTGCTCATCTAGGGACGTAAGGACCTCACTCATCCCTGAATCCTAACTCTTTAGTTCGCCGGCAATAAATGCTTTCGTTCTCTTTAGAGCCTCTTCATCTGAGTACTGCTCAGGGGGAGATTTCATAAAGTAGCTAGATGGCGAAAGAAGTGGTCCACCAATACCTCTATCCATCGCAACCTTTGCGCAGCGAAGGGCATCGATAATTACCCCAGCAGAATTTGGTGAATCCCAGACCTCAAGTTTGTATTCAATAGTTAGTGGAACATCGCCAAATGCTCGACCTTCAAGTCGAACGAAGGCCCATTTGCGATCATCTAGCCACTGCACATAATCGGATGGCCCAATATGAACATTGCCCTCCCCCATATCGTAATCAAGCTGGGAAGTGACTGATTGAGTTTTGGAGATCTTCTTTGACTCTAGGCGATCTCGCTCAAGCATATTTTTAAAGTCCATATTTCCACCAACATTTAATTGATAGGTTCTATCAACCCTCACGCCGCGATCTTGGAAAAGTTTAGTTAAAACTCTATGGGTAATAGTTGCTCCAACTTGAGATTTAATATCATCGCCAACAATTGGAAGGCCAGCCTTTGTGAATTTATCCGCCCACTCAGGGGTTGAGGCGATAAAGACTGGAAGGGCGTTAACAAAGCCGCATCCTGCATCAATTGCGCATTGGGCGTAAAACTTAGTAGCAACATCTGAGCCAACAGGCAGATAACAGACTAGAACATCGACCTTGGCATCTTTGAGTTCCTTAACTACATCGACAGCAGCAGAATTAGACTCAGTAATTGTCTCGCGGTAATAACGACCAAGGCCATCATGAGTGACTCCTCTTAGAACCTTGATTCCTGATTGTGGAACATCAGAGAATTTAATGGTGTTATTTTCACTAGCCCAGATCGCATCTGCAAGATCTAGACCAACTTTCTTCTCATCGACATCAAAGGCAGCAACAAATTTCACATCACCTACGTGATATCCCCCGATGACTACATTCATCAGACCTGGAATCTCTTGATCCCTTGCTGCATCCCGGTAGTAATGCACCCCTTGCACTAGAGAATTGGCACAATTACCAACTCCAACTATTGCTACGCGGATCTCTTTATCTGGGCTCACTAGTTTTTCCTTTCAGATCTGATCATTTGATCAAGCCAAGTGATTTCTCGCTCAGCAGTTTCAAGTGAGTGGCGGCGCCACTCCAGAAGATATTTATCAAGACCAACTGCTGACTTATCTAAATCAGCTTTTAAGATCTCAGCCTTCTCCTTGAGGCGGCGCTGACGCCCCTCAAGAATTCTTAATCGATTGCGCGTTGAAGTTGGACTAAAAAAAGCGACGCTAACTTCAAAGTTATCGTCATCTAGGTCAAGCTCTGCTGCGCCTTGAGTTAATTCATCAAATTTTGATATTCCCTTTTGACTTATGGAGTAGACGATCCGAACTCGCTTTGATTTACCGCCCTTGGGAACTTCTAGTTGAATGATTAGACCTGCATCAAGCATCCGCTTTAGCTGCGGATAGAGAACTGAGAATGAGAGGGCTCTAAAGGGGCCAAAGATGGCCTTCAGCCTTTTTCGGAGCTCATAGCCATGAAGCGAGCTCTCCTTTAATAGGCCAAGGAGGGCAAATTCAAGCGATTCAGCTCTAGATCTCATCTACCCCACCCCTTCTATATCGATTCGATATATCGAGTGGATAGTTAACTATAAAGGGGCTCTCCCTGCAAGCCTTGCGCTCCGGCCTGTCGCAAAAGAGCCCAGAGGCTCATAGATAATGCTCTGATGCTTCTTGCCTTCCCAGCTAGATATCCGGAATATCTCATCGCAGCCATGATCATTATCTTGGCTCCAGGGCCAAGTGTGCTCTTCATTATTGCTAGGGCGATTGCTTGGGGTAGAGCAACTGCGATTGCATCAGTTGCAGGAAATGTTACAGGCGCCTTTACCCTCTCACTTGCTGTGGCATTTGGCTTGGGGCCAATTCTGCAGGCAAGTGAGCTAGCTTTTATTGGAGTCCAACTTCTTGGCGGGCTCTATCTGATCTATCTAGGCCTTGATGCAATAAAGCACTCAAGAATTCATGCCGACGATATGGTCAACCAAGGCGATATCAGGCCTTCAAATCTACGATCTATTAAAGATGGATTCTGGGTAGGAGCGCTAAACCCTAAGGGGCTTGTTTTCTTTGCCGCAATCTTGCCACAATTTGTCGATAAGGGCTCAGATAGCGTGACCGAACAGCTGATAATTATGGGGGCAACTTTTGCGATTCTTGCCTTCTTCTCTGATGGCACATGGGGCTTAATTGCCGGAACTGTGAGGCAGTGGCTAGCCACCTCACCGCAGCGTTTGGTTCTCATGCGCCGCATCGGCGGGATTGTAATGATCACCCTTGGAATATTTACCTTAACTTCAGCGATCTAAGCGATGAAATGTCAGTGCCTCAAGGCAGAATCACTCCATGAGTAAAGCTAGAGAGTTTATAAGCCCAAGTGATTTAACTTTTTCTTGGAATGGATGCCATCGATGTCTATGGCTTAACTACAACCATGGAGTCAAAGCTCCATCATTTTTCCCATTAGTTGGAGAGCTCTCTGCGATGCAGGAGAAACACTTCAATGGCGCAAAGTCAAAAGATTTACACCCAGAAATTAAGCCAGGCAAAGTCTTAGATCGCGGTGGTTGGGTTAAATCAATGCCAATTACCTATAACTCAAATCCTTCTCCATATGCCATAAGAGGAAAATATGACTTGCTTATGGAATTTGAAGATGGCACATATGGCGTAGTTGATTGCAAATTCCAGGGAAAAAACAACGATAAGAGTGATTTTTACTCACCTCAACTTGAAGCCTATGCCTTTGCGCTAGAAAATCCCCTCCAAGGAGAGCCAAAGAAGATCTCAGTTCTCGGTCTTCTTGTCTGGTCGCCTGAAAATCCTGAAGGTAACCCAGAAAGTGGCTTTAGCCTTAACTTAAGTAGCGCTTGGTATCCAATTACGAGAAATCCAGTTGGACTAGCAGAGCGGCTACAAGATTTTATTCAGGTAATTAGCGGCGAAGTTCCAAGCGCTGATTCAACTTGTGATACTTGCAAATTTATTACTACTCGTAGAGAGATCTTTGGACAGGAGTAATTACTCCTGACTCTCTTTCCTCTCGCGTCGTCTCTGCTCATCAAGGGCCTCTTTAGCTTGTGAGGCATAGATATCAACATATTCCTGACCTGAGAGCTCCTGCAGTTTCTTCATCAAAGAATCTGTTGCCTTCCTTAACTCCTCAGGATCATTTGATTTCTCTGGAGTTGGAAAATACATCGGCTCACCAAAGACCATCTTTACTCGCATAATCTTTGGAATTACTTTTCCAGTTGGTTGAATCTCTGCGGTGTGAAACATCGCTACCGGAACAATAGGAGCGCCGCTCTCCATGGCAAGTCTTGCTATTCCAGTTCTTCCTCTATAAAGCCGGCCATCTGGAGATCTCGTTCCTTCGGGATAGATACCAAGGCAGCCGCTCTCTGCAAGAACTGAGAGGCCAGTAAGAAGCGCTGCCTCACTTCTAGATCCTCCAGCTCGATCCACTGAAACTTGGCCAAGTGCGATAAAGGTCAACTTCTTAACTAGCCCCTTAAGTCCCGGAGATGTGAAGTACTCGCTCTTGGCAAGAAAGGTTACTTTTCTTGGAATTACCAGTGGCATAAATATTGAATCGCTAAAGGAGAGATGATTTGAAGCAATAATTACTGGTCCGGTTGAAGGAACAAATCGAAGTCCTGAAACCTTTGGCCTAAAGAGCAGGGTCAGCACGGGAAGTAGGAAAGATTTAAGAAGGCCATAGGCAATCTTGTCGCCAGCAACCATTGCTTCCACTTTATTCTTTTTTCTCCGTAGAGCCATGGCCCTAATTTAGAGCCTTTTGCCCCTCTTATGACACTATGCGTGTCGTGAGCGTAATTCCTAACCCGCAAGCTTTTTATATTGCCTCGGGACCGGTAGCAGTATTGATGATCCATGGATTTAATGGATCTCCTGAATCTATTAGACCTTGGGCGCAAGGGCTTGCAGATCTTGGTTTTAGCGTATTGGCTCCCTGCCTTCCAGGCCATGGCACAACTTGGGAAGATATGAATAACACCACCTGGCAGCAATGGTATGAAAAAGTAGATCAAGAATTTACTAAGTTAAAGCAGCGACATGAGCGCGTATTTGTCGCTGGATTCTCTATGGGAGGAGCGCTCTCACTTCGCCTTGCAAGTATTAGAGGATCTGAGATTGAAGGATTAATTCTGATTAACCCTGCGATAAAAGATACCAGGCTTAGAGTAAAGCTTGTTCCGCTATTAAAGTATTTAGTTGGATCAATTAAAGGAAGTAGAAGTGATGTTGCAGCCCCTAATCCCCCGCGCCATAGCTATTTAAGGACTCCCCTAAAAGCATTTGATTCACTGCAAAAACTCTGGGCTTTAGTTCGACAGGATCTATATCTAGTCGATCTACCGCTAATGGTTGGCTACTCAATTAATGATCATGTAGTTGATCCTTCCAACTCTGAACTCATAATCGATAATGTCTCATCGGTTGATATAAGAGAAGTAGTCTTTGAGAGATCTTTTCATAATGTTGCACTTGATTATGACCTTAATATCTTGATTGAAGAGAGCCGGGCCTTTATTGGCGATGTTTTAAGAGGAGAAGTTGAGAGAAATGATAGAGATAGCCTGGATGCTCAGTTTGAATCTATTGTTTCTGGACTCTCACTTGATGAATCAGCCCCCACAACTTTTCTTGATGAATTAGAGCAGATAGATGCTATTGAGAAATACCCTGGAGATAATAAAGAGCTGCCGCAGCTAAGTAGTATTCAAAGAGCCGCGCTATTAGGAGTAATTGGTGGACCGATCTACATAATTGCAGTGCAGATTCTTGGTCTAGATCTTCTTGGCCTTGGTCCTTGGCCTGGAGGATTTGCCCTCGTTGCGGGAATTTTTGCTTTCTTCTATCAGATAAAGCCAGATGCAGATGAAGATGGAGATGGATCTGCGATATGAGCGAGAATTTTCGTTGGGGAATTCTAGGAACAGGGGGCATCGCTAGAGCTTTTGCTAAAGACCTCACCTTTACTAGCGGGCAACAAGTTAGCGCTGTTGGATCTCGATTGCTGGATAAGGCAGTAGATTTTAGTAAAGAGCATGGCGGCAGCGCCTATGGCAGCTATGAAGAGTTAGTTGCAAGTGATGTTGATGCTATTTATATTGCAACGCCCCATCCAATGCATGAACCAAATACTCTCCTTGCGCTAAATGCTGGTAAAGCTGTTCTCTGCGAGAAACCCTTTGCAGTTAATGCTGCCCAATCAGCCAGGATGATCGCACTTGCAAAGCAAAAAGAACTGCTCTTGGTTGAAGCGATGTGGTCTCGCTTCCTGCCACATTATCGGGTGATAAGACAGTTACTCGTAGATGGCGAGCTAGGTGAAATCATCTCTATCTCTGCCGACCATGGCCAATTTCTTCCGCTGCCAAAACATTATCGCCTCCATGCTCCAGAGCTTGCAGGTGGCGCGCTTCTAGATCTTGGGGTCTATCCCATCTCGCTTGCACATTTCATTTTAGGAAAACCCTCTGAAATTCAAGTCACTGCCGAACTTACTGATACTGGAGTGGATGGCCATTGTTCAATATTTTTTGATTATCCAAGCGGCGCAGTGGCTAATTTATCCTGCACAATGCTAGTCAAAACTCCATGCGTGGCTGAGATAATTGGTAGTAAAGCGCGAATCGAAATTGATAGCACTTTCTACAACCCAGCAAGCATGCGCTTGATAAAAACAAATGGCGAGGTAATTGAATATCCCAGAAATTATGAAGGTCATGGTCTGCGCGAGCAGGCAATTGAATTTGCCAGGCTCTATAGAGCTGGAGCAAAAGAATCAGATTTAATAACTCATCAAGATAGCAAGGAGATTATGGAGATTATGGATCAGATAAGAAATGAGATTGGCGTTAAATACCCTTTTGAGTAATTCTAATTCCTAGCTAGATCTGCAACTCCAACTAGACCTGCATCATTTCCTAACACCGCAGGAACAATAACTGGAGCTGGTCGCTTGCCAGTAAAAGGAATCAAATCACTCATCGCTTGCCTTGTGGGATTAAGGAGAATATCTCCAGCATCAATTACTCCCCCGCCGATAATAAATGCCTGTGGATCAAGGGATGCAACAAGGGATGCGCATAGAGCTCCTAGCCACTGGCCAGTGGTGTTAAAGGCGGCAATTGCCACGCTATCGCCATCTTTTGCAGCATCGTTTAAATGGTTGCCAGTTAGCCCATCAATACTTGAATCACCTCTAGCTAATAGGTTTCTAGCTAAATCTGGTGAGGCAGCTATAGCTTCGCGAGCATGGCGCAGAAGTGCATTTCCTGAGGCATATTGCTCAAAGCATCCCCTAATGCCACAGCCACATAAGTGTCCATTTGGAACAGCTCTTGTGTGGCCAAACTCTGCCCCAATTCCATATGCACCGCGATAGAGCTGATCATTAACAATTAAACCGCCACCTAAACCAGTTCCAATAGTGAGCATAATTACGGTGTGAAAATCTCTACCCGCACCAAACTTCTTCTCGCCCCATGCTGCGCTATTTGCATCATTTTCTAAAACAACTCTTCTGCCAATTTGCATCTCTAGCTGATCTGTAAGGTCAACGCCATTCCAACCAGCGATATTTGGAGTAGCAAGCATTGTCTTGCGATCTGATGAGATAAATCCTGCGGCGCTTACACCAACGGCGGAAACATCAAACTCAGAAATTAACTCGAGTGCTAGCTCTGCAATTGTTCCTGTTAGAGCCTTGCCGCCTTGAGGTGGAGTCTGCCTCCGTGCGCTCTTTACTATTTTGCCGGATGAGTCAACGACTCCACCCAGAACTTTGGTACCACCAACATCGATACCAAGTGCTAGAGACATTTATCCTTCGAGTTTCTGCTTTAACTCAGAGAGAGATTGCTCAATAGTTGTTTTTTCAACTTTACGTCTCATCAAATCAGGAACTGGCATACTTAATGCGGTAGTAAGTGAGTAGGTAACAGTTACTGAATCATCACCATTATCTTTAATTTCATACTTACCATCCATCTGAGTCATCAGATCTGCCTCTTCAAGTGAGAAAGAGATTTCATCAGGAGCCTTGCTCCAGTCATAAACCAGAGTTGGACGATCTTTTAGAACTCCAGCTTCGACTTTAAGCGTTAGTTTTGTGGGGCGAGATGAGGAGTCTCGCTCCAAGACCTCGACAGTTTTAATCGAACTTGACCAGCTGGGATAGCCCTCAAGATTGAAGAGAATTTCGCGTACCTGCTCGATTGGAGCCTGGATTTCGGTTGAGTGAGATGAGATATCGGCCATGGGTAGAGGCTACCTCTTCCCGTTACCTACCAGTAACCGCTAATTTTGCCCCCATGAGCGAATACTTCATTCCGGCCCTAGAGCCAAAAGCAACCCAAGGAAACCTAACTAACTTAGTAGCTGAGAGAGCCTGGTTTGAACCAGAGCGAATCTTGGTCTCGCGTCCACTCGGTGATGGTTGGCAACCAGTGAGCGCTCGTGAATTTGAAGCAGAGATTCGCGCCACAGCTAAAGGTCTTATTGCATCTGGAATCGGATTAGGCGATCGCGTAGCAATTATGGCTCGCACTCGTTATGAATGGACCGTTCTAGATTTTGCTATCTGGTTTGCTGGGGCGGTAACAGTTCCAATTTTTGAAACTTCATCACCTGAGCAAGTTGATTGGATTCTCTCTGACTCTGCCTCGGTTGCAATAATTGTTGAGACCCCACAACTTCGTGAAACTGTAAACCCCGTTCTAAATAGCAATGTAAAGAATTGTTGGGTAATAACAGAGAATGTTCTAGCACAACTTGCATATCTTGGCCGCGATATCTCTGATCAAGAAATTGATAATCGCAGAAATGCGCTAACTCCAGATTCTCTTGCAACTCTTATCTATACCTCTGGAACAACTGGAAAGCCAAAGGGCGTCTCACTTACCCATGGAAACTTTTTATCAGAGTGTGGAAATGTAGTTATGGGCGCGGCTGACTTATTTATGAAAGCTGGCGGCTCAACTCTGCTATTTCTTCCAGTTGCGCACGTCTTTGGTCGCATGGTGCAGATTGGCGCTATTCGCGCAGGTCTTCATCTTGCACATTGCCCAGATCCTGTTGGCAGACTTCCTATTGACCTTGCATCGTTTAAGCCAACTTTCGTTCTTGCTGTTCCAAGAATTTTTGAAAAGGTTTATAACGGAGCTGAGGCAAAAGCTGAAGCTGCAGGAAAGGGCGCAATCTTTCGCAAGGCTGCTGCTATCGCTGTGGAATACAGCAAATCACTCGATAATGGCGGTCCATCACTAACTCTTAAGTTAAAACATGGCCTCTTTGATAAATTGGTTTATTCCAAGATTAGACATGGCCTTGGCGGAAGAGTTGAGGCAACAATCTCAGGAGGTGCTCCCCTAGGAGAGCGTTTAGGCCACTTCTATCGCGGCGCTGGAGTCAGAATCCTTGAGGGTTATGGGCTAACAGAGACTACAGCTGGCGCAACTCTTAATTTATCAACTGCCCATAAAGTTGGCTCAGTTGGAAAACCAATCCCAGGAACAACAATCAAGATTGCCGATGATGGCGAAGTTTTAATCAAGGGCCCAATTGTTATGCAAGGTTATTGGCAGAATGATGCGGCTAATAAAGAAGTTTTCACCGATGATGGATATTTCCGCTCCGGTGATTTAGGAAAACTAGATGAAGAGGGCTTCCTCTATATCGTGGGTCGAAAGAAAGAGCTGATTGTTACATCAGGTGGAAAGAATGTTGCCCCTGAAGTTCTTGAAGATCGCTTACGTGCTCATCCGCTAGTAAGCCAATGCATAGTAGTTGGCGATAACCAGCCATATATCGCTGCTCTAGTAACTATCGACCCTGATGCAATTAAGGGTTGGATTACTGCTAATAAGAAGGATGGTGCATCTCTCGCGGAGCTCACCAATGATCCTGATCTAATTGCAGTAATTCAAACTGCAGTTGATGAAGCTAACAAGGCAGTGAGCCGTGCTGAGTCAATTCGTAAGTTCACAATCTTGCCGGTTGATTTCACCATCGCCGGAGGTCATTTGACTGCCAAGTTGTCAGTTAAGCGCCATGTTGTCCATAAAGAGTTCGCGGCCGAGATCGCCGAACTCTTTGGCTAAAGCTAAACCAGGCACCCAAGAGAGCACACTTCGTCTAGATTTGGCTCGTCGCCTCCATGAGACCTTGGCCCAAGATCTAGCGGTAATTGGCTACAAGCTCGATGAAATTATTGGTGAGGCAGATTTAGATAAGAAGCATCGAATAGCGCTGCGCAAGATTCGTTTTGCTTTAAGTGAAACTACCAAATCTTTCCGCGATCAGATCTACCGATTACGCCTAACCTCAAGAGAGCAACTAATGAGGCAAGTAGTTGAGATATTAGGTGAGATAAATCTTGAGGCCGACTTTACCTATCCAGAATTTAATCAAGTCGTTGAAGAGGGCCTAAGTCAGGTGATTTTAGAGCTAGCAAGAAATACTGCTCGCCACTCAAAGGCAACTCACTTCTATCTAAGCTTTAAACAGATGGAAGAGAGTATTGAGTTTGATATTGGTGATAATGGAATTGGCGGGGTTAAACCCAAAGACTTTCGATTTGGGCTAGCAAGTATCGATGAGCTTCTTACCCAAATTTCTTCTTCTTACTCCAGCTTCTCAACTAGCAGCGGCAGTAGCTTTAAATTCCAGATTAATATTTCTGGGAGCGATAATGCTTAAAGTATTGGTAATTGATGATCACACAATGGTTAGAGAGGGTCTGCGCCGATTGATTGCCCGCGATCAACAGATCTGCCTTATTGGTGAAGCAGGCTCTAAGAGAGAGGCCTTTGCGCAGATATCGCATTTAAATCCAGATGTAATTGTTGTTGATTTAAACCTGCCAGATGGCAATGGCCTTGAGGTGGTCGCTTGGGCAAGATCGCTCTCTCAGCGTATTGGAATAGTGGTCTTAACTATGTCTAATATGCCAGAGCATGTTCTGGCATCAATGCAATCTGGCGCTAGCTCTCATATTGATAAAGCATCGCCAAGTAGTGAACTTCTAAGTGCTATCAAGGCAAGTTCGGTTAAGCCTCTAAGTTTTACCGCAAGAAAGTTGACTCAAGCAATTGATGCCAAGAATCGTGATGTAGGACTGACTCCAAGAGAGCTAGAGATCCTGGAGAAGCTCCCAACCGGTGATACCGTTCTTGAGATAGCGGCTCAATTATTTGTTACAGAGTCAACTGTAAAGACTCACCTTGCATCAATTTATAAGAAGTTTGGCGCAAAAAATCGCGTTCAATGTATTAATGCAGCTAGAAAAATTGGCTTACTTCCCTGAAATTTCTAATAGCTCATTAAAAGCAGCAGACCAGATATCCCAACTCCAATTGCTCTCAACCCAAGATCTACCTGCCTTGCCCATCTCTTCTGCTTGCTTCGGGTTATCAATCAAAGATAGAACTCGATTGGCAATCTGATCGATATCTAAGCCATCTACAACATAACCAGTTCTGCCATCAAGGAGTGCATCTGGGGCTCCCCCAGAGCTTCCAGCAATAACTGGCAGGGCGCAGGCACTTGCCTCCAAATAAACAATTCCAAGACCTTCGACTTCAAGGCCCATTAGACGAGATCTTGATGGCATTACAAAGAGATCTGCTGCGTTTAGATACTTTGGAAGATCTGCATAGGCGATGCTTCCAAGAAATATCACTGAGTCTTTTATGCCATATTTAGCAATTAGCGAATCAAGTTTGGCCTTTCGGGGACCTTGGCCAATAAATAATAATTTAGCATCAGGTCGCCTAGCTAAAATTTTAGGCATCGCGGTAATTAACTTATCTTGACCTTTTCTATGAACTAATCTTCCCACCGATAAAATTAAGGGCTCTGAGCCAATCTTTAATTCAGATCTGACCTCATTAATCTTTGATAAATCTCGCTCTGGCTTGAAGTGATTGATATCTATTCCAGGTGCGATTTTCACCAACTTTGCTCTTTCTTTAAAGTGCTTCCCGATAACTGATCCGGTGTAATCGCCTAAAAAGGTAAGGACATCAACGCTTCTTGCAATCTCCTTCATCGCCAAATTAAAGGGAAATACCTTGGACCACCAGACCTCATGGCCATGGCTTAGGGCAACAATTTTCTTAACACTACCGACTCTTAAAAACCTTGCAGAGATTGCAAGTGGAGCAGCAGCGCCAAACCAAATCTTCTCGACTTCGCCCTGCTTTATAACTTTTCTAACTGCTCTCACTACCCGAGGAGTTGGCAGCAATATCTTGGAAGCATCTCGAATTACCCTAACGCCAAAGTTATCTAGCCATTTCTTATCAAAGCTCTCGCTATCGCTCTGACTTGAGGCATAGACAATAACTTCACCTTTTGGGATTCTTTCAAGAAGGCCAATAATGAAAGTTTCAATTCCTCCTGCGCGCGGGCCAAAATCATTGGTCACAAGCAATATTGAAGGCATTATTAAATTCTACTGATCAACTCTAGAGTCGACGCGCTCCTACATACTTTTTCCGACCAAAGTAGTTTCCAAATTCTGCGATCTGCACTTTAGCTCCAGGCCTTGGCGCATGGACCATCTTGTTCTTGCCAATATAGATTCCAACGTGAGATATGGGAGTGCCGAAAAAGACTAGGTCACCTGCTTGGAGATTATTTCTTGAAATCGATCTTCCATAGCCAAATTGCGCCCGAGAGGAGTGTGGCAATCTGACCCCAGATTGTTGGAAGGAGCGCATAGTCAGCCCTGAGCAATCCCAACGAATTGGACCTGCTGCTCCCCAGACATAGTTATCGCCAATCTGTTTAACGGCATAACGAAGCGCAGTTCCAGCTCTTCCTGATACTGCATTGGCAAGTTTTGCCTGCTCTTTTGAGTATCTCTGTCGCTCTGCGGCATCCATCGCCTGCAGTTTTAGAATTTTCTCTCGATCTGCTTTCACTAGTTTTGATAATAATTTCTCTGCTTGAGCAAGTTTGGCTTCAACTTGAGCCGCTTGAGCGCGATAACGCGCCTCTGCTGCTTGAACCAATCTAACTTTGTCGCTGACTGTAAGTGTCGTGGCATCGAGGCGCTGTTTAGCGGTGGCATATTTTCGAAGCTCTAAGGATTGCTTCCTAGTTACATCCTCTAGCGAGCCAGCAGCTGAGAGATAAAGGGATGGATCTGAGGAGAAGAGCAGCTCTAAACCTTCACCTAGCCCTGTTGATTTATATCTAGCCACCGCAATTGCGGAAAGTGATTTCTCGACCGATTCGACGCTAGCCTTTTGAACATCTGCCTCTTGGCGTACTGACTCCAATTGGGATTTAAGCCTGGCTAATTGAATCTTGGCAGCTTGGGCATTCTCCCCGGCTTCAGCGGCATCTTCTTGAAGGCGTTCAACCTCTGCCCTGACTGCCACTAGGTCAGCGCTCGGGGCAGCACTTGATGCTGGAAGAAGGGTGATAGCTAAAACTAGAGCCAAGAAAGGCGTTAGCCACCTGAAAGCCAATTTCATCGCGTTAGGCTAACTGCGAAAGTGAGGCTAACTCAACCTGAAAGGGCTTGATTTGCCTGTGAATTATCACTTTCTCCCTCGTTTTGAGCGTAGCGAAGAGGGGGAATCATTCCCCGCGAGGAGAGAAGATCAATTACTCGCGCCTCCTCAAGACCAAGCTCTGAGGGCTCATGGCTCTCATTATTAGGGGCGGAGATTAGGACGGAAACTACGCAATCTTTACATGCGATATCTCGCATGATGCAACTATCGCAATCAATAATCATGAAGGCAACGATAGAGAGCGGCACTGACATCATCACTTGGGCGGTAGCGTGATACTTATGAAACAGGTTCCTGAGGTTAAAACTATGGCAAATATCCTCCTTGCAAAGAATCTGGCGACCAGCCTTGGCGGTAGCTCAAGGGCCTTAAGCCCAGAAAGTGATCGAATTAGATTCCACCAGATTCGCACGCTAGCTAAGGCGATATTAATTGGTGGCCAGAGTTATAGAAATGAGCCCTACTCTAAATTAAGCCTTCCGCTCTACATCTCATCTCGCACACTTAGCGAGGGTGGAAGCGGTAGCCAATTTATCTTTAATCAAGAGCCAGCCTGGCTAATTAAACGCGCTCTTTTAGAGCAGGGCAGCCCAGTATTGATAGAGGGCGGGGTTAATTTCATCTCAAGCTTAATTACCCAGAGCCTTATCGATCTTCTCTATATCACCAGAGTTAATCAAGATGGTGATGGCCACTTCTTTGATGAGAGCCAATTACTTAAGAACTACGAGAGGCAATCTATAGAGATTATTGATGGCGCTAGCTTTGAGAGCTGGAGAGTTAAGTTAGAAAGCAGCGATTAAAAGTACTCCACCAAGTGCAAAGGCAATTCCTAGATACTGAACTTTAGCCAATCTCTCATTTAGAAACTTATATGCCAAGAGAATAGTCACAATCGGAAATAGTGAACCTAGAACCATAGCGATAGAGACTAAGCCTTTGGTGGTTGCTACCCCAAGAAGAAAGTTAGCTAGAAAATCTGCAACGCCAATAAATATTAATAGTGGAAATTCTCGCCTAGGAATGCCGCCAAGGCTTCGATATCTAATAGCTAGTAAGATGCAGATTGATACTGAAGCAACTCGCATCGAGGTCATAGTGTGGAGAGAGTCAGTCTCAGATCCAATTGCAATAAATGTTAAGGCAGTTCCAAAACCGATGGCAGCAACCACTGCCAATAAGAGAGGCTTAATTGGCAGACCATTTCTTATCTCAGGTCCGCTTGCCATAAATGCTCCAGTAATGGCAATTGATATTCCTATCAACTCAAGAGAGGTAGGTCGCTCACCTCTTGCAAGGGCGAAAAACAATGGAATTAGAACTGAGAGCGAGCTAATTGGTGAAACAACCCCCATACGACCTGTAGCAAGACCAGTATAAAAAGCAATCAGGCCAATAAATCCAGCGATGCCAGCAATAACTCCCGGAATGAAATAGCCACTCATCGAAAGATTAGGTCTTATAAAATCTGCAAAGAAGAGAATTACTAAGAGGCCAAAGATAAGTCCAAATATCTGTGAAATTGCTGTGACGGCGATAGCTTTAAAGCGCTTCGAGAGGTTTCCAGCTAAGTAATCTGCAGTTCCCCAGAGCAGACTGGAAGCTAGCGCAAGTAATGAGCCCATCAATCAAGGTTATCGCCTCATAGGCCCTCGCGCCTCCCCCTGACTCAATTAACTCTTGCCTACCCTTATCCTTATGAAAGAGGCGAATCGAGAGTTCGATACTTTTATAGAAGATATAAAAGCTATTAAGGCCCGCCCTGAAATCTCCATCTCTGAAATTCCGGCGCCACAAAAACTTGCCCCCTATGCATTTGCTATCACCGCCGATCTAGCACTTGATCTTGATAGCGAAGATGACATCGCAACTGGCAGATTCGTTCTCCTCCATGATCCAGAGGGACAAGAATCTTGGGATGGCACTTTCCGCTGCGTGACCTTTGTTAGATCAGCACTGGATATTGAGATTCAATCAGATCCCATGTTGCCTGATGTTGGTTGGTCTTGGTTTATTGATGCGCTAAAAAATAGCGGTGCAAGTTATAGCCAGCCCAGTGGAACGGTTACTAGAGTTGCAAGCGCCTCCTTTGGCGAACTCTCATCACATGATGAATCATCTGAGATAGAGATTCGAGCCTCATGGACTGCTGATAATCCCAAAGAGTTGATGAGCCATGTCCATGCTTGGCTAGAGCTAATGGCAAGCGCTGCAGGTCTTGCTCCTCTTGCTGAGGGTGTGGCCTCGCTTCCGCAAAAGCGTTAATTAACTGTGAGTGAGCAAGAGACAAATCTTCGCGCCCTAAAGGTTCCTGAACAAGGAACTCCAGAGCTAATAACCACTGAAGATAGATTTGCAGAAGCGATACGCGAGCTTAAATCAGGGCACGGTCCAATCGCTGTTGATGCGGAGCGGGCGTCAGGATTTCGCTATAGCCCAAGGGCCTATCTAATACAGATTTATCGAAGAGGCGGCGGCCTGCATCTAATTGATCCGATTGAATTTATCGAAAGCCCTTTAATTGGCCAATTAAATGAAGTCATTAGAGGCGAAGAGGTAATCATCCATGCCAGCACCCAAGATCTGCCCTGTCTTCGTGATTGGGGCATAGATCCAAAAGAGCTATTTGATACTGAGTTAGGGGCAAGAATTGCGGGGTGTCCAAGAGTTGGCCTTGGCCATTTAGTTGAAAGTCTCCTGCAGATCTCACTTGCTAAAGAGCACTCTGCAGTTGACTGGTCTATCCGCCCACTAAAGCAGGAGTGGCTTGATTATGCAGCTCTTGATGTGGCGCTATTGATAGATCTTAGAGATAAGGTGAAAGAGCTTCTTGAAGCGCAAGGAAAATTAAAATGGGCGATGCAAGATTTTGCAGCGATATTAACTAGCCCTCCCCCTCAAAAGAGAAAAGAGCCTTGGAGAAGAACCTCTGGTATGCATGAGATTAAATCTCGATATCAATTAGCCATTATTAGGCAGCTCTGGCAGGTACGTGATGAGATTGCATTTTCAATTGATCTTGCCCCTGGAAGGCTCTTATCAGATGCGGTAATAATTGCTCTTGCTAAATCTAATGTGAAAAGTAGAGATGAATTTATGAAACTTGGTGAAGCGAGGCAACGAATTAGAAATGAGATTCAAAAGAGCTACATCGACACCTGGCTAGAGACATTTCTTGCAGCTCAATCTCTAGAGCAAGAGAGGTGGCCAGAACTTCGAAGCAAGAGTGATTCTCTTCCGCCAGTAAAGATCTGGAAGGTAAAGTTTCCTATCGCCTATGCTCACTTAAGCCATGCCAAAGCCAAGTTAAATGAAATAGCAGTCGAGCTAAATATCCCCTTAGAAAATCTCATCGGCCCTGAGTTGGTAAGAAAGATCTGCTTTGATCAAGCAAACGAGCAGCTCCATAAAATGAGCCCGGCTCTACTATCAAGAGTTGAAACACAGTTAAGACTTAATGGGGCAAGAGAGTGGCAGATAGAAAAGTGCGCCAACGCCATTGCTGAGAGCCTCTCTGAAAGTGAGCCTCTAGCCTTGCCCCCTGCTGAGGCAGAAATTGAGCCCGAGGAGTAGAGGTGAATTACGCAACATAAATGTTGCTTAAATACCCCAATGCAAGATAACCTCTCTATGTGGCTCTTAAAAGACTCCGATTTACCACTCTCGCACTTGCCCTAAGCCTTGGCGCGAGCCTTCTTACCGGCTGCGCATCTCAAAAGAGCGAGGGCTTGGTTATCTACTCAGGCCGGAGCGAAAGCTTTATCTCCCCATTTCTAAATCAGTTCACCGCTCTTACCGGAGTCAAATTAGATGTTCGTTACGGCGATTCAGCTGCCCTTGCTGCCCAACTTCTTGAAGAAGGCGTTAACTCACCTGCAGACATTTTTATCTCACAAGATGCTGGAGCTCTAGGCGCAATTAGTGAAGCTGGTCTATTGGCTCCACTCGATAAGAGAATTCTTGATCGCGTTGAAGATAAATATCGATCTAGTAGATCAGATTGGGTAGGAATTACTGGTAGAGCTCGCGTCTTTGCCTACTCGCCAGAGCGAGTAAAAACTCTTCCCAGCAGTATCGATCAATTAACTCTGCCTATCTATCGAGCCAAGATTGGAATTGCTCCAACAAATTCATCTTTTCAAGCATTTATCACCGCGTTGATCCAATCAAGAGGTGAGGCAGCGGCAGTTAATTGGCTAGAGCGACTAAAAGCTAATGATGTAAAGCTCTATGAGAAGAACTCTCAAATTGTTGCGGCAATTGATGCCGGCGAGATTGATCTTGGTTTAGTAAATCACTATTACCTATGGGAGGTCTCTAAGGCCTTAGGGCGCGAAATTGCAGTTGCCAATGGGTTCTTTGCTCCTGGTGATACTGGAAATATGATTAATGTTGCTGGAGCTGGCATTCTTAAAACTTCTACCAACGTGCAAGTATCCCTTGATCTCTTAACTTATCTTCTTAGCGATGAAGTTCAGAGGGAATTTATTGAGAAAACCTATGAATACTCTCTAGTCCTCAAGGATGCTAACCCTTTGGGACTTCCACCTTTAAGTCAGATTCCATCGCCAAGGGTTGATCTATCACTTCTTGCTAATTTATCTAAGACCCAAGCCCTACTAATCAAAGTGGGGTTGATCTAATTTCTATCCAATTACAGGAGCCAACTTTGGGCCAAGATTCATGGGCCAAGAGGCAATCTCGACCAAGTATCACCTTAATTGCAGCATCTTTAATCGCATTTCTTACTGCCAGCCTGCCTCTCTTCTATCTTTTTAGGCGAGCGATAGATGCTGAAGTATCAGAGATCTCGCTGATTTTATTTAGGAGTAAAACTCTAGAAATCTTGGCAACAACCTTAGGTTTAACCATCGCAGTTACCGCGCTATCAACTCTCATTGGCATTGCTCTGGCTTGGACGCTATTTAATATTGATCTTCCCTTTAAATCGACGCTTCAAGCACTCGTTATCTTGCCAGTGGCAATTCCTAGCTATGTATTTACCTATAGCTGGATCTCTCTAATTCCTGGCTTTAAAGGGCTCTGGGCCGCTCTCTTTGTTCTAGTTCTTGCAACTACTCCCTTTATAACCCTGACAACTCTGGCAGCTCTTCGCCGTAGCGATTGGTCTACCTATGAAGTTGCTCAAACTCTTGGCTTAAATGGTTTACAGATATTTGTAAGAGTTACTTGGCCACAGATAAAGAATTCAGTTGCCGCAGGCTCTCTGCTTTCGGCGCTCTATGTTTTAAGCGATTTTGGGGCCATCTCGCTTTTAGGAGTTGATACTCTAACTAGAGCAATTGAAAATATTTATCGAGGCTCTTTTGATCGCTCAAGTGCATCTATCTTGGCATTGATCTTGGTGGCAATCTCTGCGCTAGTTATAAGGCTTGAGGAGCGAAGCCGGCAGAGGTTGCATATCATCAAATCATCGAATCGAATCATCAAGCGAGCTAAAACCAATGATAAATTCAAGGTTAAGTTGATAGCGCTCTTTGGTATCGGTTCATATCTTGCACTTGGCCTTGTGATACCACTCTTTCAACTTCTCTCTATTTTTCTTGCAAACTCGACAAGTATTAACTACTCCCTTTTATTTAAAGCATCGATATCAACTCTAATCGCTGCCTGCCTTGGCGCGCTGATTGCACTTGCTCTCGCTCTTCCTGTCGGAGTGCTCTCCGCTCAAGGATCTAGGCTTGGCAGAGTTAGCGATAAGGCGATATTAATTGTTCACGCTCTGCCAGGAATTGTTATGGGCCTTGCTCTAGTTTCATTTGGATCATCAATTGGTTGGCTCTATCAGAGCCTGCTACTTCTCTCATTTGCCTATGCCCTGCTCTTTATGGCTAAAGCAGTAGGTTCGGTGCGAAGTAGCGTTGATCGAGTTCCAAAGAATTTAATTGAGATATCGGCAACCTTGGGCCTTCCAAAATCAGCAACATTTAGAAGAGTTGTAATTCCCCTTGCCACTCCAGGGCTATTAAGCGGAACTTTATTGGTATTGCTGGCTGCAATGAAGGAGCTTCCCGCCACGTTAATGCTGAAACCAATTGGCTTTGAAACTCTTGCCACACAGATGTGGAGCTATAGCTCGATATTTCGATTTAACGAAGCTGCTCCCTACGCTTTACTCTTAGTCCTAATTGCAGCAATTCCAACTTTCTTAATTAACCGGCCAGATAAGGGCGATGGAATCGGAGGTGATCAGATATGAGCTCGCTAGAGATTAGAGATTTAACAGTCGAGTTGGGCAATCGAATAATCCTAAAAAACCTTGATTTATCTATCTCCTCTGGATCATTTGCAGCGATATTAGGTCCATCAGGTTGCGGCAAAACTACTCTGCTTAGAAGTATCGCAGGCCTAATCACACCAAAGGGTGGGGCAATTAGATTTGGTAAGCAATTAGTTAGCGTCTCATCTCTAGTACTTCCGCCCCATAAGCGAAACATTGGTTATGTCCCGCAAGAAGGCGGTCTCTTTCCTCACCTCTCGGTAGAAGAGAATGTCTCTTTTTCTTTAGTGAAGAAAACTTCCAAAAAAGATAGAGATGAGTTAGTAGAGGAGCTACTGGATTTAGTTGGAATGCCAAATTATCAGAAGAGACTTCCGCAAGAATTAAGCGGTGGACAGCAAACTAGAATCGCTCTTGCTCGCGCACTTGCTATGAAGCCAGCAATGATTCTGCTGGATGAGCCCTTTGCCGCACTTGATCAAACTTTAAGATCTGAAATTAGCCAAGAGGTAGTTGCACTTTTGAAATCTAGTAAAACTACCTCCATCATGGTCACCCATGATCGCGAAGATGCTTTAGTCTCAGCAGATATCATCGCTTTGATGCGAGATGGTCAGGTGGTTCAATCAGGAAGCCCATCTGAGGTTTATCTAAAACCAATCTCTGCTGCAGCAGCTGAGAGCACTGGAGATATTCTCACTCTTCCTGCAAATAAAATTGAAGGTAATCAATACCTCTCCCCTCTTAACAGCCCAGTTGAGCAGATAGGGCAGAGAGCTGGATATGAATCTGGCCAGATCTTGGTTCGCCCTGAGGAGATAGCGCTAAACCTAGAGCCTGGTGAGAGAAGAGTTTCGGCCAAGATCAGCAAAATCAATTACTACGGCCATGACGCCCTAGTCGAGCTGAACTTTGCCGGCCTTGCTCAGATAGTAAGGGCCAGGGTCACCGATACCAGGGGCCTTGAAGTTGGCTCAAATATCTTTGTTAGCCATAAAGGGCCGATTAGATGGGTGCCAGAAAAGGCTACTGACCAGTAACCTAGCGGCATGAATACTGCAACCACCTCAACAAATGTAGTTCTCCTTGATGCTGTTCGCTCTCCTTTTGGAAAAGCTGGAAGTTTATATGCCGGCACCCGCGCCGATGACATTATTGTTCGAACTATTCGCGGCCTTCTTGAGCGAAATCCATCGGTTAAGCCATCTGAAATTGATGATGTAGCAATTGCTGCTGCTACTCAATATGGCGATCAAGGAATGAACATTGGTAGAAGCGCATCACTTCTTGCAGGAATTCCAAATACTGTTCCAGGATATTCAATTGATCGTTGGTGCGCAGGCGCTCTAACTTCAGTAACTACCCTTGCTGGATCTATTGCGATGGGCGCATACGATCTTGCAATCGCTGGCGGTGTTGAACATATGGGCAATCACCCAATGGGCGATGGGATGGATCCCAATCCTAGATATTTAGCAGAGAGATTAGTTGATACCGATGCTCTCTCGATGGGAAATACTGCAGAGCGTCTCCACGATAAATTTCCACACTTAACTAAAGAGCGCGCAGATAAATACGCTCTTCGCTCTCAAGAAAAAACTGCAGCTGCATATAAGAGCGGAAAGATTCAACCTAATTTAATTCCAGTTGCAGTTAGAAACGCTGAGCAAGGTTGGGGGGTTGCAACAGTTGATGAACCACCAAGACCTGGAACAACACTTGAAGCACTTGCTGCGCTAAAGACTCCATTTCGTCCTCAGGGCAGAGTTACTCCTGGTAATGCTGCAGGGCTAAATGATGGAGCAACAGCAGCGCTTCTTGCGAGCGAGAGTAAAGCTAAAGAGCTGGGACTATCACCAAAGGCCAGAATGATTACATTTGCATTTGCAGGAGTTGAGCCTGAGATTATGGGATATGGACCTGTGCCATCAACGCTTAAGGCTCTTGATAAGGCAGGCTTAAAGATTGAAGATATTGGTTTATTTGAGATAAATGAAGCATTCTCAATCCAGGTTCTCTCATTCCTTGACTACTTTGGAATTGGCGATGATGATCCAAGAGTTAATCTCTATGGTGGAGCAATTGCTGTTGGCCATCCACTTGCCTCATCTGGAATTCGTTTAATTCTCAACCTTGCTGAGGGCTTTAAAGATCACCCAGAAGTGAGATATGGAATTACCACTATGTGTATTGGACTTGGAATGGGTGGAACCATCATCTGGGAGAACCCAAATTATAAAAAGGGAGCATAAGCGAGTATGTCAGAGATAACAACTCCCCCCGATGAGGTAGTAACTAACGCCCTAATGCGCCAAGTTGATCTATCGGCTTTTGGTGCATCTGGCTCTCTTGCCCTTATAACTCTAGATAATGGCCACGATCACACCAGGCCAAATACTTTTGGAATCCAATCTCTAAACTCACTAAATGATGCAATTACCGCAGCTGAAAGTAGTGATGCGGTAGCGATAGCAATTATTGGAAAACCCTTTATCTTTGCAGCTGGAGCAGATCTTTCTGGCATCTCATATGTTGCCAAGAGAGAGCAATCACTAGCTTTTGGAAAATTGGGACATGACATCTTTAAAAGACTTGGAAGAAGCAAGAAGGTAACCTTTGCATTTATCAATGGACTTGCTCTAGGTGGCGGCCTTGAAGTTGGCCTGCATTGCAATTATCGAACTATGGCATCGACTGCTCTTACCGCTCTACCTGAGTGCTTCCTTGGCTTAGTACCTGGCTGGGGTGGAGCAACAATCCTTCCTAAGTTGATTGGGCCAGAGAGAGCTGTCCAAGTTATTATTTTGAATGCCTTAAATAACAATACGATGATGAAGGCTAAAGAGGCACAGGGTCTTGGAGTTGTTGATGCAGTGTTTGAACCTGCTGATTTTCTCGAAAAATCAATCGCCTTTGCTGCCAGAATAATTTCAGGAAGCGAGAAGATAGAGCGGAAAGATTATTCAACAGATCCCAATTGGGATAAAGCTTTAGAAACTGGCAAGGCTGCAATTGCCAAAAAATATGGCGGCGCAGATATTGAGGCCCCAAGACGCGCCTTAGAACTCATCTCTGCTGCTAGGAGCAACACCCTAGATCAAGGCTTTGATGCTGAAGATGAGATCTTGGCAAACCTAGTTATGGGCAATCCTTTAAGGGCATCTCTATATGCATTTAATCTGATTCAAAAGAAGCGCAAAAAAGTAGAGGGAGCCCCAAAGGCAGCTCTTGCTAGAAAGGTCACAAAGGCTGGAGTTGTTGGAGCAGGCTTAATGGCCTCACAGTTAGCGCTTCTAATAATTAGAAATCTAAAAGTTCCAGTAGTTATGACCGATCTTGACCAAGAGCGAGTCGATAAAGGTGTTGCTTGGGTTAGAAATGAAATTACTAAGTTAGTAGAGAAAAAGCGTCTAAACCCAGAGGCGGCAACGAGATTATCGTCTCTAATCTCAGGATCTGTAAGTCAATCAGCTTTTGCTGGATGTGATTTCATTATTGAAGCAGTCTTTGAAGAGCTCTCGATAAAGCAGAAGTTATTTAAGGATCTGGAAGCAATAATCTCTCCTGAGTGTGTTCTTGCTACTAATACTTCATCACTATCAGTTGAAAAAATGGGCGAAGGCCTTAAGAACCCAGAGCGAGTTGTTGGATTCCACTTCTTTAATCCAGTTGCCATCATGCCACTTTTGGAGGTTGCAAGAACTTCAAAAACTGATGATGCCACCACTGCAACTGCAATCAGCGTTGGCAAAGAGCTAAAGAAAATAATGATTATCTGTAAAGATGCGCCAGGATTTGTCGTAAATCGCCTGCTGACACGATTTATGGGCGAAGTAACAGATGCTGTTGATGAAGGAACTCCGACAGATGTGGCCGATAACGCTCTGCGTCCTCTTGGATTTCCAATGTCGCCATTTGAACTCTTTGGCCTAGTCGGCCCAGGTGTAGCACTTCATGTCTCTAAGACTTTAAATGCCAACCTAGGTCCGCGCTATCGCATCTCCCCTACTGTTTCTCGAATGGTGGAGACAGGTGTTAAAACTTTCTATATCAAAGATGAAAAGGGCGCTTTTATCGTTAACCCTGAAGCCCTTGCCCTAATTGAAAAGGGAGATAAACCTTCAACTGCAGAGCAAGTTCGCACCAGAGCTCTTTCAGCACTTGCTCAAGAGGCAAGAATGATGCTGGATGAAGGAGTTGTTGCAACGGCATCAGAAATTGATCTCTGTATGTTGTTAGGGGCTGGATGGCCAATGCACTTGGGCGGGATATTGCCTTATCTAGATAGAGAAGGAATTAGTGAAGCGGTTTGCGGTCAGCGTTTTCATCCGCCGCAAGTTGCATCCCTTCCTGCTTAACATTTAACGAAGCCCAGCCAACTAATTGACGGCTGATGCTCTGTGAAGTGATTCCGATATCTTGCAGAATCTCGGCGCGCTTTGAATGTTGGATAAATTCCAATGGCACTCCAATTGAATGAATTGGCATATCTAAACCGTTTTCACGAAATAGCTCAGATAAGGTGCTAGCAATTCCGCCATGCTTGATTCCATCTTCTAGCACCACCACTCGTCTAAACCTTGGAGCCATTGCAAGAAGTGAATCTGCTGGAAGAGGCTTGACCCAGAGTGGATCGATGACAGTTACTCCAACGCCCTCACGAAACGCTTGAGCTGCTGCATCAATTGCAAGAGGCGCCATAGCGCCAATGCTTACAACGAGAATATCTGAGCTCTCACCGCGATAGAGAACATCTAGCCCGCCACGTCTTTCAAATGCTGGCAGATCTTTTCCAATTGCTCCCTTTGGAAAGCGAATAATTGAAGGGGCATCAGAGATTGCAACAGCCTCTGCCAGCGACTCTTTCAACCTTGCCGCATCGCGGGGCGCTGCAACAAATGCATTAGGAATAATTCCAGTAAGTGCTAGATCCCAGATTCCATGGTGAGATGGTCCATCATCTCCTGTTATTCCTGCCCTATCCAAAACAAAAGTAACTCCAGCTTTATGTAAACCAACATCTAATAGCAATTGATCAAATGCGCGGTTTAGAAATGTTGAATAGACCGCAACTACTGGATGAAGGCCAGTAAAGGCCATGCCTGCAGCTGATGTGACTGCATGCTGCTCTGCGATTCCAACATCAAATGTTCGCTCCGGAAATTCTGCTTGGAATCTATCAAGTCCTGTTGGACCAAGCATTGCAGCAGTAATTGCCACGACATCTTTTCGCTCTCGCCCAATCTCAACTAACGCTTCAGAAAATACTCTCGTCCAGGTAGCGCCATTATTTGAAAGCGGCTCCCCTGTTTCAGGATCAAGGACTCCAACTGCATGAAACTTCTCTGCCTCATCATTGAGCGCTGGAGCATGTCCCCGTCCCTTTTCAGTGATGGCATGGACTAATACCGGTCCTGAGAATTTCTTTGCTTGAATTAGAGCTCGCTCAAGTGCAGGAATGTCATGGCCATCTACCGGTCCTAAATACTTAAGTCCTAGATCTTCAAACATTCCCTGAGGGGCGACAATATCTTTAATGCCCTTCTTCATTCCATGAAGAGTTTCATAGATCGGATTTCCCACAACCGGAGTCTTTTCTAATACTTGCTTTCCCCAATCAAGGAATTTCTCATATCCTTTAGTAGCGCGAAGCGTTGAAAGATAGGTAGCTACCCCGCCAATAGTTGGTGAGTAAGAGCGTTCATTATCGTTAACAACAATCACAAGTTTTAGATCATCTGAAGCGGCAATATTGTTTAGCGCCTCCCAAGACATTCCCCCTGTTAGAGCTCCATCTCCAACTACCGCTACAACTGTTCTATCGCTCTGATTCTGCAGAGCAAAGCCGCGAGCGATTCCATCAGCCCAAGAGAGAGCAGTTGAGGCGTGAGAGTTTTCTATTACATCATGTTCACTCTCTGCTCTACTTGGATATCCAGCGATTCCTCCGCGCTGACGAAGCTTTTCAAATCCTGCAGCTCTACCGGTTAATATCTTATGGACATAACTTTGATGGCCTGTGTCATAAACCATGACATCTTGGGGAGATTCAAATACGCGATGAAGAGCGATACTTAACTCCACAATTCCAAGATTAGGCCCTAGGTGTCCGCCCGACTTTGAAACTTTTTCAATCAGAAAGGATCTGATCTCTGCAGCTAGCTCCGTTAGCTCCTCTTGGCTAAAGCGCGCCAAATCGCCAGGAGATTTAATCCGGCTTAGGTGTTTCATGTCTAGATTCTATCGGTGAACTAGGAAAGAAGAGAGCGCAAGACGTACTGCATGATTCCCCCGTGGCGATAGTAATCAGCCTCACCTGGGGTATCGATACGAACCTTTGCTTCAAAGCTCTTATCCCCTGCCGTCACTGTCACAGTCTCGGGAATGCGACCTTCGTTTAAAGCAGTAACGCCAGTTATTGAAAATACTTCTTCGCCGCTTAGCCCCAATGAATTAGCATCTTGACCATCAAGGAATTGCAGAGGAAGAACTCCCATTCCAATTAAATTAGATCGATGAATTCTCTCAAAAGATTCAGCAATGACTGCTTTTACTCCAAGAAGCGCAGTTCCTTTTGCAGCCCAATCCCTAGAAGAGCCAGAGCCATATTCTTTTCCTGCCAGAATCACTAAAGCAATATTGGCATCTTGATATGCCATTGATGCATCATAGATGGTGCTCTGCTTACCACCATCAATAAAGTTTCTAGTAAAGCCACCTTCTACTCCATCGAGCAAGAGATTCTTTAAGCGAATATTTGCAAAAGTTCCCCTAATCATTACTTCATGATTACCACGTCGCGAACCATAGGAATTAAAGTCAGATTTTTCTACGCCATTTTCTGCCAAGTATTTTCCTGCTGGAGAATCAACTTTAATTGACCCTGCTGGTGATATGTGATCGGTAGTTACCGAATCACCAAGCTTTGCCAGAACTCTTGCCCCTGAAATATCAGTAACTGGTAGAGGATTTCTAGGCATAGATTCAAAGTAAGGAGGTTTTCTGACATAGGTAGATTTTGGATCCCATTCAAAAGTCTTTCCTTCAGGAGTTGCAAGTGAGGTCCAGCGATGATCTCCAGCAAAGACACTTGAATAATCTTTCTTAAACATATCTGAGGTAACCACTGAATCAATTACACCTTGAATCTCTTGCATACTTGGCCAGATATCCTTAAGGAATACATCATTTCCAGAGCTATCTTGCCCTAGAGGATCTTTATCAAAGTCATGATCCATACTTCCAGCAATTGAATAAGCAACAACTAGCGGAGGCGATGCTAGGTAGTTCATTTTCACATCAGGGCTAATACGACCTTCAAAATTTCTATTTCCAGAGAGCACCGCTGCCACTGCAAGATCATTGTCATTTACTGCTTTGCTAACCTCTAGAGGCAATGGGCCAGAGTTTCCAATACAGGTAACACATCCATAGCCCACAAGGTTAAATCCAAGTTTTTCCAGATATGGAGTTAGTCCTGATTTTTCATAGTAGTTGGTAACCACCTTTGAACCTGGCGCAAGAGTGGTCTTGACCCAAGGCTTACTCATCAAACCTTTTTGAACAGCTTTCTTAGCAAGAAGTCCTGCCCCAATCATCACTGAAGGATTTGAAGTATTAGTGCAAGAAG
Organism: Candidatus Nanopelagicaceae bacterium; assembly: GCA_030730425.1. Taxonomy (GTDB): domain Bacteria; phylum Actinomycetota; class Actinomycetes; order Nanopelagicales; family Nanopelagicaceae; genus MAG-120802. Next base: position 71,065 of record JANQVH010000007.1, read on the forward strand.
TAATCGATGCAATTACTACTGAGCCATTGGTAATAGATCCTTTTCTTGAATTTACTTCAATTGCTATTGGCTTAGTAGCAGTATCACTTGAGAGATATGAGGGGAGAATTTCGGCAAAGGAGCTCTTGGCATCACTAAGAGAGACTCGATCTTGGGGTCTCTTTGGCCCTGCAATTGATGGCACAACACTTGATAGATCAAGCTCTAATCGCTCTGAGTATCTTGGCTCTGCTGAAGGGTCATGCCATAGACCTTGAGCCTTGGCATATTTCTCAACTAGCTCTAACTGTTCACCACTTCTTCCAGTTAACTCTAGATACTTAATAGTTTCTTGATCGATTGGGAAAATCGCCACAGTTGAGCCGTATTCAGGCGACATATTTCCAATTGTTGCTCGATTAGCCATAGGCAGAGCGCTTACCCCAGGACCGTAGAACTCAACAAACTTACCAACTACGCCATGCTTTCTAAGCATCTCAGTGATAGTTAAAACTAAATCAGTTGCAGTTGTTCCAACTGCTAGAGACCCGTTTAATTTAAAGCCCAAAACTCTAGGAATTAACATCGAAACTGGCTGACCAAGAAGGGCTGCCTCTGCTTCAATGCCGCCCACTCCCCAGCCAAGAACTCCTAGGCCATTGACCATAGTGGTGTGTGAATCGGTTCCAACCACGGTATCTGGATACGCCCGCTGCACACCATTTACTGCTCTGACCATTACTACTCTTGCAAGATATTCAATGTTTACCTGATGAACAATTCCTGTCCCAGGCGGAACTACTTTAAATTCATCAAAGGCGCTCTGGCCCCAACGAAGGAAGCGATATCTCTCTTGATTTCTCTCATATTCAATATCAACATTTTCTTTGAAGGAATTAACGGTTCCATATTTATCTGCAATAACTGAGTGATCGATAACTAGCTCAGCAGGGGCTAAAGGATTTACGCGGGATGGATCTCCGCCAAGTTCTGCAATTGCCTCTCTCATAGTGGCAAGATCAACAACGCAGGGAACTCCGGTGAAATCTTGCATAATCACACGCGCTGGAGTGAATTGAATTTCAGTATCAGGAATTGATTCAGGGTTCCATGAAGCAAGAGCTTCTATCTGCTTGGCTGTGATATTTGCACCATCTTCAGTGCGAAGAAGATTTTCCAGTAATACTTTTAAGGAAAAGGGAAGTGAATTTGCTTGAGCAAGTTTGGTGATATCAAATATCTCATAGCTTTTGCCTGATACTTCAAGCGAGCTCTTTGCGCCGAAGGAGTTCTTGCTCATGAGCCCATCTTAACTGTTGTCGCATAAAGCGCTCAAAAACGAATTACTAGAGAATTACTCAAGAAATAATGAAACGCGCCACAAGCTCCATATGGGCAGTCATTGGAAAGAGGTCAAAGGCCCTTATTTGATCTAATTTATATCCCTGTGCTGCTAGATAAGCGCTATCTCGGGCAAGTGCGGCTGGATCACAGGCAACATAGACAATCGTTCTTGGAGCAAGTGAGGCAATAGTTGAAATGACTCTCTCTCCCGCGCCAGCGCGAGGAGGATCTAGAAGAACTACATTTGCTCCTCGATATTTCTTCAAACTTGCCTCAACTTTTGCTTCAACTATCTCAACTCTTGGCTCTAGCGCAAAGTTTCGTCTAGCATCGATGATCGCATTCTCATCAGATTCAATTAAGGTGATTCTTCCTGCAACTCCAAGCTGAGATAAAAGGGCTGCACTAAATAGCCCTGCTCCCCCGTAGAGATCAAAGATGTGATCTGCAGGCTCTGCTTGAACATAATCTCTAACTACTTGACTTAAAACAGTTGGCGCCATGCGATGACTCTGCCAGAAGGTAATTGGATTTAAGGAGAAGTTAATGTCACCTACCTGCTCCTCTATCAGCCCTAAATTCTCTCGACCCTCTATCACCACTGCGCTCTGGCCTTTGCTAGTAATGGCTACATCTACCCGCTTTGATTT
>JANQVH010000007.1:73137-97426 GCA_030730425.1 Candidatus Nanopelagicaceae bacterium
ATTAGGATCGATGTGTTGAAAGTCGCATCCCCCACAGCCATCAAAGCGAGCGAATGAACAGGGTGGATTCACCCGATGTTTAGAGGCTTTAATTACTGAGATGCAGTTTCCCCTAGCAAAGCTCTTTGTAACATCGCTAATCTCTACGATCACACGCTCGCCAGGGATTGCATGTCTTACAAAGATAACTCTTCCTTCGTAGCGCGCTATGCAATGGCCGCCATGCGCGATAGCTGTGATATCGACTTCTAATTGATCACCGCTTTGCACTCGCGCACCTTTCCTAAAAAGTTCATTGAAGCACTTATTTCTCGTGCTAGCCCTCGCGTGGATTAGAGGGAATCTAGCCTAAAGGTGTAAATTCTCCTTTTGTGCATGTCGTAATCATGGGTTGCGGCCGAGTCGGTTCTACCCTGGCAAAAGATTTTCAGGCTCTGGGCCATAGCGTTGCCGTAATCGACCAAGATCGTGAAGCTTTTCGTCGCCTTGGCGCAGATTTCAATGGGCTAACTGTGGCTGGAATGGGCTTTGATCGCGACACTTTATTAGAGGCAGGAATTCAAAGAGCTGATGCATTTGCCGCAGTTTCAAACGGTGATAATTCAAATATTTTGGCAGCCAGAGTTGCGAGAGAAACCTATGGTGTAGCAAGCGTTGTGGCTCGAATTTATGATCCAGGTAGAGCTGAGATTTACCAAAGGCTAGGCATTCCTACCGTTGCAACTGTTCTATGGACTACAGATCAAATTATGAGAAGGCTGCTTCCGCAGGGATCTCGCTCTGAGTGGCAAGATGCATCAGGAAAAGTGCAACTAGCTGAGATTGTTCTGCATCGTGATTGGTATGGACGTCCAGTTTCACTAATTGAACAACATACCGATGCTCGCGTGGCTTTTGTTACAAGGCTTGGTGAAGGCTTGATTCCCAATGAACACACTGTCTTGCAAGAAGGCGATGTTGTTCATGTAATGGTTGAAGATAAGAACTTAGCCTCAACTGAGGCCTCCCTTGCCCTTCCTCCGAGTGGTGAGTAGAGATGAGAATTGCTATCGCAGGTGCTGGTAATGCAGGGCGAGCTATTGCCAGAGAGCTAATTGAAAATGGCCATCAAGTATTACTAATAGATAAGAATCCAAAGTCTCTTAAAATGGAGAGCGTCCCATCAGCTGAGTGGCTTCTAGCAGATGCCTGTGAGATCAGCTCACTTGATAAGGCCAAGCTTGATACCTGCCAAGTTATGGTTGCAGCGACTGGAGATGACAAGGTAAATCTTGTGGCATCACTTCTTGCCAAGACTGAGTATGGAGTTCCAAGAGTCGTTGCAAGAGTAAATCATCCAAAAAATGAGTGGCTATTTGATTCTTCTTGGGGCGTTGATGTCGCTGTTTCAACTCCAAGAATTATTGCCGCCCTTGTTGAGGAAGCTGTCTCTGTTGGAGATATTGTCAGACTCTTCTCACTTAAAGCTGGTGAGGCGAGTTTAGTTGAGCTAACTCTTCCTGATAACTCTTCCTGCCTTGGAAAATCTGTTGAAGAAATTTCACTTCCGCAAGATGCCTCACTTGCAGCGATCATTAGAGATGGCCATGTAATAACTCCAGCTGATCACGATGTTTTTGCTGCCGGAGATGAACTAATTTTTGTTACTACCGCAGAGGCTGAGGTCTCACTAAAGGCTTGCTTTATTAAGGATTAGCTCTCTTTACTAATTCGCAGGTCATCTCTTAGTTTTGGGCCACTTTTAATGACCAACCATGTTGCCCAAGCTGTAGCGATAAATAGCGGATAGCCCATAATCAATCTGGCGCTTCCTAGTAAATTAACATTTCCACTTACATATAGTGGATATTGCACAATAAGGCGGATGGCAAACATTCCAACCCAGAGCCAGGTTGCCTTGATATAAACCTTGCTTCTTGCAGGATCTTTGCGCCATCTAAAGTTCTCTTCCAAGAGTGGACCGATAATGAGTCCTATCACTGGCCAACGCAGAAGTATTGAAATCAAATATGCAGTTCCATAGATTGCATTGGTCCAGAGCCCTGGAAGATAGAAATCTTCAGCCTTTCCAGTGCGCGTAGCGATTAAAAAACATATTCCTACTCCAATAAGTCCTCCAATAGAATGCTGAATTGTTTCGCGCTTTACCAATCTAACAATTGTTAGAAGCAGTGAAAGAGCTAGAGCGGCATAGGCTGAATCTCTAACATCCTTTGTGATATTAAATGCGATGAGAAAGAGCAGAGCGGGAAGCCCAGAATCTATTAGCCCTTTAACTCCCCCCATAGCTGAAAGGATTTTTGCTTTATCTTCACTCTCACTCATGAGCGCCCACTTGAACCAAAGCCAGAGCCACTTCGATTAGATCCAGGAAGTTCTTCTACTACAACAAACTCAGCACGTTCAACTCTCTGGAAAACCAATTGCGCGATGCGATCGCCACGCTTTATCTCAAAGCTCTCACTCTGGTCATGATTAATTACTATTACTGAAATCTCTCCACGATAACCAGCATCAATTGTCCCTGGGGCATTTACTAGCCCAACGCCATATTTAACAGCAAGGCCAGAACGGGGATGAACAAAGGCGGCGTATCCATCACTTAATGCGATAGCAATACCGGTTGGAACAAGAGCTCTCTTGCCAGGCTCGATTGTGATGTCTATAGATGAATAGATATCAGCTCCAGCATCGCCAGGCTTTGCATATTTGGGCATAGGTAGGCCTGTATCTAATTGGGTAATTAGTACTTTCATGGATTGATCTCAAACTCAGTATCGATTGATAGATCTCTTCGATCTTTTAATACACCCTTAAATTCCTCTGATGCATGCTTGATGAAGTGCTCCATAGGAACAACGATAAATATCGCTGCAGCCTCAACTGCTAAAACTCCATTATCTGAACCAATTCTGCCCTCAGCCCTGGTGTAGATCTTTCTACCCTCTTGGCCGGTTATTTCAGCATTTATAAATAATGTGCTTCCAACTGGAACTGGGGTGAGAAATGATGTTTCAAGTTTTCCAGTTACCGCCGGCTCTCGAACTAACCACATTAACTTTCCTAAAGCTTCATCAAAGGCGCATGAGAGCAGTCCGCCATGAGCAAGGCCTGGAGCTCCTTGATGTAAATCGGTAACTGTAAATTGCGCAGTGATGCTCATGCTCTCTCCTGCATAAGCAACAAGATGTAAACCTGCAGGATGGTCGGGGCCACAGCCATAGCAATCAAGATTATGAGAGCCAAGTAACTTGCCAATTGCCGGAGCATCAGGATGGCGAGGTGGGACTTTAACTCCTGGGGGAACTTGAATATTTAGCTGGCGTGACATGGGGTGAAGATTACCCTGTCGATAGGCAGGCGCTATCTAAAGCAAGGAAGTACTCTCATCTCATGCGTGAGGTAATGAGATGGCCAATCTGGCTGACTTTCTTAGTTATCTGCTTTGATCTATCAATCTTGCTAGCTATCTGGGCCTCACTTGGAAATATGGCCACAATCATTACTGCAATCATTCTTACTATCTCAACTATCTACTTCTATCATGCAACATCACTAACCCTTGAGCTCACTTCAGGTCGCCTTAGGGCGGGTCGGGCCAATATTGAAGTTAAATACTTAAAGAAGGTAGAAGTATTAAGCAGAGAAGATATGTCATTTCATCGCGGAGCAGGCATTAATCCCCAGGCCTATCTTGCTCTGCGCTTCTGGGTTAAAAAAGGTTTAAAAGTTGAAATTGCTGATCCGCGCGATCCGACACCATTTTGGTTGATAAGTTCTAAACATCCAGAGCGATTTTTAGAGAGATTAAATCCTTAAGCGCAATCTTTGCAGACTGCTTTCGCTCCCTCACCACGCGCTAATTGAGTAATGTGATGAACTAAGAAACATCGAGAACAGGTAAATTCATTATCTTGCTTAGGAACTACTCGAACTGATAACTCTTCACCAGATAAATCTGCTCCTGGCAGCTCAACATTTTCTGCCTCTTCTTCATCGAGATCAACCTGACCTGATTGTGCTTCAGCCCTTCTCGCCTTTAACTCTTCTAGGGATTCCTCATGTAACTCTTCATCGGTTTTTCGAGGCGTGTCGTAATCAGTTGCCATTGATCTCTCACCACCAATCTCTTCTTACTTAGAGCCAGACCATTTAGTCACTTGGCTACGGGCGGATAATGCCCAACTACTTGCTCGCTGTCCTATCCAACACTCGGCGTGTCGCAATTATTCCCCAAGTGTTAAGCCTACTGACCTAATTCTGAACGGCGTTTGGCCTCTTCTTGCCTCCACTTTTGAATCTGGCCGTGATTTCCAGAGAGTAAAACCTCGGGAACATTTATCTCTCGCCAAATAGCAGGTTTAGTAAATGTTGGATATTCCAGAGCGCCAACTTCATTATGTGATTCCTCATCAAGAGATGCAGGATTACCAATAACTCCAGGAATTAATCGAGTTACTGCCTCAATTATTACTAGCGCTGCTACCTCTCCGCCATTTACTACATAATCTCCAATTGATATTTCATGGACCCTTACTCCACTTACTCCGCGATAGTAATCACCAACTCTTGTATCAATTCCTTCATAGCGACCGCAGGCAAATACCAGATGCTTAGCACCACTTAACTTCTCAGCTTTTTTTTGATTGAACTTTGCCCCTGCGGGGGTGAGAATTATCAGATCTATCTCGCTATCTTTTTCCAGAATTGAATCAATAGCTAAGCCCCATGGCTCTGCCATCATCACCATCCCTGCTCCCCCGCCATAAGGAGTGTCATCAACGCTATGGTGATTATCTGTTGTGAAATCTCTTAGATTAATACTTTTAAAATCAATTAGAGATTGGCTTCGCGCCTTGCCAATTAGGGATAGTTCAAGGGGGGAGAAGTATTCCGGGAAGATGGAGATAGTAGTTATCTTCACAGTAGCTCCTCTAGATTATCGGCAGTAATTATCTTACTTGCGATATCAATATCTGGGGTGAAGTGCTTAACAAATGGAATCAAGAAGTCTCCTCCTTGATAAGTAATTACTAGCGTATCTTGAGATGGAAGCTGGAGGACCTCTTTAACCTCGCCCCACTCTTTTCCAGATCTATCAATTACCTTGCATCCTAGGATTTGAGAGATATGAAAATCATCTTCAGTAACATTTGAATCTGCCGGAGTAATTTCGGCAAGAAGTAAAACGTTGCGAAGTCTTTCAACTGCGCTTCTATCGTTATAACCTTCAAATGAGAGCAGAAGCGTTCCGCTATGAACTTTCGCACCTATTATCTTTAAGGGGCCCTTATCTTCTGGATCTGTTTTTAAAACTGATCCAATGGCAAATCTCTCTTCAGGGCTATCGGTTCGAACTTCAATGGTTGCCTCTCCGCGCACTCCATGTGCGCGACCGATGCGACCTACAACAAGTAACAAATTAGCTAAGCGCGATTAACGCGCCTCATCCGCCTCAACAAGATCTACGCGAACACTTCGTCCAGCTAGGGCTGAAACCACTGTGCGTAGCGCCTTTGCTGTTCGACCATTGCGACCGATTACCTTGCCAATATCTTCAGGATGAACTCTTACCTCAAGAGTTGTGCCGCGCCTTCCCTCTTTTTCAGAGATCAGCACCTCTTCCGGGTTATCTACGATTCCCTTAACTAAATGTTCTAGAGCTTCATCAATCATCATATTTACTCAGCTGGAGTTTCAGTTGGCGCAGCCTCTGCAACTGCTTCCGCAGGAGCATCTACTACTGGGGTATCAATTGGAGCTGCTTCAGCTACAACTTCGACTGGGGCCTGCTCTACTGATGCCTCAACGGGAGCTGCTTCAGCTACAACTTCTACTGGAGCGCTCTTTGCCGCAAGTTTTTCAGCAGCGCGCTTCTTCATAGTAGTTGCGCCATCTGCTGGTTCATTGCTTGCAGCCTTTACTGCCTCTTCATAAGCAACGCGCTTATTTGGACGAACTGGAAGGCTCTTAAGAGTTCCCTCTTGGCCAGCAATTCCCTTGAACTTCTGCCAATCACCAGTAACTTTCAAAATAGCCTCTACAGCTGGAGTTGGTTGCGCACCATTTTTTAGCCAATGTTGGGCGCGATCTGAATTAACTTCAATTAAGGAAGGCTCGGATGCTGGTGAGTATCGACCAATCTCTTCAATCTTTAGACCATTACGAGCTTTGCGAGAATCTGCGATCACAATTCGGTAGTGCGGGGTGCGAATCTTTCCCAAACGTACCAATCTAATTTTTACGGCCACGAAGGCTTTCTCCTTGCATAGTTAATCGAACTTATCTTTTCTTCCTTGAGTAGGATGCCAAGTGAAGAGAAAAAAGCTCTTACGTTTATAAGTGCCGGTCAAGAGGTAGAGGGCCCTTGAACAGGAGGCCAATATTGCCACGAGCCCGGCATATTTCCCAATTGAGCTTAGCTATCGCCCTTCTTGGGCTGCTCGTTTGGCTGGATTTCCAGATCGTGACTTCTTCTTTGGAGCGCTCTTTGGTGAACTCATTGGAGTAGCAGTTGGCAGGCTCATTCCCCCAGGAAGCGCCATCCCTGCAGGCAATCCGCCACCAGATCTCATCTGCTTCATCGCTTTCTGCGCAGCAGAGAAGCGATCAACTAAAGAATTAACCTCTGTAACGCTTCTACCACTACCAAGTGCAATACGTGCTCGTCTTGAACCATTTAATATTTTTGGATCACGCCTCTCACCTGGAGTCATCGATTGCACAATAGCTTGTGTTCTAACTAGTTCATTATCATCGATGCTATCTATCTGCTTCTTCATTGCAGCAGAGTTAGCTCCAGGTAGCATGCCAAGAAGTTTGGTCATAGAGCCCATCTTCTTCATAGCCCCTAATTGCTCTAAAAAATCCTCTAGAGTGAAATCTTGCCCTGATACAAATTTCTCTTCCAGACGCTTAGCGCTATCTCCATCAAGTGCCCGCTTTGCCTGCTCAGCTAAAGTTGCAATATCACCAAGGCCCAAAATTCTTGAGGCCATTCGCTCGGGATAGAAGTAATCAAAGTCAGTTAACTTCTCCCCACTTGAGGTAAAGAGAATTGGTTTTCCTGTTACTTCAACAATGGATAGCGCAGCTCCAGCTTTGGCATCGCCATCTAGCTTTGTTAAGACAACTCCATCAAAACCCACACCTTCTAAAAAGGCTAGCGAGGTAGTAAGGGCATCTTGTCCCATCATTGCATCTACTACAAAGAGAATTTCATGAGGATTAATTGCATCCCTAATCGAACTTGCCTGCTGCATTAACTCACTATCAATACCAAGTCGTCCAGCTGTATCAACAATTACAACATTATGGACTTTCTCTCTGGCATAGATAATGGCGCTCTTGGCAACCTTTACTGGATCACCAATTCCATTTCCTGCCTCTGGTGCAAATATTGGAACAGATATTGACTCTGCTAAGACCTGTAATTGCGTTACAGCATTTGGTCTCTGCAGATCTGCTGCAACTAAGAGAGGAGTATTTCCATCCTCTTTTAGAAAGCGAGCTAATTTTCCGGCTAACGTTGTCTTTCCAGATCCTTGAAGACCTGCAAGCATTATTATCGTTGGTCCACTCTTGGCATAGCGAATTCTTCGCCCTTGCCCGCCAAGAATTGCAATCAATTCCTGATTGATAATCGAATAGATTTCCTCAGATTGATTAGTTGATTGTCTAATCTCTGGCAATCTTTCAAGTGATCTACTTCTAATCTTCTCTACAAAGCCTTCAGTAACACTTAGCGCAACATCTGCCTCTAATAAAGCGATATGAAGCTCTTGGCAGGTGCTCTCAATATCTTCAGGGGTGATTCGCCCTTTTCTTCGAAGTGTTCCAAAGAGATCAGAGAATTTAGAGCTTAAGGAATCGAACATGTCTTTAAGCCTACATAAAGGCTAGGCAAATAGAAAAAAGGTGGATACGCCCTCGCATATTCCACCTTTTTTCAACTATCACTGCCTTGGTGCGGGCAACTATTAGATTGCTGCCTCACCTTTCTCGCCGGTACGAACGCGAACTACGTTATCAACGGGGGTGGACCAAACTTTGCCATCACCGATTGATCCTGTAGATGCCGCCTTCACAATGGTGTTGATCACGGAATCAACATCCTTATTCTCAGCAAGAATCTCTAGTCTTATTTTATCTATCAAGTCGATGGGATATTCAGCTCCACGATAGACCTCGATGTGGCCACCTTGGCGACCAACTCCAGATACTTCAGAGACTGTCATTCCTTTGACTCCAGCTGCCCTAAGGGCATTTTTAACATCATCGAACTTTCCTGGCTTGATGATTGCGGTAATTAACTTCATGATTAACGACCTCCCTTAAAAACTCCACCTAATTCATAGGCGCTCTCTGCATGTTCTGATTGATCGACTCCAACTAGCTCACTCTCAGCCTTGACTCTAAATCCAATCGTTTTCTCAATTAGGAATCCGATGATTAAGGTCATGACAAATGAGTAACCCATAACTAGTCCAACGCCGAGAGCTTGTTTGCCAAGGAGCTCAACGCCTCCGCCATAGAAGAGGCCATCTAGTCCCAGAATCTTGCTAGTTCCAAAGAAGCCGATTGCCAAACTACCAACAATGCCGCCAACTAAATGAACACCGACAACATCTAGAGAATCGTCATATCCCAACTTGTATTTCAGACCAACTGCTAGCGCGCAGGCAATTCCGGCGATTAAGCCAATAACTGCTGCTGCCCATGGTTCAACAAATGCGCAAGCTGGAGTAATAGCAACTAGCCCTGCAACTGCTCCAGATGCAGCGCCAAGAGTTGTTGGATGTCCATCGCGGAATTTCTCAGTAAGAATCCAGCCAATAACTGCTCCCGCTGTTGCTACCTGAGTGTTGATAAATGCCAGAGCTGCAATTCCATTAGCGGCAAGCGCGCTTCCAGCATTAAATCCAAACCATCCAAACCAGAGCAAGCTAGCGCCAAGTAGTACTAGGGGCAGTGAGTGAGGGCGCATTGGAGATTTCTGCCAACCAATTCTCTTTCCAAGAACAATTGCAAGGGCAAGTCCGGCAGCGCCAGCATTGATATGAACTGCAGTTCCACCAGCGAAGTCTTGAACCCCTTGCGAGGCAAGATATCCCGCGCCAGTTACCGTATCACCATCTGCATTTCCAAAGCCAAATACCCAGTGAGCTACTGGGAAATAAACGACAGTCACCCAGATAGCAACGAAGATTGCCCATGAGAAGAACTTAGTTCTATCTGCAATTGCGCCAGAGATAAGCGCTGGGGTAATAATGGCAAACATAAGTTGAAAGACTGCAAATGCCAGAAGTGGAATTGGGTAAACGCCGCCATTATTTGCTAATTCATTTACTGCATCACCTAAACCTGATGTGGAAAAAGATCCATACCAAGGTGAATCAGCTTCATAGCCAAAAGCAATTTTAAAACCGTAGATAACCCAGAGAATACTTACTACTCCTATGGTGATTATCGACATCATCATCATATTTAGCGCGCTCTTTGCTCGCACCATGCCGCCATAGAAGAATGCAAGCCCCGGAGTCATTAACAAAACTAGGGCAGAGCTAGCTAATACCCATGCGGTATCACCAGCGCTTAGTACTACTTCATCCATTTTTATTTTCTCCCAAACCAGGACTGCCAGAGGCAGAATCCGTGAATTAAAGGTCAATTTCTCAACTCTGAGAATGAGGCGATCATGCTTTAGAAGTATTTCCCCTAATGGCTCAATTTGATTTCACTCAGGTGACACTTCCTCACCGTCTGTTACGGCTATGTTAAAAGTTCGGTGATATACCCATCGCCATCAAAGGGGGCCAGATCATCAATTGCCTCACCAAATCCGACATATTTTAAGGGAACTTGCAGCGCAGCCTCAGTAGCTATCGCAATACCACCCTTGGTAGAGCCATCAAGTTTTGTGACCATGAGGCCCGTTAATTTAACGCTAGCGGCAAAGGTCTCTGCCTGCTTGATTCCATTCTGACCAGTTGTTCCATCTAGCACAAATAAAATCTCATTTACCGGAGTTACCTTCTCAATCACTCTTTGAATCTTGCCCAGTTCATCCATTAAGTTGCTCTTGGTATGGAGTCTTCCTGCAGTATCAATAATCAATAAATCAAATCCTTCATCTTTAGCTCTCTTTGCGCCATCAAAGGCTATCGCTGCAGGATCGCTATTGCTTGACCCACTTAAAACCTCCACGCCAATTCTCTCACCCCAGGTTTGAAGCTGGGCCACTGCAGCAGCTCTAAAGGTGTCAGCAGCAACTAATAAAACTTTCTTTCCACTCTTTGCATAGTAATTAGCTAGCTTGGCTGCGCTTGTAGTCTTTCCAGTCCCATTGACTCCAACAATTAGAACTACCGTTGGCCCAACAGTTGATAAGTTAATTGCTCTAGATGATGAGATTAACTTTGATTTAAGTGAGTTAGCGATAGCCGTTGAAAGCTCCTCGCTCTTCTCGCGTTTAACTAACTCTAGAATCTCTTCAGTTATCTTCACCCCGATATCTGATGAGATGAGAATCTCTCTAAATTGCTCAAGATCTTCAATCGTCGCTTTGGATTTTGAGAATTTACTTAAGAAAGAACCAAATAAACCCATAGTTAAGCGGGTTCAGTTTCAATCTCGCGAAGACGCTGAGAGATTACTTCTGATACTCCATCACCGCGCATACTTACGCCATACAAAGTATCGCCAATTTCCATAGTTCGTTTTTGATGAGTGATGATAATTAGCTGAGAAGCCTGTCTTAGCTCTTCCAGTACTGATAGCAGGCGACCAAGATTTGTATCATCAAGTGCGGCTTCAACCTCATCTAATACATAGAAAGGACTTGGTCTTGCCTTAAATATCGCTACCAGAAGCGCTACTGCAGTCAGTGAGCGCTCCCCACCAGAAAGAAGCGATAGTCGCTTAATTCTCTTTCCTGGAGGACGAGCTTCAACATCCACTCCAGAATTAAGTAGATCACTGGGATCGGTTAATAGTAGGCGTCCCTCTCCCCCTGGAAAGAGTCGAGCAAATATTTTTTCAAACTCTCGAGCAGTATCCCGAAAGGCTTCTTCAAAAATCTCTTGAACCTTGTCATCAACTGATTTGATGATATCTAACAGGTCCTTCTTTGATTTCTTTAAATCCTCTAATTGATCTGCTAAATATTTCAAGCGTTCTTCAAGGGATGAGAACTCCTCAAGTGCTAAAGGATTAATTTTTCCAAGCAGCGCTAGTGATTTCTCGGCCCCAGCCAGACGCTTTTCTTGCTCTTGGCGGATGAAAGGAATGAACTCGCCTTGGCTTAAATTTCCTGCATCATCTTCATTAAATGTTGGAACTGGCTTATCTGGGCCATACTCATTTACAAGAGATGAGCTATCAACTCCAAATTCCTCCATAGCCTTTATCTCAAGTTGTTCAATTCTTAGCCTCTGTTCAGCTCTTGCTATCTCGTCGCGATGAACACTGGAAGTTAATTGATCAAGTTCAACGCTTAGATCTCTGATCGCCTGGCGAGTAGAGAGGATTTCACCATCTCTATTGGAGCGAGCAACCTCAAGTCTTTCGCGCTCGCTATTTGCTCTTGATATGGATATCTCAATTTGAATTAGCGCTTCATAGGCAGCATCTGCAATTGCTTGAGCAGTTACTGCTCCTCTTGCTCTAGCTGCGCGGCGAGCGATGTTATTACTTGCCGCCTGGCGCTCATTTGATGCGGCAAGTTCTAGATCTCTAGCTCGCTGTGAAATCGCCGCAACTCGCTCCTCGATAGTTCGAAGCGCAAGGCGAGCCTCAACTTCAACAGCTCTTGCTGTAGCAAGAGTTGCCCTTAGATTCTCAACTGCACTTAACTCAGGTTCGAGCGGCTCACTACTCTTTTCAAACTCACTTCTAGCAATATCTAATTCATTTAGATCGTTACTTAGCGCTTGCTTAAGCTCAGTAATTGATTTCTCTAAACGATCAACTTCGCCGCTAGCGCTCTTTACTCCTTGGCTAGCTGCTGCCATCTGCTCTGCAAGGGCTGCCATAGCAGCATCTGATTCATTCAATCTAGCTAGCGCTTGATCATAGCTAAGTTGATCAGTTCTCAATTTTGTTTCAGAAGATGAAATATCAAAATGAATCCGATCACAATCATGGCTATGTCTCTGCATCTCTATCTCACCTTTTTCAATCATTTCAGAGATCTCAATTAATGAGGTGCGAGCAGATGAGCCGCCACTTGCTCTTCCTCTTCCAACCAAATCTCCATCACGAGTGATGGCAATAAGTAAAGGATTATCAGAGACGATCTGACTTGCTTGAGATAGCGAATCTGCGGCAACTAAACCAGAGAAAAGAGCTGGCAAAATAGAATTTAAGGTAGCTGATGAGACTTTACTGACTAGTGGCGTCAATCCATTTGGAATCTCAATAACTGCTCTGGAGTCACCTTCGGAGATAAAGAGTAGCTCAGCACTTCCTGCAGATTTAGATTTCAAAAAAGTGATAGCAGAGATAACTTGATTTAGATCTTGCAGTACCAATGCATTTGCCAATGACCCTAGGGCATTTGTTACTGCGCTCTGCCAGCCAGGTTCAACGGTTAATAGCGATGCTAGGCTGCCACGAATTACTATTCCTTGATCATTTGTTAATAGCGCGCCACTTCCATCTTTATGCAGCGTTGCTTGCCGGAGCGCATCAATTTTCGCCTCAGAAGCAGCTCTTGCTCTCTCGGCTAGAGAGAGATCATTTCTTAACTTTTCAAGAGCAACCTTACTTGCATTTAGTAGAGTCTTTGCTTTCTCAAATTCTGCATCAAGGCCGAGTTCTCCTGCATCAAGACCGGCAATTTCACTTTCAAGACGAGCAAATTCAACTTTAGATTCAGAAACTCTTGCATGAGCGCCAGTTAGCGCGCTCTCTAGCCTATTAATTTCAGAGCCTGCGCCATCGATTCGAGATTGGAGAGACTTGATATGTCCCTCTTGCCTGGCAGTTCCCTCTCGATAATCAGCAATTGCTCTCTGGGCTGCTGCTACTCGATCTTCTTCGCCCTTTAAGCGCGCCTCTAATTGAGTAACGCTATTACTTGCTGCAATTAATTCTGCTCGCGCTTTATCAGATGAACCTTGTAGAACAGATTCCTCGCCTCTTAAAACTTTTGCCTCCACCTCTAGCGCTTCAGGATCTCGCCCTGATGCTCTAGCTTCCTCTGCCTCCTCAGCTAAGAAGCGTGCACGCTCTGATGCCAAGTTCTGTGTTCCTCTTAACTTTTCTTTCTGAGCAGTTAGGCTGTAATAATTATTCTGCGCACTGGCTAACTCTGGTCCCTGAATCGCTGCTATCTGATCTAGCTCAATCTCTCTTTTACGTAATTGATCGAGCTCTTGATCAACTTCACTTCGTCTCTGGCGAAGAGCGGTTTCATCAGCAACTTCTAGACTTAGAGTTGAATTAAATGCAATTAAATCATCTGCCAAGATTCTTAGTTTGGCATCTCGCACATCAGCCTGAATCACTGCAGCTTTTTTAGCGACTTCTGCTTGTTTGCCAAGAGGGCGAAGTTGTCTCCTTAACTCATTGGTGAGATCTTGAACTCTCGACATATTGCCCTGCATTGAATCTAATTTTCGAAGAGCTTTCTCTTTGCGCTTCCTATGTTTTAAAATTCCAGCAGCTTCTTCAATGAATCCTCTTCGCTCCTCAGGATTTGCTGTAAGGATGGCATCAAGTTGTCCCTGGCCAACGATTACATGCATCTCACGTCCGATGCCGCTATCGCTTAATAACTCTTGAATATCTAGAAGGCGCGCTGATTCACCATTGATTTGATAATCACTCTGGCCATTTCTAAATAAAGTTCTTGAAATAGTAACTTCGCTAAATTCAATTGGTAGAGCGCCATCTGCGTTATCAATAGTTACTGATACCTCTGCTCGTCCAAGAGGTGCTCGCCCTGAAGTTCCAGCAAAGATGACATCTTCCATCTTTCCGCCGCGCAGGCTCTTTGCTCCCTGCTCACCCATAACCCAAGAGAGGGCATCAACCACATTGCTCTTACCTGAACCATTTGGCCCCACCACGCAGGTGATTCCAGGCTCGAACTTCAAGGTCGTTGGAGCGGCAAAGGACTTAAAGCCCTTTAGGGTCATGCTCTTTAAATACACGGGTAGAACCTATCGGGTGAGCCCGCGCACGCTCGGGTTTTACCCCCGCTTAGGGCTGACTTTTTTTTCTAACCTTCTTTTTTCCCGCTTTCTTAAGGGGAGATTTGCTCTGGCATTGTGGACAAAAATGTGATGACCGGTTTGCGAAAGCAATCCTGGCAATCTCTCTGCCACATCTAGAACAGGGCTCATTCTCCTGGCCATATGCCTCAAGCTCAACATCGAAGTATCCACTCTCACCATTTACATTTATATAGAGATCATCAAAACTTGTCCCGCCTGCCTTCAAGGCTTTCTCCATAACAAATTTAGTTGCATCAAGAAGGCTAGAGATCTCTTGCTCTGATAATTTCTTTGCAAGGCGTTCGGGATGAATCTTTGCGTGCCAGAGCGCTTCATCAGCATAGATATTACCCACACCGCTAACAACGCCCTGATCAAGAAGGACTCGCTTTATTGCGCTGTTCTTCTTACCTATCTGGCTAATTACAGCCTCGCGATTAAATTTGTCGTCAAATAAATCAGGGGCGATACGAGTAAAGGATTGAGGTATCAGCTCTTGGCCTTCCAAGACCAACTTATCAATTGAAATCCAACCAAAGGTTCGTTGATCAACAAATCGAATCTCTTTTCTTCTATCGCCGCAATCAATACGAACCCGCAGATGTTTCTCATATTGGCTCTGCTTATCTTGAATTAACAACTGACCGCTCATTCCTAGGTGGGCCATTAGCGCAAAATCTCTATTTAATTCAAACCATAGGAACTTTCCACGTCTCTTAACGTTTAATACCTTTGCGCCCTTAATGGCGCTATATGGAGCATAGGTAGAAGATCTATTTCCACCTTTATGAACTACATCAATTTCTCTAATTTTTCTTCCAACAATAAAAGGTTCTAAACCTCGCCTTACAGTTTCAACCTCAGGTAACTCAGGCATAAGCTACTTATTTGATAGCGCTTCAAAAGCAATTCTTGCTGCAACTTGTTCTGCTTCGCGCTTTGATTTGCCATGACCTTGCGGATATGTAATTCCATTAACAATTGCATAGGCGACAAAATCTTTATCGTGATCAGGGCCTGACTCGCTGACCTTATATTCAGGTGGCGACCATCCAGAGGCGGCCACAATCTCCTGAAGTGCAGTCTTGCCATCAAGACCTGCTCCCCTTGTTACCGCTTCTTCAATAGCGCTCTTCATCAGGCGCAAAATTATCTCAGCGCTAACATCAAAACCATGATCTAGATAGATTGCACCAACCAGAGCCTCAAAGGCATCTGCCAATATTGAATTCTTATCTCTTCCTCCAGTTACTTCCTCGCCTTTGCCAATTTTTAGCGCTGAGCCAAGTTCTAACTCTCTTGCAATACTTGCAAGCGCTCGCATATTTACTATTCCTGAGCGAAGTGGTGAGAGACGGGATTCATCAAGATCTGGAAAGCGCTCATATAGCGCTTCAGTAATTACTAAACCAAGGACGCTATCGCCTAGAAACTCTAAGCGTTCATTTGTTGGAAGACCACCGAATTCATAAGCAAAGGAGCGGTGAGTTAATGCCAGTTCAAGTAACTCTGGTTTTACCGAAACTCCAAGCTTTTCGGTCAGAGCCAGACTCAGACTAAACCTCTAGAACTTGACGACGGTTATAGGTGCCGCAGGTAGGACAAGCAGTATGTTGCAACTTAGGTTGCGAACATTGCGGGCAATTTGCAGTAGCTGCAGGTGTTGCTTTCCACTGGCTACGACGAGAACGTGTGCGCGAGCGCGACATCTTTCGCTTTGGTAATGGCACAGTTATTCTCCTTTAAAAAATTACTACCTCAAGATTGAGGGCTAAGTATTGCCCAGCTTCGATATCTTTGCAAAATCACGCCTGTTTAAGGCTTCCAATCAGCCAATCCGCTCCATCTCGGATCGCTCGCCTTATGGGCGTGATCCTTTTCAAGCTCTCGCCACTTAAGGCCGCAGATTGAGCAGAGCCCCAAGCAATCGCTCTGACAGAGAGGGTTAATTGGCATGGCAAGAATGACTGCATCTCTGATGGGAACTTCAAGGTCTGCAATATCGCCATCTAGGCTAAAGACCTCATCTTCATCCTCTCCCACCTCTTTAACTCTGGAAGAGTAAAGAAAGAGCTCTTGAAATTTCTGATTAACATCAAATTCAATTGGATCTAAACATCGCCCGCACTCTCCCCTGGCATGAGAGATGACTTCGCCAGTGAGCAAAACTCCGCCATCGACAGATTCTGCTTTAAAGGAAATATCTAGCGGTTCTGACTTTGGAATTTCAAGTAGGGCAATGCCTATCGCTTGCGGGGCGCTAAATTCCAGGTGATATTGGCGAAACTCTCCAGCTCTTCTTGGAAGTTCATGGAAATTAACTTTAAATGGTGATTCAAGCTTGGAGTTCATGCAATTACTACTCTGCTAGTTGAGAGAGTACATCTTTATCGCTCGCGCCAGCCAATCTTTCTCGCCCTCGATTAACTGCCTCTAGCGTCTTATTTAAAATCACTTCAAGGGTTGCAAGGCGTGAATCAATATAGGCATCAACTTCTTCGCGCTCTTTCTCAACTTTTGAGTGCGCCTCATCAATTAATCTTGCAGACTCCTCCCTTGCAGCTGCGACAATTGCAGTCTGCTCAACCATTCGAGCAACTTCTTCTCGAGCATGAGCAATTAACTGCTCAGCGCTCTGTCTGCCCTCTTCAATTATTGTCTCTCTACTTCCGAGTAGCCTCTGCGCGCTTGAGAGATCTTTTGGAAGAGCTTGATTTATCTCCTCTAGTAGTTCCAACATCTCGCCACGATGAACTACGCAAGAGGCTGATAATGGAACTGAGCGAGCTTCATTAACCATAGTTATGGCAGATTGGAGTTTCTCTATTGCTTCCATTTTATGACCTTCCTGATTGCGAACTTGGCGAAGAAGAATCTTTTGCTTTTCTAATCAATTCACTTAAAACTCCTGCAGGAACCAGCTTTGAAACATCCCCACCATAGCGGGCGATCTCTCTTACTAGAGATGATGATAGGAAGGAATAAGCAGGTTTGGTTGCCATAAGCAGAGTGTCAACGCCCTTTAATTGTAGATTCATCTGAGCCATCTGAAGTTCGTAGTCAAAATCACTTACTGCGCGCAGCCCCTTAACTATGGCATCCACTTTATTCTCTCGACAGTAATCAACTAATAAACCACTCCACATATCAACTTTTACATTCGGCAGATGCTTAACGCAATCTCTTGCTAGAACTATCCGCTCCTCGATAGTAAATAAACTGCTCTTTGAGTTATTTACCAGGACAGCAATTACTACCTCATCGAATAAATGGCTAGCACGTTCGATAACATCGAGGTGTCCATTAGTTATTGGGTCAAAGGAGCCCGGACATACTGCTTTCTTCACGGGGCAACGCTAACACGAATCGCTAAATGCGCTATTGCCTAGATTCGCCGTAGTAAATACTGGCTGCGCCATACTTTCGCACCTTCAACTCAGCTAAGCCTTGGGGCCATGAGAAGGGTTTGGTTTTTGAATCGCGCTCAACTGCAACTATTGAAGAACTCTTGAGAAACCCATTGCTAGCAAGTGATAACAATATTTTCTCAACATCGCTATTTGGCAAGTCATATGGTGGATCGATAAAAACAATATCAAAGGCGATATCGGCGCCTTTATCTAAATACTTACCTGCAGACATTGTTATGACGGAGGCAGAACCAATGCCCGGGATTTTTTCAAGCAATTCAAAATTACTTCGAGTAACAGTAGTTGCCTTCTCTTCATTATCTACTGCAACTACTACTCCAGCTCCACGTGAGAGCGCTTCACAAGAGACTGCTCCTGAGCCAGCGTAGAGATCAAGAAAGTTTGCATCACTAAGAGAACCAAACTCAGATTCTAGAGTTGAGAAGATGGCCTCTCTTGCTCGATCAGAGGTTGGACGGACTTGGGAGATTGGTGAATTAATATTTCTTCCCTTTGCAAGACCAGCAATTATTCTCATTTAGCGTTTCTCCAAATAGGCGGCTCGTTCTTCTTGCCTTAACTTCTCCACAGCTTTAGCAAGTTCTGGGTTTGCAGCAAGCGTTGGATCTTGGCTAAGCAGATTCTCCGCTACTAGGCGCGCTTGAGCAATTAACTCCTCATCTCTAATAACTCTTAGAAGCCTTAGGTGAGATCTTGCTCCAGATTGGGCGCTTCCCAAGACATCACCCTCGCTGCGCTCTTGTAGATCAAGGCGGCTTAATTCAAAGCCATCAGTACTTGCAGCAACAGCTCTTAACCTAGCCATTGCAGGTGAATCTTCGCTAGCTGATGAAACAAATAAACAGAGCCCAGGAGAAACGCCGCGGCCGATACGACCACGGAGCTGATGAAGTTGTGAAACGCCAAATCTCTCAGCATTCATAATGATCATCATCGTGGCATTTGCAACATCAACGCCAACCTCAATCACAGTAGTAGTAACTAGAACATCTAACTCATGGCGAACAAAGGCTTGCATTACCGCCTCTTTCTCTTCAGAAGGTAGGCGGCCATGAAGCTTTCCTACCCTTAAATCTTTCATTACATCGCCTGTGAGCATGGGATAGAGCTCCTCAACTGAGCTCATCGCAAGCTTTAGCGAAGAGCTATCCTCTTCATCAATTAAATTCTTTGCAAGGATTAACTCATCGGGGGTAAGCCCAAATCTCTGCAGATCTGATTCATCATCTGCTGAAATTCTAGGAGCAACTACATAAACCTGATTTGTATTACTAACTTCCTCGCAAGCTCTCTGCCAAGCGCGAGTTAGATGATCTGGTTTGCTGGATTGTGAAACTACATGAGTAGTGATGGGAGATCTGCCAAGTGGCATATCTTTAAGAGTTGATACATCTAAATCTCCAAAGATTGTCATAGCCACAGTTCTTGGAATTGGAGTTGCAGTCATAACAAGTACATGGGCAGGCTCTCGCGCCTTATCTCGAAGCGCATCTCTCTGCTCTACTCCAAATCGATGTTGTTCATCAATGACAATAAGACCAAGATCTTTAAAATTTACACTCTCACCTAATAGCGCATGGGTGCCAATTGTTATTCCAGCTTGCCCAGATGAAATAGCTGCCAGCACTTCTCGTCGCTGCGCTTGCGCAGTTGATCCAGTTAGGAGGCGAATCTGAATTCCTCTCTCATCTCCCCCAATCATTCCCTCCTCTGCTAACTCCCCAAGCAGTGATAAAAAGTTTCGATAGTGCTGCTGGGCTAATACTTCAGTTGGCGCAAGAAGAGCTGCCTGACCACCTGAGTCCACCACAGAGAGCATCGCGCGTAGCGCAATAATTGTTTTTCCAGAACCTACATCTCCTTGCAAGAGACGATACATCGGATGATCGCTAGAGAGATCCTTAACTATCTCGCTCCATACTTGATTCTGTCCTGCAGTTAGTTCAAAGGGAAGTCGCTTATCAAAAGCTGCTAATACTCCATCCTTTATTGGCGCACGTGAGGTTGTCTTTGCCGCTCTTACTTCATATCTTCTTAAGACCAAAAATAACTGCATTAATAGCGCCTCATCAAAGGTTAAGCGCTGGCGTGCCAGCTCTGCGCTCTCAGCGCTATCTGGCTGATGAACCTGCCTGAAAGCCTCGGAAATCTTTGGATAATTAAATTCAGAGAGTAACTCTTCAGGAAGATACTCTGTGATTTCATCTAGCGCATCAAGTGCCAAACGAACACATTTAGCAATTTTCCACGAGGGCATCTTTGCTGTTGCTGGATAAACTGGGAGAAACTTTCCTGCAAAATCACCAATCGCCTGATCTACATCATCACCTTCAGGAATAAGTAAGTAATCCGGGTGAGCTAGCTGACGCTTTCCTTTAAACAATCCAACTTTTCCCGCAAATAGACCCTGTCTTCCTGGGCGCAATTCTTTCTCGCGCCAGGCTTGGTTAAAGAAAGTTAGCGTTAATTTCGCTCGTCCATCGGTAACTACAGTTTCAAGAATTGCGCTCTTTCTACCTGGAATTCTCTTGACCTTACTACTTTCCACCTTGGCAAAGATTGTTACCTCCTCGCCTTCAATCAAGCTTTCAATATCGGTAAGTTCGCCGCGAATTACATATCTCCTGGGATAGTGACGCAGGAGATCTGAGATAGTTTTAAGGCCTAAATTCTCATCTAAGACCTCTGCTGTCCTATCGCCAAGAATTGAAAGCAGTGATGAATCCAGACTTGCCATGCTTCATTCTCTCAGGTGGAGGTGATAAGCCTTAGGCCCACTTTGCTCGCCAAGTAGGGAAATTTCTCGCATAAATTGAGGCGTAATTGGCGAAAGAGGCGCCTTTGCGGCTAATCTTGCGCCCGCAAGTAACCAAGCTCTATCAAGGGCAAATCCAAGGAGTAGTAACGTGGCAGCTGTATGCGATATCTGTGGCAAGGGACCAAGCTTTGGTAACAATGTCTCTCACTCAAAGCGCCGTACTCGCCGCCGTTGGAATCCAAACATTCAAAGAGTTCGCACGCTAATTAATGGATATTCCAAGCGCAAGAACGTCTGCACCTCCTGCCTTAAGGCTGGCAAAGTCCTCCGCTAATTAAGTTTGGTCTACCAACTATGTTGGTATCCCCGGTTGATATCAGCTCTAACTCCATCTAGATAGAGCCCTTCACCTTTTATTACCTGTCCTATCTCAAGAAATCCGAAGCCTTGCCCCTGGCTACTTCCAAGAAGTAAATGATCCTCCCCGCCATATAAAGCATTTTCAAGGGCGCTCTCTCGAGATCCGCTCGCGCTTTCAAGTTCGCTAAATTCTGGAGAATTAACTAGCTGCTCAACTCTTATATCTATTCCAACTCCGCTTGCTGCAGCGATGCGCGATGCATCAATTACAAGACCATCACTAGTATCAATTGCAGATGATAAGTGCTCATAACTCTTTCGATACTTATCATATTCTAAATCAGGTGCTAGATGAGCCAAGCGAGCCCTATTAGCAGCAGCGCTCTGATTATCACTAGAACTCTTTAGCAGCGAAAGACCGGCGGCTGAAAATCCAGGAAGGTTTGAAATAAAGAGCTTATCTCCAACTTTTGCGCCGCCTCGAAGTATTGGCCGCTTAACTCTTCCAACTGCGCTAATCGAAATTACAACTTCATTTGATCTACTTAAATCTCCGCCAATTACTTTAACTCCAACTCTCTGGCACTCTGCCTTAATGCCTTGAGCGAGCTCAACTACCTGACCGGCAAATCTGGCTGGAAATGCTAGAGCTACTAAGAAATATTCAGGCCAGGCGCCCATAGCGCAGATATCTGCCAAGTTTGCCGCGCTCACTTTTCGACCAACTTGCATAGCGCTACTCCAAGCAAAGTTAAAGTGAATTCCCTCAACTGCCATATCGCTAGCAAGAACGGTTAGCTCGCTTCGCGCACTAAGAACTGCGCCATCATCGCCATTTCCAACGATCAGAGCTGAATCGCCCTGGCCATAATCAAAGATGGCGCGCACATTCTTTAATACTTCATCTTCGCGCAAGGCCCACTCCCTTAAGAATTGATACTTACGCAGGCTAGCCTAGATGCGCTAACCTCTCACCACATAACAAGTAAGAGATTAAGAGTGCAGCGTCCAACGGGGCGACTCAGGCTTATCTCGTATTTAAAGGATGGTTAACGATGTCGATCCAGGCATATATCTTGATTCAGAGTGAAGTAGGCAAGGCTGCCAGCGTTACTAAGGCGGTTAACGCCATAGCTGGAGTAACTATTGCCGAGAGCGTCACAGGTCCTTATGACGTGATCATGAGGGCTGAAGCATCAAGTATGGAAGATCTGGGAAGAAGCATTCTTGCAAAAGTTCAGGCAGTTCCTGGAATTACAAGAACTCTAACCTGCCCGGTTGCAATACTTTAATTTACTTCCTAGCGAATTACGTTTCGCTGCCTACTTAAGGCGCTATCAAGCAAGATTGTAATTATCTGGCTATAGCTCTTGCCCGTTTTCTCCCAGAGCGCGGGGAAAACTGAAGTTGGAGTAAATCCTGGCATTGTATTTAGCTCATTGATAATAATCTGATTATCTTCACTCAAAAAGAAATCAACTCTTGCCAGACCCTCACATCCAAGGGCTTCAAAAGCGGTAATAGCCGCTTGGCTAATCGCACTAGCAATTGGCCCTGCAAGATTTGCTGGAATATCAAAGGTAGTTGAACCATCAAGGTATTTGGCTTCAAAGTCATAGAACTCATGAGGTGGATGAACTCTTACCTCACCTAAAACTGAAGCTGTTGCAACTGAATCTATCTGCAGCACTGCGCACTCAATCTCACGACCTACCACAGCTGCTTCAACTAAAACTCTTGGGTCATAATTAAAAGCATCATCAAGTGCTGCACTTATTTCCGACTCATCTCTTACTTTTGAAGTTCCTCTACTAGAACCACTTCGAGCAGGCTTTATAAAGATAGGAAAACCTAGGGCTCTAATCTTTGCAATCTCAAGATCTTTGGACTTATTCCAATTATCTTGATGTACCGTAATTCCATCGGCAACTTTTAGGCCAAAGTCTGCATAAATTGGCTTAGCAAAACTCTTATCCATAGCAACTGCTGAGGCTAAAACTCCTGAGCCAACATAGGCAATGCCTGCCATCTCAAATAACCCCTGAATGGTTCCATCTTCGCCATATGCTCCATGTAGAAGGGGAAAGGCAATCTCAATTCCTAAATCGCTACCCTTACTATCTTTAATTCCATGGATATCAACAATTAACTTCTCGCCACCTTCTGGCACATAGGAGAGTCCATCACTGCCTCTTTCAAAATCGCTCTGGCGCATATCAATCCAAGTGCCGCTTTGGGTGATACCAATAAGTATTGGTTCAAACTTTGACCTATCAATTGCAGCTAATACTCCACTTGCCGAGATACAAGAGATGGGATGCTCACTACTTCGCCCGCCTGCGATTATTGCAACGCGTATTTTATTCATACGTGATCAATCTCCGCTCCGGTTTGAATCTTCATTAAGTTAAGAATTGCCTGCTGCGGGCTAATCTTACTTGTAACCACATCACAGACAGCCTCCATAATCGGGGCTTCAACTCCGACTAAATGAGCAAGTTCAACTAGAGCCTGGGCTGTAGTTAACCCCTCGGCAGTTGATGAGATCGCTCTCTGGGCTTGCTCAACTGAACCACTTCTTCCTAAAGCTTCTCCGAATGTGCGATTGCGTGAGAGCGGTGATCCACATGTGGCTAAGAGATCGCCAACGCCAGCAAGTCCAACAAAAGTTAATGGTGCAGCTCCTCTAGCAATTGCTAACCTAGTTAGTTCATTTAGCCCTCTAGTGATAACAAGTGCTTGAGTATTTTCTCCAAATCCCATTCCAATTGACATACCAACTGCTATCGCAATGACATTTTTAGCAGCGCTTGCTAATTCACAGCCAATAACATCATTTGAGGTATAGACGCGAAAATATGGCGCGCTAAATGCTTTTGCTGTTAACTCTGCTACTTCTTGATTAGTTGAAGCAGCAACTGCTCCCGCAGGCTGTCTTAAAATCACTTCGCGAGCTAGATTGGGCCCAGTTAATACTGAAATCATTGAGCTATCTCGACCAAGGACCTGGCTAATTACCTCACTCATACGAAGTTGAGTGGAGATCTCAATGCCTTTAAGGGTTGAAACTATTGCTATATCGCTAGAAATTAAGCCTTGCCAACGCAGCAAATTCTCTCTTAAAGATTGTGAGGGAATAGCTAGGACTATGAGTTCGGCGCCATCAAGCGCTCTTTCTATATCGCGCGTTGCAGATAACCCATCTGGCAAGAGATGTTCAAAGAGAGCAGAGCTATTACTATGTTTAGTATTGATCTCATCTACTACTTCTTTATTTCTCCCCCAGATAATTACTTCGTTTCCAGCATCGATAAGAACTTGAGCCAATGTGCTTCCCCATTGGCCAGAACCAAGAACTGCAACCTTCACTAGCTCTTTGCTCTCTTTGCCTTCTTGAAATTGCCAATTCTTGGAAGATCGGAGCTCTTAGGATCAAAGCGAATTGCAGGAGCTTTCTGCCCTCTTAATATTTCAAGTAGCTCAGTGATCCGATCCATGATGTGCTCTGCCGCTTGCTCTAC
>JANQVH010000007.1:97526-105380 GCA_030730425.1 Candidatus Nanopelagicaceae bacterium
CGCCCGTTGTTATAGAGAAAGTGAGTGAAGGTAAGTGGATCAACATATGAGAGATGATTACAAACAACTATCGCTGCCCCACTCTTTGGCAGGTGCTGGGTGCCTTTCCAATCTTTCTTTATTATCGAATTGAGAATTGGCCTTATTACTGATGCCCCAAAACGAAACCAAGGATTAACCCCTAGCGGATCTCCTTGAGGCGGAAGATATGAAATCTCAGGCCGCACAACGCTCATGGCCATAGCCTAGAAGAGAAAAAAATAAAGGCCACACCCTTAGGCGTGGCCTTTATCAGAAAAGATACTTATCTCCTCTTGCCCTTCTTCTTTGCTACTTTCTTCTTAGCAACCTTCTTAGCGGCTTTCTTTACTGCTTTCTTAGCCACTGGCTTTACCACTGGAGCTGGCTTTGGAGCTGGCGCTAATTTACGAGCTCCAGCAACAATCTCCTTGAGAGCCTTTGCAGGAAGGAAGCGAACTTTCTTGCTTGCCTTAATTTGAATCGTTTCGCCGGTGAAAGGATTGCGTCCCTTACGAGCCTTGCGATCAACTTTCTTAAACTTACCAAAGTCGTTGATTGTTACATCTTCGCCTCTGTGAATGTTGCGCACGATTGAATCGAAGACGATTTCAACAGCGTGTGCCGACTCTTTCTTGCTTCCGTTGAAGTGAGGAGCCAACGAAGCAATGAACTGGGTCTTGTTCATTTAATCCCCTTATTTACGCGTGAAGTTAAGCGTTTGCTTAACCTGCTGATTAATTTACGCAAGAAAATCAAGGTTTTCGCGCATCACAGGCGGTGTGTCGCAATAAATTAATTGCTATCAACTATGAAAAAGCGCAATTTTTATGTGTAAAAAACTCTCAATTCAAGGTTGAGAGTCGCGCAAAAGTACTACTTATGACAAGACCGGAAGTGTTTTTGGCTTGTATTTGGCGCGTTTTTCTTCAAAATTCTCAACTTCATCAATTTTTCTAAGCGTTAAACCGATGTCATCAAGGCCCTCCATAAGGCGCCAACGCGTGTAATCATCTAAATCAAAGGAAATTGCTTGATTTTTATAGGAAACTAAACGGGTATCAAGATCTACCTTTATCTCAAGTGATGGCTCTTCTTCGATAGCGCTCCAGAGAGCTTCAACATCGCTCTGGCCAAGAATTACCGTCAATAGACCTGCTTTTAGTGAATTTCCGCGGAAGATATCGGCAAAGCGAGATGAGATAACTACTTTAAATCCATAGTTCTGAAGCGCCCAGACGGCATGCTCTCTTGAAGATCCAGTGCCAAAATCAGCTCCAGCTACCAAAATACTAGCCTTACTGTATTCCGGCTTATTTAACACAAATTCAGGATCACTTCTCCAAGCAGCAAATAGACCATCCTCAAAGCCTGAGCGAGTGACTCGTTTTAGATAGACCGCAGGAATTATCTGATCAGTATCAACATTGCTCCTCTTTAGCGGAAGAGCAGAGCCGGTATGAGAAATAAACTTTTCCATTGTTATCTCCCTTATAAATCTGCCGGTGATGAGAGGGTTCCGCGAATCGCTGTGGCAGCAGCAACTAAGGGGCTAACTAGGTGGGTTCTTCCACCTTTTCCTTGTCTTCCTTCAAAATTTCTATTACTCGTCGAAGCTGATCTCTCCCCAGGAGCTAATTGATCAGGGTTCATTCCAAGGCACATCGAACATCCTGCGCTTCGCCACTCTGCTCCAGCTTCTAAAAAGAGCTTATCTAAACCTTCTGCCTCTGCCTGTAATCTGACTCGAGCAGAGCCAGGAACAACCATCATTCGAATATCGGAGGCGACTTTTTTGCCCTTGATAATTTCTGCCGCTGCTCTTAGATCTTCAATTCGACCATTGGTGCATGAGCCGAGAAAAACAGTATCAATCTTTATCTTTTTCATCGGGGTTCCAGCTTTAAGATCCATATAGACCAGTGCGCGCTCAGCTGCGCTAACCTCTTCTGGATCTGTGAAATCTTGCGGATTTGGAATTACGCCATCGAGGGCTATTCCCTGTCCAGGATTAGTTCCCCAAGTGACAAATGGCGATAGTTGATCTGCATCAAGGGTTATCTCTTTATCAAATTTAGCATCGCTATCACTTTTTAGTCCGCTCCAATAGGCAAGTGCTCTCTGCCAATCTTCACCCTTCGGTGCATGCGGACGATCCTTTAGATAAGCAAAAGTAGTTTCATCAGGGGCGATAAGTCCAGCTCTCGCGCCAGCCTCAATCGACATATTGCAGATAGTCATTCGAGCCTCCATAGAGAGTGCGCGAATGGCGCTTCCACGATATTCAAGAATGTATCCCTGTCCGCCGCCAGTTCCTATTTTTGCAATGATGGCAAGAATTATGTCTTTACTTGTTACTCCAGGTTTTAGGCTTCCCTCAACATTAATCGCCATCGTCTTTGGCCTGCTTAATGGAAGAGTCTGGGTAGCAAGAACATGTTCAACTTCGCTAGTTCCAATTCCAAAGGCAAGAGCTCCAAAAGCGCCATGGGTTGAGGTATGAGAATCGCCGCAGACAATGGTCATTCCAGGTTGAGTTAGACCTAATTGCGGCCCAACAACATGGACAATTCCCTGCTCGACATCTCCAAGTGAGTGAAGTCTTATGCCAAATTCCTGACAATTCTTACGTAAGGTATCAACTTGCAGCCTTGAAACTGGATCAGCAATTGGCTTATCGATATTAAGAGTCGGCACATTATGATCTTCTGTAGCTATAGTTAAGTCAGGCCTTCTAACTGCTCTATTTGCAAGGCGAAGGCCATCAAAGGCTTGCGGGCTTGTTACTTCATGAATTAAATGAAGATCGATATAGAGTAAATCTGGTTCCCCGCTAGCGCTTCTTACTAGATGGTCATCCCAGACTTTTTCTGCCAGTGTCTTAGCCATGCTTGTCTCTTCCAGCTCCCTTACTACTTGCTTCTCAAATGATGAGATGGCAATATTGGATTATGGACAAAAAGAATAGCGGAGTTGGCGTCTTAGATAAAGCGGTAAAGATCCTCTCTGTTCTTGAATCTGGCCCCCACTCGCTAAGCGAGCTTGTTGCCGCTACCAAAATCTCTCGCCCAACGGCCCATCGCCTAGCGGTGGCTCTAGAACATCACCGCCTGCTATCACGCGATTTAACTGGGCGCTTTGTCCTTGGAGTAAGAGCGGGAGAGCTTGCAGCCTCAGCAGGTGAGGATCGCTTACTAGCCGCAGCAAATCCAGCGCTTATCGCTCTTCGCGATGCGACAGGTGAGAGCGCTCAGCTCTATCGCCGCCAAGGTGAGATGAGAATCTGCGTTGCAGCAGCTGAGCGTTTATCAGGGCTTCGAGATTCAGTTCCAATTGGCGCCGCTCTTACTATGAGCGCCGGCTCTGCGGCTCAAATACTTCTTGCCTGGGAAGATGCAGAGAAATTACATCGTGGATTAACTGGAGCAAGATTTAATGCTGCAGCACTTGCTGCGGTGCGAAGACGTGGATGGGCGCAGAGCGTTGGCGAGAGAGAAGCTGGTGTGGCCTCAATATCAGCTCCTGTACGCGGTCCAAATAATCGAGTGATTGCTGCGGTAAGTATTAGTGGTCCTATTGAGAGACTTGGAAGACAACCAGGGCGAATCCATGCTGCAGCTTTAGTTGCAACTGCAGATCGCCTTAGTGAATATATCTCAAAGAAGAATTAATACCTGGTAGCTCCGAGGGGATTCGAACCCCCGTAGCTGGCTTGAGAAGCCAGAGTCCTGGGCCACTAGACGACGGAGCCAGATTTTTCTTCTTAACTAAAAAAGTTCTATTAAGTTTTTTCCGCTGGGGTACCAGGACTCGAACCTAGACAAGCTGAACCAGAATCAGCTGGGCTGCCAATTACCCCATACCCCAAAGCATTTACTCTCACTAGAAAACTTAAGCAAAGCTTTTCACTCAACTTCTCTTGTAAGAGGGGATTAAGAATACCTTGAAATTTCAGCTCTATGAAACTGCCGCATTTAGACGGCTAATACAGCGCTGCTTTCCTAGTAGCTCCATCGATTCAAAAAGCGGCGGAGAGATGTGGCTTCCGGTTACTGCGATTCGAACTGGCGAGAAGGCAAGGCGCGGCTTAAGAGCCATCTGATCAATTAGGGCCTCGCGTAATTTCGCCTCAATAGCGCCATGGCTCCAATCATCTACTCCCTGCAAAACCTCTAAAGACTTAGCAATTACAGCCCTAGCCTGCTCATTTGATAGGGCTGCGCTAGCTTCTTGATCGAAGGAGAGCTCATCTGTAAATAAGAATTTAAGCATTGCGCTAACTTCATTCATTCTTGCAATCCGCTCTTGAATTATAGGAAGTGCTTGACGAAGAACTGTTAGCTCCTCATCTTTGCCGCTGACCACCCCATCTTTAAGAAGGAAAGGTAGAGCCCTTGATAAGAAGTCATCGAGGGTTAATTTCCTAATCTTCTCGCCATTTATTGCTTCAAGCTTTTTCATATCAAATCTAGCTGGCGAACTATTAACTCGCTCCAATATAAATAGTTCTACTAACTCACTCATCGAGATATCTTCGCGATCATCACCGGGAGACCATCCAAGAAGTGCTAGGTAATTACAGATTGCCTCAGGTAAAAATCCTGACTCTCGATACCAAGCAATAGAAACCTCGCCATTACGCTTTGATAGCTTGGCATTATCTTGGCCCATAACAAATGGAAGGTGAGCAAAGATTGGAAACTCATCTGTTTTAACTCCCATCGCTTGATAGACCCGAATCTGCCTTGGGGTTGATGAGAGTAGATCCTCTCCCCTGAGTACATGGGTAATCTTCATCAAGACATCATCAACTGCGACAGCTAGGGTATAAAGCGGAGAACCATCAGCGCGCATCAAGACAAAATCTGGAACATACTTATGTTCAAAACTAACTTCACCTCTGATTAAATCGTTAAAGGTAGTTTCTCCATCTGGCATCCGCATGCGAACTACCGGAGCTCTACCTTGGCTAATAAATGCTTCGATTTCACCACTTGTCAGATCGCGACATTTACCGTCATAACCTGGAGCTTGATTTAACTCCCTCTGTTTATCGCGTCTCTTCTCTAGCTCCTCAGTTGAGCAGTAGCAATGATATGCATCGCCATTTTTAATAAAAATATCAGCCCAATGTTTGTAAGTATCTAGCCTCTGGGATTGCAGATATGGCCCGAGTTCTCCCCCAACTTCAGGGCCCTCATCCCAATCGATTCCTAGCCACTTAAGGGTCTCGATAGCGCGAGCAATATATTCATCGGTAACTCTCTCGCGATCTGTATCTTCCACTCGAAAAATCAATTTTCCGGAGCAATGTCTGGCATAGGCCCATGCAAATAGCGCAGTTCTAATATTTCCTACATGAAGATCTCCTGTGGGAGATGGAGCAAAGCGAGTTCTAACCTCACGAGTTGATGAATTAGCCACGGCTACTTACCTTATTTCTTAGCGTGCCAAGACCTTCAATAGAGATGCTTACCTCACCCGATGGATTCATCGGACCAATTCCTGATGGAGTTCCGGTAAGAATTACATCGCCTGGAAGCAGCGTCATAACTTTGGTGACAAATTCGATAATAAATGGCACATCAAAGACCATATCGGAGAGCTTTGCGCTCTGTTTGAGCTCGCCATCGACATGAGCTGTAATTAATTGATCGCCCGGGATAAATTCTGTATCAATCCAAGGTCCAAGAGGGCAGAAGGTGTCAAAGCTCTTTGCTCTACTCCACTGACCATCTCTCTTCTGCAGATCTCTAGCAGTAACATCATTGGCAAGGGTGTAGCCAAAGATCACATCATTTACCTTTTCTCTTGGCACTTCCTTGCAGATCTTAGAGATCACAACTGCCAACTCTGCCTCATGATCTATTCGCTCACTTGTATCTGGCCATTGAATCAAATCCTCTGGGCCAATTACTGAAGTATTTGGTTTGATAAAAATTATTGGCTCAGCTGGCACTTCCCCGCCCATCTCAGCTGCATGATCGGCATAGTTTTTTCCAACACAGACCACTTTGCTTCTTGGTATTACTGGGGCAAGGAGCTTGATTTCATTGAGTGCAAAGACTTCCTCTTGCTTAAAGATCCCGGCATAGAGTGGGTCGCTAGCGATTGCAGTAATGCTCATATCATCTTCCAAGAGACCAAAATGGGGATCGCTACCCAGCTTTGATCCGGCAGGAGGAGAGAATCTAACAATGCGCATTAGCTAACTCTAAACCTCTTTGTTAGGAAGTAGATCAGCTGGGCGCTCAACTAGAAATGTTGCGATTCGATGTCTTCTTCCAATTGGACGCTCGGCAGTGACAACCCAACCTTTTAGCGTCAGTGTGCTTCCAGGGATAGGAACTCTTCCTAGGCTTTTGGCTACATATCCACCAATTGTGTCTACATCTTCTTTCTCATCTTCGCTTAATTCAAATTCGAGTTTATCTGCTAAATCCTCTAAATGAAGTCTTGCCGAAACTCTAACTTGAGTAGTACTTACCCATTCAAATTCCTCAACATCATCATCATACTCATCAGCAATCTCTCCAACGATTTCTTCCAAGATATCTTCAATGGTAATAAGACCAGCAGTTCCACCATATTCATCAACTACTACTGCTAGGTGTATCTGATCTCGCTGCATCTCCTTTAATAGCTCTGATGCAGTCTTAGTCTCTGGAACAAATGTTGCTCCTCTAATGTGCTGGCTAACTAACTCAGTTAACTCAGCCTCGCGATATTCATGAGTCCTTCTCGCTAAATCTTTTACATAGGCAATGCCAAGGATTTCATCGAGATTCTCGCCAATGACTGGAATTCTGGTAAACCCAGAGCGAAGAGCTAAGGAAAGGCCCTGTCTTAAGTTCTTGCTTCCTTCAATCCAGACCATCTCTGTTCTTGGAACCATTAGCTCTCTAACTAAGGTATCGCCCAATTCAAAGACTGAGTGGATCATCTCGTGCTCTGACTCTTCAACTAATCCACGCTCATGCGCCTGATCCACCAAATCACGTAGTTCTGCCTCATTGGCAAATGGCCCAGACTTAAATCCTTTTCCTGGGGTTATCGCATTTCCAATAGCAATTAATAGCGCAGTTAGTGGACCTAAGATTTTTGACATTACCACCGCAACCACACAGGCTGGAATAATCCAGCGACCAGCGTTTTGTTTTGCCAAGGTCCTTGGACCCACTCCCACAACAACATATGAGAGCACAACCATGGTAAATACGGCGATAAACATCGCTAGAGCAATTGGTTCAAATAGAAGAATGAAAGCTTGAGCAACAATAACTGTTGCCGTTAATTCAAAGGCTTTTCTTACAAATAAAATCACATTTAGATAGCGGGCAGGTTCTTTTACAACCCTTGCCACCCAAGCAGCTGATTTAGATGACTTTACCTCTAGCTCTTCGACAAATACTCGAGAGATCGAGTTAATTGCAGATTCAGAGCCAGCTAGAAATCCGGCAAAGAGTAAGAGGGCAACTACTGATAGAACTTCAGTAAGGCTCACCGTTTAGCTCTCCATTCAAGTAGATATCTATCCTGCAGGGCAAACATCACTTCTCTCTGATCTGCTTCAAGGTGGTCATATCCTAAAAGATGGAGAACTCCATGGACTATCAGTAATTCTAATTCATCTTGGAGGCTGGAATTAACCTTAAGCGCATTCTTATTGGCATAAGTTGGGCAGAGAGCGATATCTCCCAGTATTGCAGGGCCAAGGGAAGCAGAATTTGGTTTTACTTCATCCATAGGAAATGCCAGAACATCAGTTGGTCCATCTTCTTCCATCCAGCGCAAGTGAAGTGCGCTCATCTCTTCTTCATCAAGCAAGGAGATGTT
>JANQVH010000007.1:105480-114396 GCA_030730425.1 Candidatus Nanopelagicaceae bacterium
TCACTTACCAATCTATGTCTAACTACATCCTCTGAAGTTAGATCCATAAAAGAAATATCATCGATTCCCTCTAAAATATTTCGCACGATCTTCAGCCCTGAATCTTGATGGCTGGGAAGATCTATCTGGGTGATATCGCCAGTAATAACCATCTTTGATGAGAATCCAAGTCTGGTTAAAAACATCTTCATCTGCTCAGGAGAGGTGTTCTGAGCTTCATCCAAGATGATAAATGAGTCATTAAGAGTCCGACCTCTCATATATGCAAGAGGAGCAACTTCAATAGTTCCTGCTGACATTAAACGAGGAATTGCCTCAGGATCTAGCATGTCATGGAGGGCATCAAAGAGCGGGCGAAGATAGGGATCAATTTTTTCATGGAGAGTTCCTGGCAAGAAACCAAGTCTCTCTCCAGCTTCAACTGCAGGACGGGTAAGAATAATTCTATTTACCTGTTTAGCTTGAAGAGATTGGACAGCCTTTGCCATTGCAAGATAAGTCTTGCCAGTTCCCGCAGGCCCAATGCCAAAGGTGACAGTGTTTTTATCTATCGCATCTACATAGCGCTTCTGATTTGAAGTCTTAGGCCTAATTGTCTTGCCACGATTACTTAAAATATTTAGCGTTAATACTTCAGCCGGAGAGCTTCCATCATTAATCATCGCTATTGAGCGTCTAACGGCGTCATCACTTAATGGCTGTCCTGTTCGAATAACGGTGAGGAAGCTCTGTATCAGCTGCTTTACTCGCTCGCATCCTTGAGTACTTCCACGAAGAATGACTTCATTTCCTCTAACGGTAATTGCCACATCATGAAATGCGCTCTCAATTGCTTTGATGTAGGAATCATTTGGCCCAGTTATTGAAACGCTGGAGATATCGCTAGGTAGCGTTAGAGTGATTCGATCCATTACGCCAATACTATCCAGGGGGCCAGCTCAGCGCACGACCACCAAGAAGATGCAGGTGAGCGTGAAATACGCTTTGGCCACCATCAACGCCGGTATTAAAGACGGTTCGATAGCCATTTAACTCACGTTCTTTGGCAATACTTGTAGCCATCTCAAAGCACTCAATTAGAGCTGCTGGATTTGCAAGGGTTAACTCAGCTGCATTCTCAGAGTGAATCTTTGGAATTATCAATACATGAGTTGGCGCCACAGGATTGATGTCATTAAATGCTAAAACATTATCGCTCTGCCTAACAATGTCGGCAGGAATCTCGCCGCTAACTATTGCGCAAAAGAGACATTTCATGGGTTATCTCTACCAGATTCCAAGGCCAGTTTGAACTGCAGCAAGAGCTGCTGCTCCTGCGTGAGCTGAGCGAAAGATTGGAAGTCCCATTGCTACCGAGAGAGCTCCTCGCTCTAAAAAGGCTGCTACTTCTTCATCGCTAATTCCACCTTCAGGCCCAATTATTAATAGGACTC
The DNA here is from genome assembly GCA_030730425.1 of Candidatus Nanopelagicaceae bacterium. Classification (GTDB taxonomy): domain Bacteria; phylum Actinomycetota; class Actinomycetes; order Nanopelagicales; family Nanopelagicaceae; genus MAG-120802. The sequence goes on from JANQVH010000007.1 coordinate 106,914, forward strand.
TAGTTAATTGCTTATCTATCTGAGCTTTAGATAGCAGATCAGATAACTTTCCTCCATCAGATTCGTGAAAGAGAAGTGTTAAATCAAAACCTGATAAGACTTCACTTGCGCTAATCCCGTTTTGCAGTGTTGAGATCTTTGGAAACCAGGCTCTTCTTGATTGCTTAGTAGATTCTCTTGCCCAACTCCGCCACTTATCTAGCGAGTCTTGCTCATCTTTAAATTGCCCAATGGAGCGATTAGCACTCCAAGGAATAATCTCATCAACTCCAGCCTCTGTTAATAACTCTATTGTTTCTCGCGCTCTATCGCCTTTAGTTAAGGCCTGCATAACAGTGAGCCAAATCTGTGAGGCTGGAAAGTCTTGAACTGTCAATACCTTGGCAGAGAAAGATCTCTTGGTAATTGAAGTTACTTCAACGCTGACTCTGCGCCCCTTGCCATCGGTTAAAGCAATAATTTCGTTCACTTTTATCCTTGTTACACTGATCGCATGGTGGGCTTCATCGCCTGAAACAAATAGCTCACCTTTATCTGGCAGCTCATCAACGATAAATACTGGAAGCATTAGTTTCTAAATGCCTCTTTGAACTTACCAAAGAAGCCAGCGCTACCCTGACCATCTTCCTTATTTGATTTCATCTTATTTGAACTCTTATCTTCACTACGCAGTTTGGCAAATTCCTTCAATAGATCACTCTCTTTTTTAGATAACTTACTAGGAACTTCAACGCTTACATGGGCGTAGAGATCTCCCCTGCCACCGCCACGTAACTTACTCATACCCTTTGCTTTTACTGCAATCACATCACCGCTTTGAGTTCCAGGCTTGATCTCGATATTAATTTCACCATCTAGAGTTTCAATAACCATCTCACTTCCAAGGGCTGCTGATGTCATTGGAACTGAGACTGCGATATGTAAGTTATCGCCATCGCGAAGTAAATACTCATGTTCTTCAACAATCATCTCTACATATAAGTCTCCTGCAGGCCCGCCTCCTGCGCCAACCTCGCCCTGACCCGAGAGCTGCATGCGATTTCCAGTCTCAACTCCAGCTGGAATTTTCACTGAAACGCTTCTACGCGCCCTTACTCGACCATCTCCAGAACATTCGGTGCAGGCCTGCGGGATTACAGTTCCAAAACCTTGGCAGGTTCCACATGGCCTTGATGTCATAACTTGGCCGATAAAAGATCTAGTAACTTGTTGAATCTCGCCTCGTCCCCTACAAATGTCACATGTGCTCGGAGAAGTTCCTGGCGCGCAGCCATCTCCACCACATTTAGTGCAGATAATCGCCGTTTCAACTCCAATTTCACGCTCTGTTCCAAAACATGCTTCAGCCAAGGTTATTGTCGTTCTAATTAATGCATCTTGACCCTGACGAGTTCTTGCTCTTGGACCTCTTGGATTTCCGCCTCCGCCAAAGAATGCATCCATAATGTCGCTAAACCCGCCAAAGCCGCCGCCAAAGCCAGCGAAATTATCTCCACCACGATCATAATTACTACGTTTTTCAGGATCACTTAATATTTCATAGGCAGCAGTAATCTCTTTAAAGCGATCTTGCACTTTAGGATCTGGATTAACATCAGGGTGAAGTTCGCGAGCTAATTTGCGATAGCTCTTCTTTATCTCATCTTGTGAGGCATTTCTCTCAACGCCTAGAGCTTTATATAGATCACTCATTACTGGCTATCCATCAGAAATCTACCAACATATCTAGCAACTGCGTTGACTGCAGACATTGAAGATGAGTAATCCATTCTCGTTGGACCAATAATTCCAAGGGCGCCAAGTGAATTACCATCTATTCCATAACCCATTGAAACCAAGCTGGTGCGCTGCAATCCACTCTCTGACTGCTCAGTTCCTATTCGAACTCTCATCGTATCTCCAGCATCACTAAGAAGTCTTAGCAAAACTATTTGCTCCTCTAGCGCCTCTAATACTCCATGAATCTCTGCCGATGACTCACTACTTGATCTCGCTAAATTAGCTGCGCCTGCCAACACAACCTTCTCCTCAGGTCTTTCAATAGCCATCTCTATCAAGTTTGAAATTATCAGAGCAGTTGAAGTTCTCTCATTCTTGCCAAAGTGGGCCAAGATAGCCTCAAGGTCCTGGCCAACATCTGACATTGCTTTGCCAACGACTGCGGCATTTAATCTATGTCGCAGATCTGCCAGGAGAGGATCACTTAACTCATAGGGAAGCTCAAGTACTCGCTGCTCAACTCGGCCAGTTGTAGTAATTAGCACAAGCATCAAGCGAGATGGAGTTAGGAGAACTAATTCAATATGTCTTACTCGAGATTTGGTAAGCAGTGGGTATTGAACAACTGCCACCTGCTTTGTCACTTGCGCCAGGAGGCGCACTGTTCTCATCACAATGTCATCAAGATCATTGGCGCCTTCTAGAAATGTTTCGATAGCTCGTCGCTCTGCGCTTGATAGAGGTTTAACTGTTGCAATTTTATCTACAAATAAACGGTATCCCTTATCGGTTGGAATTCTTCCAGCGCTGGTATGTGGTTGAGTAATTAACCCTTGGCCTTCAAGAATCGACATCTCATTTCGAATAGTTGCAGAAGAAATTCCTAGCGCGCTCTTTTCTGAAATTATCTTTGAGCCGACTGGCTCCTCTGTAGCCACATATTCATCAACGATGGCTCTTAAAATTTCAAGCTGCCTACTCTCCATCTCCTAGCAATTCTCCTTCATTATCATTAAAGCGTTGCAATTCCTAAGGTGGCCAAAATAATTAGTAACATAGCAGGAAATCCGGTCCGAATCTTATTAGCTCTAAAGTGAAAGAATATTGTTCCCGCCACTACAAACCAGATAATCACATATCCATAGAGTTTTAAATCTGAGTTATCAAGAGCAAAGCCAATAACCAAGGAAGAGGAGGCTAGGGTTTCAAATATTCCAACCAGCCTTGCAAGTCCATCTGGAATACCCAGATCTCTCGTTCCAGAGAGCCCAGCGCTGCTGCCACTTGCTTTTGATAGACCTGCGATGAGAAAAATCAGGGCTAGTAGGAGGGTAATAACAGTATGCATAGTGGCCATAAGGCAAAGTTACTACAAGACTAACTCGCGCACGATTTTATCGGCAATCAAGCGCCCATCTCTGCTTAATACCAATCGCATATCTTGCCAACTTGCACTATCTAGAAAACCAGAGCTAAGAAATTCTTCAGCCTTAGCGATCTGTGCAGAGTTCAAGTGATTATGCAGAATTCCCTCCCGCCTTCTGATTTGTAGCATGATGAATTCATCTGAGAGATTCTCTGGAGTCAATAACTCATGGCTTAACTCTGGGCTCTGGCCTTGCAAGATTTTCTCCTGATAAGAACTTGGATGTTTAACATTCCACCAACGCTTGCCATTTAAGTAGGAGTGAGCTCCTGCTCCTACTCCCCACCAAAATGAACCATCCCAGTAAGCGATGTTATGGCGACATTGCCCACCAGGTTTACTCCAATTACTTAACTCATACCAATTAAATCCTGCTGCCTCAAAGTGTTGATCGGCAAGTAAATACTTATCAGCGCTCTGATCATCCGGAGGCATTGTTAGTTCGCCACGATTAATTTGAGCAGCTAGCTTTGTGCCCTTCTCGACGATTAAGGCATAAGCGCTAATGTGATCGATATCTAGCGCGAGGGCATACTCCAAACTCCTGCGCCAATCATCGATAGTTTCACCAGGTGAGCCATAGATTAAATCCACGCTTACATGTTCAAAACCAGCAGCTCTAACCATTGAAACTGCGCGTCCAACGCTTTCAGGGTTATGAGTGCGATCTAGAACTTTTAGCACTGAGCCAACGGCAGATTGCATCCCCATAGAAATTCGTGTTGCCCCTGCGCTTTTAATCTCATCTAGAAATTCTTGCGTGAGCGAGTCAGGATTTGCCTCAAGTGTTATCTCAATGTCTTTATCTAGGGTAAATCTGCCTCTAATGGCTTCAATTACTCTGGCTAATTGCGCCGCCGGTAGAAGTGAGGGTGTTCCTCCCCCAAAGAAAATCGTGGGGATAGTTGCATTCCCGGCTACTTGAGCGGCCATCTCAATCTCTTTTAACGCTGAATCAATGTAGGAAGATGAGAGAGAGTCTAAATCTCCGCTCTTTAACTCACTTGGGGTGTAGGTATTAAAGTCACAGTAACCGCATCTCTTAGCGCAGTAAGGGATGTGAATATAGAAGGAGAGCCGCTGGCTCACGCTACTTCTTCACCTTTCCGCTCTCTTCATCAGCATTAGTTGAAAGCGCTGCGATGAATGCTTCCTGTGGGACTTCAACTCTTCCCACCATCTTCATTCGCTTCTTTCCCTCTTTCTGCTTCTCTAAGAGTTTGCGCTTACGAGAGATATCTCCGCCATAACACTTTGCTAAAACATCTTTACGGATAGCGCGAATTGTTTCGCGGGCAATGATTTTGGCTCCGATAGCTGCCTGAATGGGAACTTCAAATTGCTGCCTTGGAATTAGCTCTCTAAGTTTTGAAGTCATCAATACCCCATAGGTATATGCCTTATCGCGGTGAACGATAGAGCTAAAGGCATCAACAGTCTCTCCTTGAAGCAAGATATCAACTTTTACTAAATCGCCCTCAGCCTCACCTATTGGCTCATAATCAAGTGAGGCATAACCCTTAGTTCGTGACTTTAAATGATCGAAGAAATCAAAGACAATTTCGGCAAGTGGCAAGGTGTAGCGAATTTCAACACGATCTTCAGAGAGATAATCCATGCCATTTAGGGCCCCTCTTCTCTGCTGACAAAGCTCCATAATCGTTCCAATGAAGTCAGTTGGAGAGAGAATTGTTGCCTTAACTATTGGTTCTCTAACCTGAGCTACTTTTCCATTGGGATATTCGCTTGGATTGGTAACAATTAACTCTTGCCCGGTATCAGTTGTAACTGTGTAGACCACGTTCGGGGCAGTTGAGATCAGGGTTAGATCAAACTCTCGCTCAAGGCGCTCTCTAACAATTTCCATATGGAGAAGTCCTAGGAATCCACATCTAAATCCAAAGCCAAGGGCGGCAGAGTTTTCTGGTTCATAAACTAGAGCTGCATCATTTAGCTGCAATTTATCTAGCGCATCGCGAAGGAGTGGATATTGATCGCCATCAATTGGAAACAGGCCTGAGAAAACCATTGGCTTTGGGTCTTTATAACCAGATAGGGCTTCAAGTGCTGGTTTATGAAAAGTAGTTACCGTATCTCCAACTCTTGATTGGCGGACATCTTTTACTCCAGTAATTAGATAACCCACCTCGCCAACACCAAGGCCCTTACCCGATACTGGTTCTGGCGAGATAACTCCAATATCTAATAACTCATGCTTAACTCCAGTTGAAAACATCTGAATCTGCTCTCTTGGTGAGAGATGTCCATCAAAAACTCGAACATATGTCACAACGCCTCGATAGGTGTCATAGACCGAATCGAAGATTAAAGCTCTTGTGGGGCCATCTGGATTTCCTTTTGGAGCTGGGATTTGGGCAACAATTTGATCTAATAGCTCCTCAACGCCAATTCCTGATTTTCCAGAGACGCGCAAGCAATCCTCAGGTTTACAACCAACTAGCTTAGATAACTCAATTGCGAACTTTTCTGGCTGAGCAGAGGGCAGATCGATTTTATTTAATACCGGAATAACCGTTAAGTTATTTTCCATCGCTAGATAAAGATTTGCCAGTGTTTGAGCTTCAATGCCTTGCGCGCAATCAACTAATAAAATAGCGCCTTCACATGCTGCAAGAGATCTTGATACTTCATAGGTAAAATCAACATGGCCTGGAGTATCAATCATATTTAATATGTATTCCTTGCCATCAAGACCTGACTTCCAAGGAAGACGAACAGCTTGGCTCTTGATAGTAATTCCACGTTCACGTTCAATATCCATACGATCTAAATATTGGGCTCGCATATTTCGCGCCTCAACAACTCCAGTTATTCCAAGCATTCGATCTGCCAGAGTGGATTTGCCATGATCAATATGGGCGATGATGCAGAAATTACGAATCTGCTCAGGGTTGGTTGCAGCAGGCTGCGGCGCTTTACTAATGTCGATTGCAGGCATGCCTATCGCCTACTTTGTTTGAAAGAGTTGGCTGGATTAACGAACGCCAGCTTTGTGGGCTGACTTAGCCATAGCTGACTTCTTATTAGCAGCTTGGTTGGCATGTATTACGCCTTTTGATACTGCGATATCGAGTTCGCGAGAGGCATTTGAGAGCTCAGTGGCGACAAGCTTTGAATCTCCTGCAGTAAGGGAATCACGGAAGCGACGGATAGCGGTCTTAAATGAGGAGCGCACTGACTTATTACGCAGGCGAGCCTTATCGTTGGTCTTGATTCTCTTGATCTGGGACTTGATATTTGCCACGAACTTAAAGCCTTCCATTTGAGTGAATTACAACGCGGCAGGGTATCAGCCAGAGTTATCTCGACTCAAACCGAGAATCTCAGGGGCGGTAAATACCGCCTATTTTCGCCCTACTTTGCCGGCAATTGCCAGAACGCTTCGCTCCAGGGCATAGAGCGGGTCGGCCTCAGCTCCTTTAATGGCCACATCTGCTTTTGCTAACTCACCGATGGAGAACGCGATTAGCGCTGGGGTCCACTTTCCTAATTGGCGCCTAGCCTTATCAATCTGCCAGGGAGCAAGGCCAAGAGATCCAGCAAGCTGAAAGGCATTAGCTCCGCGCGGAGCTCCTGAGACTTTTGCAAGAGCTCTAATTGAAGAGGTAACTGCAGAGAGAATCATTATTGGATCAACTCCAGTATCAAGAGCATTTCTTAAAGAAATCAGAGCAGCTTTGCTATCTCCTGCCAAAGTTGCATCAGCTACATCAAAACCAGTTGCTTGAACTCGTCCCTGATAATAAAGAGCGATATCTTCTTCATCAATTACTGCTTTGGCAGCGCTAGTATCAAAAGCAATCTGACTACAAGCCGCTGCTAGCTCTCTGGTATCACTTCCTGTGGCATCAACTAGCGCGCTAATTGCAGCAGATGAAATCTTGCGTCCTTGTCTTTCAAATTCCTGAGCAACAAAGCTTGATTTATCACTCTCTTTCTTCATCGCCTCACAGAGAATAATCTCCGGCTTTAACTTCTTAATTTTTTCAAGAAGTGCTTTTCCTTTAACGCCGCCTTTGTGAATAAAAATGAGATGAAGCGAGGGATCAAGCTCTGATAGGTAATTTTCTACCTCTTGCTGAACCTCGCTAATTAAATCTTGTAAATCCTTTAAAACCACAACGCGTTTATCGGCAAAGAGTGAGGGAGAGATCGCCGAGGCAAAGCTACCAACTTCTAATTCAGCGCCTTCCAATACAGTTTTCTCATAATCACCTCGCGCCCCTAGCGCATCGGCTAGAGCTCGATCTGCCAAAACGCTCTCTGCGCCATGGATAAGCAAGAGGTTTGCTAGAGCCATTGAATCTGCCACCACTT
>JANQVH010000008.1:0-8194 GCA_030730425.1 Candidatus Nanopelagicaceae bacterium
GCCCAAGCTTCATTACCTAAATCTTAGACTCTCCCTATATGGAGTAAGGGGTGTTAACAATGGGAGCTTTTCCCCAAATTAGGTTAATTCTCAAATTGATTCTTGCATTAAGGAAGAAAATTGCCTCCATGTCAAAGAATCTTAAGAGATTGAAAATAGAGTCCGATAGAGAAGTTCTATTCAATGAAATGGTTGAGAAAGGCTTGATACTTCCTGCAAAGGATTCTAACTCACCCAAAGAAGCACAGGTTATTTGGCAAGGCAGAGGAACTGCCTCTGAATCACTAGTTGAGTTAAGAAGAGAAAATCGTTGAATTACTACATCGATAGCTCAGCCATAATCAAATTAATAATTAAGGAAGAGGAAAGTCAAGCCCTACTAAGAGTCATTAATCAGAAGATGTTTACCTCAGTCCTAGCAAAAGTTGAGGTGGCAAGAACACTTGCTAGAAGTGGCGCTTCAATTACAAAAGTTCGAGAACAATTGATGCATCACCTTGATTTCCTGCCCATTAGCGAGGAAGTAATTAATCTAATTGAAGAGATTCCTCTGCCGAGACAAGTACGCTCCTTAGATTCAATTCATATCGGATCTGCCCATCTAATAAGCAAACTCATAGATGGCGTAATTACATATGACAAAGATATGCAGCAGGCCCTGACTGAGCTAGGAATTATCTGGCTTGCCCCTAAGAGCACGTCGCTTAATTAAGCGGTTGGAGCCTCTGCCAGATCTTCAGGAGAATCAGGAAGTGCTTCGCGTGGCACTCCTTTGAAGGTCAATGTCTCTTTGCCTTCTTCTCCCTCAACATCGATAAGGATTATCTGACCGCTCTTGATCTCACCAAAGAGAATCTTCTCTGATAAGACATCCTCGATCTCTCGTTGAATTGTTCTACGAAGTGGACGAGCACCTAGCACTGGGTCATAACCGCGGTGGGCAAGTACTGCCTTTGCCTTTGAGGTTAATTCAATTCCCATATCTTTTGCCTTCAGGCGCGTCTCAAGATTTGTAATCATCAAATCAACAATCTGAACGATTTCGTTTTCAGATAACTGGTGGAAGACAACTACATCATCAATGCGGTTGAGGAATTCTGGGCGGAAGTGATTCTTTAGTTCATCTTGGACCTTATTCTTCATACGCTCATAATTACCTAGAGCATCATTGACGTTAGTAAAACCAAGGGCTAAGGACTTGGAGATATCGCGAGTTCCAAGGTTGGTTGTCATGATGATCACAGTGTTCTTGAAATCAACTTGACGTCCTTGAGCATCAGTTAGTCGACCTTCTTCTAGAACTTGTAGAAGTGAATTGAAGATATCTGGGTGAGCTTTTTCAATCTCATCAAATAGCACAACAGAAAATGGTCGGCGACGAACTTTCTCGGTTAATTGACCACCCTCGTCATATCCAACATATCCTGGAGGAGCGCCAAAGAGGCGAGAGGCTGTGTGCTTCTCGGAATACTCTGACATATCAAGTGCGATGAGTGCATCCTCATCACCAAAGAGGAATTGGGCAAGAGTTCTTGAAAGCTCTGTCTTACCAACTCCAGAAGGACCTGCGAAAATAAATGATCCACCTGGGCGCTTAGGATCTTTTAGCCCTGCACGAGTGCGGCGAATTGCTTGAGAGAGAGCTTTAATTGCTTGCTCTTGGCCAATCACGCGCTTATGGAGTTCATCTTCCATACGAAGCAAGCGAGATGTCTCAGCTTCAGTTAACTTAAATACCGGAATTCCTGTTGCAGTTGAGAGGACTTCAGCAATTAACTCTTCATCAACTTCGGAGACAACATCAAGGTCTCCTGCCTTCCAAGATTTTTCGCGCTCAGATTTTTCAACCATTAATTGCTTCTCTTTATCGCGAAGCGATGCAGCCTTTTCAAAATCTTGGCCATCAATTGCTGACTCTTTCTCTTTTCTAACATCAGCGATCTTGTCATCAAAGGCGCGTAGCTCAGGAGGAGCGGTCATACGACGAATGCGAAGGCGAGATCCAGCCTCATCGAGAAGATCAATGGCTTTATCTGGCAAGAAACGATCTGCGATGTATCGATCTGCAAGTGTTGCGGCAGCAACAATTGCATCATCATTTATGGAAACTTTATGGTGTGATTCATAGCGATCACGAAGACCTTTTAGGATCTCAATGGTGTGGGTAAGTGATGGTTCAGCTACTTGAATTGGTTGGAAGCGACGCTCTAAAGCAGCATCCTTTTCCAAGTGCTTGCGATACTCATCAAGAGTTGTTGCGCCAATTGTCTGGAGCTCACCACGTGCAAGCATTGGCTTTAGGATGCTTGCTGCATCAATTGCGCCCTCTGCTGCGCCTGCGCCAACTAGTGTGTGAATTTCATCGATAAACAAAATGATGTCGCCTCTGGTGCGAATCTCTTTTAATACTTTCTTTAAGCGCTCTTCAAAATCACCGCGGTAGCGAGATCCGGCAACTAAGGCGCCTAGATCTAGTGAATAGAGCTGCTTATCTTTTAGCGTCTCTGGAATATCGCCTTTAACAATTGCTTGAGCTAAACCTTCAACAACAGCGGTCTTTCCAACTCCAGGCTCACCAATTAATACTGGATTGTTTTTTGTGCGACGAGAGAGAATCTGCATCACACGTTCGATCTCTTTTTCGCGGCCAATTACTGGATCTAGCTTTCCCTCGCGAGCAGCTGTTGTTAGATTGCGACCGAATTGATCAAGAATCAAAGATGTTGATGGAACTCCTTCAGCAGGTCCTGCTGTAACTGCTTCTTTTCCTTGATAGCCAGAGAGTAATTGAATGACTTGTTGGCGAACACGATTGAGATCTGCCCCTAGTTTTACTAAAACTTGTGCAGCAACGCCTTCTCCCTCGCGGATAAGGCCAAGAAGAATATGTTCCGTCCCAATGTAATTATGGCCAAGTTGAAGCGCTTCACGAAGTGATAGCTCTAGAACTTTCTTAGCCCTTGGAGTAAATGGAATATGACCTGATGGAGCTTGCTGTCCCTGGCCAATAATTTCTTCAACTTGAGAACGAACTGCTTCAAGAGAAATTCCGAGAGACTCTAAACCTTTTGCAGCAACACCTTCTCCTTCATGGATAAGGCCAAGGAGGATATGTTCTGTGCCGATGTAATTGTGATTGAGCATGCGAGCTTCTTCTTGCGCCAGAACAACAACGCGGCGGGCTCGATCTGTAAAGCGCTCAAACATCAGTTCATCTCCTTCTATCTTCTACTCAAAACGGAACAGCCCTAGCGTATAAGAAGGCCCGAAACGATGCGACATCTATTTTCTCACCCTCTAATGAGCGCTAGATATGGGAATCTGCAGGGGTTATAACCGCCAGATTTAGGTTTTTATGCCCAGAAAGGTTAGAGATTCTTGAGCATTCTGGTGTTACCCAGGGTATTGGGCTTCACACTCTCAAGGTCTAGAAACTCAGCGATACCTTCATCATAGGAGCGCAGTAGTTGTTGATAGACATCTGCTTCCACAGGGGTTCCTTCAATAACTTTAAATCCATATTGAGCAAAGAACTCTGTCTCAAAGGTTAAACAGAATAATCTCTTCAAACCTAGAGAAATAGCACGATTAGTAATGGCCTCTAGGATCTGATTGCCAACTCTTTTTCTTCGATACTCCTGGTTTACTGCAACAGTTCTAACCTCACCTAGATCCTCCCAGAGAACGTGGAGCGCTCCGCAACCAATTACTTCTCCATCGCTTTCTGCAACAAAGAACTCTTGAACATCTTCATATAACTTGACTGTATCTTTTGAAAGAAGGCGACGCTGAAGAGCGTATTGATCAATGATCAAGCGGACTGCTTTCACATCTGTAGCCCTTGCAGCTCTAACAATTACAGCCATTTAATTCTCTTCCGGCTTTACTAATGGAAAGAGAATTGTCTCTCGAATTCCAAGGCCAGTTAAAGCCATGAGAAGTCGATCAATTCCCATTCCAACTCCTCCCATAGGAGGCATGCCATGTTCCATGGCGCGAAGGAAATCTTCATCTACTTGCATCGCCTCTAGATCACCTTTTGCTCCAAGTTTTGCTTGTTCTATTAGGCGATCTCTTTGAATCACTGGATCTATTAACTCGCTATATCCAGTAGCTAATTCAAAGCCATCGATATAAAGATCCCACTTCTCAGCAATTCCTTTAACGCTGCGGTGTTCGCGAACTAGTGGCGAGGTATCAACTGGAAAGCCCATAACAAAGGTTGGGGTATTTAACTTTCCGCTATAGAAGTGTTCAAAGATCTCTTCAGCTAACTTGCCATTAATCCACGCTGGATCAACTTTTAGACCAGCTTTTTCAGCAATCTTTACAAGCTCTTCTCTACTAGTAGCTGGAGTAACAGATAAACCTGCAGCCTCTGAGATAGCGCTGTAGAAATCTAGTTCTTTCCAATTCCCACCTAGATCACTAATTCGTCCATCGTGATGTTCAACTTTGTGAGATCCAAAGATGGCAAGAGCTGCATTTTGGATTATCTCTTGGGTTAGAGATTTCATATTCTGCCAATCGCCATAGGCCCAATACATCTCAAGCATGGCAAATTCTGGAGAGTGGCTTGAATCAGCTCCCTCATTTCTGAAATTTCTATTTATTTCAAAGACTTTCTCAATGCCGCCAACAACGCATCTTTTTAAGAATAGCTCAGGAGCGATTCTTAAATAAAGATCCATATCATAGGCATTACTAAAGGTTTTAAAGGGCCTTGCTGCTGCTCCCCCATGCATCACTTGAAGCATTGGAGTCTCAACTTCAATAAAGTCATACTTATCAAAGGTCTCTCTTACTGACTTAAGAACCTTTGGTCTAATTCTCGCGTTAACTCTTGCCTCAGGTCTAACAATTAAATCCACATATCGTTGGCGAACCCGCGTCTCTTCATTGAGCGGGTTATGCTCATTTGGAAGAGGGCGTAGGGCTTTAGAGGCTATTTGATAAGAATTAGCAAGAATTGATAACTCTCCACGCTTTGAAGTTATTACCTCGCCAGTAACACTTACGATATCTCCTAAATCAATATCACTCTTCCAGCTCTCTAAAACTGCTTCGCCAACTTTATCTAGCGAAAACATTGCTTGTAGTTCTGTGCCATCGCCTTCACGAATAGTGGCAAAACATAACTTTCCAGTATCGCGCTTAAAAATTATTCGCCCAGCTACGCTCTCAATTACTCCAGATGGGCTATCTGTTGCTAGATCTTTAAATCTCTCGCGGATTTCTTTTAATGAGGCAGTTCTATTAACTGAGACTGGATACGGGGCTATGCCACGACTAAGCAGTGATTCGCGTTTTTCGCGTCTAATTCTTAACTGCTCAGGAAGGTCATTTTCAGGCATAGTGCCGATAAGTCTAACCATTCCTCTCGTGCACAAGACGTAGGCCAATCAAGGTTAAATCGGGTTGGTGATAATCAATTGTCTCTGAAATTCCCAGCACCAATGGCGCTAACCCACCAGTTGCTATCACTGAGATCTTCTCGTTATCTGGATAGAGCGCATCTAGCTCATCACTAATGCGAGCAACAAGGCCATCAACTTGGCCTGCAAAACCATAGATGGTTCCGGATTGAAGCGCCTCTACTGTGTTTTTGCCAATTACTGACTTTGGCTTAACTAATTCAACTTTTCTTAACTGCGCAGCCCTTGATGCAAGCGCCTCAACAGAGATCTCAATTCCTGGAGCTAGCGCCCCTCCTAGGAACTCACCTTTTGGTGATACGACATCAAAGTTAGTAGAGGTTCCAAAGTCAACAACAATGCATGCTCCTTGGTCATAGAGAGTATGAGCGGCAAGGGTATTAACAATGCGATCTGCTCCAATTTCCTTTGGATTATCAACTAAGAGTGGAACTCCTGTCTTTACTCCTGGCTCAATAATGGTTGTTGGTAGATCTAGAAAGTGGCGATTAATCATCGCTCTTGCCTCCCTAAGTACTGAAGGCACTGTTGAGCAGATAGAAAGGCCACTTAACTCATAGCCAGTTATTAGAGAGCGATATTGCAACCATAATTCATCAGCAGTATCCCTAGCATCAGTTTTAACCCTCCAAGTATCAATCATCTTTTCTTTGGCAAAGATTCCAAGAACGGTATTGGTATTGCCGATATCAATAGTTAATAGCATTTAGAAATCCAATCCGATATCTAGTACTGGGGCTGAGTGGGTTAAAGCACCAACTGCTAAGTAATCAACGCCTGTTGCAGCATAGGCTGCTGCATTTTCAAGTTTTAGACCACCTGATGATTCAAGTTTAGTATTTGATCCTCTAGCAATTTCAACAGCTGCTTTAACCTGCTCAAGGCTCATATTGTCGAGAAGAACTATCTCAACGCTGCATTGCAGAGCTTCTTTTAACTGTTCTAAGGTATCAACTTCAACTTCGATAAGTGCACCTGGGGCAGCTTTCTTGACGCGATTAATTGCCTGGCTAACCGAACCAGCTGCTGCAATATGGTTATCTTTGATTAAGGCTTGATCACCAAGATTCATCCGATGATTTAAACCGCCGCCCATACGGACTGCATATTTCTCAAGCTCCCTAAGTCCTGGGGTTGTTTTCCTAGTGTCACGAATTGCAGTCTTGCTTGATGAAACTTCTTTGACCCAGAGGCTAGTAAATGTTGCAATTCCAGAAAGGTGAGAGAGAAAGTTCAGCGCAGTCCGCTCTGCTTTAAGTATCGATCTAGTATCTGCCGTTAGGCGGATAAGTTCAGTATTGGCGCTAACTTCCTGACCATCTTTAACCAATAACTCATATTCATTAATCCCGCATTGCTCAAGAACAGCTGCTGCAACTAAGCATCCAGCAATTACTCCACTCTTTCTTGTAACAAAGCTTGCTTTGCTGACCTGTGATTCAGTAATTGTTGCCTGGCTAGTTAAATCATCGGTAACAAAATCCTCAGATAGTGCCTCGCTTACCTTGCTATTGATCAGATCTGGGTTTAATCCTTGTTCACTTATCAAACTACTTAACGATTGTGAGATCACTATTAACCTCCGTAATCGTTGAGCTCCAAGTGCCATCACTTGCTAGCTTTTGAGTAATTCTCTTTATCCAAGTATTTGTACTCTCTGGATAATCCTGGCGATAGTGAGATCCTCTAGATTCGCGCCTTTCAAGTGCTGAGCGAGCAATTGCAGTTGCTAGAAGATATAAATTAGTACTCTCCCAAGCATCAACGCTGGCATAAATTGTCGCTGCGCCCTTTAGATTCTCTAGAGTTTTTAAAGTCTCCTTAAGTGATGCCTCACTTCTGACTACTCCAGCGCCCTTTGACATCGCTCTCTGCAGCTCGCCGCGAATAGATGGTGAGAGGAGAAAGTCATAAGAATCTTGAGCAACAGGCTCTTCTTGAGGTAGTTGGTTTGCAGCAATGTCTTCGGCAATTCGAGCTCCAAATACCAAGCCTTCTAGAAGTGAGTTTGAGGCAAGACGATTTGCTCCATGCGCCCCAGTGCAGGCAGTTTCACCAACTGCATAGAGGCCGGCAACTGAGCTATGACCATTTAGATCAGTTCTTACACCGCCTGAGGCATAGTGCGAGGCAGGAGATACTGGAATCAAATCATTTGCTGGGTCAATTCCAATCTCTCTGCATGATGCATAAATAGTTGGGAAGCGCTCTGAGAATTCTTTAATTCCTCTTGCATCAAGCCAGACATATTGGCTATGAGTAATCTCCATCTGGCGTGAAATTTCTTTAGCAACAACATCACGAGGGGCAAGATCGGCAAGTTTATGAATATCGCGCATAAATCTCTCGCCGCGGCTATTAACTAGAAAGGCTCCTTCGCCTCTAAGAGCTTCTGAAATTAGCGGTTGCTGACCTTTTGAACCTTCCCCTATATATAGAACTGTTGGATGAAATTGAATAAATTCCACATCAGAGACCTCTGCTCCTGCTCTTAAGGCAAGTGCAACGCCATCACCAGTTGAAACTGATGGATTGGTAGTTTGAGAATAAACCTGACCTAGCCCGCCGGTTGCTAGCACAACAGCCTTTGCTAGAACTTCGCCAACACCATCTCGACTACCTTCACCGATAACATGCAAGGTAACGCCGCAAACTCTTCCACTACTACTCTTTAGAACATCTAAGACCAGAGCATGCTCGATTACTTCGATTCCAAGATCATCAGAGACTGCAGCTAGGAGAGCTCTTGATACCTCCGC
>JANQVH010000008.1:8294-45308 GCA_030730425.1 Candidatus Nanopelagicaceae bacterium
CTTCGATTCCAAGATCATCAGAGACTGCAGCTAGGAGAGCTCTTGATACCTCCGCCCCTGTTGCATCTCCTCCGGCATGAAGGATTCGATTTCTTAAGTGCCCACCCTCTCTAGTTAGCGCAATCTCACCAGTCTCTGATTTATCAAAGACAGCGCCTCTTGCAATTAATTTTCTTACCGCCTCTGGACCTTCACTGACCAATACTTTTACCGCTGTTAAATCACATAGACCTGCTCCGGCAACAAGGGTGTCTTTTTCATGTTGGCTTGGTGAATCTCCAGGCCCTAGAGCTGCAGCAATTCCACCTTGCGCCCATTTTGTTGAGCCAGCATCAATAGATGATTTAGTTACCAGTAATACCGAGAGATTATGTGCTCGAATCTGAAGCGCAGTAGTAAGGCCAGCAACGCCGGAGCCAATAACTACAACATCGGCCTGGGCTCTCCAGCCAGGAAGTGGCGCTTTGAGTCTCATGTGCGCACCAGAGAGTTCTGCATCGCCATATTATCGATCAATCTAACGCCCTCAATCCATCCTGCAATAATTACTCGAGTTTTAATACTTGATTCATCTGCAACTTGAAAGCTCTCTTCATCAATTATTTCAGCGTAATCTAAAATAAATGAATCTTGCCTCTCTATCTGCTTCAAAGCTTGGCGCGCACCAGTAAGGCTTGATTCACTACTTGCCGCACTTAGTACTTTTGAAATTACCTGAGCGCCTTCAAGGCCTTGATCACTTAATCGCACATTTCTCGAGGAGAGAGCAAGGCCGCTGTTATCTCTAATAGTTGGCGCAGCAATTATCTGGATCTCTGGATGAAGCTTTGCTGCCATCTCTTTAATAAGAAAGAGTTGCTGGAAATCCTTCTCGCCAAAGATTGCATATTTTGGCCTACTTAATTCAAAGAGGCGATTAACTACCGTTAATACTCCATCAAAGTGACCTGGGCGATGAACTCCTTCAAAGCTTCTTCCAATCTCACCTGATGAGAGCTTCTCTAATTCACCTGGATAAATACTTTGATAACTTGGTCGCCAGAGAATTGTTGCTCCAGCCTCTTTAGCCAATTGGCCATCATGTTTTGGAGTGCTTGGATATTTAGCTAGATCTTCTTTATTCTCAAATTGGAGAGGATTAACAAATATAGAGACGACTACCTCATCTGCTAATTCGCAGGCGCGCCTAATTAGTGATTGATGGCCAGCGTGAAGAGCTCCCATGGTGGGAACAAATGCGCATGGGTTATCAAGGTCAGTAAGGAGGTCTACTTCTTTCACCTTATTTACAGCTCCAGTCCGTTAGTGGTACCAGGCAATGGCAAGTCTACCCCGCTAAATCAGGGCTGCCAAAAGCTCTTTGACCGCTCCAAAACCAGTTAATTGCGCCTCTGGATCTATCTCTAACCAAGGCTGCAAAACAAACTCCCGCTCATAAGCCCTTGGATGAGGAAGAGTTAAATTCTCGCTATTAATGACCATTCCTTGATAATCAATAATATCTAGATCTATTGAGCGAGCAGCGTTAACAGTACTTCTCTTTCTTCCAAGACGCTCCTCAATATCTAGTAGCTCCTTCATTAATTGCTCTGCTTCTAACTTAGTTTCACCAATTAATACTGCATTTATATAGTTGGGTTGGTCTTCGCTAACTTTAAAAGGCTTGGTTTCATAGAAAGAGGATATTGCTTCTATAACTATTACTTTTCTAAGCTTCTCTATTGCTTCTTCTAATTGCGCTCTAGGTTCTCCAAGGTTTGCACCGAGTGCAATAACTACTCTCATCGCTTTACTTTTATGCTTACCGAGACATCTATAAAGCTAACCTCTATCGGGGCTTTAGGTTTATGAACCGTAACTTTTATCTCATCTATTTCCTGAAATGAATCCAAAGCCTTAATACCAATTCGGTAAGCAAGGCTTTCAATGAGATTAACAGCAGGGCCGGTGATTTCGCCATGAATCAAAATAGCTAGGGCGTTGTAATCAACGCTCTTTTTTATATCATCACTCTTTCCTGCTTTAGATAAATCCAGCTCTACCTCTACATCAACAACAAAGAGTTGGCCATTTCTTCTCTCATCTTCTAATAGTCCGTGATAGCCATGAGCTTGGATCCCTGTTATCGATATCTTGTCGCTCATGTTGAAACCCTACCTTTAGCAAGTGAGTTAACAGTTGCGATGGCATCTTTATGAGGCTTAACCGAATGGGTGCGAACGGCCCAGATACTCTGCTTTGCAACCATTGCAGTTATTGCAATTGAAGCTGCCTCTCGATCTTCGGTATTACTTGAGCCGGTAAGTTCTCCTAAGAATCGCTTTCTTGAAGCTCCAATTAGTATCGGATAGCCCAGAAGTGCAAGCCGATCAAGGTTTCTCAATAACTCCCAATTGTGCTCAGCTAACTTTGAAAAGCCGATACCTGGATCAATTATCAATTGATCAGGATTAACTCCTGCTGCGATTGCTGACTCAACTCTATTTTCTAGCTCTTCTTTTACTTCCTTAACTACATCAGCATAGTTGGCATGTTCTTGCATATTCTTTGAGTGGGCTCTCCAGTGCATTGCTATATATTGGACTTTAGGATTTTCAGCAATTACTTTATACATCTTCTCATCAGCAAGGCCGCCACTAACATCATTGACATATTCCACGCCTAATTTAATTGCCTCTTTAGCGATAGTAGATCTAGTGGTATCGATTGAAAGAGCTACCTCTTTTTTCACTAACTCACTTATTACCGGAATTACTCGGCTTCTCTCTTCATCTTCACTAATTCTCTCTGCTCCAGGTTTTGTTGATTCCCCGCCAATATCAATTATGTCTACTCCTTCAGCAATCATTTCATCTGCTCGCCTTAGGGCATCTTCTATTCTGAAATGCATGCCGCCATCAGCAAAGGAATCAGGGGTGGTGTTTAAGATTCCCATTACTAAAGTGCTCATTGTTATTTACCAGTAATTAAACTCATTGCCTCAGCTCTAGTTGCTGGATCTCTTAACATCCCGCGAACAGCGCTAGTAACAGTTCTTGCTTGCGACTTTCTAACTCCCCGCATTGACATACAGAGATGTTCACAATCAATAATTACAATTACGCCTCCTGGTTGAAGAATTTCAACCATAGAATCTGCAATCTGAGTTGTTAACCTCTCTTGGACTTGAGGACGTCTGGCATAGAGATCAACAAGTCTGGCTAGCTTGGAGAGCCCGGTTACTTTTCCAGATTCTCCAGGGATATAACCAATATGGGCTACACCAAAGAAAGGCGCTAGATGGTGCTCACAATGTGAGTAAACCTCAATATCTTTAACGATTATCAGCTCTTCATGGCCTAAATCAAAGGTGGTAGTTAAAACATCTTTTGGATCTTGATAGAGGCCTTGGAAGTTTTCTTTTAGAGCTCTTGCTACTCGTTTTGGAGTATCACGTAGCCCCTCGCGATCAAGGTCCTCGCCAAGTGCTGCAAGTAGCTCACTTATCGCTCGCTCAGCCCTATCCTGATCAAAGGATTTACTCATCTAACTAAGCTTCTTTCGAAGGTGGCTTTTTCTTTCGCTTAACGCCTTCATCGCTCTTGCTATTTACTCTTGCTTTAATTGCAACTGGCGGAATGCGAGAGGGAATACGAGAGGCAGATCCAGTCCATGCTGGACGCTTAGGTCTTGAAGCCACATGTTTAAAGATTGCTGCAATTTCTTCCTTCTGCAGTGTTTCTTTCTCTAATAGCTCTTCAACTAAGGCATCAAGGATTGAGCGATTTTCAATTAATATTTCATAGGCCTCTTCATGGGCTTGGCCGATTAGATTCTTTATCTCTTGATCAATAGTTGCTGCTAAATCCTCTGAATAATCTCGTTGATGTCCGTAATCTCTTCCCATAAATGGAGCAGCATCACTATTTCCTAACTTGATTGCACCTAGCTTCTCAGTCATACCGTATTGAGTAACCATTGCGCGAGCAAGAGCAGTTGCTTTCTCAATATCGTTAGATGCTCCTGTTGTTGGATCATGGAAGACTAATTCTTCTGCAGCTCTTCCGCCCATTGTGTATGCAAGTTGATCAAGCATCTGATTTCTTGTGGTGGAGTATTTATCTTCATCAGGTAAGACCATGGTGTAACCAAGTGCTCGCCCTCTTGGCAAAATTGTTATCTTATGAACTGGATCAGTGTGAGGAAGTGCGTGAGCGACTAGCGCATGGCCACCTTCATGATAGGCAGTAACTCTGCGCTCCTCCTCGCTCATAAGCCTTGATTTACGCTGCGGTCCAGCCATCACACGATCAATGGCTTCATCGACATCAGTTGATGAAATTACCTTGCGGTTTTCTCTAGCAGTTAAAAGAGCTGCTTCATTTAAAACATTTGCTAGATCTGCTCCCGTAAATCCTGGAGTCCTTCGAGCTATCGCCAAAAGATTAAGGCCTTTTTCTAGAGGTTTATTCTTAGAGTGAACTTTAATTATCGCCTCGCGCCCTTTTACATCTGGGCGGTCCACGCCAATTTGGCGGTCAAATCTTCCGGGGCGAAGTAGCGCTGGATCTAAAATATCTGGACGGTTTGTTGCTGCAATAAGTATTACCTGTTCATGCGCTTCAAAGCCATCCATCTCAACTAGTAATTGATTTAAAGTCTGTTCGCGTTCATCATGTCCGCCGCCCATTCCTGCGCCGCGATGACGACCAACTGCATCAATCTCATCAACAAAGATAATTGCAGGAGCATTTGCCTTTGCTTGAGTAAATAGATCTCTCACGCGAGCAGCTCCCACACCAACAAACATTTCAACGAAGTCAGAACCTGAGATGGAATAGAAAGGAACTTTCGCCTCTCCTGCCACCGCTCTTGCAAGAAGAGTCTTTCCAGTTCCTGGAGGGCCAAACAAAAGAACTCCCTTAGGAATCTTTGCTCCAATTTCTTGATACTTCTTAGGCTCTGCCAGGAAATCTTTAATCTCCCTAAACTCTTCAATTGCCTCATCAGCTCCTGCAACATCAGCAAAGGTAACTTGCGGAACTTCATTGTCATGAAGCTTTGCCTTGGAGCGACCAAAGGAAAATACTTTTGATCCTCCTTGTGATCGACTCAAGAAGAATAGGAGTAAAAACGCTAGAAGAAGTATTGGGCCTAAGGTAAAGAGGATCGAGACCAGAATGTTGACCTTAGGAACAGTCACATCCCACTCTTTTGCAGGCTGATTTGCCGTTAAAAGATTAATAAGTATCGGCTCTTGCCCTGTGACATAAGAAGCCTCGACCTTGGTAGCTCCATTTATTGCCACCCCAGGTTTAAGAACTAATTGAATCTTTTGATCTCGGTCAACGATATTGGCAGATTCCACATCCCCTCTTGTAATTGCTGCCATAGCCTTTGAGGTATCGATCTTTGTAAATTGATTACTGCCAGATGAAATCTGACCAAAGATAGTTACGCCAACTATTGCAACTAAAATCCAAAATAAGGGGCGTCTAAATATTTTCTGAGGCGCTGGCTTCTTACCAGATTTGGCAGGAAGCTTAGGAGGTTTTACTTTTATTTTCTTATCGGCCATGTTTACTCATACATATGCTTAGCAAGCACGGCAATAAAGGGAAGGTTTCTATACTTCTCATTGAAATCTAGTCCATAGCCAATGACGAAATCCTTTGGAATATCAAATCCTACATATTTCACTGCAACTTCAACTTGAGCAGATTCTGGTTTTCTAAGAACAGTCATTATCTCAACGCTCTTTGCTCCACGAGATTTAAGGTTTGCACTTAACCAATCTAGAGTTAGGCCAGTATCAACGATATCTTCAACGATTAAGACATTTCTTCCAGTGATATCTTTATCTAAATCTTTCATAATTCTTACAACACCTGATGATTTGGTTCCAGAGCCATAGGATGAAACAGCCATCCAATCCATATCTAGATGTCTATTGATATATCGTGATAGGTCAGCCATCACCATCACTGCGCCTTTTAATACGCCGATAAGCAAGAGATCTTGATTTTTATAATCTGCTTCAATCTGGGCAGCTATCTCTTTTAAGCGGGCTTGTAACTTCTCATCAGTTACTACAACTCTTTCGATCTCGCCCTTAACTGATTCCAGATCCACTGTCGCCCTCTCGCCTTGTATTAACTATTCCTGCCCACTGCTTTTAGAGAGCGAAAGTCTGCCCGAAATTCGAGCCACGGTCACACCACCAGGAAGTGAGATAGCCCCTTGCCCCTTCCAGGCTGTGATGAGAGCCTCAACAGGCTCAATATGCTCTGCTGAAAGTGAGCCCTGCGGGGCTCCAGCTAGATAGATAGCTCTTCTTAAGATTCTAGTTCTAATGGCCCGGGGCTGTGATTCAAGCTTTGAGATATCTAGTGATGCTGGCTCTAACCCGGAAAAAATCTCATCACTTAATGAATCAAGTGCATCAGCATCATCTCGAAGTAACTTGGCAGATCTTGCAAGGGCATCACTAATGCCAGGGCCAATCTCCTTCTCCATTGTTGGCAGAACTACTTCGCGCACTCTCACTCTTGTAAATTCCATCGATTGATTATGTGGATCTTGCCAGAACTTAATTCCAGCTTCTTCACATGCTGCCTCTGTTTGCGCTCTAGTAATTGCAAGAAGAGGTCTGCGATAGCGATCAACTCTTGCTGCCATTCCTGATAGTGAGCGAGATCCAGAGCCACGAGAGAGTCCAAGAAGTACTGTCTCTGCCTGATCATCTCTTGTATGTCCTAGAAAAATAGCAACTGCGTTATGAGAGTTAGCCACATCGCTTAAAGCTTGATAGCGCGCTCTTCTTGCTGATGCCTCTAGGCCATCAGTGATTTCAACAGTGACTCGTCTGATTTCGATATTTTCATAACCGATTTTTGTAAGTGTTCTCTTTGTTTCATGGGTTACATCTGCTGAATTCTTCTGTAGGCCATGATCGATAATTAGCGCAATTACTTTGATTGATTTTGATCTGCATTCAAGTAATAAGGCTGCAGCAAGAGCTGATGAATCAGCTCCACCAGAGGCAGCAACTAAAACGCTATCGCCTGCAGCAATATCTTCTAATTCAGATCTAACAGCAAGTCGGATCTGATAGAGCGGGGTAGTTTCGGCCATGAGGCTAAGGGTAATCGCCCTAGACCCGGCCTCCATATGGCATTAATCCCTTAACGCTATAGATGTTGGAAAAAAGTAGGCCTGTCTTTGTGGAATTTGCCTCCCACATCATTCCGTTTCCAGCATAGATAGTGATGTGATGGATGGTGTTTACCGTTCCTTTGTAGGAATAGAAAAGTAGGTCACCTGGCTCTAATTGACTTAGCGGAACATGCTTGGTGTAACTGAAGTAAAGAGATGAATTGAGACGATCCCAATTTGGCCAGCCAAGTCCTGCTGCGCGATATGCGGCATAAACCAAACCAGAGCAATCAAAAGTATTTGGACCTTCATCGCCCCATACATATGGTTTTCTGGCTAGCACTTGCTTCTTGGCAAATGCCACAGCGACAGCTCGCATCTCAGGTGTGGAACGAGATGTGCTCCGCCCTTTAAATCCTGCATCTGGCCAAACCTTGGTGTAAACATTGGTGGTCGTTGCAATACTTGCATTTGCTTCTTCTAATAATGCAAGTTGTCTCTGTTGTTCAAGAGTTACACGAGTCTTTCTTGCGGCATTGAGTTCTTTTAATACTTTATCTTGAATCTTTTGAAGTTTATCTACTTCTCTTTGCTGGGCATTTCTAGCAGCATCTGCCTCAATTTTAGTTTCTTCAACTTTTTCAGTTGCTACCTCTTGCGCTGCCTTGGCTGAATCAGCTGCTTTCTTAGCTTTCACAGCTGCTTCCTCTGCTGCTTTAAATCTAAATAGAGCTTGAGTATTTTGATTTCCTAGCGTGTCAAGAGTTGAAAGGCGATCCATTAAATCTTGTGGTCCATCGGAGTGAAGAACTGAGTTTAAATCAGTAAATCCACCGCCCATGATGTAGGCATTGGTGGCAAGGCGACCAATGGAATCATGCGCTGCTTTAACTTCACTTACCGAAACGCTATAGGCAGCAGCAGCAGATTCAGCTTCCTTAGTTGCAATTGCTAGCTCTCTCTTTGCTGCTTCATATTTAGCTCTAGCTGCATTTGAAACTGCTGTTAATTGCTTTAAAGTTAAATTCGCCTTACTTAATTTGGCAGCTGTGATATTTGCTATCTTTTTTTTCTCTGCTTCAGCTTTCTTTGCCGCCTCAATTTGAGCAAGAGTTGGCTTGGGAGTCTTGCTATAGGCAGGGCTATGAGCAATGAGAAGTAATAAAGAGGTGGAGAGCGCTATTAAGCGGGCGCGTTTAGATCTCAATTCGTGGCTCCCTGGGGATTGGGGGTCAATTGCTTGAATGAAAGGATAAAGGCCAAGGCTGGGAAATGCAGGAGAAAAGTAGGTGTGTCAGTTAAAAAGTGATGAATATTGCAGCAACTAGGAGAATGGAATAGAGACTTAGGTAGGTAATCGAGCCATGAAATATCTTTGCTGCGGACTTCTCAATCTGGGAGCCTCTAAGGCTAGACATCTGTATTGCAAAGAAAATAGTAAGGGCGGTATTTGCAACATAACTCCAGTTTGGCAGAGATGCTGAGTAGAGAGTTAGGTATGAGGTGGCAAACATTGCAATGGTGTGAAACCACATCTGCTGTTCAACTTTTGCAATTGGAGCAACTACTGGAAGCATTGGAATTCCTGCTGCTGCGTAATCATCTTTATATTTAATAGCTAAGGCCCAGAAGTGCGGCGGAGTCCAGAAGAAGATAACCATAAAGAAGAGAAGCGCTGTGGTATTCAGCGAATTAGTAACCGCTGCCCATCCAATTAGAACTGGCATACACCCTGCAATCCCACCCCAGACAATGTTCTGGGAGGTGCGCCGCTTAAGACCTACCGTATAGCCAAATACATAGAAGGTGATTGCGCCAATGGTTAGCGCTGTTGCTAAAGGATTGGTAAAGACCCAGAAGATAGAGAGAGATAGAACTGTTAGCGCTGTTGCAAAAGCAAAGGCTTCATTCTCACTCACCTCTTTATTCACAATCGGACGCTTAGAAGTTCTATCCATTAATTGATCGATATCAGATTCAATAATCATATTAAAGGCGTTGGCAGCTCCAGCTGCCAGAGTTCCACCAAGTAGCGTTGCAAGAGAGATTCCAAGTGGTGGAACGCCATCTGCTGCAAGAAAGAGGGCAGGTAGGGTGGTTACTAGCAATAATTCCACTACGCGCAATTTCATTAACGCGATATATGGTGAAATCATGTCGCGAGATTACCCTGTAGATTGAACCGGTGCGTATCTACTTGGCGTGGGCTATATCTCTAAACCTTATATTTACCAGCGCAATTCCTGCTTCTGCAGAGCCACTATCTGAAACCTGTAAGTTAGGACTGGAAGCCACTATTACTGGTGATATCTCTCCTAAATCAGTGCGCTCCTCAAATACCAGTTTTGTCTCTACCTATAACATAATTTTTTGCCATAGCGTGACAATTTATGATGCTCTGTAATTATAGAGCGATGACAAAGCCGAGTTTGGGTTGCTTGTTACAGTGGGTCAATTAAAGTCCTTAATGATTCCCCATCACAATAGCTTCTAGCAGTCGATCCATTGCAGCTCTTGCTTTATTCCTTCCACTTAGCGTTGGTGTTATCCCATCAGCCATAATTGCAAAGACATACTCTTTATCTGCTGACTTTGCATAGCCTGCAAGGGTCACTGTATTTCTCAACCAGCCAGTCTTAGCTTTCACTTTACCTACCGCCTCAGGGCCATCTTCAATAAATCTATTCTTTAGCGTCCCGCTCTTTCCAGCCACTGGAAGCCCTTCATAGATAGCTTGATACTGCGGATTATCTCTTATTCTTACTAGAAGCTCAACGACAGTTTGTGTTGATAGGCGATTGCCTTTATCAAGGCCACTGCCATCTTTTGCTACTAAACCTTGGCTATTAACCCCAATTTCCTCCAAAGCTAATTTAAAGGTTTGAGTGAGGCCCTTACTTGTTCTTTCAAAGCCAATCTCGCGAGCTGCTGACATTGCTAAGCGATTTGCCAGAGTGTTATCGCTATTAAGGTTTACAAACTTGATCATCTCAGAGAGAGGCAGTGAGGTTAGTGAGGCAATCTCCTCTTTCGCTAATTCTTTAGCCTGGGCTGAGGTAACTCTCTTAAAAGTTGCCTTAATACCTTTTCTCTTTAGATTAAGACTCAAGTCATATCGATCTCTCTCAAAGAGAGTTGCGTAGTAAATAGTGATCTTCCTCTTATTTTCTACGTTTGCTTTAGTGATGAGTGAGGGAAGATATTTCTGTCCATTCCTCTTAGCTAAAGTGAGATTACTGCTCATCCACGGATCTAGTGAGCCTTTAATTAGGTAAGTGTTCTCACTTTCTGTTGTGAAAATACTTGTTACATATCTTCTCTCACCACCCACAAAGTGAAGCGCAGCAGCCGATGAAACTAGTTTTAGAACTGATGCTGGTACTCGCGCTGTGTCCGGAGAGTTCTGCGCAATCACTTGGCCATCTAATGGATTAAGGATTAATAGGCCTGGGGTAGCAAGGTGCTTGCTATTTACATATTTATCAAGAGAATGAAGAGCCGAGGCCTCAAGTGGGTTAAAAGCAAGCAGTAGCGCTAGCAGTAGAGCCATTCTTGATTTAGCCATAGATGAAAGAGTAATAGTCATTTATCCAACTTGGCTTTAGGCTTGAGCCTATGCGCACTGGTTATCTTTATCACGAAATTTTTGGATGGCATGACACAGGCACATTTGTTGGAGATATGCCCTCAGATCCTGGTGCGGGACTACAGCCCTATATGAATTATGAAAATCCTGAGACAAAGAAAAGAATCCATGAATTAATTGTGGTCTCAGGTTTAATTGAAGATTTGATTCGAATTCCAGTACGAGCTGCAAGTGAGACAGAGTTAGCAACTGTTCATACCAAAGAACATATAGCGCGAATAAAGAAGGAATCTGCTTCAAGACTTGGTGGTGATGGTGGGGATTTAACAACGCCATTTGCTAAAGGTGGATATGAAATTGCTGCTATGGCAGCAGGTGGTGCGATTGAATTATTTGAAGCAGTCTTAAACGGTGATGTTGATAATGGCTATGCCCTAATTAGGCCGCCTGGCCATCATGCAGTCTCTGAAACCGGGATGGGTTATTGCATCTTTTCAAATCTAGCAGTTGCTATCGGGGTAGCTAAGAAGACTCACAAAAAGGATCTTCGTGTGGCTGTAGTTGACTGGGATGTCCATCATGGAAATGGCACTGAATCAATATTTTTAAATGATCCAAATGTATTAACTATCTCTCTTCATCAAGATCAGTTATATCCCCATGACACAGGAAGCGTTGATGTTGTTGGGGTTGGAACTAATATCAATATTCCACTTCCACCAGGAACAGGTCATGGCGGGTATTACTACGCATTTGATGAAGTTGTAATTCCTGCAATAAAGCAATTTAAGCCAGATATCATTGCAGTTGCTTCAGGTTTTGATTCATCAGTTTATGACCCGCTAGGAAGAATGTTGGTTACTGCTGAAGGCTATCGAGTCATGACTAGAAAGCTTATGGATGTGGCTAGCCAAGTTTGTGCTGGCAAATTAATGATGACTCATGAGGGTGGTTATAGCGCCTCATACGCCCCATTTTGTGGACTCTTTGTTTTAGAGGAGCTATGTGGCGTTAAGAAATTAGCTGATCCATTTGCTCATGGAAATAATTATCCAGGTCATGAATTAAAAGAACATGAGAAGAGAATTATTGATGAAGCAAAGAAGTTGGTAAGTAATCTATGAGTTTGCCACCAGGTGAAATTGGTCCCGGTGAGTTTTACCCCGTAGTTGGCGTAGGACCTCACCCAAAGCCATGGCCAAGTGATGAGCACCTTGATCCTGAATTACTTGCAAATGGCGATCGCCGCAATGTGCTTGATAAATACCGCTATTGGAAAGTTGAAGCGATTGTAAGTGATCTAAATACCAAGCGACATGCCTTGCGAATAGCTATCGAAAATTGGCAACATGATTTAAACATTGGTTCAGTTGTAAGAACTGCAAATGCTTTTAATGTCTCTACCGTTCATATCGTAGGAAAACGCGACTGGAATCGACGCGGCGCAATGGTCACAGATAAGTATTTAACAGTGATTCACCACGCAACTATCACTGAATTCAAAACCTGGGCTGATGAAAATAAGGTGGAGATTATTGGGATTGATAACTTAGAGATATCAAAGCCTCTAGAGAGCGCTAAATTGCCTAAAGAATGCGTGCTCTTTCTCGGGCAAGAAGGAGCTGGGATGTCAGATGAAGCAGTTTCAGTCTGTAGCCAAGTCTTATCAATCAAGCAATATGGCTCTACTAGATCTATGAATGCCTCAGCAGCCGGGGCAATTGCTATGTATGCCTGGGCGATGCAGCACTTAAATAAGTAATTGCTCTATAAGCCCATCTGTTGCTTTCTCCACCATTTCTAAAACACTTTCAAATGCTGAATCTGGCAGCGAGTATGGATCTGGAACTTCTAATGAATCAGGGCCACTTGGATCAAATTGTCTTAAGTAATAGATCTTGCGTTCTTCTTCTTTACTTGTAACATATTTGCTCACTTCTACATGATTATCTTTATCCATCACTAAAACTAAATCAGCTGTTACAAGGCGTGAGTAATTAAATTGCGATGCAATATGGTCAAAGGAATATCCAGCCTTCTCCCAAGTCCTTTTCGATGGAGGATTTGGTCCTTGGCCAACATGCCAATTTGAAGTCCCAGCAGAATCAACAAATACTTTTGGGCTCTCTAGCTTTGAAACTTTATTGGCAAGAACTGCTGCTGCCATTGGAGAGCGACAGATATTGCCGTAGCAGACCATGGTGATAATTAAATTATCGCGCCCCTTAAGATGAGAGAGATCTACTGAACTCACTAATCTTCAATAATTTCTGAGACTGACTTAATTCTCCGTTCAATTTCAATCGCCTCATCGGAGCGACCAAGGGTGTGAAGAATCGCTGCAATTCGCCGCTCAATAGAGACGATAAATTCAAAGTCTTTGAGATCAGCCTCGGCTGCGGTATCAAGTACACCCTCCAGAGTGGTTAAACCTTCATAAACCTCGCCAGATAGGACCTGGGCTTTACCTAATTCAAATGAGGCATAGGTCAGGCGGCGTTGATCATGAGCAGTTGTAAAGACATCGACAGCTTTTTGAGCTGCAGTTAGCGCAGAATCGGCATCGCTAAGTTCGGTGTAGCAATGAGCAATTTTCTGATCGCATCTTGCAACATGAATTACCTCTTTAGCCTCTTTGAAATATTTC
This sequence comes from Candidatus Nanopelagicaceae bacterium, assembly GCA_030730425.1. Lineage (GTDB taxonomy): Bacteria > Actinomycetota > Actinomycetes > Nanopelagicales > Nanopelagicaceae > MAG-120802. Next base: position 21,662 of record JANQVH010000008.1, read on the forward strand.
CTTGCCTCAAAGAATGCTTCAAGTGCTTTGTCATACATCTTCAATTCTCGATAGGCACAGCCAATTAAATGAAAATCAGTTGCTGCTCCTAGCTCATTTCCATCAATTAAGTGTTCGCGAGCACACTCTTGCATGCAATCAATAGTGTTCTGATACTCCTTGGAACTAAACCACCATTCACCTAGCGTGCAGGCTAGCTCAAGGGCCATCGGTGATTTATTCTCACGAAGTAATTCCACAGCTTTACTCATGGCAGTTGCTGCCTCATTCATTCGCTTTAATTGATTTAAGTTATAACCAATTGCTGAATAAGCCTGAGCTAACCCCTCACTTGGGGCCGCACTTCCAAGCTCTGAGTAAATATCGCGAGCTGTTTCGGCAAGAGCTAGAGCTTCATCGTATTGGCCACGAGCATAAATTCGAGCGCTTAATTCGTAATAAGTACTGGCACGATCTACACCTTGAGTTTCAGGTATTCGTTCCCACAACATTTCTTCAGTAATGATTTCATCATTAACATCATCGTCGTTGTGTTCGTCGGCCAATGCACTTCTCCATTCACTAGTAGCGCTGCGAGTAAGCCTTAACTTATCAGGTGTTAATTAAGCGGACCCTTTAGAAGTAACAATTACTGTGAGTCGGCCCTACCAAGCACCACTGAGAAGGTCTTTGATCCCCCGCCAGGCATATCTACTGTGACCTTGATGGTCTCACCTGGAGCGTAGGAGCGGACTCTAACAATGGCAGTTATTAGATCATTGATCTTCTTTCCTTCAATCTCTCTAATAACAGCGCCTGCTGGAATCCCGGCTTTCTCAGCAGCTTCACCAGGAACTAGCCGCAATACCTTTGCGCCAAGCCCGGTATAACTAGTATCAAAATTAACACCTAGAAACGGCCTAGATGACTTCCCAGTGTCGATGATTTCATCAACTACTCGCTTTGCTTGATTAATAGGAATTGAGAAACCAAGTCCGATAGATCCTGAAGTTCCAGAACTTAGCGTTGCAATAGCAGAGTTAATTCCCACTAGCGCGCCAGTGCCATTCACCAATGGACCTCCTGAATTACCAGGATTAATAGCTGCATCGGTTTGAATTGCATCAATAAATGATTCGGCGCCAAAGCTTCCGGTAGTAACAGGTCTATTTAAGGCTGAAACAATTCCACTAGTTACAGTCCCTGATAGCCCAAGTGGGGAACCAAATGCCACAACTGGCTCTCCAATAGCTAATCTATTTGAGTTGCCAACGGTAATTACCTTGAGATTTCCACGTTCAATTTTTAGAACTGCGATGTCATAGGTGCTGTCTCTTCCTACAATAGTGGCCTTTTCATAATCACCATTATTTAACTCAACTCTTACGCTGCCGCTTGTTGCAGCTGATTCAATAACATGGTTATTTGTAATAATAAAAGAGGAAGAAGCATTCGTGCGATAGATAACTCCAGATCCACTACCGCTTCCAGTAGCCGCGCTAACTGCGATAGAGACCACTGAAGGAGATACTGCAGCGGCAATACTCTCTACATTAACCCCAGAACCTGCAACCTCCATAAGAGTTCGGGTTTTGGAGCAACTTCCATTAGTTGCTGAATAGAGGGCTTTGGTTCGATTATCGACACAGACCTTGGTTGGGGGCATATCTGGAGTGACCGCAACAGCGACACTTCCTGCGATAAATGCACCTGCGATAAAGCCGACCATTACCTTGCTAAATGTTGATAAATTTCTCATGCCCGGAACCTAACCACTCTTTGCTGAATGAAGCCTTAAAGATTATTCAACCTTGGCTGAGTAGACTTTGCAACTTATGGATCTTGCTCTTAGACGCGCTCGTATAGCGGTCACTATCACTTTCATTATTAATGGCTTTAGCGCTGGAAGCTTTGTGGCAAGAATCCCAGACTTTAAAAGGATTCTAGATATTTCAAATGCAACCCTTGGTCTCTCTCTGCTCTTTATCTCAGCAGGGGTATTTCTAGCCCTTAAACCTGCTGGTAAATACTCAGCAAAATATGGAAGCCAGCCAATTATCTTCTTCTCAACTATTGCACTCGCTCTCTCTTATTTACTTCTTGGCGCTCTCTTTTCGCTTACTTGGTTTTGGATAACTTTATTTATCTTTGGATTTGTACTTGCAGCTCAAGATGTTTCGATGAATGCTCATGCTGTAGTTGTTGAGCAGCGCGCAGGGCGACGATTGATGAGCGTCTTTCATGCAATGTTCTCAGTTGGAACTTTATTCGGTGGAATATTAGGAGGAGTATTTTCACAATTTGAGATAACTCCACTAACTCAAGGCTCATCACTAGCACTCCTCTATATTGTTGCAGCTCTTCTAGTGCGACCACTCTTTCTCCCAGCCTCTGCTGATACCCATCACTTTGGAGATGAGAAGAGAGCGAAGCATCCACCGATCTTTGCCATATTAGGTCTCTTTGGTTTGTTTGCAGCATTAAGCGAGGGGGCGGCAGGTGATTGGGGAGGAGTTTTAGCTCGTGAAACCTTTGGCGCATCTCCTTTTATCTCTACTCTGCCTTATATTGTTTTCTGCACAGCGATGATTATTGGGCGCCTCTCTGGTGATTATCTCGCTCATCGTTTTGGTGCATCTAAAGTTATTGCAGCAGGTGGTGTTATCGCTGGGACTGGTCTTAGCGCAGGGCTAGTAATCGGCGGGATCCCAGCAATTATGGTTGCGTGGTTTTTACTTGGAATTGGTTTATCGGTAGTTATTCCTTTGATGTTTAGCGCTGCTGGAACTATTGCTTTGACTAGATACTCTGGAGTTATAGCTCCATCTGAGGCAGTTGCAAAAGTATCTGGAGTTTCCTACTTCGGCTTTGTTATCGGTCCTCCACTTATCGGATTTATCGCTGATGCATTTGAACTACGTTGGACTTTGATGTTATTAGCAGGGCTTTCCTACCTTCTTATTCTCGCCTCTAGATATGCAAGGGTGGCTTAAGACTTACTCCAAGAGGTATTAAGGGCTCGTCCCTCTGCATACCCTGATGCAGATTGAATTCCAATCACAGCTCTTTGCGCAAATTCGTTTAAGTTTTTCGCTCCCGCATAAGTGCAAGAAGATCTAAGCCCTGCGATGATTTCATCAATTAAATCCTCAACTCCAGGACGAATTGGATCTAAATACATTCGAGAGGTTGAAATGCCCTCTTCATATAGAGCTTTTCTAGCGCGTTCAAAGGCATCTTCACTTGAAGTTCTTGCAGCCACGGCTCTAGCAGATGCCATTCCGAAAGATTCTTTATATAGCCGACCTGAGGAATCAACTCGTAAATCACTTGGAGATTCATAGGTTCCAGCAAACCATGAGCCAACCATCACAGCTGATGCGCCAGCGGCAAGTGCTAAGGCAACATCTCTTGGGTGTCTAACGCCTCCATCTGCCCAGATATGTTTTCCAAGCTCTCTTGCAGCCTCTGCGCACTCCATCACTGCTGAAAATTGTGGTCTGCCAACTCCAGTCTGCATTCTGGTTGTGCACATCGCACCTGGACCAACGCCAACTTTAACGATATCTGCCCCTGCTTCAATCAAATCTTTAACACCTTCTGCAGTAACAACATTGCCAGCAACGATTGGAATATTTGGACTTAATGAGCGGACAGCTCTTAGAGCTTCAATCATCTTCTCTTGGTGGCCATGAGCGGTATCAAGAACTAAAAGATCAACACCGGCTCTTATCAATTCTGATGCTTTTGTCTTCACATCTCCATTAACGCCAAGTGCTGCGCCAATTCTTAATCGCCCCTGATTATCAAGTGCTGGTTTATATAAAGTGGCACGTAGCGCGCCGATTTTGGTGATAATTCCAACTAGCTCGCCGCTGCCATCAACTACGGGAGCAAGGCGGCGATTCTTCTCTGTGAGTAAATCAAAGGCCTGCCGAGCGCTAACTGAGCTTGGAATTACCATTAAATCCTTTGACATGACTCTGCTTAATTGAGTGAAGCGATCAACTCCCTCCCAATCTTCCTCCATCACAATTCCGAGTGGCTTATTGTTTTCAACTACCACGATTGCTCCATGAGCTCTCTTATGAATTAGAGATGCAGCATCAGCAACTGTCTGCTCTGGGGTTAAAGTGATTGGTGTATCAAAGAGAATGTGTCTGGATTTAATCCATGAGATAACTTCAGTAACTACATCAATTGGAATGTCTTGTGGGATAACACTTAGACCGCCGCGCCTTGAAATGGTCTCTGCCATCCTTCTGCCAGAAATTGCTGTCATGTTGGCAACTACTAAAGGAATGGTGGCGCCGGTATTATCTAAAGTGTTTAGGTCAACATCCATACGACTACTAACACCAGAGCGCGAGGGAATCATAAAGACATCGTCGTAGGTGAGATCGTGATTTGGTTGATGAATTAACCGCACGTAGCAGAACTATAGACCTACTGGAGCGCGATAGGATAAATCAATGTCTGAACCCCTTATCTCTGCCCGGGGCTTAACCAAGCGCTACGGGGATTTCACAGCTGTAGATGCCATCGACTTTGATGTAGCTAAAGGTGAGTCATTTGGCCTACTTGGTCCAAATGGAGCTGGTAAGTCAACAACTATGAGAATCATCGCTGCCACCTCGCAGCGCACCTCAGGAACAATCACAATTTTAGGAAGAGATCCTGAAGAGCATGGTCCACAAATCAGGGCTCACCTAGGCGTTGTTCCGCAACAAGATAATTTAGATACCGAACTTACCGTTACTGAAAATCTTTTTATTTATGGCCGTTATTTTGGACTAAGTAAGAAGTTTATCCGCACCAAGATAGAAGAGCTTTTGGAATTTGCGCAGTTGGAAGAAAAGCGTGATGTGAAAGTTGATGCGTTAAGCGGTGGAATGAAGCGACGATTAACAATTGCTAGAGCTCTAGTTAGTGAGCCAGATATTTTGATGCTTGATGAACCAACTACTGGACTTGATCCCCAGGCTCGCCACATTCTCTGGGATAGGTTATTTCGCCTTAAAGAACTAGGCGTGACTTTAGTTATTACCACTCACTTTATGGATGAAGCTGAACAACTCTGTGATCGCTTAGTTGTGATGGATAAAGGCAAGATCATGGCTGAAGGATCTCCCCTGGAGTTAATAAAGGCCTACTCAACGAAGGAAGTTCTGGAAGTTCGCTTTGGTTCTGATAGGAATAAAGAGATTGCTCCAACTCTTAGAGCTATGTGCTCTCGGATTGAGGAGTTGCCAGATCGAATCTTGATGTATGTCGAGGATGGAGAGGCTCTTCTCGAAGAGATCTTAAATAAGAAGCTCCACCCCACCACCTCACTTGTCCGACGTAGCTCACTAGAAGATGTATTCCTTCGTCTAACTGGAAGAACCCTGATCGAATGAATTCAGGGATCAGCGTTACCAAGATTCGAAGCTTTGGCGCTATTTATGTTGCTGAGGCTCGCATATCTGCGATGCTTAAGTGGAAAAGTGTTATCGCCATTGTCGCCATTGGTAATCCACTTTTCTACTTGATAGCAATCGGTATTGGGGTTGGGGTTTTAGTAAATGAGAATTCCGGAACTTCTGGAACCGGTGGGGTTGAATATATAACCTTTATCGCGCCAGCACTTCTTGCAAGCGCTGCTATTACTGCAGCCTTAGATGAAGCTATGTTTCCAGTGATGGAAGGCTTCAAGTGGAGAAAACTCTTTTATGCAATGAACTCAACTCCAATTACTGGGCCACAGATTGCACTTGGTGTTTTTATCGCTGCTCTGGCTCGAGTTGCCTTCACTGTGATCTGTTATTGGGCAGTGCTTATTGCATTTGGAGTAATGAGCGTTGAACAATCCTGGGATGTAATTCCTGTAACAATATTTGCAGCAGGTGCATTTGCTGCAATCATCATAGGAATTACTGCCAAGGTAAAAAATGATGATTACTTTATGACTGTGCTAAATCGCCTAATAATTATGCCGATGTTCCTCTTTTCAGGCACATTCTTCCCGCTTGATTCTATGCCAATTTATCTCCAGCCAATTGGTTGGATTTCGCCACTCTGGCACTCCACCGAACTTGGTCGATATTTCTCTTATGGATATCCGTTAAGTGCAACGATGTTAACTGTTCACTTTGCTTTTCTTCTTGCATTACTAATTGGTGGTTTTGCACTTGCCAATAAAACTTTCACTATTAGGTTGACTAAATGAGTAACGCGGTAGCAATTGCAGATGCCAGAGCTAATCGCACTGGCCATCAAATCTATGCTGGGCGCTCAAGAGCGATTATCGAAAGATCTCTAATAGCTCTTCGCTCCTCAACTTGGGTTCCAATTGCTACTGGCTTTGTTGAGCCAGTGCTCTATTTGCTTGCTTTTGGCTATGGCATGGGTGAGCTAATTGGAAATGTCACCCTTGGAGATAAAACTATTGATTACACCGTTTTTATCGCCCCAGGATTACTGGCAACTAGCGCCATGAATGGAGCTATATATGACTCAACATGGAATGTTTTCTTTAAATTAAATGAGAGCAAGCTCTACCAAGGAATGCTGGCAACCCCCCTAGGTCCACTTGATGTGGCACTTGGCGAAATAATCTGGGCCTTGTTTCGAGGTTTGAGTTATGCCATTGCCTTCCTTGCTATTGCCGCCCCTCTTGGCTTAGTTCCTAGTTTCTCTGCAGTTTTAGCAATACCTGCAGCTGTGTTTATTGCTTTTGGTTTTGCCTCATTTGGTATGGCTATTACTTCTTACTTCAAAACCTATCAACAGATGGGTATGATAAATATTGTTGTTTTACCTCTGTTTCTATTCTCTGGTTCTCTCTATCCAATCTCGGTTTATCCTGATTGGTTAGAGTTTTTAATTCAGTTAATGCCTTCCTGGCATGGTATTGAATTGGTACGTAATGTTTGGTTTGGTGATTTAGATTCAGGAACTTTGCTACATATTTCTTATTTTGTAGTAATGATTATCTGTGGACTTTATTTAACGACACGAAGACTTCGTGATTTATTCATGCGGTAAACACGCACGAAATACCTATCTGTTGACGAAGCTTTGGGGTAGGGGTAGGCTTCGGAGAAACTTGATTAGCGAATAGGGGCGTGGTACCAACAAATCGGATCTAATGATCCGTATTTGGGAAGTCCAAACCAATCCCATGTTCAATAAAACTCATCACCCAGAAACATTTAGATCGACTCCTCATACATTTAAGCCAGTCTCTCCTAAACGCATCAGTGAGCTATTGGAGATAGAGAAAGATAAGTTTGCAAAACTTGCCCCAGAATCTGGTGTTGAAAATAGGCGCGCCTCTCAAGTCACTCCACTAGGTGTAGCTTCAAGTTTCCAACACTGGGATCCCTACCCAATTTCAATTGTTGCCGCTAAAGGGGCATGGCTTACCGATGTCGATGGTCGCCAGATGCTCGATCTCTCAATGGGCTTTGGAGCTCTTCTAGTCGGCCACTTAAATGAAGAGGTAGTTAAAGAGGCCCATGCCACCCTAGATGTTGGGACTCTATTTGCCACTCCATCGCCTATCACTAGATCTGGGGCTGAAATTATCTGCCGCAGATTTGGCCTAGATATGGTCCGCTTTGCAAACTCGGGTACCGAGGCAACTATGTATGCCTTAAGAACGGCAAGGGCGGCTACTGGAAAACTTGGCGTTATAAAAATTGAGGGTGGATACCACGGTTCATATGACTCTCTAATGGTTTCAGTAAAACCAGATATCTCCCTTGCAGGCGATGCCAACTCACCAAATGCAGTTCCACTTGAAGCCATAGTGCCAGGTGATGTCTGGGTGGTTCCATATAACGATGCTGAGGCAATTGAGCGAGTATTGAAAAAGGATGCAGATAAAATTGCCTGTGTATTTATGGAGCCAGTTCTAGAAAATATTGGAATTGTTCTTCCAGATCTTGGTTATTTGGAGAGAGTGCGCGAGCTCTGTGATCAATATGGAGTATTACTAGTATTTGATGAAGTTAAAACAGGTCTTACTGCAGGTTCGCAAGGCGCTGCCCAACGACTTGGTGTTAAGCCTGATCTAATCGCTATCGCTAAATCAATTGGTGGCGGTATCCCAGTTGCAGCCTTTGGCGGTAAAAGGGAATATATGGAAGTTGTTGTCAATGGCAAACATAGCCATCTTGGAACATTTAACGGCCATTACTTAGCTATGGCGGGAATTAGAGCAACAGATCGCATCTGCACCCCTGAGGCGCTAAAGAAATCTGAAGATTTAAATAGGGATGCTTTAAGTAAAATCGCTGAGATTATCAATGAGTATGAGATTCCAGCCCACACAGTTGGCTTTGGAGTTAAGGGATGTATTACTTGGTCTGCTAACCCAGTTCGAAATTATCGTGATTACAAGGCTACAGACTTTGATATCGCAGAACTATCCTTCTTCTGGTCGTTAAATAGAAATGTAATGACCCCACCAGGACTTGATGAGCAATGGTTGATATCTCTAGCCCATAGCCAGCGTGAGATAGATATTATCGTTGGAGATTTCTTAGAGTTTGCTAAAGCACTTCGCGCTTAAACTCGATAGTAATGCTCTAAGTTCCAAGCCCTAACGCCACCTGCAACTCCTGCGGTATTTGGCACTATAACTACATCATCACCCATACGTTCTAAATCTATAGGGCGAATTAGTCTTGCATTTCCACCACCAATATATAACCTGTCCCATTTGAAAACTGGGCGAAGCTCTTCTACTAAAACTTTAATTCTTCGTGACCAAAATATTGTTCCAAGCCTCTTGCGCTCTTGCTCGCCAATCCAAGTGTCATAAGTTGTTGCCCTGCGCACTGTGGCATGGGAGAGCTCAAAGTGTGGGGTTAGCTTTCCACCATAAAAAATAGCAAAGCCAAGACCAGTTCCCAAAGTAATAACAACTTCATACCCGGAGCCAGTGATAATTCCTGCGCCATGAACTTCAGCATCATTTAAAACTAAAGTTGGAACATTTAGTTTTGTTGAGATTGCTTTCTGGGCATCAAAACCAGACCAGAGTTCAGCGCTCTCTAAATCGATCTTTGTTCGCGGCCCACTCTTTGTTATGTAATGCGGGGTTGAGATAACAACGCCATTTCGAATCATTCCTGGCATTCCGATTGTGGCGCGATAAGCCTTAGGAAGGCCCGATGCAATCTCGGCAATGGTTTCGACAAAAGTTACCGGAGGAAGTGGATAGGGCGTTGGGATTCTATTTGGCTTGGAGTGCATCGTTCCAGAGCTATCAAGAACACAGCTTTTTAGATAGAGTCCCCCGCAATCAATCGAGAGCGTTAGGTTCTCATCCATCCCGCTATCTTCCCCCACTTAGAAATCTTTGCCAAATATTTATCAAAACCCCCTTACAAAGGCAGCGCTACTAGATAGAGTCTTTCCGTGGCTTTAATTGAGATTCGTAATCTGACGAAATCTTTTGGCAACCTCAAGGCCGTTGATGACATCTCTCTAGATATTGAATCAGGTGAATTCATCACCTTGCTTGGACCATCTGGATCTGGCAAGACCACAGTTCTTCGAATGATTGCTGGATTTGAAGATCCCGATGCTGGCTTAATTAAGTTAAATGGTGAAGATATAACTCACCTTCCTCCTTTTGATCGTGACGTTAATACTGTGTTTCAAGATTATGCGCTCTTTCCTCATATGAGCGTTCAAGAAAATGTTGAATATGGATTGAGAACGAGAAAGGTTCCTAAAGCTGAAAGAGCTAAGCAAGCCATAGCAGCTATTGCTTCAGTAAAGCTCGAAGAAACTGTTGATCGTTTGCCACATCAACTCTCTGGTGGTCAGAGACAGAGAATTGCTCTGGCTCGAGCTTTAGTTTTAAGGCCTAGGGTATTACTACTAGATGAACCGCTCGGCGCACTTGATAGACAGCTTCGAGAAGAGATGCAGGTTGAATTAAAAAAGATTCAACGTGATGCTGGAATAACATTTGTTTTTGTCACTCATGATCAGGAAGAGGCGATGAGAATGAGTGATCGCATCGTGGTTTTCAACTCTGGGCGCATAGAACAAGTTGGAACACCTGAACAGGTTTATGAGGAGCCGCGAACTAACTTTGTAGCTGGTTTTCTAGGAACAGCAAATATTTTCACAGCAGATATGGCTAGCAAGTTATTGGGGACTTCAAGCACAGTAAGTATTAGGCCAGAGCGAATCAGATTACAGGCGCTTGGAACCAAGATTGATAAGAGTGAGACTTCAATAGTAGGAACTATTCATGAGGCAGCATTCGTTGGCGCAAATACTATTTATATTATTGAAACAGAGTTTGGTATGAAATTGACAGTTAGGAAGACAAATACAGAATTGCTGGGACAGGACGATAGTTTTGTCGCTGGCGATCAGGTAATGGCCGTATGGCGAAATAGCCATGTAGCTCAGATACCTGTCTAGTGCTGACTCGAGTCACACGAAAGGGAGAAAATGAAGGGGAAGAAACTCGCAATACTTAGCGCTCTATCCGCATCTGTTCTGATCATCAGTGGATGTTCATCAGGAAGCGATGAGAGCTCTGGGGTTGCAATTGAAGTGCCCGATGTCCCAATGCATGAAGCCATGGGTGAATTTGAGGGCGAATTAAATATCGTTAACTGGTCAGGCTTTGTTGAACCAGCCTGGACCGATAAATTCACAGCTGATACTGGATGCAAAGTTAATCCTCGCGTTGCAGGTACCAGCGATGAAATGGTTACTTTGATGCGAACTGGTCAATATGACATCGTTTCAGCATCAGGTGATGCCGCTCTAAGACTTATTGTCGGTGGCGACGTGCAACCATTAAATCTGGACCTAATCCCTAACTTCAGCGATGAGATTGCCGCTGGTATGAAGGGAAATATTTACGACACAGTAAATGGAAAGCCTTACGGTGTTCCAATTGGTCGCGGCGCTAACCTGCTTCAATACAACGAAGATGTAACCGGTGGAGCGCCAGAGAGTTGGGATGTTGTCTGGGAGCTAGATACTCCTTACAAGGGCAAGATCACTGCTTACGATGCACCTATCTATATTGCTGATGCAGCTGTCTATTTGATGTATCACAAGCCAGAGCTAGGAATTCAGAATCCTTACGCTCTAGATGAAACACAGTTAGCTGCTGCTATCGATCTATTGAAGCAACAGAATCAGGTTATTGGTGAGTACTGGTCAGATCCAGTAGCGCAGATAACTTCTTATGTTGGTGGCAATACTGTGGTTGGTACTTCATGGGAAGTTCTTCGTAAGTTTGCAGCTCAAGACAACCTAAAGACAACACTTCCAGTTGAAGGTTCAACTGGTTGGTTTGACTCATGGTTGGTTAGCTCAACTACTAAGAACATCAACTGTGCCTATGCTTGGATGGATTACACCAGCAAGCCAGATGTAAATGGCGCTATCGCTGTTAACTTCGGTATGGCACCAGCAAACGTCGCATACTGCGCTTCCAGCCCTGAGGCTCAAGCTCACTGCGACACCTTCTTTGCAGAAGATGAAGAGTTCTTCAAGAGAATTTGGCCTTGGACAACTCCAATTGAGACCTGCGTTGATGGTAGAAAAGACGTTAAGTGCACTAGCTTCCAAGAGTGGACTAACGCTTGGGCAACCGTTAAAGGTTGATAAATGTTGTGTGGGGGCCGAGAGATCGGCTCCCACACAAACTAATCAAAATAAATATGTCAACGAAATCAACCTCTAAGGGCAGCCAACCAATCTCTTCCTTTCTGCTAAGAAAGCCAAAGGTTAGATTGATCTCGCTCTTAACTCTTCCTATGACATGGATCGTTGGCGTTTACATAGTCTCACTCTTTCTCTTGCTGATAACAGCTTTCTGGAATGTAGACCCATTTACTTCAAGAGTTAGACCTGGTTTCACTTTAGAGAACTTCATAATGATATTCACAGTACCTGCCTATATTGCTACCTCAATTCGTACTCTCTTTATTGCTCTATCAGTAACTGCGATCTGTGTTCTTCTCGCTGTTCCACTTGGGATTTATATGGCAAAGATTGCCAACCCACGGCTGCGAAATTTTCTGGCTGTTGCAATAACACTGCCCCTCTGGGCAGGATATTTAGTAAAAATAATTGCTATGCGACTGGTCTTTACTGAAGAGGGTTTCTTTAATTGGTTTATGGCTCCATTTGGTATTCGCGGACCTGGATTCTCAATTCCAATCGTGATTTTAACTCTTACTTATCTCTGGTTTCCTTATATGGCTCTTCCGGTATACACAGCTATTCGCCAGATCCCGCCAAATCTCTTTGATGCTTCAAGTGATATGGGAGCTAAGGGATTTACTACTGTTTATCGCGTTGTCATCCCACTGATTGTTCCAGCCATCATTGCAGGATCTGTGTTTACATTCTCTTTAAGTTTAGGTGACTATCTAGCTGCTCGTTTCACGGGTGGGGCAACTCAGATGATTGGCAGCATTATTGCTGCAAATATCAACCTAAATCCTCCTGTTGCTGCCGCATATTCCATGATTCCAATTGCTTTTGTAGTGATTTATCTTATGGTGGCAAGGCGCACCGGATCTTTGGAGCGTATGTAAATGTTAAGGCTGTCAAGGTTGACTCGAGTAGCACTTGGGATCGTAGTGCTCTCTATTTTATTCTTTATGTATACCCCGTTAATGGTTCTGATTCTAAATTCTTTCAATGAGTCACAGATTTCAGGATGGCCAATAGATAACTTCTCAACTAAGTGGTGGGAGTTTGCTAGAAGTTATCAACCAATTAGAGACGCACTACTTAACTCAGTTCTTGTAGCAACGGGAGCTATGGTTATTGCTTCAGTGCTTGGAACGCTAGTTGCCTTTGCTATGAAGGGTTTCTCCTTCTTTGGGAGAGGCACTGTTAATATTTTGGTAGTTCTGCCTATCGCTCTTCCTGGAGTTGTAACAGGTGTTGCCTTTAGTAATACATACTCCAACTTCCTTACTCCGATGGGATTTAATATCGGTTACTTTGGAATGATTGTTGCTCACTCAACATTTTGCATAGTAATGGTTTTCAATAATGTCTTTGCACGCCTGCGCCGGATGAACCCGAACCTTCAAGAAGCTTCTGCTGATTTAGGAGCTGGCCTATGGCAAACCTTTAGGCTTGTTACATTTCCTCAATTTAGAACATCATTTGCTGCAGGAGCGTTATTAGCCTTTGCACTAAGTTTTGATGAAGTTGTCGTAACTATTTTTACAGCTCCCCCTGGGGTAGATACCTTGCCTCTCTGGATTTTAAAGGAGGTTGGAAGGCCCAATCAGGCAAGCGTTGTAAATGTTGTTGCCACTGTGGTTATCTTGCTCTCACTAATTCCAGTTTATATCTCACAGCGACTTGCTCGAGCTCAGGAAGATGAGTGATAGAACTCTTATTTTTTTAGAACTCTACTTGCGCGCTTTGGGCGATCGGTAATTACTCCAAATATTTCTCTACTTTTGAGCCACCTTAAATCCTCTTTAGAGTTAACAGTCCATACATAAATGCGATCGGTCTTAATGACTCTAATTAGAAATGGATAGCGCTTAAGTGTGGCCATTTTTATAGCGACAACTCTAGATCTAGAAATAAGGGCCGCTAAGCCATATCTAATGACCTTTGCTGCGGTAATACCACTGCGCCTAACTCGGCGAACTGCCAGGTAAGAAAAGGAGATAATCACAACCTCTATTCCAGCTCTTTCTATCTCATCTCTATATTGATTAATTAAATCTATAGTTTTCTTCTCAATAGCTCCACCGCTTGCTACTGGATGCTTGGTTTCAATTAGAAGGTCTTTCTTAGAATCAATTGCTATAACTAGTAAATCTTCTAGAGTTAAAGCATCTGCCTTGTTGATTAACTCTTGCGCAGTTAAACGCGAAACTAATTCATAATTACCTGTAATTCTCTTTGTATTTGCATCATGGAAGCAAATAACTTTCTTATCCTTTGTTAGCCTGACATCACATTCAAATCCATCAGCACCAGCTTCAATTGCTGCCTGGTAGGCAACGCGAGTCATCTCGGGATGCTTTTGGCTATAACCCCTATGGGCAAAGATTTTCATCGCCCAATTATGAACCGGAGAGAGTTAATGATTCCGACTCTGCCTTTTCGAAATTTGAAGAGCTGCGACTTAATAAGAAAGAGAGCTCTAAAGATTGGAGCTAGCGGGCCAAAGACTCGAGTGAAAACCGCAGAGCGCGCCTTAAGATCTTTATCTGTTCCCCAACGACTTCCAGAACTATCAGAGGGGTGTATTGCTACTTTTATTGGTAGATAGACCCCTTTTAGCCCCTTATTTAAGGCATCTGCAATGAAGATATATTCATCACCCAAGTAATTCTCAACTCCTGCTCCAAAATTCTCATCGAATTCAATGCCTGCGCTACGAATCGACTCAATTCTTATCATCATTTCATAGGTCGCAGCCTTTGCTGAGTTGTACTTACTCAGCTTATGAAATCTACTTGGATAAACCTTTCGAAGTTTGCCAGATTCATCTGTAGTTTGGGCAAGAATAATTGAACATTCAGGATGAGATTCGAAGTAGGAGATTAGATCTGCTATCCCCTCTTCAATAAAGGTGATGTCATCATCTCCGAAGATTAAATATTTACCAGATGCATATTTGATTGCTGCATTTCGACTCTTGGCTACTCCCCGGCTCTTTAACTCAACAAGCTTTCCTTTAAGCTCCTCAGTGCTATAGCTAACCTCTTCGGGGTTTTGAACTAAGACAATTACCTCATGCTCATTGTTGCTTTTTGGATAATCAATATTGCGTATTCGGTCATTTAAGGTTGAGTAAGCAATAGTTAGAGTTATCTCATTCAAAGTCATCGTCTGAATCAATCCGAGAACTGGAATTTGCATACCTCATTAGAGAACGTGAAGTATTAGAAATCACCGCATTCTGTAGGCGCGCTCCAAGAAAAATAACGAGAGCATTTGCTGGAGATATCTGTCCACCAACGCTTAAGTAAAGTAGCAATCCAAGCAAAATTAGCGTTCCACCGCTTGCCATTAAAGCTCCAGATTCACCAGCTTTGACTCTAATGCTGTAGCGCCTCTCAGGCTTTACGCGTTTCTTGCGGTTTTTTAAAGCTAGCTCTTTCTGCATCAACATCTGCTTTTGAAATACCCGGCCTAAAAACTGTAAGACAGCAATTAAAATAATCAGGTTTACTAAGGCAAGTAGGGGGTTGAGGAAGAAAAAGAAGGCGATTATGGCCAATAATTGAGTTGCAAAGCTCATCACTTTACTAAGCTCAAAGGCCATACCCCATTCCTTATTCTCCTCCTTTGCAGTTCGATCCTTCTTAGCTGCCCTAAAGGATCTAGCAAAGGCTTTAACGCGATAGCTCTTTTGAAAATACTGGCTTACGCGGGTTAGAACAAAGAATAAAAGGAAACCAGTAATAGCCCATCCTAAAAACTCTCTAGAGAACTCATCTTCATTTAAAACTAGGGTGGCAAAGAACTTCATAACCAATAGCTCTGAGACAGAAATTGTTGCAGCAATTGCCGATAAGGCAATCAATACGATACGGAATTTTCCTTTGGGAAATAGATAATGAAAGCCATTAAACATCTCTTTAACAATAAAGATCATTTTGTAGCTCTATTTCCATCGAGCTTACGAGAGCCCAATATTGAAAGTAGGTGCCCTATTGTGACAAAGAGTGCCACATAAATACCAATCTCGATAAGTGCTTGGTTATCTCCAAAGATTGCGATGATTATTGACATCTCAACAGAGTGAAAGAGTCTTTGTACTGCAATTACCTTAAATGGCGCTTTCAGGACTCGTAGCCAACTCTTTACAGGAGCTCCAACTTCTTTACTATCACTTAGCTTGCCGACTCCAGAAAGGGCCCGAGATACGTGAACTGCGTCGTTAAAACCCTTATTTAATAGGATTGCGATAGAGATTAGCGCTGCAAGGAAAGGTAGTCTCCAGTCGGTAATTTCATTCTCAGGCCAACCTGCAAGACGAAGTGCGAAGGCTATGGGAATCAAGCTCTCTGTTAAATAGTGAGCGACTCTATCTAAGAAGATTCCTTTTGGAGATTGAGTACTCCTCCATCTAGCAATCTCACCATCACAACAATCCCAGAGCATCTGTAGTTGAGAGAGAAATAAAGCTAGAAGAATTCCCTTATATCCTGGCAGCAGTAGAGCAGCGCTGATTGAAAGGCCAGTTGCAATCATCAAATATGTCACTCCATTAGCTGTTATTGGAGTTTTAAGTAGCAATCGCGTTAGGTATGGAGAGATTTTTCTTAGATAGAAATCAGCAACCCAGTGCTCGGCATTAGATCGGCCGGTGACAGAAGGTGGTTGCGAAATCTCGCGTATCTGCAAGATCGTGGGATTTGCTGGTCTATCACTCATTATCTAACCTTATTGGCTCTATGACTTAAAACCCATTGCAAGGATGAGGTTAGAAGAAATAATAGTGCGAAATACCAGGCGATATAACTCAAATTCCACTCTCCGAATGCAGCTATGCCTAAGAGTAATAATCGTCCCTCTATAAAGAGTCCAAGACGGGAGAGCCAGACCGGTTTCTTCTCGTTTTGAAGGGAACGATAAAGATTGTCGTAGTGATGAAAAACAATAGTAAAGATAATCATGAAAGTCACCGCGTTTATCTCTTCATTTATTATGAATATCCATAAGAGTAGAAGTGTCTCAATTGCTCTAAGTAATGACGGTGCTAGCCAATCAAAGCGCTTTATGAAATTGAGTTTAAGAATTAGTGAGTCCTGCTGCGCACTTATTAATATCCCGCGGCTTGGCACTCTCTCCATCTTGAGAGTGCGCATGATACGACCTCTATATACAACTAATGCTGAGATAGCAGCCAGGATCGGCATAACTGTAAATGTGAAACTAGCCCCACCAATTACTGCGCTAGCGCTAATTACCAACCAACGCTCCCCGATAGGGAATTGAATGATTTTGCCGAGCCAGTAACGAAGCCTGCCTTTAGGTTCACGCTCAGTTGGAACTATCCCATCAAAATCTGCTGTGTAATCTATTGGCGCAAGGAATTGAGATTCGGCTCGTAATTTAACTGAGCGAGCAAAGTTGTAATCAGAAAGGTGTCTAAATGTCTGTATTAACATCATAACTAAGGCCGGAATCCATAGATCTTCACCTGATTTCTCTGCGCCTATAGCTAGTCCTAGAAAGACCATGTACTCCTTAACGCGATCTGTAACAGCATCGAGCCAAGCGCCTAATTTAGAAAACTTTCTTGTGTATCGCGCTAACTCACCATCTACGCAATCAACGATGATGCTGATTTGTAGTAGTACAGCTCCAAGTAAAGTTTGTGAAAAACTCCCCTGCATAAAGCAAAAAGCAGAGTAAAGCCCGATTGCAAAGGAAATTAAAGTAACTTGATTTGGCGTTGCCTTTACTCTTACTGCAAGCCAAGTCAATAACTTAGAGAACTTGCGCAAAAAAAACACTGAATAGAAACCATCATTTGCTCTATTAGCCATCTTTAGACGCAACTGACCTAAATTAAGGTTTTCAAGTTCGCTAGCAACTGACTCTCTAACCAAGTTATCTGCGCTTCGAGCATAAGGCGCTGCCCATAGATCAGCTGCATCTACCTGCACTCTTGCTCTTGTTAATGCCACTAAAGATAGGTCGATGGCATTACCTGGCAATCTCGAATCGATAGCTTCCTCAAGAGCCTTAATTACTTCTTCTCTCTGGTTTTGTGAAATGCGAAGAGCACCTGCAAAATTTCTATTTCCTACCGTAACTTTATGCGACTGTGATGAAGCACTTGCTATTCTATTTTGGCGAACAAGGGTGTCGCCATTCTTTTCAGTTGCTACCAGGGCAACTGAGGCGCTTCTTGGATAGTCAGTTAACAACTCAAGGTGCGGCTTAGCAATGACCGAGTTTTGATCTAATAGAAGTAGATCATCTGTTGTGGCTTTGAAGCTATCAAGAACTTCTCTAACTGTTGTTGAAGATGTGACCAAGACAGTTGTAAGGGATTTATCCATTTCCTGTAGTATAAATCTATGACCCTCCAAGTTGTGATACTTGCAGCTGGAATGGGCACCCGTCTTGGAAAACCATGGCCTAAGCCTCTTACTCCCCTTGCAGATGGTCGCTCAATAATGGCCCAACAATTAGAGAATGTAGAGAAGGTCTTTGGGCAAGAAGCTCGAGTAACTATCGTGGTCGGATTCAAGATGGAAATGATTATGGAAGCTCACCCCAATGTCAGCTTTGTCTATAACGAAGTTTATGATCAGACAAACACCTCTAAAAGTCTTCTCAAAGCTCTTCGTGCATCACAAGACAGTGGCGTCCTCTGGCTAAACGGCGATGTGGTCTTTGATTCAAGAGTGCTGGAGCGAGTGCAATCACGTATGCGTGAAGAAAGATCTTTTATCTGCGTAAACACCTCGGCAACATCTGAAGAAGAAATCAAATACACAGTAGATGGCAATGGAAATATTAATTCCTTATCAAAACAAGTAAAAAATGCTTTAGGTGAAGCAGTTGGCATTAATTTTATTGGCAGCAATGAGAAATCTGCTGTTATAACTCATTTGGAAGAATGCGCAGATAGCGATTACTTTGAACGTGGCCTTGAATTAGCTATCGAAAAGGCAGGAATCAAACTAGAGCCAGTTGATATCTCTGATCTCTTCGCTGTTGAAGTTGATTTTCAAGCCGATTTAGAGAGAGCAAATAAAGGATTACTTTAAATCTGCTTACGGCTTCGCAAGATTTGCGCACGCATCTTTTTTCTATAGCGCTTGATAAGGTTTCCTCTAATCCAACTTAAAGGAAGCTTCCTTACTAGACCTTTATCAAAGCCAACCATCCCTTGAGCAATATGTTTTATCGAAATCTCAGTTGGATAAACTACCTCTCCTTCAGGCACAGAGGCCGAATCCAAACTCTCTATATCTCCAATAATTATCGCCTCAGAGGCTAATAACTCCCTCTTATTTTGAGAGCCAATCTCATTGCCCTTATCAATGGCCCATTTTGGAGTTAGTAACTTTCTAGCATCACTTGGAGCCTTAACTTCATCAGTTAAACGCCTGATATATCCATTTCTTATAAAGATCTGATATTCACTCCAATTTCTCTCTTTTGGAAATGCTTTATTTATTTCAAGTAATAAAGCTATTTCTTCAAGACTTAGTGAGCGATTACTGCCTGTTTTTTGAGGTTTAATAAAATCTTTAGGTAGTCCTAGATATTGATTAATTGAGTCATAGAGAAACTCTGGCTTAGATTCATCAACAATTAGAACTGTTACATTGCCTGCTCCCAAGACTTCAACCCATTTGGCAACTACTCTTCCGTGGAAATGTCGCAGCCAGAAAGTTGGATTAATTTTTGATTCACCTGGTTTATCAAGGACTGAGTGGAGCCAACTTACATAATCAGCTGTGATCCCATATTTCAAATATTGTTGGTAGGAGGAGCCAAGAAGCTTAACTAGAGGCCTTACAGTAAAAATCACCTCTATTTTTCTTCCCTTAATGTCATTAAAAATAGTATTAATTTCTTCCTTAGATATTTCCGAGAAAAACTCGCTGCTAAGTAAAATAGTCTCTGACTTATTTGAATTAATTGCCTTTGCTATGCGAGTCCACTCTCTCCTTGAAGTCTTCTCGCCACCTTTTTTATTCCATCCCCAAGTTCTTCCAGAGAGGGCCCAGGCGATGTGATGGTGAGCTTTTCTACCTATATTTGGATAGATGATTCCGTTCTGCCTTAATTCATCACTCTGTGAGTCAAAAGACTCCTGCAAAGCAGTAGTTCCAGATTTATGGAACCCAGCATGAATAACTAAGCGAGGTTGACTCATTAGGCAATTATTCTATGAGTTTTCTATAACCAAATGGCCTTGAGCCCAAATATTTCGTCAGATCGTGCTGAGAATTGCAGCTTTAACGCCTTGAATTAGATCTTCTAAAGCCCAGCTAGGTTGATCTGGATATTGAGCTATTTGTTCATTAACTAAAGGAAGGTGGACAAAGCCGGACTTTATTCCTCTTTCAAGAAGCTGGTGTTGGAGATGATAGAAAATGTGATTACAGAGAAATGCTCCCGCTGTTAGTGAGATCTCACTTTCTAGTCCGCGCTCTTTGACTGCAACAACCATTTTCTCGATAGGTAGAGTGCTGAAGTAGCCATCTGCCCCTGATTCAAAAATCACCTTATTTACTCTCAACTCCCCGGCGTTGTCGGGGATTCGAGCTGAATCAAGATTGATTGCAATCTTCTCTGGAGTAATTGCCTTTCTCCCCTCAGCCTGTCCAAAAGATATGATTATCTCTGGATTGACCTCTTTAACTTTAGAGAGCAGAACTCTTGCTGCCTTATCAAACTCGACAGGGAGAATTACTGCAGATAGCTCCAGCCCTGTAAAGCTCTCTTTGGAGATTGCCTCCACTACAAGCTGTGAGGAGTTTAAATCAGATCCACCAAATGGCTCAAAGCCACTTATCAGTACTTTCTTACCTGTAGACAATTTAACTTTTCAAATTAACTAAACACCGAGAAATGCTGCGCCAACTAAAAGCGTTGCCCAGAGGATATGAAGAGGCAACATCCACTTAGCGATAGTTTTGATAGCTACCTTTTCAGACTCATCAGTGGTTAATTCATTTCTTTTTTGTAGCAACTCACGAAGGCCAACAGATAAAACCAGTAGCGTTGCTACCCAAGCAACCATGCAATAAGGGCAAAGTGCACCAATTTCAAAAATAGTTTGGAATGCTAACCAGTGACAGAATACAACTGCCAGCGAGGTTCCTAATACGAGAAGCTGCCAAAATAGCTTTGGAAACTCAACTTGCAAAAACATAGCGACAGACAAAGCTATCATTATTGCAAATGTTGCAATTCCGATTAAGGAATTAGGAAACCCAAAGACCTCTGCTTGTTCTGAAAGCATCACACTTTTACAGTTTAAACTGGCGTTTATATTGCAGGATGGAGTAAAGCCTGCATCTTTTAAAACTTTGAATTTATCAATTGTTAAAATAAATGAGGCCAGAAAACCAGTAACACCGGCAATTAGTAAGGTTCCCGCAGAAATACGACTATCTGATCTCATAGTCTCAGTATAAAGTTATCGCGTGATCTCCGCACTCCCACGCATAGCTCTAGTCTTCATTCTCGCTTTTCCCCAGGTCTTTGCTCTTGCAGTAGCAAGTGAAGGGGAATTGAAATTATCTATTGAAAGCCAAAATATCGATGAAACTCTTGTTGAGTCTTCAAGAGGAGCAGCCCTTGCGGTCTTAAGTGATGGATCATTACTTTTAGGAGGAGGAGGCGCAGGAAATCTTCTCTATCGTTACAAAGATTCGTCATTGCAATTAATTGGAGAGCTTTATAGCCAATCTGAGCGGATCCGAGACTCTCGTTTTGGTCCAACAGATATTGCAGTATTAAAACAGGACGTTAAGGGCATCGATGTTTTGATTTCTTATCCGCAATTAAATGGTGCAAAGAACTGTGTGAGATTGGTGGTTTTTCGCTATAGCTTAAATCTTGAGAAGAAATCAATAATAAAACGTGAAAGATGGTTCCAAGGAAAGCCGTGTGTTCCAATTGGTGCTGTACAACACGCAGCAGGCAGAATTGAAATATTGAGTTCTAAGAGTGCATATCTGACAACTGGTGATCTAGGTTTTCGTCGTATTAATCAGGTCGCTGCGCGTGGCTATCTGGGTGGAGTTTTTAAGATTTCTAAGAGTAAAATAGTTCAAATCTCTAGTGGACATAGGAATCCACAAGGAATCATTAAAGTTGGGAATAATCTTTACATCTCTGAGCATGGCCCGCGTGGCGGGGATGAGTTAAATCTTATTGAACCTAACAAAGACTATGGGTGGCCCTTTGTAACCTATGGGAAACCCTACACTTCTGGTGATTACGTAATACCGGAGAAAACAGGAACGCATGTCGGTTATCAAGAGCCGATATACCAATGGAGCCCCTCTGTTGCACCCACAGAACTAGTTTTACTTCCTAAAAACAGCATTTGGGGGGATCTATCCAATTACATTGTGATGGGAACTTTAGCTTCGCAATCTTTAATCTTTATTGAATTACAAAGCCCAAGTAGCGTAGGTAAAATTCACACTTATTTAGTTAATGAGCGCCTAAGAGACTTGGAGGTCCTTCCAACAGGTGGGTTAGTGGCCACAACAGATGGGGGAAAGCTTTTATTCATCACTCCTACTAGATAGTAGAGCTAGAGACCTTGTATTCTTACTTCTTATGTATAACGATGAAGATTGGAAAGATGACCTTCGCGAGAAGAAGCGTCTAAGCGATGAAGAGACTCATAAAAATAAAAAATCTTGGAAGAAACTTTCTTTTCTTGCCCTATTAGTAATTGCAGTTATCGGAGTCTTTAAAGGCTAATTATCTGGCCAATTAGAAGTTAAGTCATAGAGAAGTAGAAGGGCTGCCGAGAGGATTCCTCCGACCCAAATTCCCACTCCAACGCCCCATTGAAGCTCAATGGAAGTCCAAACAGATGCGATAAAAATAGTGATCATCGCGAGATCAAATACGATTCTCTCTTTTGAATTCATGGCTCAAGCATAGGACAGAGTGATTTAAATACGAAGTAGGCAAAGAATTGCTATAGATTGAGCGTCTTAAGTGATATGAACCTGAAAGGTTACTTAAAAGTAATGCGTTTTCTTATTAATGTAATTGAAAGCATAGATAGACCTGCGCACTCAAGGCAGGAAATCGATGCAATTGATGCCTTTAATGATGAGATGGTTGCCGCAGGGCAGCGGGTGTTAGCCGTTGGAATTACTTCTCCAGAGAATTCAATTCAGATTGATAATAGAGATGGTCAAGTTAAATACATCAAGGAGAGCCTTACTGACTCCAATGAATATGTAAGTGGTATTTGGATTATTGATGTGCCCAATAGAGAGATTGCTTTAGAGCTAGCAGCTCAGGGATCAAAGGCTTGTAATCGCAGAGTTGAGCTAAGACCATTACTCGGTTAGTAGATCTGCTCAGAAAGCTTTTACAGGTTCTTCTTGGAATAACTCTTATCTATACCGGAACGCTTCATCTCACCTCTCAAAGATTAGAGTTCCAAGCTCAAGTACCCCCCTGGTTAGGTCTTGACCCAGACTTTGTAGTTCTTGCCTCTGGTTATGTTGAGATAGCACTTGGTATTTCATTACTTACTTTATGGAAATTTCGAAGAGAAGTTGGATTGGCCACAGCGCTCTTCTTTATTCTTATCTTCCCTGGAAATATCCGACAATATATTGATGGTATTGATGCATTTGGTCTAGATGCCGATCGTAAGCGAGCGATAAGGCTCTTATTTCAACCGCTCTTAGTTTTATGGGCGCTCTGGTCAACTGATGCTATTAAGAAATATATCTTGCGCGCCCGTAGGGATTCGAACCCCAAACCTTCTGATCCGTAGCTTGTGAATTCCTAGGCCCTTCGGTCATCTAGGAATTCACTAAGTCTCTAACGTGCTTTGCGGCAGTCAGAGGACCAGATGCTCTATCCGTATATCAAAGAGCAGTATGAGTCATCACATAGAGAAATACAAGGACTAAAAAACGGGCAAATTAATCGGGCAACGGGCAGAAAAGCGGGCAAAGTTTTGGTG
>JANQVH010000009.1:0-18604 GCA_030730425.1 Candidatus Nanopelagicaceae bacterium
GGAAGCGTCACTGGATGATTTAGAAAAGATTGGAGCGGGCGACGGTAATCGAAACCGCGTGGCTAGCTTGGAAGGCTAGGGCTCTACCATTGAGCTACGCCCGCACTTTTTATCTTTCTAAGGGGGTGCTAATGCTCCTCCTTAGGGGCGCAAGGGTATCGCTTGGGGTAATTACTTGTGAATTTTTCATCTAGACTCTGCTCTCTGCGCCGCGGGGCGTAGCGTAGTGGCTAGCGCGCCTGCTTTGGGAGCAGGAGACCGTGGGTTCGAATCCCTCCGCCCCGACCAGAGATACCTCTCTTATTAAGTCAGGAGCCATGTGAAAAGCGCTGTTGAGACAATCTCAAAGACTCGAGTTCGTATTTTAATTGATATCGATTTCACAGATCTTGAGCCACATATAAAGACGGCATATCAAAGTATCTCTGAGCGCATTGTCATCCCAGGTTTTCGCAAAGGAAAAGTTCCAAGAGCGATGATTGATCAAAGAGTTGGCCGGGGAGCAGTCCTTGATGAAGCTATTAATAACGGCCTGCCAGAGTTTTATAGTCAGGCTGCCAGAGAAAATGATCTTCTAGTTCTTGGTAGGCCAAGTGTTGATATCAAAGAGCTTAAAGATAATGAGGCAGTTAAATTTGAAGTTGAAGTAGATATTAGGCCTGAAATTAGCCTGCCTGATTTTTCAAAGATTGAAATTAGCGTTGATGATGTAGCCGTTAGTGATGATGATATAAAAGAGCAGATTGAAGCTTTGAGAATTCGCTTTGGAACTCTTACTACCGTTGAAAAAGATGTTGAGAAGGGCGACTTTGTCACCATTGATTTAAGTGCAAAGGTTGATGGAGTAGAAATTGAAGGCGGTAGTGCTAATGGCATCTCCTATGAAGTTGGCTCAAATCGCATGGTTGATGGCCTTGATGAGGCTTTGATTGGAATGAAGCTAGAGCAGGTAAAGAAATTTAATACTCAATTAGTTGGAATGGATGAAGGACAGAGCGGCGAGGTTGAGGTCACTTTAAAATCTGTTAAAAAGCGCGAGCTTCCAGAGCTAAATGATGAGTTTGCAAAGCTTGCAAGTGAATTTGAAACACTAAGCGAATTAGAGAGCGATGTAAGTCAGCGCTTAACTCGCCTAAAGACAATGGAGCAGGGCGCGCAGGGACGAGATAAGCTCTTGAAATTACTACTAGAAACAGTTGAAATTGCAGTACCTGAAAATCTAGTAAAAGAAGAGGTCGATGCTCATCTTGAAAAGGAAAATCGATTAGAAGATAGTGAGCATAGAAGCGAGGTAAGCCTTGAGATAACCAATTCTCTTAAAGCTGACTTTTTACTAGACACAATAGTTAAGGCTGAGGCAGTTCAAGTCTCTGAGGCAGAGCTGACCGAATACTTAATTAGAAGCGCGGCTCGATATCAGATGAGCCCTGATCAATTTGCGCAAGAGATTTCTCAAGCTGGCCAGATCCATGCCCTCATGGCTGAGGTGGCAAGGAGCAAAGCCTTAGCTGTAGTTCTGGAGCGAGTGGCCATTAAAGATGGTTCAGGTCGAAAAGTTGATCTAGCTGCCCTTGCTGCAAAGCAAGAGAGTGGATCTGAGCAGTAGTTTCTCTGCTCTAAGCGAACAAATCACCTTTTTCGATATTGCAGGAAGCATTTTCCTACTCTTGGCGTTAGCCTAACGGACATAGATATACATATCAGGAGGAATTAGTGGAGCTTATTACCCCCCGCATGGCCAGCAGTAATGGCGGCGGATTAGATGATCAGGTCTATAACCGATTACTAAAAGAGAGAATTATCTTTCTAGGTTCTGTGGTTGAAGACAGTATGGCAAATTCTATTGCTGCCCAGATGTTATTACTTGCAGCAGAAGATCCTGATAAAGATATCTATCTTTATATTAATTCACCAGGTGGTTCAATCTCTGCCGGTATGGCGATCTATGACACGATGCAATACATCAAAAATGATGTAGCAACTGTTGGCATGGGCCTTGCTGCCTCTATGGGTCAATTCCTTCTCTGTGCTGGAGCTGCTGGAAAGCGCTACGCGCTGCCACATGCTCGCATCATGATGCATCAACCATCAGGCGGTATTGGTGGAACAGCATCTGATATCAAGATTCAAGCAGAGCAGATGTCCTTTACCAAGAAGAAGATGGCAGAGTTAATTGCTTTTCACACTGGTCAGAAGATGGATACCATCACAGCAGATTCAGATCGCGATCGTTGGTTTAACGCTGAAGAGGCTAAGGAATATGGCTTTGTTGATCATGTTGTTAAATCTGCAGGCCAAGTATCAGGAAGCGGTGGTACAGCGCGATGAAAATAAACGATATTCATAACCGTTATGTTCTTCCAACTATTGAGGAGAGAACTGCTTATGGTTATAAGCGCCTTGATCCTTACACCAAGTTATTTGAAGAGAGAATTATCTTTCTAGGCCAAGGAATCGATGACACTGTGGCCAACGATGTAATGGCTCAGTTATTGACTCTAGAGTCGATGGATCCTGATAGAGACATCATGATGTATATCAACTCACCTGGTGGCTCATTTACCGCCCTAACTGCAATCTATGACACGATGCAATTTGTTAGACCTGATGTGATGACAATTTGTCTTGGACAAGCTGCCTCTGCTGCTGCAGTTCTACTTGCCGGCGGAACTGCTGGAAAGCGTTATGCGCTGGAGCATTCAAGGATTTTGATCCACCAGCCATATAGCGAGGGCGGCGGTCAGGGCTCTGATATTGAGATTCAAGCAAGAGAAGTCTTGCGGATGCGTGAATTACTTGAGGAGATTCTGGCTAAGCACTCTAAGAAGAGTAAAGATGAAATTGGTAAAGATATTGAACGAGACAAGATTCTTACCGCAGCAGAAGCTGTTGAGTATGGTCTTGTTGATCAGATTCTTGCCTCAAGAAAAGCCTCTGTTACTAAGTAGGGGTAATTACTCTCAGGGCGAACGCGTTTAGCCATCCTTTGCTGGGCTAGAGGATTTATTCTTATCTTCTTCCCCTCTAGAAAGTAGGCTCATCTTGACTCGCATCGGTGAAAGCGGCGATCTGCTTAAGTGTTCATTCTGTGGCAAGACTCAGAAGCAAGTTAAGAAGTTAATTGCTGGTCCTGGCGTCTATATCTGCGATGAATGTATCGATCTCTGTAATGAGATTATCGAGGATGAATTAAGCGAAGCAAGTACTGCTGGGATTCAAGAGCTACCAAAGCCACAAGAGATATATGAGTTTTTAGATCAGTATGTAATTGGCCAAGATAGAGCAAAGAAGTCGCTCTCAGTTGCTGTCTATAACCACTACAAGAGAATTAAAGGACCAGATCGCCGTATTGAAGATGGCGTGGAGTTATCAAAGAGCAATATCTTGCTTCTTGGTCCAACCGGATGTGGCAAGACTCTTCTAGCTCAAACTCTTGCTCGCATGCTTAATGTTCCTTTTGCAATTGCAGATGCCACAGCTCTTACAGAGGCAGGTTATGTTGGCGAAGATGTTGAGAATATTCTGCTTAAGTTAATTCAAGCAGCTGACTTTGATGTTAAAAAGGCAGAGACTGGAATTATCTATATCGATGAGATCGATAAGGTGGCAAGAAAGAGTGAGAATCCATCAATTACAAGAGATGTTTCAGGCGAGGGTGTGCAGCAAGCTCTTCTTAAAATTCTTGAGGGAACTACCGCCTCTGTTCCACCGCAGGGAGGAAGAAAGCATCCTCACCAAGAATTTATTCAAATCGATACAAGCAATGTGCTCTTTATCGTTGGTGGCGCCTTTGCAGGTCTTGAAAAAATTATTGAAAACCGAAAAGGCAAAGCAGGGGTTGGCTTTAATGCCACGCTGCAGAGCGAGAAAGATAAGAAGGCCCAAGATCTATTTGCAGATGTTATGCCAGAGGATCTTCTTAAATTTGGCATGATTCCAGAGTTCATCGGTCGTCTTCCAATTGTGACCTCTGTTGAATCTTTAGATAGGGCAGCTCTTCTTAAGATCCTTACCGAGCCAAAGAATGCTCTAGTAAAGCAATATCAACATCTCTTTGAGATGGATGATGTGGAGTTTGAGATTACTCAAGAAGCTCTTGAAGTTGTAGCAGATCAGGCAATAGCCAGGGGAACTGGAGCAAGAGGACTTAGGGCAATCATGGAAGAGGTTCTGCTTCCTGTGATGTATGAGGTGCCAAGCAAAAAAGAAGTTGGCAAAGTTCTAATCACCCCTGAGGTAATTAGTCATAAAGCGGCGCCAAAATATCTCGAGCGCGGACCAAATAACCCAAAGCGTTCGACTAAACGAGGCGAAGAGAAGACCGCGTAATAATCGGTAGTATCTACATCTTATGTCTGAGCTACCTGCGCAATTTAATCCAAGTCAGATTGAATCTGAGCTATATCAAAAGTGGCTTAGCGCTGGATATTTCACAGCAAATGCAGATTCGGATAAAGAGCCTTTCTCAATAGTTATCCCGCCACCAAATGTCACAGGAAGTCTCCATATTGGCCATGCGCTAGATCACTCGATACAAGATTTATTGAGTCGAATGAAGCGGATGAAAGGCTTTGAAGTTTTATGGCTGCCAGGAATGGATCATGCAGGAATTGCAACTCAAAATGTTGTTGAAAAGCAATTAGCTGCATCTGGAATTAGTAGACATGATTTAGGAAGAGAAGAGTTTGTAAAGAGAGTCTGGAAGTGGAAAGAGGAGTCAGGCGGGGTGATATTAGGCCAGATGAAACGCCTGGGAGATAGCGTTGATTGGTCGCGCGAGAGATTCACTATGGATCAAGGCCTCTCTGATGCAGTATTAACAATCTTTAAGCAGCTCTTTGATGCAGGATTAATTTATCGCGCAGAGAAGATTATTAATTGGTGCACGCGTTGCTTAACTGCGCTCTCTGATATTGAAGTTGAACATAGCGATGATGCTGGAGAGTTTGTGCAGGTTAGATATGGCGATGATGAGGTAAGTATTACTGTTGCCACAACCCGTCCTGAAACAATGCTTGGCGATGGCGCTGTTGCAGTTAATCCAAAAGATGAGCGTTATAAGCACTTAATCGGTAAATCAGTTCTTCTTCCCCTAGTAAATCGCATGATCCCAATCATCGCCGATGAGTTAGTTGAACCTGACTTTGGAACTGGGGCAGTTAAAGTCACAGCCGCCCATGACCCAAATGACTTTGAGATGGGAATGCGCCATAACGTTCCACTAATTGTGATCATGAATGAAGCTGGAGTAATGGAGGGAACTGGCACTGAATTTGATGGGATGGATCGCTTTGATGCAAGAGTTGCTGTAGTTGAAAAACTTCGCCAGATGGGAAGAGTTGTCTCCGAAAAGCGTCCATATATTCACGCTGTTGGCCATTGTTCCCGCTGCGAAACAACAGTTGAGCCTCGTTTATCTAAGCAGTGGTTTGTCAAAGTTGCTCCTCTTGCTAAAGCTGCAGCAGATGCAGTTCGTGATGGGAGAGTAAAAATCGATCCAGAATCTATGGAGCCAAGATATTTTGAATGGGTAGATAACATGCATGATTGGTGTATCTCGCGCCAACTATGGTGGGGACATCGCATCCCAGTTTGGTATGGCCCAGATGGAGATGTAATTGTCTTAGGTCCAAATCAGAGCGCTCCTAAGGGATATGAACAAGATCCTGATGTTTTAGATACTTGGTTCTCATCTGCGCTCTGGCCATTTTCAACTCTTGGTTGGCCCAACGAAAGTGATGATTTAAAGAAGTTTTATCCAACCAGTGTATTAGTTACTGGTTATGACATTCTATTTTTCTGGGTAGTAAGAATGATGTTATTTGGCTTATTTGCTATGGATGGAGTTGCCCCATTTAAAGTTATCGCTCTTCATGGTTTAGTGCGAGATAAACATGGCAAGAAGATGAGTAAGTCTCGGGGAAATACTGTTGATCCATTGGAGTTTATGGATAAGTATGGCTCTGATGCGCTGCGCTTTACCTTGGTGCGCGGGGCCAACCCTGGAACAGATCAAGCACTTGCTGAGGAGTGGATAGCAGGATCTAGAAACTTTGCTACTAAAGTTTGGAACGCTGCGCGCTTTGCCATGATGAATGGCGCGCATGTAAATGGCGAGCTACCAGATAGATCTGAGCTAAACCATATTGATCGCTGGATTTTAAATCGTCTCGATAGCACCATTGCTAGCGCTGATAAGGGTTATGAAGCCTTTGAATTTGCTAAGGCTAGCGAGGAGATTTA
Source organism: Candidatus Nanopelagicaceae bacterium (assembly GCA_030730425.1). Lineage (GTDB taxonomy): Bacteria > Actinomycetota > Actinomycetes > Nanopelagicales > Nanopelagicaceae > MAG-120802. Next base: position 6,244 of record JANQVH010000009.1, read on the forward strand.
TCACTTTGCTTGGGATGATCTATGTGATTGGTATTTAGAGCTAGTTAAAGAGAGTTTTGCCAAAGGTGGAGAGCAGGCTGATAAGAGCCGTAGGGTCTTAGGCCATGTTCTAGATCAACTACTTCGTCTTATGCATCCATCGATGCCATTTATCACCGAGACAATCTGGTGTGAATTAACCGGGGGAGAATCACTTGTTATTGCAAAATGGCCAGCAGTTAATAAGGCGCCGGAGGATATTGCAGCCAATAAAGTAGTTGGGGATATGCAGGTTCTTATTACTGAGATTAGAAGGTTTAGAAGCGAGCAGGGGATTAAAACTTCAGCGAAAATCAGCGCTCAAATTTCAGGTTTAGCAGGAGATCTACTCAATTATGAAGATGCGATCAGATTCTTAGTTCGCCTTGATAAGGCGGGAAGTGATTTTAAAGAGAGCGCAAGGATTGAAATCGGCCAATTTAGTATCGCCTTTGACCTTAGGGGAGCAATTGATGTTAAGGCTGAGAGAGCAAGGCTAAGTAAAGATCTTGAGAGTATTAAGAAGGATTTGCAGAGCGCAGTTGTTAAGTTAGAAAATGAGAACTTTATGGCTAAGGCGCCTATGGAAGTGGTTAAAGAAATTAGAGAGCGTATGGAGTTTTGTGAGAGTGAAATTACTCGAATCAACACACTTCTTGCTGCGCTTCCAAAAGAATAAAGATGAGCTCTGCCGAAGATCTCTCTCGCCTTGATGCTATTGAAAAGGCGCTACTAAATAGATGGCCAGAAAGTAGAATCGCTCCAACACTTGAGCGGATTTCAGCTTTAGCTGATTACCTAGGTTCGCCTCAGCTCTCTTATCCAACGATTCATATCGCTGGAACTAATGGCAAGACTACAACTACGCGCTTAATTGATTCGCTCTGTTTTGAATTGGGGATGCGCACTGGAAGATTTACCAGCCCTCATCTAGAGAGTTTCTTGGAGCGAATAACTATTAACGGCCAATCGATAACCCCAGAATTTATGATTGCAACCTATAACGATATTGCGCCATATCTAGAGCTAGTTGATTCAAAGATGTCTAATAAACTCTCATTCTTTGAATCAATGTGCGCACTTGCCTTTGTTGCCTTTGCTGAGTTTCCAATTGATGTTGGAATCTTTGAATGTGGGATGGGGGGAGAGTGGGATTCGACCAATGTTATTAAGGGCTCGGTTAATGTCATTACTCCAATAGGTTTTGATCATATGGAGTATCTAGGCGATACGCTTGAAAAGATTGCTCAAACTAAATCAGGAATTATTAAAGAAAACTCCTTTGTTGTACTAGCTGAGCAAGAAAGTGATGTAGCAGCTGTTTTGATGCGAGCTTGCGCCAAAGCTGATGCCACTCCGATTAGATCCGGTATCGAATTTAGCCTCAAATCAAGGGCGCTAGCCCTAGGTGGTCAAATGCTGACTATCTCTGGAGTTTATGGGCAGTATGAAGATCTATACCTTCCGTTATATGGCCAGCATCAAGCAAGTAATGCAGCAACTGCTCTTGCTGCCGTTGAGGTATTTGCAGGTGAGACAAAGCTTGATGAAGAAATTGTGCGACAGGCATTTGCTAAGGCGAGCTCACCTGGAAGATGTGAAATTGTTGGGAGAAACCCCACCATCATTATCGATGCGGCTCACAATCCTCATGGAGCAGAGTCTTTGAAAAAGACGATAAGTGAAGAATTTGATTTCTCAGCGTTAATTGGAGTTATCGCGCCAATGGGCGATAAAGATGTAACTGGAATCCTTGAAGCACTTGAGCCAGTTTTAGATCGAGTGATAGTTACTAGGAATAGCTCGCATCGCGCAGCTGATGTAGATGAACTAAAATCAGAGGCTATGGAGATATTTGGAAGTGATCGAGTTTATGTATCAGATGATTTAGAGCAAGGAATCACTCAAGCAGTAGAGATGGCAAGAACAAGTAATGCCCTTAATGATTCAAGCACAGCAGTCTTAATAGCTGGATCAGTTGTTAGCGCCGGTGAGGCGAGAGCGATAATTCGAAGAAAGGGAATTTAAACGCAATGAAGATGCTTGCAAGAAGTGTTTTGATTATGGAGTTTTTGATTATTGGCTTTGCTCTCCTAGTTGCTAAAGATCTCTCAACTACCAATAGTCTTTACTTCGGCGCTCTAATTGCGCTCCTAGCTTTTATCTCATCTGGCCTTTTGAAATATAAAGTTGGCTGGGCTTTAGGTTGGCTCACCCAGATTCTGCTGATTGCTTATGGTTTCTTTATCCCAACGATGTTTATTCTGGGATCCCTATTTCTTGGACTCTGGGTGGCGGCAATTATCTTGGGTCGAAAGGGTGAGGCGGCCAAAGCGGCCCAGATAGCCAAGGCAGAGGGGCCAGATTCGGGCAGTTAAAAATGCCCATAGACTTACCCCGTGAGTAACTCATCAATGCCAGCAGAGCGCACCCTTATCTTGGTCAAACCAGATGGAGTGCGTCGTGGTTTAGTTGGCGAAGTAATCAGACGTATTGAGAGTAAGGGATATAAAATCGCGGCTCTTAGAATGCTAACAGCAGATAAAGATCTGCTCGCTACTCATTACGCAGAACATCAAGGCAAGCCGTTCTATGAACCGCTTCTCGAGTTTATGTCCTCCGGTCCAATCGTTGCGATGATTGCTGAAGGCCAGAGAGTCATTGAGGGTTTTAGATCTCTTGCAGGGGTAACTGATCCAACACTTGCCTCGCCTGGTTCAATTCGGGGAGATTTAGCCCGTGATCAAGGAACAAAAGTTGTGCAAAATATCGTTCATGGCTCTGATTCGGTTGAATCAGCGCAACGTGAGATAAAGATTTTCTTCCCTAACTTGTAAGGAGCGATTAAATGGCAAAGTTCAAAACTGACTGGTCCTTCCTAGGACGAGATATGGCTATTGATCTAGGAACAGCAAATACCCTCGTCTACGTTCGCGGTAGAGGAATCGTTCTTAATGAGCCAAGCGTAGTTGCCGTTAATCAAGATACTGGCGCAGTTCTTGCAGTTGGAACTGAGGCTAAGAAGATGATTGGAAGAACTCCAGGAAATATTGTGGCTATTCGCCCTCTTAAAGATGGAGTTATCGCCGACTTTGATACCACTGCTTTAATGATTAAGTACTTTATTCGCCAAGTTCATAAGCGCACCTATCTTGCAAAGCCAAGAATTGTTATCTGTGTTCCTTCAGGAATTACTGGAGTGGAGCAGCGCGCGGTCAAAGATGCCGGATATGAAGCAGGAGCTAGAAAGGTTTACATAATCGAGGAGCCAATGGCAGCAGCAATTGGCGCTGGTCTTCCAGTTCATGAGCCAACGGGAAATATGGTTGTTGATATTGGCGGAGGAACTACAGAAGTTGCCGTGATTTCACTTGGCGGAATTGTCTCTGCGCTCTCTATTCGCGTAGGTGGAGATGAGATTGATCATGCCATTATTAACTGGGTTAAGAAGGAATTCTCACTACTACTAGGTGAGCGCACTGCTGAAGAGATAAAGATGGCAATTGGATCTGCATATCCGCTCCGTGATGAACCAGATGCTGAAATTAGAGGAAGAGATTTAGCAACAGGGTTACCAAAGACAATCGTTGTTTCATCTGAAGATATTCGTAAAGCAATTGAAGAACCGGTTAATGCCATCGTTAATGCTGTTAAGGGAACTTTAGATAAGACTCCACCAGAGCTGGCGGCAGATTTAATGGATCGCGGCATTGTATTAACTGGCGGGGGAGCACTTCTTAAAGGCTTAGATGAGAGATTGCGCCATGAGACAAATATGCCGATTCACATTGCAGATAGACCGCTAAATGCTGTGGTTGAAGGATCTGGAAAGTGCGTTGAAGAGTTTGAGGCGCTAGAGAAAGTTCTGATCTCCGAGCCTCGCCGTTAGTTAACTCATGGCAACTCGAGGCTCTAATAGAAGTAGGCTCCTATGGGTCTCACTACTGGTGACCTCACTTTTTATTATTACTCTTGATCTAAGAGGGGTGAGTCTTCTCTCATCGCTTCGAAGTGGAACTCAAAGTGTTTTAGCACCTGTAGAGCGCCTAGCAACTAGAGTCTTTTCACCATTTGGTGATTTCTTCTCAGAGGTTGGTAATTTAGGTAGAAGTAAAGAGAAGATTGATAAGTTGGAAAAAGAGAATCAAGAGCTAAAGAGTCAAATTATTTTCAATGAAAATACTCTGGCGCAGTTAGAGTCACTTAAGGGCGTCTTAGATCTTGCTGGTAAAGCTCGCTATAAAACGGTATCTGCAAGAGTAATTAGTAAAGGCGGAACTGGAACATTTAGTGAGACGATAGTTTTAGATATTGGCAGTAATTCTGGAGTAAGAAGAGATATGACAGTGATTGCAGCGAGCGGACTTGTCGGGGTCGTTAAATCAACAACTGCTGCCTCATCAATTGTGCTCTTAATGAATGACCCATCCTTTCGAATTGGCGTAAGGGTTGCTGGAAAGCAAGATATGGGAATCCTGCTTGGACAAGGCGATAAGAGCTACTCATTGCAGATGCTAAGTGCAAGATCAGCAATTAGCGTTGGCGATGTTCTACTAGCACGTGGAAGCTCTGGAGATAGGCCCTTTGTTCCAGGGGTTCCAGTTGGAAGAGTTAGTTATGTAGAAAATACTGTTGGCCAGCTAACTAAAGAGGGAAGAGTTAATGGATTTGTTGATCTAAATTCTCTCTCAGTAGTAAGCGTTGTTTTATCAGCAGTTGCCGGAGATCCTGGCGATGCTCTAGTGCCACAAGCGCCAAGGCCTGCTCCAACAGTTACGGTATTTGTAACACCTAGCCCTTCGCCGGAGGGATAAGGCCATGGAGATTAATCGCCTTCCTAAGGTATTACTTATTTTTCTAACTCTCTTTCTTATACAAGAGGTCTTGATAAATCAGATCAATTTTCTAGTTGCAGGATTCTCTCTCTATCTCGCCTTCTTTATGGCTTGGGTAATTCAAGATCAGAGAAATAGCGCGGTAGTTACTGGATTTATCGCCGGATTAATCCTAGATCTATCGCCAACTCTTGATGCACCTTTTGGGCTATGGACTCTAGTTCTCACTTCAGTTAGTTATTTACTATCAAGTAATGTTAGAGCAGCGCTCGATGCAGAGCTAAGCCCACTTGTAATGCTAAGCGTTGCAGTCTTAGCAAGCTCATTTGCCTTAGCTCTATTCTTATTATTTGGCGCGATCTTGGGTCAAGAAGTTGGCTCTGCTTCATATTTATTTAGAAGTATTTCAGGAAATGCTCTCTGGAGCGCTCTGCTCTCACCTCTTTATATTCCACTTGCAATAAAGCTATATAAAGTAACTCTTACTGCAAGGCAGCGATAGATGAGAGATCGCTCAACGTTAACACTTCTTGTTGCCCAAGTATTAGTTATTTCACTGATGCTCTCTTTATTTGGCCGACTCTTTTATCTTCAAATTGCTGATGGCCCTCGCTATCAAGAGGCAGCTCTTGATATTCAAAGTAGAGATATCGTCGCTCCAGCTCTTCGGGGGCTAATTGTTGATAATGAGGGAAATGCTCTTGCAACCAATAAGGCAGGGCTTATGGTCACAGCAGATCGATCAGTTCTAGATAAGTTTGAAGATAAGGGCGTATCGGTATTAACTAGAGTGGCTGAGGTCTTAAAGCTGGAATATCAGGACATCTACACCAGAACTAGGCTCTGCGGCGAGCTAGCAATTGGTGAGCGAAATGGATGTTGGAATGGAAATCGCTATCAACCTATCCCAATAACCAAAGATGCCAGCGAGAAGCAAGTATTTACCATTCTAGAAAGATCTGATCTCTTTCCTGGTATCGATGCTAAGCCAGTTTCGATTCGCTCCTATCCATCACTTGCTGGGCAGAGAGCCACTCATGTTCTGGGCTATCTAGGGCCAATTACAGAGAAGAATCTAAATAACGAAGAAGGAAAGAGATATTACAGAAATGAGTTAATTGGTAAGGCTGGAATTGAATTCCTCTACGATGAGCAGCTTCGAGGAATTCCTGGAATCAAAACTGTCATTGTTGATCGAAAAGAAATTGTTAGACAAGAATCACTTAATAGAGCGCCAGTTCCCGGCAATCACCTAGTTCTTAGCCTTAATGCTAAATTACAAGCAGCAGTTGAAGTAGAACTAAAAGATGCTGTCTTTCGCGCAAGGGCTAATGGATATCGCGGAGATTCTGGAGCTGCAATAGTTATGGATGTTAAGACAGGTGAAGTTCTAGCGATGGCCTCATATCCTGATTATGATTTAAATATCTGGGAAAATGGAATCACTGTCAATCAAGCAAGAGATCTCTATAGCGAAAAGAGCGGAGTCCCAGCGCTCTCTCGTGCGATCCAAGGTGAATTTGCTCCAGCATCAACATTTAAAGTCGTTTCACTCTCAGCAGCAGTTGATGCTGGATATAGCTTAAAGAATACTTATGAGTGTCCAGCCGAAGTTCAAATCGGTGATAGAACTTTTAAGAATTTTGATAGTAATGCTGCAGGGCGAATCAGCATGACAACTGCTATGGCAATTTCATGTGACTCGATCTGGTATCAAATTGCCTACGATGAGTGGGTCCGAGATGGTGGTTTAAGGCCAAAGCCAAGCCTAAATGATTACTTCTTTAATTCAGCTAAAGGATATGGCCTAGGTAAGAAGACCGGGGTTGATCTTCCATCAGAGCTCTCTGGACGCCTTCCAAATAGGCAGTGGAAGCTAGATTGGTATGACAGGAATAAGGATTTTTATTGTAATTACAGCGAAAAGGCCAAGAAGTCCCAGCTCACTCCATATCTTATTGAGATAGCTAGAGAGAATTGCCTTGATGGTGACAAAGTAAGAGCGGGAGATATGGTCAACTTCTCAATCGGTCAGGGAGATACTTTGATGACGCCGCTGCAGTTAGCTGTGGCTTACTCAGCTCTTGCTAATGGTGGAAAGTTAATGGTGCCAAAGGTTGCCAAAGCAATCGTTGAACCAAGTGGGCGAGTAGTTAAAGAATTTAAGCCAGAGATTAGTGGCCGCCTTCCAATTAAGAAATCAACTCTGAAGTTTCTACAAAACTCACTTCGAGCAGTGGTGACTGGAGGAACTGCAACCGGAGCCTTCTCTGGAGTTGGAGTTGAAGTTAGTGGTAAGACTGGAACTGGTCAGGTCTTTGGAAGAAATCTTGATGGCTCAAGTAAAGATGACACCTCATGGTTTGCATCTTTTGCTCCAAGTAAGAAACCAGAATATGCCGTTGTGATGATGGTAAGTCAGGGTGGTTTTGGTGCCAGCACAAGTGGTGTTGGAGTTAGAAAGATCTATGAGCATATCTTTGGCACAAATGGCCGAGTAGCAATATTTACTAATGGAAATCCTAAGAAGCTTCCAAGAATAGATTCTATAAAGGCAGAGCTGTTGCCATGAAAATTTCCCTTAAAGCTCAGAGTAAACGAGGATTCTTTACTGGCGCTGATCAGATATTAAATGCGGCAGTCTTCCTCCTTCTTTTAATTGGAATTGTATTGGTTTATGCAGCAACTAGAGATTGGTTTGCAGCAAATGATTTAGATCCCGAGTATTATCTAAAGCGGCAGATAGTTAATGTCATTATTGGAATTGCTCTGGCCTATGGCACAACTCTTATTGATTACCGCCTACTTCGGGCCTACACGCCATTTGTTTGGGGCTTTGGAGTCTTAGGCCTTGTTGCAGTATTAATCCCTGGACTTGGATCAACAGTTAATGGAGCGCGCTCTTGGATTTCATTTCCTGGGGGCTTGCAATTTCAGCCGGCAGAGCTAGCAAAGATTTCAATTATTGTTGGAATGGCTCTAATTCTCTCTGAGCGTATGGCGGGAGAAGATCGACCAAGTGATAAGCAGGTCTTGCAAGCCCTAGGAGTTACTGCCCTTCCACTTATCTTGATTGTTGCTCAACCAGATCTAGGAACTGTTTTGATTATCACTGCAGCAGTAATAACAATGATTGCGCTCTCTGGCGCATCTCTTTATTGGGTTGTGGGACTTCTCATTGCTGGAGTAGTTGGGGTTTATCTTGCAATCGCTAGCGGCGAGGTGAGTGAGTATCAATTAAATCGCCTCAAATCCTTTGTTGATCCTTCAGCAGATCCGCAGGCAAGTGGTTATCAATTAAGGCAGGCCCGTATCACTATTGGTTCAGGTGGCCTACTTGGTAAAGGTTTATTTAATGGGCCACAGACCAATGGTCGATTTGTTCCAGAGCAACAGACAGACTTTATCTTTACAGTTGCGGGAGAGGAGCTGGGCTTTATTGGTTCATCATTTATCTTGTTACTTTATTTCATAGTATTGATGCGAGCCTTTGCTATCGCAAGAGCTACAACAGATTTATTTGGCAAGATGGTCTCAATCGGTGTGGTTGCATGGTTCTCATTTCAAATCTTTGAAAATATCGGTATGACGATGGGACTTATGCCAATGACTGGGGTTCCACTCCTATTTCTCTCTTATGGGGGATCTGCGATGTTTGCCAATATGATCGCTATTGGCCTATTGCAAAATGTCTATCAAAGGACGCGATAAGAGCGGCTTTTGCGCCTAATTAGGCGAAGGCTTTAACTATCTGCCATACTTACCCAGTTCGAAGTCGCCTCACGTTCTTGAGGTCGCCAAGACCGCTCTTTAGGTGCGGTCGGCAGATCCGGAAAAAAAGGCGCCACCACAGATTTTTTAGCAAATGCTTTTAACAAAAGCGTTTATGAAAACTTATAAGAAGGATTTGATCGTATGGCCGAAGAGCCAAAAAAAGTGCGTAAGCGCGCTGTAAAGAAAAGTGCAAGTAAAGCAGTAGAGCAGAGCGAGAGCGCTCCTATTGTTAAAGAGAAGAAATCAAAGGCCGGGGTAATCCCAGCTCCAATCTTTCAAGCAGCTCCAGTTGCGCCTGCCCCAAAGGCAAAACCTGCTACAACAAAGCCTGCTCCAAAGAGTGCAGTTGAAGTTTCGGGTGAGAGTGAGGCGGAGAAAGAAAATCGCCGTCGCCGTCGCCGCAGAGGAGGACGTTCTCGTCGCAGGCTAGAAAAAGATGAGAGCCCTACAACTAGCCCGGCGGTAGGCCAAGAACCAAGTGGCGATTCCGAAGGCAGCGTTGGATTTAAAAAGCGCAGACGCCGTCGTCGCTCAGGCGCTGATGGAGTAGCTCCAGGTGAGAAGATTGAAGAAGATGGCGTATTAACTGTAGTTAAGGTGCGCGAACCTCGTCCGGTTCAAGAAAAACCTGCACGAGAGAAGAAGAGCTTTGATCGCCCACCTCGTCGCTTCAAAGATCGCGATAGAGATAGAGGTCGAGAGAAACCTCGCTATAACGATTATCGTGAAAATCGTCGCCGCGGAACAATTCTTACCGATGCTGAATTCCTTGCAAGACGTGAATCTGTAGATCGCGAGATGTTGGTTCGCCAGCAAGGCGATAGAACACAGATTGCGATTTTAGAAGATAAGGTTTTGGTTGAGCACTATGTCAATCGCAATAGCAATATCTCCTATGTTGGAAACGTCTATCTTGGAAAAGTTCAGAATGTTCTTCCTTCAATGGAAGCTGCATTCGTTGATATCGGCAAGGGACGAAACGCTGTTTTATATGCTGGCGAAGTTAATTGGGATGCCGCTGGCCTTACCGATAATCAAGAGCGAAAGATCGAGAAAGTTCTAAAAACTGGTCAATCAGTATTAGTTCAAGTAACTAAAGATCCAATCGGTCAAAAGGGTGCTCGTCTAACAAGTCAGATCTCACTTCCTGGTCGATATTTAGTTTATGTACCAGGCGGAGGAATGAGCGGAATCTCAAGACGACTTGCAGATACTGAGCGCTCACGCTTAAAAGAAATTCTTAAAGGTTTAATCACCGATGAAGAGGGCGTAATTGTCAGAACTGCTGCAGAGGGAGCAAGTGATGAAGAACTTACTCGCGATGTAATCCGCCTAAAAGCGCAATGGGATGACATCAAGGCAAAGTCTGAAAACACCAGTACCTCAGCTCCATCACTTCTCTATGGTGAGCCTGATCTCACGGTTCGAGTAATTAGAGATATCTTCAATGAAGATTTCCGCAAGCTCACAGTTCAAGGAGGCGATGCTTGGGATGATATTAATAATTATCTTGGCCATATTGCCCCTGAGCTTTTAACAAAGATTGAAAAATACAGCCAAGGCAATGATCTATTTGCTGAAAATAGAATTGATGAGCAGTTAGCTAAGGCACTTGACCGTAAGGTTTATCTGCCATCTGGTGGTTCATTAGTTATTGATCGCACCGAGGCTATGGTGGTTATTGATGTCAACACTGGAAAGTTCATCGGTAAAGGTGGAAATCTAGAGGAGACTGTTACTAAAAATAACCTTGAGGCAGCAGAGGAAATTGCTCGTCAGCTAAGACTTCGAGATTTGGGCGGAATTATTGTTATCGACTTTATCGATATGATTTTAGAATCAAATCGTGAGCAGGTATTGCGCAGATTAGTTGAGTGTCTAGGAAGAGATAGAACTAAGCATCAAGTAGCTGAAGTAACATCTCTTGGTTTAGTTCAGATGACTCGAAAGAGAGTGGGCCAAGGGCTAATTGAAGCCTTCTCAACAACTTGTGATAGTTGTGGTGGTCGAGGCATTCATGTTCATATGGAGCCAGTTAATAAGAAGAGCCTTGATCGTGAATTTGTTCCAGCAAAGGTCAATAAGGAAGAGAACCTCACCTCTGTTGAAGTAGAGGCTGAAGAAGCAGAAGAAGTCCTTGAAGAAGTTGAGAACGTGGCTAAGAAAGAGGGAGATTCTGGCCAGAAGAAAGGCTTTGGTAGGCGTAAACGCAGGGCTGCCAGCTCTGGAGTTGTAACGGCCTAACTCAGTTTGACCCTAGATAGGCTCAATCCGTAACCTATGCCCCTGCCCCGATAAGGGTCTTTGGCAAGGAAAAAAAAGAGATGGAAGGACCATTGTGTACGCAATAGTTAAAGCTGGCGGTCGCCAGGAGAAGGTCGCTGTTGGCGATACTGTCTTTGTTGATCGCATTGATGCAGCTGCCGGTTCCACCGTTTCATTTCCTGCAGTTTTAGTTGTTGATGGTGCAGCGGTAACAAGTGATCCAAAGCTTCTCTCTGGAGTTAAAGTAACTGGAGAAATTATTGAAGAGGTTAAGGGTCCAAAGATTCATATCTTGCGCTTTAAGAATAAGACCGGCTATCGCCGTCGTCAGGGCTTTCGTTCAAAAAACACTCGCGTGAAAATCACTGCGATTAATGGTGTGAAGTAAAGGGGTTGGCATAAATGGCATCGAAAAAAGGCGTCTCCTCAACCCGAAATGGTCGCGATTCCAATGCACAATTTCTTGGAATCAAAAGATTTGGTGGTCAGGTAGTTAACAGCGGCGAGATTCTCGTTCGCCAACGTGGCACCAAGTTCCACCCAGGTAAGAATGTAGGAATCGGAAAAGATGACACGCTATTTGCACTAGCTTCAGGTTCAGTGGAGTTTGGCAGTGCTCGTGGTCGTCGCGTTGTAAATATCGTCCCGGTTTCCTAAGCAACGGACTTAAAAAAATTGCGGGTCCGTGCATACGGGCCCGCTTTTTACTTATCCACCTAATTTAAGAGAGGCAAGAGTCAGATGACAACCTTCGTTGATCGCGTGACTCTTCATGCCGCAGCAGGAAAAGGTGGCGATGGCTGCGTCTCTGTTCACCGTGAAAAATTCGTTCCACTTGGCGGCCCTGATGGGGGCAGCGGTGGAAGAGGCGGCGACATTATTTTGGTTGTTGATCCAAGTGTTACTACCTTGCTTGATTTTCATCACTCACCACATCGAAGCGCTAGCTCTGGAAGACAGGGATATGGCGCGCTAAAAAATGGCCCTGATGGAGATGATTTAATCCTTGGCGTTCCTAATGGAACGGTTGTGATGAATAAAGAGGGCCGCATCTTGGCAGATTTAGTAGGTAATGGAACAAGATTTATTGCAGCTAAAGGTGGTTTAGGCGGCCTTGGCAATAATGCACTTGCCTCAAACCGGCGTAGAGCTCCAGGTTTTGCACTCCTTGGTGAACCTGGCGAGAAGCGAACTTTAGTTTTAGAACTTAAATCTGTTGCAGATATTGGTCTAATTGGTTATCCAAGCGCTGGTAAATCATCTCTAGTTGCAGCTATTTCTGCAGCAAGACCAAAGATCGCTGATTATCCATTTACAACTCTTGCGCCAAATCTTGGAGTTGTTCAAGCAGGAGAGGCGAGATTTACCGTTGCAGATGTTCCAGGTTTGATACCAGGTGCTTCGCAAGGAAAAGGTCTTGGCCTGCAATTTCTTCGCCATGTTGAGCGCTGCGCAGCTTTAGTACATGT
>JANQVH010000009.1:18704-35333 GCA_030730425.1 Candidatus Nanopelagicaceae bacterium
GGACCTCGCGGCGATGACATGCGTATCCCGCGCGGATGGGAGAAGTTTGATGAAGAGGCAATTGATCAATTAGATGATGAAGAATTAGCCCAGCAATGGGAGTACAAGGTAGAAGATCCCACAGATCCAGGAAAAGAGATGGAGGAGCAGAAATGAATCGCGATGCAATTATTAAAGCAAAGCGAATAGTTATCAAGATTGGCTCCTCAACTCTTACTGGAGCAGATGGCGCAGGCCTTGATAGCTCTGCCGTTACTAAATTGGCAGCAGCGGTCGCTGAATTAAAAGAGCAGGGTAGAGAAGTTGTTGTTGTTTCATCTGGAGCAATTGCAGCAGGTCTTGCCCCCCTTGGACTTGGAAGTAGACCTGCCGATCTTGCAACGCAACAAGCAGCAGCATCTGTTGGCCAGGGGCTATTAATTCATAGCTATACCGAAGCTCTAAGAAAACATAAAATTATTGCCTCTCAAGTGCTATTAACTATTGAAGATATTATTCGCAGGTCTCATTATCAAAATGCGCAGCGCACCCTCTTTAAATTACTCGCTCTAGGTGTTGTGCCAATCATTAATGAGAATGATTCGGTTGGAACACAAGAGATTAGATTTGGCGATAACGATCGAATCGCTGCTCTAGTTTCACATTTAATTGGTGCAGATTTATTAGTTCTAGTTAGCGATGTTGATGCTCTCTATGATGCTAATCCAAAAGAGGCTGGAGCTAAGAAGATTTCTCAAGTGGATTCCCTTGCCGAGTTAGCAGCTGCCCAGATTGGGGGAGCGGGATCTAAAGTTGGTAGCGGCGGTATGGTGACAAAGATTGAAGCTGCGCGAATTTCAACCCAAGCTGGAATTCCAATGTTATTAACCTGTCTTGCTGATGTTTCCCAAGTATTGGCAGGGGCTGAACTTGGAACATACTTTGTTGCATCAGCAGAAAAGAAGTCTTCTCGTCTGCTCTGGTTAGCTCACGCGGCAAGTAGTAGCGGAAGATTAATTATCGATGCTGGCGCTGTTAGCGCTCTACGTGAGCGTGGTACCTCACTTCTTCCTGCTGGAGTAAAAGCGGTTGAAGGAGAATTTAGCGCAGGAGATACCGTTGAAATATCAGCCGAAGATGGCAGCGCCATTGCTCGCGGCTTAGTTGCCTTTGATTCTTCAGAAATTCCAGCGATGCTCGGGCGCTCCACTAAAGATCTTGCGAAAGAATTAGGGCCTGAATATGAGCGAGAGTTGGTCCACCGCGATGACATGGTGCTTTTATGAGTAATGATCAATTAGTTGCAGATTTAGCAGATAGAGCAAGAAAAGCATCTAAGACTTTAATAACTGCTGGCTATAGCAAGAGACAAGGTGCACTCCTTGCAATTGCAGATGCTCTTGAGGCCAATATGAATGAAATCCTTGCAGCTAATGATCTAGATATTCAGCGCGGAAAAGCTAATGGACTTAACTCATCACTTCTTGATCGCCTAGCTCTAAGCCCGGAGCGAATCAAAGATATTGCCTCAGGGGCCCGCCAAGTAGCAGCACTTGATGACCCACTTGGAATTGTTTTAAGACAGAGAACTCTAAGTAATGGTCTGAAACTTACTCAAGTAACTGTGCCATTTGGGGTTATCGGAATGGTTTATGAGGCGCGCCCAAATGTAACTGTTGATGCTGCAGTAATTCTTCTGATGTCAGGAAATGCAGCGCTACTTCGTGGTTCATCATCTGCTCAGGCAAGTAATGAGGTATTGGTTAAAGTGATGAGAGGCGCACTTGAGGCGGGAGAGATTTCAAGTGAGGTAATTCAGTTAATTCCCTCAAGTGATCGCGATACTACTAGAGCTCTTCTTCATGCTCGAGGAAAAGTTGATTTAGTTATTCCTAGAGGAAGCGCTGATTTAATACGTATGGTTGTTGATGATTCAACTGTGCCAACTATTGAAACTGGGGCTGGTGTCTGTCATGTTTATATAGATAAGGACGCTGACTTTGCTAAAGCACTTCCAATCGTAATTAACTCAAAGACTCATAGGCCAAGTGTTTGTAACGCTGCAGAGACTCTTCTAGTTCATAGAGAGATTGCAAGTGAGTTCCTGCCAATTGTTCTTAAAGAACTCAATCAATCAGGGGTTATTCTGCATTGTGATCAAGCAAGCCTTGAAGTTGCAAGCTCCCTATCAATTCCAGCAACCCTTGCCAGTGAAGAGAATTGGTCTACTGAATACGGTGTATTAGAGATGAATGTTGCAGTTGTGCCTGATTTAGATAGTGCTGCTACTCATATTTTGAAGTATGGAACTAATCACACAGAGGCAATTGTTACGCAGTCCAGCCAGAGCGCAGAGAGATTTATTGCTCTTGCTGATTGCGCAGCAGTTATGGTCAATGCCTCAACTAGATTTACTGATGGCCAAGAGATGGGATTTGGCGCAGAGATTGGAATTTCAAATCAGAAGCTTCATGCTCGCGGTCCGATGGGCCTTGAGCAGATGACTACCACCACATGGATTGTGAGAGGAGATGGCCAGATCCGAAAGTAATTCGCTGGCAGCGATAGCTCTTCGGTAAGGTGACCTATATGTCTAATATCTCGCGCGATGATGTGGCAAATCTAGCAAAGTTAGCTCGTATTGATTTATCAGAGGATGAATTAGCGGGCCTTGCTAAAGAGCTTTCAGTAATTCTTGATGCAGTTGCGCGAGTTCAAGAAGTTGCAGGCGAAGATGTTCCTCCAACTTCTCATCCACTACCTCTTGTAAATGTCTTTCGTGAAGATGTAGTCCGCCCAAGTCTTACTACAGAGGAAGCCCTCTCTGGAGCTCCAGAGCAAGAGGAGCAGAGATTTAAAGTTCCACAGATTTTGGGTGAAGAGTGATGATCAATAAGAGCGCAGTTGAGATGGCAGAGTCTCTATCAAAGGGCGAAATCACTAGCGTTGAATTAACTAAGGCCCATCTAAATCAGATTAATGAAGTTGATGGACAGGTTCATGCCTTTCTCCATGTTGATACCCAGGGAGCTTTAGATCAGGCAAGCCAAGTAGATGCAAAGAGAAGCGCTGGAGAGAAAATGCCTGCCTTAGCTGGTGTTCCACTAGCTCTTAAAGATGTTTTAGTTCAAAAAGGAATTCCTACTACCTGTGGTTCAAAGATGTTAGAGGGATGGCGCCCTCCTTATGATTCAACAGTAGTTAGAAAGTTAAAAGAAAACGGCATAGTTATTCTTGGTAAAACCAATATGGATGAGTTTGCTATGGGTTCATCTACTGAAAATTCAGCGTATGGCCCCACTAAAAATCCTTGGGACTTAACTCGCATCCCTGGTGGATCAGGCGGCGGTTCTTCTGCATCTCTAGCATCATTTCAAGCACCTCTTGCAATTGGAACTGATACTGGAGGATCAATTCGACAGCCAGCTGCAGTGACAGGAACTGTTGGAGTTAAGCCAACCTATGGCGCAGTTTCTAGATATGGCTTAGTTGCTTTCTCATCATCTCTTGATCAAGCAGGGCCATGTGCTAGAACGGTTCTTGATGCGGCATATCTCCATGAAGCAATTGCAGGACATGACCCTCTAGATTCCACTTCAATTAACGCGCAAGTTCCAGCAGTTGTTGCCGCTGCTAAGGATGGAAATGTAAAGGGAATGAAGATTGGCGTTATTAAAGAACTTCAAGGAGATGGCTATCAAGCTGGAGTCTTAAAACTATTTAATGAATCCCTAGAAATTCTGGCATCACTTGGCGCTGAGATTGTGGAAGTCTCCTGTAAATACTTTGATTATGCCTTAGCTGCCTACTACTTAATTGCACCAAGTGAGTGCTCTTCAAATCTTGCTCGCTTTGATGCAATGCGTTATGGAATAAGAAGTGGTCAGGGCTCTGCTGAAGAGGTAATGAATTCCACACGACAGATTGGTTTTGGCAGGGAAGTTAAGCGCAGAATTATCCTTGGAACATATGCACTCTCAAGTGGTTATTACGATGCCTATTATGGAAGCGCGCAGAAGGTTAGAACTCTAATCTCACGTGATTTTGAGAGCGCCTTTAAATTAGCAGATGTATTAGTTTCACCAACAGCTCCAACAACTGCCTTCAAGATTGGCGAGAAGTCAAATGATCCGATTGCGATGTATTTAAATGACATTGCAACAATCCCAACTAACCTTGCAGGAATCGGCGGGATGTCACTTCCATCAGGACTTGCCGCTGAAGATGGGCTGCCAGCCGGATTTCAAATAATGGCACCAGCTATGAAAGATGATTTGATGTATAAAGTCGGCGCTGCTCTTGAAGCAGAGCTAAATACTAAGTGGCAGGGACCAATTCTAAATTCTGCTCCCAAGCTAGGAGCTAAATAATGGCTCTTAAATATGAAGAGGTAATTGCCAAATATGAACCATCACTTGGCCTTGAGGTTCACGTCGAATTGGGCACAGCGTCAAAGATGTTCTGTGGCTGCAATACAGTCTTTGGAGCAGCTGCCAATACTCAGACTTGCCCGGTCTGTTTGGGCCTTCCAGGGGCGCTTCCTGTAGTTAATGGAAAAGCAATTGAATACACAATCGCAATAGGACTAGCTCTTAATTGCTCTATTGCGCCATATAGTCGCTTTGCTAGAAAGAATTATTTCTATCCTGATATGCCGAAGAATTTTCAAACCTCACAATATGACGAGCCAATCTGCACCAATGGATATCTAGATATAACAATTGAAACAGATGAAGGAAGCAAGGATTTTAGAATTGAAATTGAACGGGTTCATATGGAAGAGGACACTGGAAAATCACTTCATATGGGAGGGGCGACTGGTCGCATTCACGGGGCTGATTACTCACTTCTTGATTACAACCGAGCTGGAATTCCATTAGTTGAGATCGTTACAAAAGTTGTTAATGGATGCGGTAAATATGCGCCAGAAGTTGCTAAGGCATATGTCTCAGAACTTCGAGATGTGCTGCGCGGCCTTGGGGTAAGTGATGTGAAGATGGAGCAGGGATCACTGCGCTGTGATGCTAACGTCTCACTTCGAATAATTGGCTCTGAGAAACTTGGAACAAGAAGTGAGACTAAGAATGTCAACTCACTTAAGTCAGTAGAGCGAGCAATTAGGTCAGAGATGATTCGCCATGCTGAACTTCTTAATTCCAATCAGCGAGTAATTCAGGAGACCAGGCATTTTCATGAAGATACTGGCCTAACAACTTCAGGGCGATCAAAGGAGCAGGCTGAGGATTACCGATATTTTCCAGAGCCAGACCTTGTTCCAATTGCTCCAAGTAAAGAGTTAATTGCAAAGATTGCTGCAACGCTTCCAGAAAAGCCCTCGGTTAGACGAAAGAAGTTGCAAGAGGCTTGGCAGGTGCCAGATAAAGAGATGGCAGCGATGATTAATGCTGAAGTTCTAGATTTAGTTGAGGCAACAGTTAAATTGGGAGCTGATCCAACGCGCGCCCGTTCTTGGTGGTTAGGTGAGATAGCCAGAATTGCTAATGAGAAGGCGGTAGCGGCAGCAGATCTAGCCATTAGCGCTGCAGATGTTGCTGAAGTTGTAGCCCTAATTGTTAAGGGAGAGCTAACCGATAAATTAGCTCGCCAGGTTGTTGAGGCGCTAATTAATGGCGAGGGCAGCGTGGGTCAGATAATTGAAGCTCGCGGCATCAAAGTTGTCTCTGATGATTCATCTCTAATGGCAGCAATTGAGCGAGCAATCGCAGCTGCTCCAGATGTTGCTGAGAAGGTTAGAGGGGGAAATATCCCAGCCTCAGGAGCTTTGATTGGCGCAGTGATGAAGGATTCAAAGGGTCAAGCTGATGCAGCAAAAGTGCGCGATCTTTTACTCAAGCATTTAGGTCAGGGATAAGTAGGATTCACTTATGACAAATCCAATGAAGCCGCGTTCTGGACTTGTAACAGATGGTCTTGAGCGCGCTCCTGCTCGCGGAATGCTTAGAGCAGTTGGAATGAAAGATGAAGATTGGGTCAAGCCACAAATTGGAATTGCATCTTCTTGGAATGAAATCACTCCATGTAATCTCTCCTTAGATCGTTTAGCAAAAGCATCAAAGCAAGGAGTATTTGATGCAGGTGGATTTCCAATGCAATTTGGCACCATCTCAGTCTCTGATGGCATATCAATGGGCCATGAGGGAATGCACTTCTCATTAGTTTCAAGAGAGGTTATTGCAGACTCTGTTGAGACAGTTATGCAGGCAGAGAGATTTGATGGCATGGTCACATTTGCTGGTTGTGACAAGTCTCTTCCAGGAATGATGATGGCAGCAGCGCGACTTGATGTTGCTAGCGTCTTTGTCTATGCCGGCTCTACTCTTCCAGGACAAGTAGATGGAAAAGATGTCACAATCATTGATGCCTTCGAAGCAGTTGGAGCATGCGCTAGAGGCTTAATATCTCAAGAGCAGGTCGATAAAATTGAGCGCGCCATCTGTCCAGGTGAGGGAGCTTGCGGCGGGATGTATACCGCAAACACAATGGCAACTGTTGGCGAAGCCATTGGTCTATCACTTCCTGGCTCTGCTGCTCCTCCAGCAGTTGATCGCAGGCGTGATAGCTATGCTGTTAAATCAGGGGCAGCTGTTGTTGAGCTAATAAGAGCTGGAATTACTACAAGAGATATTTTAAGTAAGCGAGCATTTGAAAATGCCATCACTGCCCTTATGGCCCTCGGTGGATCAACTAACGCTGTTCTTCACCTGCTAGCAATTGCCCATGAAGCAAAGGTTGATTTAACGTTAGATGATTTCCATCGAATTGGCTCAAAGGTTCCACTACTTGGCGACTTAAAACCATTTGGCAGATTTGTTATGAGCGATGTCGATAAAGTCGGGGGAATCCCAGTGGTATTAAAGGCCCTACTAGATGCTGGCCTACTTCATGGCGATTGCTTAACAGTTACTGGAAAAACTATGGCTGAGAATTTAGCTGATATCAATCCACCAGATCCTGATGGCGAAATATTAAGAGCGGTAAAAAGCCCAATGGGCGTAAGTGGCGGTATTACAATTTTAAGTGGCTCACTTGCTAAAGATGGCGCAGTGACAAAGGTTGCTGGAGTTGGAGTTGACTCATTTGAAGGACCTGCCAGAGTCTTTGATCGAGAGCAATCTGCGATGCAAGCTTTAGAAGATGGGACTATTACCGCAGGTGATGTTGTAGTAATTCGTTATGAAGGGCCAAAGGGCGGGCCGGGAATGCGCGAGATGTTAATGATCACTGGCGCAATTAAAGGAGCAGGTCTTGGAAAATCTGTCCTCTTAATTACCGATGGCAGATTCTCTGGTGGCACAACCGGGCTATGTGTGGGCCATGTTGCACCCGAAGCTAGTGATGGTGGAGCGATTGCACTTGTTAAAGATGGTGATCGAATTCGTATCGATATCAAAGCTAGAACGCTAGATTTATTAGTTGATGAAAGTGAGTTAGCAAAGAGAAGGGAGAGCTTTAAACCGCTACCAAGTAGGTATACCTCCGGGGTATTGGGTAAGTATGTAAAGCTTGTGGGATCGGCATCAAAGGGCGCGGTCTGTGATTAAAAGGGGAATAATCCCCGCTCATATTGTGAGATAGCCGTCTTAAGGGTTGACGCATACTTTTTATCAGGGGATACTTACCCACATGTCAGCGAAATCAACTTCTGTAATAGCACTTGTTTCAGTGGTGATTCGCTGCGCGTGAACTAAATAAAAGTTCACGCGCACCCTCAGGAAACTGAGGGTTTTTGCATTAGTAGGCCTAAAAAAGAATTTGAAGGAAGGAGTAGACCAAGATGGCAAATGAGATAAGCGGCGCTCAAGCCCTCGTTAACGCGCTAGAAGACTCTGGCGTTGATGTCATGTTTGGTATTCCTGGTGGCGCAATTCTTCCTGCCTATGATCCAATCTTTGATTCAAAGATCCGCCACATCCTAGTTCGCCATGAACAGGGAGCAGGTCATGCTGCAACTGGATATGCCCAAGTAACTGGTCGCGTTGGGGTATGCATTGCAACTTCAGGGCCAGGTGCTACTAATTTAGTAACACCGATTGCTGATGCGCAGATGGATTCAGTTCCACTTGTTGCTATCACCGGTCAAGTTCCTTCAGCTGCGATTGGAACTGATGCATTCCAAGAGGCTGATATTCGCGGAATCACAATGCCGGTGACAAAACACAATTACTTGATTACTGATCCTGCCCAAATTCCTCGGGCAATCGCTGAAGCTTTTTATATTGCATCATCTGGAAGGCCAGGGCCAGTTCTAGTTGATATTGCTAAAGATGCTCTCCAGAAGATGACTAGCTATAACTATCCAAAGAAGTTAACTCTTCTCGGATATAACCCGCAGATTGAGCCAGACTTAGAGGCAATTCGAGATGCTGCATCACTTATCGCTCAATCAAGTAAACCTATTTTCTACATCGGCGGCGGAGTAATAAAGGCTAATGCTGCAAAAGAACTTCTTTTGTTAGCAGAGTTAGTTGGCGCTCCAGTTGTTACAACTTTGATGGCAAGAGGGGCATTTCCTGATAGCCATAGCCAGCATCTCGGTATGCCAGGAATGCATGGAACAGTTGCTGCCGTTACTGGCCTACAGAAAGCAGATTTACTTATTACTTTAGGCGCTCGATTTGATGATCGAGTAACTGGAAAACTCTCTACATTTGCCCCAAATGCCAAGATAATTCATGCCGATATTGACCCGGCAGAAATAGGTAAGAATCGCTACGCAGATGTGCCAATTATTGGCGACCTTGGTCCAATTATTAGAGCGCTAATTCCTGCTGTTAAAGCTGAGTTTGCCAAGAATAAGGCTGATATCACCCAGTGGTGGAAGCAGATGAATTCACTACGCCAGAAGTATCCACTTGGATATAACGAGCCAAGTGATGGATCGCTATCGCCACAATATGTAATTGAGCGAATCGGAGCAATTACAGGTCCTGATGGAATCTATGTTGCAGGGGTTGGTCAACATCAGATGTGGGCATCACAATTTGTTAAGTATGAAAAACCAAGAACCTGGCTCAACTCTGGCGGTCTTGGAACGATGGGTTATGCAGTCCCAGCTGCAATGGGCGCAAAAGTTGGCGCCCCTGATACTCCAGTTTGGGCAATTGATGGTGATGGTTGTTTCCAGATGACAAACCAGGAATTAGTAACCTGCGCGCTAAATGACATTCCAATCAAGGTAGCTGTTATTAATAATGAGAGTCTAGGAATGGTTCGTCAGTGGCAGACTCTCTTCTATAAAGAGCGTTACTCAAATACTGATCTGCACTCCAAGAGAATTCCTGATTTTGCAAAACTTGCAGAGGCGATGGGCTGCGTCGGTCTTCGCTGTGAGTCAAAAGGTGATGTCGATAAGATTATTAAGGAAGCAAATGCAATCAATGACGCGCCAGTTGTAGTGGACTTTGGCGTTTATCGAGATGCGATGGTCTGGCCAATGGTGGCTGCAGGAACTTCTAATGATGATATTTTGATTGCCAAAGAGATGGCACCTGACTGGGATTCACAGGAGTTATAGCCATGGCCCAACACACCCTCTCTGTCCTTGTTGAAAATAGCCCAGGTGTTCTAGCCAGGGTTGCATCGTTATTTTCTCGCCGGGGATACAACATTGATTCACTTGCTGTGGGACCAACAGAGAGTCCAGAGATCTCGAGAATTACTATTGTTTTAAATCTTGAGGGCCACGCTCTAGATCAAGTGAGCGCCCAGCTATTTAAGCTTGTTAACGTTATTGGGATTCAAGAGATGGAAGATAAGAACTCCCATCAAAGAGAGCTATTGATGGTTAAAGTAAATAGCTCTGGCGATAATCGCTCAAAGATTGAAGCAGTAGTAGGCAGATATCGAGCCTCAATTGTTAGCCAGGCTTCCTCCAGCCTTACCATTGAGGCGATAGGAAGTAGCGCTGAGATTGCAGCGCTATTAGGTGAGCTAACAAGCTTTGGAATAAAAGAGTTGGTTCAATCAGGTCTCATTGCTCTAGAAATTGGGGATGCGACTTTAGCTGAACGAACTTTGCAAGAAACTGGACTAGCTTCTTCATCGACGCATAGCCAGACCGAGGACTACCAAAACTAAACTAGAAAGCAGGAGAACGTGGCAACTATTTATCATGACGAAGATGCAGACCTTTCGGTAATACAGGGGCGAAAAGTTGCGGTCATTGGATACGGGTCACAAGGACATGCCCATGCCTTAAACCTGCGCGATAGTGGCGTTGATGTAAGAGTTGGATTAGCCGAGGGTTCTAAATCCCGTGCCAAGGCAGAGGAAGAGGGCTTAAGAGTTCTCTCGGTTGCAGAAGCAGTTAAAGAGGCAACAGTAATTATGCTCCTTGCTCCTGATCATAAGCAGCGCCATATTTATAAAGAATCTATCGAACCTAATCTAAAAGCTGGAGATGCGCTCTTCTTTGGCCATGGATTTAATATTCGCTTTGGATATATCAAGCCGCCAGCAAATATTGATGTTTGTATGGTTGCCCCAAAGGGCCCAGGACATCTAGTAAGACGTGAGTTTGCTGCAGGGCGCGGAGTTCCAGATATCGTAGCTGTTGAGCAAGATGCAACTGGATCTGCTTGGCCACTTACTCTCTCTTATGCCAAGGCAATGGGAGGCTTAAAGGCGGGTGGAATTCTCACTACCTTTACCGAGGAGACTGAGACAGATTTATTCGGTGAGCAATCAGTGCTCTGCGGCGGAGCATCTCAATTGGTGCAATATGGTTTTGAAGTTCTAATTGAAGCTGGATATCAGCCAGAGGTTGCCTACTTTGAGTGTCTACATGAGTTAAAACTCATCGTTGATCTTATGTATGAAGGTGGAATTGCTAAGCAGCGTTGGTCAGTTTCAGATACAGCTGAATATGGCGATTACATCTCAGGTCCAAGAGTTATTGATCCAAGGGTAAAAGAGAATATGAAGGCAGTCCTAGGAGATATCCAGAGCGGCGCATTTGCTAAGCGCTTTATCGAAGATCAAGATGCAGGAGCTCCAGAATTTAAAGCACTTCGCGCTAAAGGTGAGTCTCATCCGATTGAGGAAGTTGGCAGAAATCTACGCAAGATGATGTCTTGGGTTAAAGCTGCCAATAAGGATGATTACAAGGAAGGATCTGCATCGCGTGGCTAAACCCAAAGTTTTAATTGCTGAGGAGCTAAGTCCAGCAACCCTAGATGCCCTAGGACCAGAGTTTGAGATTATCAACTGTGATGGGGCGAATAGATCTGAGTTACTGGCCTGCCTATCTTCAGGAGTTGATGCAGTTTTAATTCGCTCTGCCACAAAGATGGATAGCGAAGCTATCGCTGCAGCTAAAGGTTTAAAAGTCATTGCAAGAGCTGGTGTTGGGCTAGATAACGTTGATATTCCCGCTGCAACTGCCGCTGGAGTCATGGTTGTTAATGCGCCAACATCAAATATTGTCAGCGCAGCAGAACTTGCAATTGCTCTTCTTCTAGCATCTGCTCGCCATCTCTCACCTGCACATGCTGCGCTAAAGGGTGGTAAGTGGGCTCGCTCTAAATACACAGGCGCTGAGTTATTTGAAAAAACTCTAGGTGTTGTTGGCTTTGGAAGAATCGGTCAACTAGTTGCTCATCGCATGCAGGCATTTGGGATGAAGGTAATTGCATATGACCCATATCTTCAACCAGCAAAAGCAGCAGCACTTGGCGTAGATCTAGTCTCACTTGATGATTTGCTAGCAAACTCTGATTTCATAACTATCCATCTTCCAAAGACAAAAGAGACCGCTAATTTAATTGGCGATACAGCACTGAGCAAAGTTAAGCCAACTGTTCGAATAATCAATGCTGCCCGCGGGGGAGTATTAGATGAAGCTGCGCTCTATAAAGCCATTAGCCAGGGGCGAGTAGCAGGTGCTGGACTTGATGTATTTGCAACTGAGCCTTGTACTGATTCACCGTTATTTACTCTAGATCAAGTAGTTGCAACGCCTCACCTTGGCGCATCAACAGATGAAGCTCAAGAGAGAGCAGGAATTGCAGTAGCAGTCTCTGTTCGCAAAGCGCTCTCTGGAGAGCTTGTGCCAGATGCGGTAAATGTTAAAGGCGGCGAGATCCATGAAGAGATCCGTCCAACGCTTCCACTAGTTGAAAAGATGGCCCAGATTGCAACGGGTCTTGAAGCAGAGCTTCCAGTAAGTATTGAAATTACTGTTAAAGGCGAAGTCTCCATTTATGACTCATCTATTTTGGCAACTTCTGCGCTTAAGGGAGCGCTAATTGCAATTGGAACCGAAGATGCAACATATGTTAACTCCCCAAATCTTGCTCAAGAAAAGGGTATGAGCGCAACGGTAAGTAGCGAGGCTGAGTGCGAGGATTATCGAAGCATGATCTGCCTTCGCGCCGCTTTCTCAAATGGCGCAAGAGTTGAAGTAGATGCCACTTTAATGGGAATTAGGAAAGTAGAGAAGATTATCCGTATCAATAAGTTTGATATTGAGCTACCACCAAGTGATCATCTTCTATTTCTCATCTATGAAGATAGACCGGGAGTTGTCGGAGCCGTTGGAAATATTCTTGGCGCTGCAAAAATTAATATCGCCAATATGCAAGTTGCTAGAGATAAGGCAGGCGGTGAGGCTTTGATGGCTCTTACGGTTGACTCTGCTATTCCAATTGAATTTACAGAAAAGATTGCTAAAGAGGTTGGAGCTCGGGTATCTAGATCGGTATCTCTACTGGTATGAGTAAAAACTTCAATCTTGCGGTAATCGCAGGCGATGGAATCGGCCCTGAGGTTATAAATGAGGGTTTGAAAATTCTTGATGCAGCGGGCAAGAAACATGGCTTTACCTATAGCAAGAAAGCATTTGAATTAGGGGCCACCTTCTGGCATAAAACAGGTGAAGTTCTGCCAGATAAAACTCTGGAGGAGTTAAAGAGCTTTGATGTAATCCTTCTTGGCGCAGTAGGAGATCCAAGTGTTCCAAGTGGAGTCCTTGAGCGCGGGTTACTTCTAAAACTTCGTTTTGCCTTTGATCATTACATCAACCTGCGCCCGGCACGCCTATATCCAGGAGTAGTTGGTCCACTAAAGACAAGCGCGCCTATTGATTTCATTGTGGTTAGAGAGGGAACCGAAGGACCTTATGTTGGAGCTGGCGGCGTTCTTGGCTTTGGAACTGCAAGTGAGATTGCAACTGAGGAGAGCCTAAATACAAGACGGGGCGCTGAGCGAGTTATTAGAGATGCATTTAATAGAGCTATGGCAAGGCCTAGAAAGAAATTAACTTTAGTTCATAAGAATAATGTTTTAACAAGAGCGGGAAGTCTTTGGACTAGAACCTTTGAAGAAGTTGCAAAGGAGTTTCCTCAAGTAAGCACTGATTATCTCCATGTTGATGCAGCCTCGATGTTCTTTGTAACAAATCCGGAGCGCTTTGATGTAGTGGTAACTGATAATCTCTTTGGAGATATTTTGACTGATATCGCTGCTGCTATCTGCGGCGGTATTGGCCTTGCCGCCTCTGGCAATATCAATCCAAGTGGCGAGTTTCCTTCAATGTTTGAACCAGTTCATGGCTCAGCCCCTGATATCGCAGGAAAAGGAATTGCTGATCCAACTGCAACAATTATGTCTGTTGCGATGCTACTTAATCATTTAGGGCTTAGTGATGCTGCAAGAGATGTTGAAAGAGCAGTTGAGGCCGACTTGCTTACAAGAGCCGATAAGAAGCGAAGCACTAGTGAAATAGGCGATGACCTAGCAAAGGCTCTTAGCTAATGAAAATTACAGTTAGCCCTTCATCAAATCCAATCTCGCCAACTCAGAGAGATCAGTATTTAGAAGAGCCTGGATTTGGAAAATACTTCACAGATCACATGGCAGTTGCTGAATGGAATCAAGCTAGCGGTTGGTCTGATCTAACAATCTCTGCCTATGGACCGCTCAATTTAGATCCTGCTGCAATGGTTTTTCATTATGGACAAGAAATCTTTGAGGGAATGAAGGCTTACTACCAACCAGATGGTTCTATTGCGCTCTTTCGCCCTGATGCTAATGCTCTTCGCTTTGCAAAGAGCGCAGCGCGAATCACTCTTCCAGAGCTTCCAGTTGAAGATTTTGTTAGCGCAGTTGAGGCTTTAGTAAAGCAAGATGCTGGCTGGGTTCCTAAAAAAGTTGGCGAGTCTCTCTATTTGAGGCCATTTATGATTGCAACCGAAGTTGGTCTTGGAGTAAGGCCATCTAATAAAGCGCTATTTGCAGTAATTGCTACCCCTGCTGCTGCTTACTTTAACTCTGCTAAAGCTGTAACAGTTTGGATCTCTTTAGAGTATGTCAGAGCAGTACTTGGTGGAACTGGCGAGGCAAAATGCGGTGGAAATTATGCAGCCTCTCTTCTTGCTCAGCAGGAGGCAGCAAAAGAAGGTTGTGATCAAGTGGTCTGGCTTGATGCCAAAGAGCGATTCTGGGTTGAAGAGATGGGCGGAATGAATCTCTACTTTGTTAAGGGTAGAGGAAAAGATGCAACTATCTTCACTCCAAAGTTAACTGGAACTCTGCTTCATGGAATTACAAGAGATTCAATTCTTAGCGTTGCTAAAGATTTGGGATATAAAGTTGAAGAGGGAATGATCTCTATTGATCAATGGCGCGATGGAGTAGCAAGTGGAGATATTTCAGAGATCTTTGCCTGCGGAACAGCGGCAGTTATTGCACCTGTTGGTTCTGCAAAGAGTAAATATGGAACTTGGGTAACAGGTGATGGCAATCCTGGGCAGATAACTATGGAGATCCGTAATCACTTACTCGGCATTCAACATGGCACTATCCCTGATAAGCATGGCTGGATGAAGCGAGTTATCTAGTGGCAATCTCTGATGCTTTTCATATCTATGACACCACCCTTAGAGATGGCGCGCAGCAAGAGGGTCTTAATCTCTCTGTCCATGACAAATTAACTATCGCTAGACATCTTGATGATCTAGGAGTGGGCTTCATTGAAGGGGGATGGCCTGGGGCTAATCCAAAAGATACTGAATTCTTCAAATTAGCTACTAAAGAGTTGAAGTTAAAGAATGCAACATTTGTAGCCTTTGGCGCTACTAGGCGTGCCAATACCAAAGCAGCAGATGACGTACTTCTTAGAGCGCTAGCTGAATCTGGAGCGCCAGTTGTAACTCTTGTTGCAAAATCACATGATCGCCACGTTGAGCTCGCTCTAAAAACAGATCTGCAAGAGAACTTAGCGATGATTAAGGATTCAATTAAGTTTTTAAGGCAAGGCGGCCAGAGAGTATTTCTTGATGCAGAACATTTCTTTGATGGATATCGGGCAAATCCAGCATACGCACTTGAGGTAGTTAGAGTTGCAGCAGAGGCTGGAGCCGATGTTATTGCTCTCTGTGATACCAATGGCGGGATGCTGCCTGATGAACTATCAGATGTAGTTTCAAAGGTAATTTCAGATAGCTCTGCTCGTATTGGAATCCATTGCCATAATGACACAGGATGCGCTATCGCTAACTCACTTGCTGCAGTTGCAGCTGGAGCAAGCCATGTTCAAGGAACTTTAAATGGCTATGGCGAGAGAACTGGAAATGCTGATCTAATTGCAATCATCGCTAATCTGCAATTAAAGAAGAAGCAAGAAGTACTTCCAGCTGGAGCGCTAGAGGAGGCATTTAGAATTGCTCACGCAGTTGCTGAAGTTACCAATGTCTCACCAAGTGCCAGACAGCCATATGTTGGTGTCTCTGCCTTTGCACATAAAGCCGGTCTTCATGCATCCGCAATCAAGGTAGATCCATCGCTCTATCAACATGAGAATCCTGAGAGCGTTGGTAACGATATGAGAATGCTTGTTTCTGAGATGGCAGGGCGAGCATCGATTGAAATTAAATCCTCACAACTTGGTTTTGATTTAAGTAAAGAGAAAGAGGTCGTCGCCCGCCTAGTTGAGCGAGTAAAAGAATTGGAATCTGGTGGTTACACATTTGAGGCAGCAGATGCCAGCTTTGAGCTGTTATTGCGAGAAGAGCTTGCTGGAAAGAAACCCTCATTTTTCACTATTGAGAGTTGGAAAACTAGCGTTGATCAGCTCGCAGATGGCTCAGTAACGTCAAGAGCTGAGGTAAGTATCAGGGCAAAGGGAGAGTTAATTTCATCCTCTGGTAGTGGAAATGGCCCTGTTAACGCTATCGATAGAGCGCTTCGCAATGGTCTCGAGAAGTTATATCCAGAACTAGCTGAGCTTGAGCTAACTGATTACAAAGTTCGTATCTTGGAAGGTCGCCTAGGAACTGGGGCTATTACTAGAGTATTAGTTGAGAGCAGCGATGGCCATGGCGAGTGGAGCACAATTGGAGTTCATGAAAATGTTATTGCCGCCTCTGCCATGGCGCTAGAAGATGCGCTAACTTATGGGCTAATAAGAGCGGGAAAGAAACCTGAGTAAGGTTTTTAAGTGAGGAGAGAAAAGAATTTAGATATGGGCACAGCTTTAAAAAGGGGAGTGAAATTAACTCCTAGCGAATCATCAGAATGGCTAAAAGTAAGAATGGAACAGTTACGGATTTCAGGGCTTGAAGAACTCCACTTAAAAACAGGAATCGATAAGGGCTCGATCTCACGCTATTTTCGCCAAGAGCGCACCCCAAA
>JANQVH010000009.1:35433-44496 GCA_030730425.1 Candidatus Nanopelagicaceae bacterium
GCAAAGGCTTATCGAAGCCATCTAATCTCTGAGCGAAATCTCTCAGAGAACTCAATAAGGGCATACCTTGCTGATTTAGAGTCGCTCCTACTTCATATAAATCAATTAGGAGTCTCAGAGTTTGCTCAGCTAGAGCTCAATCACATCCGCTCTTGGCTTGCAAACCTCTCTACTAAGGGAGCAGCTAGATCTTCAATTACCCGCAGGGTAGTTTCAATTCGCGCCTTCACCTATTGGGGGGCAAGAAGTGGTTGGCTCTCAAGAGATATCGGTAAAGATTTAATTGCCCCAAAGCCTGAGAGAAGCCTGCCTGATGTCTTAGATATAGAGAGCGCAGCGCTAGCTATAAAGGCGCTCGAGGTAAGAGCGCAGGAAGAGGAGAGCGCCAGCTCGCTTCGAGATCTAGCGCTAGTTGAAGTCTTATATGGCTCAGGCATTCGTATCTCAGAGCTAGTTGGTCTAGATCTTGGCGATATTGATAGACAGAGATCAACTATCAAAGTGATGGGCAAGGGAAGCAAGGAGAGAATCGTTCCAATAGGCCAACCAGCACTTACTGCTGTTGATAATTGGATCAATAACGCAAGAGCAGAGCTAGTTAGTCAATCAAGTGGTAGCGCGCTATTTATTGGTTCTCGCGGGAAGAGAATTGATCAAAGAGTTGCCAGAAGCGTGGTCTATCAAGCGATGGAGGCAATTGGCAGTGATAAGAAATTAGGACCACATACTCTTAGACATAGCGCAGCAACTCATTTACTTGAAGGTGGCGCAGATTTAAGAACTGTTCAAGAAATTCTCGGCCACTCATCTCTTGCTACCACTCAGATCTATACCCATGTTTCACAAGAGAGAATCAAAAAAGCTTATGAGCAGGCTCACCCCAGGGCTTGAGAATCAATCTTGTAGCGGATGCTCGCTAGAAATAAATCGTATTGTCTTTGAACGAGAGCGCATTACAAGAGAGTTTGATTGGATATATCGATCTGTGAAGCGAATTCCTTTTAATAGCTCGCCATCTGTTATTCCAGTAGCGGCAAAGAAGACATTCTCGCCTGAAACTAGATCATTGGTAGTTAATACCTTCTCAAGATCCATGCCATTTGCTAGAGCTTTCTCTCGCTCTGCCTCATCTCTTGGATGCAGGATCGCTTGAATTACCCCGCCTAAACACTTCATCGCGCAAGCGGCAATAATTCCCTCCGGGGTTCCACCAATTCCCATAAGGGCATCAATTCCTGTCTCATCGCGTGCTGCCTCAACTGCTCCTGCCACATCGCCATCGGTGATGAATTTAATTCTTGCTCCAGTCTGCCTGATCTCTTTGACTAATTGATCATGTCTTGGCCTATCAAGGAGAACAACTGTTAGTGATTCGATATCACGGCGTTTTGCCTTAGCGATCCGTCTTAAGTTTTCTTTAACCGGGGCGGTGATATCAACAACATCAGCTGCTTCTGGGCCAACGACTAACTTCTTCATATAAAAGACAGTTGTTGGATCAAACATAGTGCCACGCTCGGCAAGTGCGATTACGCTAATTGCATTATTCATTCCCTTAGCAGTAAGAGTTGTCCCATCGATTGGATCTACTGCAACATCAACTGATGGCCCATTTCCATCGCCAACTTCTTCGCCATTAAATAGCATCGGAGCTTGATCTTTCTCGCCTTCGCCAATAACTATTACGCCATTCATGGAGACGGTATTGATCATCTTTCTCATGCCATCGACTGCTACTTGATCAGCATCATTTTTTGCCCCTCGTCCAACCCAACGAGATGCTGCAATCGCTGCAGTCTCAGTAACTCGCACTAGCTCTAGAGCTAGATTTCTTGAGGGTTGGGTAAATGCCATAGTTCTTAATCTATACCCCTGCGAATATCTTCTTTAATCGGCTTAGAAGACATTTCAATATTTAAGGGCTCTGAAAAAGTAATCCCTGCAACTAGGCCTATGAGAAAGGCGGTGAGAAGAGCAGCAGCTTTCATAGAGGCAAATCTGCCTCGCACCCTTATCGGTCTAGGGCGGTTATGGGCGATATTGGTGGAAAAAGTGGGGTTGTGGGTCAGGTAGGATTTGGACCGCACAGAGGTAAAACTCTGTGACTTCACGCGTCTACTTCATTTAATTACACACGCTGTAATTACTTGAGGAAACCATTTCGGTCTGACTCTAAATGAGTTAGTCGGTGCCTAGACGCTAGAGAACTAACAAATAGTTGGTTCATTAACCGATGCGAACGAAAAGTTCGCACTTAAGGAGCGTGCCGCCATGGCGGTTGTAACAATGCGAGAACTCCTCGATAGCGGTGTTCACTTCGGACATCAGACTCGTCGTTGGAATCCAAAGATGAAGCGCTTTATCTTCACAGAGCGCAATGGAATCTACATCATCGATATTCAGCAATCACTTGCGCTAATCGATAAGACCTATGACTTTGTCAAAGACACAGTTGCAAAGGGTGGACACCTATTATTTGTAGGAACAAAGAAGCAGGCTCAAGAGCCAATTAAGTCTCAAGCCGCTCGAGTTGGAATGCCTTATGTCACTGAGCGTTGGCTCGGTGGAATGCTTACCAACTTCCCAACTGTCTATAAGCGTATCCAACGTTTAAAAGAGTTAGAGGCGCTTGAGGCATCTAATGACCAAGTTCTAACTAAGAAAGAACTTCTCTTGCTCCGTCGTGAGCGCGAGAAGCTTCATAAGAACCTTGATGGAATTCGTAATATGACCAAGTTGCCAGCTGCGATTTGGGTGGTTGATACTAAGAAAGAGCATCTAGCAGTAGCTGAGGCTCATAAGCTTGGAATTCCAGTAATTGCAATCCTTGATACCAATTGTGATCCAGATGAAGTTGATTTCAAGATTCCTGGAAACGATGATGCGATTCGCTCAGTAACACTTCTAACCCGAGTCATTGCAGATGCAATTGCTGCTGGACTTCAAGCGCGTTCTGCAAATGTTGCTAAAGAAGCGATGGATGCTGCAAAGAGCGCTGAAGGCAGCGTTGCTGCAGGTGAGCCTCTTGCTGATTGGGAGAAGGAGCTACTTGCAGGATCTACTGAAGCCCCAAGTGATGCGCCAAGTGAAGCGCCAACTCAGAGCCAAGGAGCATAAGTGTCATATTCAGCAGCTGATGTTAAGAGGCTTCGCGAAGCAACTGCAGCAGGAATGGTTGATTGCAAAAAAGCATTAGATGAAGCAGCAGGCGACTTTGATAAGGCAGTAGAAATTATCCGAGTTAAAGGCCTAAAGGGCGTTACCAAGCGTGAAGGCAGAGCCACCTCAAATGGGCTAATTGCTGCCAAATCAGAGGGCAACACTTCGGTAATGCTTGAACTTAATTGCGAAACAGATTTCGTTGCTAAGGGAGAGAGATTTCAAGCAGTTGCTAGCGAACTTCTTGAGCACTTATTTACTTCAAAGCAGAGCGACCTTGCAGCATTTCTATCTTCAAAGCTTGCAACAGGAAAAGCTGTGCAAGAAGTCATTGATGAAGCTAATGCGACAATGGGCGAGAAAGTTGAGTTAAGACGCCTTGCAGTAATTCAAGGCTCGCCCAATGCGCAGTATCTACATCGCACTAGCCCAGATCTACCACCACAAGTTGGAGTCTTGGTAGCACTTGCTAAAGATGATGCAGTAGTTGGAAAAGATATTGCTCAGCACATTGCAGCCTTTGCCCCGCAGTACTTAGATCGAGCATCAGTGCCAACTGATGTCTTAGAGCATGAGCGCAAAGTTGCTGAAGAGACCTCTAAGAATGAGGGTAAGCCTGAGGCAGCTATCGCCAAGATTACCGAGGGGCGCGTGACTGGCTTTATCAAAGAGGTTGCTCTACTTGAGCAGGCCTTTGCTAAAGATCAGAAGAAGAGCGTTGCAGCGATCCTTACTGAAGCGCAAAATTCCGTGTCAGCCTTCTATCGATTCCGAGTAGGACAGTAAAGTTATTTCCGTAGATCTCTAGAAATTTAAGGAGTGGCGATATGGCAGATAAGCGAAAGGCCTATAAGCGAGTACTCCTTAAATTATCTGGTGAGGTCTTTGGCGGAGCAAAGGGCGTTGGAGTAGATCCAGATGTAGTCCATGGCGTTGCCGAGCAAATTGCAGAGGTAGTTCGCTCTGGAACTCAAGTAGCAATTGTTGTTGGCGGCGGAAATTACTTTAGAGGCGCAGAGCTTCAAGAGCGCGGTATGGATCGTGCCAGAGCTGACTATATGGGAATGCTAGGAACAGTTATGAACTGCCTGGCGCTACAAGATTTTCTAGAAAAAGAGGGAATTGAAACCAGAGTTCAAACTGCTATTGCTATGGGTCAAGTTGCTGAGCCATATATTCCACGTAGATCAATTCGCCATCTAGAAAAAGGTCGAGTAGTTATCTTTGGCGCAGGTGCTGGAATGCCATTTTTCACAACCGATACCGTTGCAGCTCAGAGAGCACTTGAAATCGGAGTAGATGCTCTTCTTCTTGCAAAGAGCGGGGTTGATGGGGTCTATTCAGCAGATCCTAGAAAAGATAAAGATGCAAAGCGCTATGACGTTATTACCTATGATGAAGTTTTATCGAAATCACTTGCTGTAGCCGATGCTGCAGCATTTAGCCTCTGCCGCGAGAATAAATTGCCTATCGTGGTATTTAACCTTCTTGAAAATGGCAATATTGCTCGCGCTGTTCGTGGCGAGGCAATCGGAACGTTAGTTAATTAAGGGGAAGAGATGAGTATTCAATCAGT
Organism: Candidatus Nanopelagicaceae bacterium; assembly: GCA_030730425.1. GTDB lineage: Bacteria > Actinomycetota > Actinomycetes > Nanopelagicales > Nanopelagicaceae > MAG-120802. Next base: position 40,169 of record JANQVH010000009.1, read on the forward strand.
AATTGCCGATACCAATACCAAGATGGATAAGGCTGTCGAAGTTGCTAAGGAAGACTTTGCTGCAATTAGAACGGGAAGAGCTCATCCATCAATGTTTGCCAAGATTATGGTTGAGTATTACGGAACTCTCACCCCGCTATCTCAACTAGCAACAGTTCAAGTCCCTGAGGCAAGAACAGCGATGATTTCTCCATTTGATAAAGGAGCAATCCCCGCAATAGAGAAGTCAATTAGAGAATCAGATCTTGGAGTAAATCCTGGGGGAGATGGCACGGTAATTCGCGTTAATTTCCCGCAGTTAACCGAGGAGAGACGTAAAGAGTTTATTAAGGTTGCAAAAACCAAGGCTGAGGATTCAAAGATCTCTATTAGAAGCATTAGAAGAGCTGCTAAAGAGGCTATGGAGAAGCTAGAAAAAGATGGCCAGATTGGTAAAGATGACCTCTCTCGCGGCGAGAAAGAGCTAGAGAAAGTCACCTCTGATCATGGAGCAAAGATCGATGAGATGTTAAAGCATAAGGAAGCCGAACTTCTCGAAGTTTAACTTTGAGGCAAAATTATGAGCGACCTTCACTCAATTAATGAGGCGATAAATAAGAAGGCAGGGCGAAAGCTCTTCCCTTCTATTTTGGTAGGTCTATTACTTCTAGCAATTGTCTTCTCCACCATGGCATTTGCGCCAATTGCTTTTGCAGCATTTCTAACTATTGCAGTTTTAATCGCTACAAAAGAGCTAACAGCAGCATTTAAGGCTCGCGGTATTGCCTCAAATTATCTAGGACTTGCCCTTTCAACTGCCTTGATTCTTTCAAGTACTTGGATTGGCGGACTTCCAGGTTTAACGGTCTCGATGGTTATCTCTTTAATACTTACTCTGCTTCTAGTACTTCGCGGGGGAGTTGATGGCTTTGTTAGTAGAGCTACTGCATCAGCCTTTGCACTTTTATATCCAGGCTTTGTCGCAGGTTTTATCCTCCTACTTGCAAGATCTGGCGAGGGTTTTTCCTATATCGCAACGCTAGTAGTAATGGTTGGTTGTAACGATACCTTTGCTTGGGCCTTTGGAGTTCTATTTGGAAAACACCCCCTTGCTCCAAAGATTTCACCAAAGAAGACTTGGGAGGGATTTTTTGGAGGCTTGATTTTTAGCGCAATTGGAAGCTCCCTTGCTTTTTACTATCTCCTTGATTATCACCCAGTAATTGGCGCGCTTGCAGGATGCGCCGGCGCACTAACTGCAACTGTCGGAGATTTATTGGAGAGCGGTATTAAGCGAGATTTATCAATTAAAGATATGGGAACAATTCTTCCAGGACATGGCGGAATGCTAGATCGTCTAGATGCAGTGCTAATTACTGCTCCTCTGCTCTGGTGCATTATTGAGATATTGAAGCGCTTTTCATGAGCGAGATAAAACTAGTATTTGATGAGATTAAGCCTAAGAAGAAGGCCCCTGAGCATCTAGCAGATCTAACTATTGCAGAGAGGCGCGCCAAGGTTGAATCTCTTGGCCTTCCAGCATTTAGAGCTAATCAGATTGCGACCCACTACTTCACGCATTACAACGAAGAGCCTAATTCCTGGAGTGATATTCCAGCTGCTATGCGCCCGCTAGTTGCTGAGCATTTTCTTCCAAAACTACTAACTCCAATTCGCCAAGTGGAGTGCGATAAGGGAAAGACAAGAAAAGATCTCTGGCGCTTACATGATGGAGTCTTAGTTGAAACAGTTTTGATGCGTTATAAAGATAGAACGACAGTATGTATTTCATCGCAAGCAGGTTGCGGAATGAACTGTCCCTTCTGCGCAACCGGACAAGCTGGCTTAACTAGAAATCTAACGGCAGGTGAGATTACATCTCAAGTTGTTGCTGCAGCGAGAGCTTGCGCTAGTGGAGAGCTGCCAGGTGGTCCTACACGGCTATCAAATGTGGTCTTTATGGGAATGGGGGAGCCGCTTGCAAATTACAACGCAGTGATGAAGAGCGTTAGAAATATTATTACCCCGCAGCCAGATGGCCTAGGAATCGGAGCAAGATCAGTAACTGTTTCAACAGTTGGGCTAGTTCCGGGTATAGAGAAGTTAACGAGCGAAGATCTGCAGATAACTCTAGCTGTCTCGCTACACACCCCAGATGATGAACTTAGAGATACTTTAGTTCCAGTTAATTCCAGATGGAAGGTTAAAGAGGTATTAAGCGCTGCAGATAAATATGTGGCTATGACGGGCCGGAGATACTCGATTGAGTATGCCCTGATTAGAGATATCAATGACCAGAAGTGGCGGGCAGATCTTCTTGGAAGGCTATTAAAAAATCGCCATGCCCATGTCAATCTAATACCGCTAAATCCCACCCCAGGCTCTAAATGGACGGCATCTAGGAAGGAAGATGAGATAGCTTTCGTTAAAACCTTAGAGAAGTATGGGGTTCCGGTAACAGTTCGTGATACTAGAGGGCGCGAGATTGATGGAGCTTGCGGTCAATTGGCAGCGGCCAATAAGGCCTAAATAGATCACTTTTCTCTCTCTTGATAGCAGGGGCAGTAGTTAACTAAACTCTCATACCTGACCAACTATGAAAGGTTTTTCCTTGAAGACGCTACAAAACTTTATCAACGGTAAATCACTTCCATCTTCCTCAGATAAGACTCAAGATTTAATCAATCCCTCAACAGGGCAAGTCTTTGCCAAAGCTCCAGTTTCAAGCGCTGCTGATATTGATAAGGCGATGAAATCTGCAGCTAGCGCATTTGAGATTTGGAAAGAGAGCACGCCAGGTGAGCGCCAGAGAGCTATTAATAAAATTGCTGATGCGATTGAAGCTCGCTCCGAGGAGCTAATAGGAATTGAAAGCGAGAACACAGGAAAGCCGATAGCAGTTACTCGCGCTGAAGAAATTGGTCCAATGCTTGATCAGATTAGATTCTTTGCCGGAGCTGCACGCCATCTTGAGGGAAGATCTGCTGCTGAGTATTCCAAGGGGCATACATCTTTTATTCGCCGCGAGCCAATTGGCGTCTGCGCTCAAGTAACGCCATGGAACTATCCCATGATGATGGCGGCATGGAAGTGGGCTCCAGCAATTGCTGCTGGAAATACTGTTGTTCTAAAGCCAAGTGATACAACTCCAGTTTCAACGCTATGGATGGCAGAGCTAATGCAAGAGTTTCTGCCAGAGGGTGTAATTAATGTTGTAGTTGGAGATAGAGAGACAGGAAGACATTTAGTAGAACATGAGATTCCGCAATTTGTCTCTATCACCGGCTCTGTTAAGGCAGGCATGGAAGTTGCAACGAGTGCGGCGAAGGATTTGAAGCGAATCCATCTAGAACTTGGCGGTAAGGCTCCAGTTGTTATTTTTGATGATGCAAATATTGAGGCAGCTTGTGAGTGGATTGCAGTTGCTGGATATTTCAATGCAGGACAGGATTGCACTGCAGCAACGAGAGTTCTAGTAGAGGCAAGCGCCTATGAAGATGTAGTAGCGCTATTAAGCGAGCAGGCTAAAAATGTTATTAAAGTAGGTATGCCAGATGAGGATGTATTGGTAGGGCCAGTTAATAACGCTAGCCAGCTAGCAAGGGTTAAGGGCTTTATTGATCGCGCTCCAGCCCATGCCAGAATCACAGCTGGTGGAAGCGCTATTGATCGCCCAGGATATTTCTGGAACCCAACTGTTGTCGCTGACTTAAGACAAGATGATGAGATGATTCAAAATGAAATCTTTGCACCCGTTATTACAGTGCAAAAGTTCACCGATGAGGCAGAGGCAGTTCGTTATGCCAATGGCGTGAAATATGGACTTGCCTCAAGTGTTTGGACTAAAGATCATGGCCGGGCGATGAGAATGGCTAAGGCCTTTGACTTTGGTTGCGTCTGGATCAATACCCATATCCCAATGGTTGCTGAGATGCCTCATGGCGGCTTTAAGCACTCAGGACATGGCAAAGACCTCTCAGGCTATGGATTTGAGGAGTACACGCGCATCAAACACGTTATGACAAATCTCAACGCCTGATAGATTTTCCCCAAATTAGAAGCAATCCCAACTAGAGAAAGTGAAGAGATGAGAAAAGATCTAGATAAGTTATCGCCAGAGGCGCGCTCCATCATCCGCGCACAAGTCACTCGCCGCTCGCTACTAGTTGGCGCCGGAGCAATTGGAGCTGCAACATTTCTTGCATCATGCTCAAGTGATTCTGAGACAGGAGCTGTAACCTCACCAGAGGATGTTGGTGGAACAGTTCGTTGGGGTAATTGGACGGCATACCTTGATCAGAAAAAGGTTGATGGTAAGAGAACCTATCCAACGCTAAATGCTTTTACTC
>JANQVH010000010.1 GCA_030730425.1 Candidatus Nanopelagicaceae bacterium
GCGCGCCCGGCAGGAATCGAACCTGCGACAACCCGCTTAGAAGGCGGGTGCTCTATCCGACTGAGCTACGGGCGCATTTACCGACCTAAGTCTATCTAGTGCCAAGTAATGCTCGGATAAACGATAAGGTTTCGCCTCGTGGCAGAGTTCATTTATACAATGAAGAAGGCGCGTAAGGCGCATGGCGATAAGGTCATTCTCGATGATGTGACTCTGATGTTTCTGCCCGGGGCGAAAATCGGCGTTCTTGGCCCAAATGGCGCTGGAAAATCAACGGTCCTTCAAATCATGGCAGGTTTGCAGCAACCATCAAATGGTGAGGCCTATTTAAGCCCTGGATATAGCGTGGGAATTTTGCTCCAAGAGCCGCCGCTTAGCGAAGATAAAAATGTTTTGGAAAATGTGCAAGAGGGAGTGGCAGAAACAATTGCCCTACTTGATCGCTTCAACAAAGTATCTGAGGAGATGGCAAGCCCTGATGCTGACTATGACAAGTTGCTAGCAGAGATGGGAAGCTTGCAAGAAAAGCTTGATCATTTAAGTGCTTGGGATTTAGATTCACAGTTAGAACAAGCCATGGACGCACTTAGATGTCCGCCCCCTGATGCTGATGTCAAAGTCTTATCAGGCGGTGAGAGAAGAAGAGTTGCGCTATGTAAGTTGCTATTGCAAAAGCCAGATCTACTTCTCCTTGATGAGCCAACAAACCATCTTGATGCAGAATCTGTTTTATGGCTGGAGCAATTTCTTTCAAAGTATGAAGGAACAGTTGTTGCAATCACACATGATCGCTACTTCCTAGATAACGTTGCGCAATGGATCTTGGAGTTAGATCGAGGACGGGCATATCCTTATGAAGGAAATTACTCTACATATCTTGAAACAAAGGCAGCCAGGTTAAAAGTTGAGGGACAAAAAGATGCCAAGCGGGCAAAGCGATTGGCAGAGGAGCTTGATTGGGTTAGGCAGAATGCTAAAGGGCGACAAGTTAAATCAAAATCACGTCTTGCAAGATATGAAGAGATGGCAGCAGAGGCTGAGAAGGCTAGAAAGCTTGATTTTGAAGAGATTCAAATCCCGATGGGACCTAGGCTTGGAAATATCGTTGTTGATGTTGAAAACCTTTCAAAAGGCTTTGGCGATCGCCTCCTAATTGATGACCTCTCATTCTCTCTGCCACGAAATGGAATTGTGGGAGTAATCGGACCAAATGGAGCTGGAAAGACAACGCTATTTAAGATGATCCTAGGGCTTGAAACGCCAGATTCAGGAAGTATTAAAGTTGGTGAGACGGTCAAGGTTTCATATGTTGATCAATCAAGATCAGGAATTGATCCAAAGAAATCACTCTGGGAAGTTGTCTCAGATGGCCTTGATTTTATGAAGGTTGGCGCAGTTGAGATGCCAAGTAGAGCATATGTCTCTGCCTTTGGTTTTAAAGGGCCAGATCAGCAGAAAGCGGCTGGAGTGCTTTCTGGTGGTGAGCGCAATAGATTAAATCTTGCACTCACCTTAAAGATGGGTGGAAATTTACTTCTTCTTGATGAGCCAACTAACGATCTAGATGTTGAAACACTTGGATCGCTAGAAAATGCTCTTCTAGAGTTTCCCGGATGTGCGGTAGTGATCTCACATGATCGTTGGTTTTTAGATCGCGTTGCCACTCATATCTTGGCCTATGAAGGAGAGTCGCAATGGTTCTGGTTTGAAGGAAACTTCGACTCATATGAGAAAAATAAGATTGAACGACTTGGAGCCGAAGCTGCTCGCCCCCATAGAGTTACCTATAGAAAGTTAACTAGATGAGATCGCTACATAAGGCTCTTGTTCGCTGGGATGATCTCGATGCGATGAGCCATGTAAACAATGCTAAATATCTAACCTTGGCTCAAGAGGCTAGATTTGAATGGTCTTTTTATTCTCATGTTAGTAAAGGTGAGATTCCTGGAATTCTAGAGATGGTAGTTGCAAGAGCTGAGATAGATTTCATTGCTCCAATCTTGCAAGGTGGATTCTTTGTCGATGTTGAGCTCTGGGTAGAGTCAATTGGTAACTCATCATTTGTAATGGGCTATGAGATAAAAAGTGGTGAAACAATTTATGCCCGTATCAAGTCGGTTCAGGTAGGAATTGATAAGGAGAGCGGAAAATCACGCCCACTTGAGGCAAGTGAGCGAGCATTTCTTGAGAAATATCTTGAGGTGAAGAGTTGAGTTCAAAATTAGCCCCAAGAGGGCAGCGGCCTTGGTGGAGAGATGCTGTTACCTATCAGATCTATATCCGCTCCTTTGCTGATTCAAATGGCGATGGAATAGGTGATGTTGGCGGGATTAGATCAAAGCTTGGATATTTAAAGAAGCTTGGAGTTGATGCAATCTGGATAACTCCTTGGTATCCATCACCGCAGAAAGATCATGGCTATGACGTTGCTGACTATCTAGATATTGAACCAGATTATGGCACTTTAAAAGAGGGCGAGTTATTAATTCAAGAAGCCCATGATCTAGGGATTAAAGTAATTATCGATATCGTTCCAAATCACACCTCTGATCAACATAAGTGGTTTAAAGAAGCACTTGCCTCCAAATCAGGATCAGCTGCAAGAGATAGATATATCTTTAGAGAAGGTAAAGGTAAAAATGGGGAGCTTCCCCCAAATAATTGGCAGGCAGTATTTGGTGGCCCTGCTTGGAAGAGAGTTACTGAATCTGATGGCAAAAAAGGACAGTGGTATCTACATCTCTTTGCCGTTGAGCAACCAGATTTAAATTGGGAAAATAGCGAAGTAGTAAAACACTTTGAAGATGTTTTAAAGTTCTGGCTTGATAAGGGCGTTGATGGATTTCGTATTGATGTCGCACATGGAATGTTTAAAGAGAGCGGCCTTCCCGATGTGCGAAGTAGTTGGATAGAAAAGATTTTTGGCAAGAATAATCTCACTCGGATGTTAAGTCCTGAACATAAGCCATTCTGGGATCAAGAGGGAGTCCACGATATCTATCGCAGCTGGAGAAAGATTCTTGACTCATATGATGGAGATCGAATGGCGGTGGCAGAGGCTTGGGTTAGCCCTGCTTCAAGAATTGCAAAGTATGTAAGAAGTGATGAGCTACAAAACTCCTTCAACTTTGAGATGCTCACCACCCTCTGGAAAGCCGATGAAATCAGGGAGAAAATCAATAATTCCATTGACGCCTTAGCTGAAGTTGGAGCGCCAACTTCCTGGGTATTTAATAACCATGATGTAGTCCGCTCCGTTGATCGCCTCGATTTAGGGCTAACAAATCATGGCGACACCACTTTTTCTCGCCATGGCGATGTCAAAAAACTAAGTATTGTAAGGGGAACACTTAGAGCAAAGAGCGCGACGCTTATGGCACTTGCTCTTCCTGGTGGCATTTATCTCTATCAAGGTGAGGAGCTAGGTCTTCCTGAAGTTAGAGATATTCCAGAAGATCGATTAACCGATCCAAGATGGCAGATGAGCAACTATAAAGATCGAGGAAGAGATGGTTGCAGAGTTCCAATTCCATGGAAGAGCTCAAGTGGTGGCGCGTTTGGTTTTTCATCAAATGAGAATTTAACTCCTCAGCAGGCTTGGCTTCCACCAAGTTCCTGGTGGGGAAAATACTCCGCTGAATCTCAAGAAAGTGATCCAAATTCGACTCTAAATGTTTATCGCAAAGCGCTAGCTATTAGAAAAAATGAAGCTGGACTTGGTGATGGGGCTATGGAGTGGATTGATGCGCCAAGCCAAGTCGTGGCATTTAAAAGAGGTGAAGATTTTGCTTGCTATATTAACTTTGGAAATGAGATAGAGCTACCAAGTAATTCAGAAGTCCTTCATTCAAGCGCGCCACTAAATGGAAATTTTCTGCCAACTGATACTGCAGTCTGGCTAAGAGTAAGCAAGTGAGTAGCAATAGCGCCCTGCAGGAAAAAACTGTAAAGGTCTTAGCAACTGCCCAGGTATTAAATGGTGTGGGAGTTGCCGGAACTGTTGCAGCAGGATCACTTCTTGTTGCATCAATTACCAACTCTGAGACTCTGGCAGGTCTTGCTCAGACTTCATCAGTATTAGGTGCTGCAGCTCTAGCCCTTCCACTAGCCCGTCTGACAAGTAGAGGAGGAAGACGCCTTGCTCTCTCAGTTGGCCTTATAGCTGGTGTAATTGGCTCACTTCTTGCAATCTTTGGTGGCTCAAGAGAGAACATATATTTAATGCTCACTGGAACATTTCTAGTTGGAGCAGCATCTGCTGCTGGCTATCAAGCAAGATTTGCTGCAATTGATCTTGCAACAGATGAAAAACGAGCCAAGCAACTCTCATTTGTAGTTTGGGGATCAACAATTGGCGCTGTTTCTGGACCAAACTTAATGGAGCCTTCTGGAAATTTAGCAGAATCATTAGGGCTACCAAGACTTACCGGGCCTTACTTAATCTCAGCTGTAACTCTAGCTCTTGCTGTTCTTGTTATTCAATTATTTCTAAGGCCAGATCCTTATCTAACTGCAGCAAAAGATTCAGGGGCAGCAAACCTTCCTAGAGTAAAGACAAAGGTTGCTCTTAAACACATTCGCTCTAATGCCAGAGCCTCATTTGCTATTGCAGCAATTGCTATCGGACATATTGCAATGGTTGCTGTAATGGTTATGACACCAGTTCATATGGCTCATGTTGATGTCACCTTAACCATAATTGGTTTGGTAATTAGCGTTCATGTCCTTGGTATGTATGCCTTCTCGCCGCTTGTTGGGGCGCTAACTGATCGCCTTGGAAGATTAAGAGTGATTCAAATTGGCGTAGCAATTCTCCTATCTTCAGCTCTAATTTCAGGATTTGCTAGAGCAGATGATGCAATAACTCTAGGAATTGGTTTATTTCTTCTCGGCCTTGGTTGGTCCTGCACGCTAATTGCTGGCTCTGCTTTATTAACTGAGTCTGTATCACCAGAGTTTAAGAGCGCATCACAGGGGGCAAGTGATCTTGTTATGAACCTCTCTGGAGCAAGCGGTGGAGCAGTTGCAGGGGTTGTTATCGCCACCCTGTCTTATGGTTGGCTCTGTCTATTATCAGCCCTTCCCGTAGCCTTTCTTGGCCTCTGGTCGCTAAAAATTAAAGCTAGATAGCCTTTCTATGAGCCTCTATGAAGAGATGGGCGGGAGAGCCACATTTGAAAATTTAGTCTCACACTTTTATGCATTAGTTGCTACAGATCCAGTACTTCGCCCGATGTATCCCGATGATGATTTTAAAGGGGCAGCTGAGCGACTATTGATGTTTCTTGAACAGTATTGGGGAGGACCAGATACCTATAGCCAGGTAAGGGGACATCCACGGCTTCGAATGAGACATGCGCAATTTAAAATTGGAGAGAAAGAGAGAGATGTCTGGCTCTCTCATATGAAATCAGCAGTTGACTCACTTGAGATGGATAATAAGATGCGAGAGCAGCTCTGGAGCTATTTAGTGATGGCTGCTAATTCAATGGTTAATCAAGAACGAGATCTCTGAGAACTATTTCCAACCTTTAATATCTCGCCATTTCTTAAATACCAGAGCGTTCCTTTTTGATCTCTAATCGTTGTAACTCTTAAACCAACGCTCTCTACTTTTCCTTTTACCTCTAACACCTCAACGCTATCGCCGACTCCATATTGGTCTTCAAGGAGCATAATGATTCCAGATAAGACATCACGGACAATGCTCTGAGCTCCAAGACCAACTGCAAAACCAACTACACCAGCAGATGCCACAAGTGGTCCAAGATCAACATCTAATTCACCAAGGATCATTGCGCCAGCGATTAGCCCAATTATGGCCTTTGATGAGCTATTTAAAACAGAGGCTGCTGTCTTTGTTCGCTCTCTCTGTCTAGTTACCAATCTCTTCTCGCCAGGGATTAAATCAGCCTCTGCCACTTTACTTAAGGTTTTAGTGATTGCCCTTGAGGATATTTTTTGAAGGAAAATGGCCAGGATCAATATGATCGTTATACGCAAGGGGGAGCCGAGAAACCACTCCAGCACCTGCATCAGGCTCAGATCTAGCTCCATTGGGAAAGACTTTATAAGAACTTAACCAAATATCCGCACAAAACTCACCAACTTCGGGCAGGATTTCCCCTACGACGCGAGCCACGCGTCGGATAGACGGGGGAATTAGAACGGTGAATAGCTCATCGAGAAGGACTTTAGTTCTAAACGCTACCTACGAGCCACTAGGTGTCGTTTCTGATAGACGCGCGCTCATTTTAATTTTAAATAACCGCGCCACCATGATTGAAGAATCTGGCGTAACACTTCACTACTCATCTGGATCAATGGAACTTCCTGCGGTAATTAGACTTCATAAATTTGTAAAGATTCCATATCGCCATACTGTTCCACTCTCACGCAGAGCAATATTTGCCCGTGATGGCGGTCGCTGTGTTTACTGTCAGAGCGCAGCCACATCAATTGATCATGTCCTTCCTCGAAGTAGGGGAGGCGATCACTCTTGGGAAAATGTTGTTAGCGCCTGTCATCGCTGCAATCATGTAAAGGCTGATAGAACTCTAAAAGAGTTAGGTTGGAGACTTCGCTCACTTCCTCGCGAACCAGTTGGAGCTGCGTGGAGGATTTTAGGAACAGCAAGAGCTGAGGAGCGTTGGGTGAGATATCTGGCTCCATTTGGAGTTGTTGGCGCTTCTGCCTAAACTTGAATCTATGTCAATTCAATTAGCTTTAAATGAAGATGGCGCGATGCCTGGTGAGCCGTTAGCTTTTCTAGAGGGATTTCTCTGGTTCTTTGTCACTCCAGTTTCGATAACACTTTTTATCTGGGTAGCAGTAGTTGCACTTGAAAATGTTAAGAAGAGTAAAGCTAATCGCGCCCCAAGTGATGTCATTACTCGCATTGGCGAGTAATTAGTTATCTATCGCTCTAACTCTTAAAGCTCGCTCCAGAGAATCCTTAGCCTCCAAGATATGACGGCGAAGAGTGGGATGGCTATCTTTTCCAGGGCCATTTAGCCAGGCATCTGTTTTTGCAAGGGTCTGAGTTGAAATTAAGTAGCTGGGATAGAGAAGATCAATGATGCTGGTTGAAACCTCATAGCTCTTGGTGTTGTAGGTTTCAAGAATTAAATCAAAGTAGCGATCAACAAACCCCTCGTGTAGGTGGCGCTGAATCGGGCGGTTATAGCCTTGTATAGCTGAGAGTCTTGACCAATTTGTGATGCTCTCATCCTCGGTAGCCTTGTTAAATGCTGCTTCTTTTGCCTCAAGAGTTGGAAAGGCTGCAATACATCTCTCATGGCTAAGTCCGCCAGTAAGGGTGTTATCTCCCTTTAGCTCTGCATCTATCTCAGCTCTTGTGCTTAATCCTCGCTCCACTAAGCAGAGAATTAAATGCCATCTTAAGTCAGCATCAATTTTTAAATCCTGGAATTTTCCATCCAAGATGTTTCTAATCTCAGCGCCCTGTTCTTTACTATGTGCCAGAGCTGCAAAGCTTCTAGCAAACTGGAGTTGATGATCACTTCCAGCCTTTGCTGATTTAAGAAGAGATAGAAGCGCGCCTGCCACCTTCTCTCTTAAGGAGTCACGATTCTTATCTGAGGCATAGATCTCAACTGCCGTATTTAACTGCGACATCAAGGCTGTGACTGTGGTGATGTCATCTTCGCCAGCAAGGCCTGTTAAAGCAATTTCTATAAAGTCAGTTGCAGATAGTTCAGCATCTCTAAACATATCCCAAGCAGCAGACCAGCAGAGCGCGCGAGAGAGGCCATCATCTAATTTACCAAGGTGAGCTTTTAAGGTAGCAATAGATCTAGCATCGAAGCGAATCTTTGCATAGGTAAGGTCATGATCATTTATCAAAACAAGATCTGCCAACTTCTCACCACTTAACTCTTTAACTTGCGTTAAATCACCTGTGATATCTAGCTCTACTGACTTCCTGCGAATTAGTTGACCATCTTTTAAGTCATATAGTCCAACTGCTGCGCGGTGTGGACGAAGCTCACTTGATCCAGCAGGAATCTTTGGCGCCTCTTGTTTGATGGTGATTGATTTATAGCTCTCGCTATCGCTTTCAATTACTGGACGGAGAGTATTTACCCCTGAGGTCTGTAGCCAGGTTGATACCCAACTACTTAAATCTCGCCCACTTGTTGCCTCAAGCTCCACTAATAAATCTGATAGAACTGTATTTTTAAAGGCATGCTTAGCAAAGTACTTCTGCAGGCCCTTAATGAAGTTATCTCGCCCAACGTGGGCTACCAATTGATGAAGAACTGATGCTCCTTTGGCATAGGTAATGCCATCAAAATTAGCTTTTACTGTATCGATATCAACCATATCGGTGGCAATTGGATGGGTTGATGAGAGTTGATCTTGGCGATAGGCCCAATTCTTTCTCTCAGCATTAAAGCCGGCCCAAGAATTTTTGAATTTAGTTGCTTCAACTAGGGCTAAATATGAAGACCACTCGGCAAATGATTCATTAAGCCATAGATCATCCCACCACTTCATTGTGACCATATCTCCAAACCACATATGGGCCATCTCGTGAAGAATTGTGTTGGCTCTTGCGTTATACATCCGCTCAGTTACTTTGGAGCGAAATACTAAGAGATCTTCTCTAAAGGTAACTGCGCCTGCATTTTCCATAGCGCCCCAGTTAAAGTCCACAACAGCAATCTGATCGTATTTATCAAATGGATATGCCAGACCAAATACCTCTTCAAAGTAGGCAAAGCCCTGTTTAGTAACTAGGAATATCTCATCAGAATCAAGATGTTCAAATAGAGATTTACGACAGTAAATTCCTAGCGGAATGCTCTTCTTGCCTTCATACTTATCATGAATAAAGGAGTAGGGACCTGCAACAAGTGCTGTGATGTAGGTTGACATAACTGGGGTAGCGGTGAACTCCCACTTCTTCTTATCACCAAGATCACTTACCTGCTTGACTGGATTATTTGAAATCACCTGCCAATGAGCTGGAGCTATTGCTGTAAATGCAAAAGTTGCTTTTAGATCTGGTTGATCAAAGCAGGGATACATATTTCTAATAAATGCAGTCTCGCCTTGAGAGTAGAGATAGACCTCGTTATCAACTGGATCTACCGAGCGCTGTAGACCCTCACCGCTCTTGGAGTAGATCGCCTCGATTTCAATTACTAATTCATTGCTTGCTTGAAGATTTTTTAGAAATACGCTCTCGCCATCATAATTTGAAACATCAACGCTTTGACCATTAAGGGTTGCTGAGATGATCTTCTTTCCAACTGCATCTATAAAGCTCTCATAACCAACCTTGTTGCAATCAAAGCTGACCTTGGTGGTGGCTATGAAGCTCTCTGCCCCTCCGCTTACATCAAGTAAGACCTCATAGTGCTTAATAGATAGGTGAGAGGAGCGTTCAGCGGCTTCAGCGCGCGAGATGTTAATTCCAGGCATGCGCGTATCCAAGCAGAGATGGCACTCTTTG
>JANQVH010000011.1 GCA_030730425.1 Candidatus Nanopelagicaceae bacterium
CTAAGTTATCTGTGATTGTCACAGGGCTAATATTGATTATTGGCGGTCTATATGTGGCACTTGGAATTTATGCTGATTTAGGTGCGCTGCTACTCGCCATTTTCCTACTTCTCTCAGCATTTAAAATGCATGACTTCTGGACGGTCGCAGATGCACAGGCCAAGCAGTCTGAGATGACTAGCTTTATGAAGAATCTTGCCCTTGCTGGAGCCTCTTTGATTATCTTTGTTTTAGTTGGAACGGGCGGCGAATTTGGCCCAACAATTACGGAGGGAATTTTTAACCTCTAGTTGAACATCAGTTGAATTCTGAAGCGAAACCCCGGCTATTAGGTATCACTAGCGGGGGTTTTTCAATCCTCTTAGATAGCCTCTTCCAATGGAGTTAGTCCTTGCAATTCTTACTGGTATCGCAATTGGAGCAATTTTAGGATATGTCGGAGCTGGTGGATCAATGTTGGCAGTTCCAGCCTTCATCTACATCTTTGAATTTAATCCAGTTCAAGCAACAACAGCTGCTCTCATCGTTGTCTTTATTGGCGCAGCTTCTGGAGCGCTCCCAAAACTTAGAAAAAACGAGATACTAATTAAAGAGGCCCTAGTTATCTGGGCCATAGGACTTAGCACTAACTTCACCGGTGCATATTTCCTGCCACAAATTCCAGAGAAGACAATTCTTACTGGCTTTGCTTTAGTTCTTGTTGTAGCCGGAACTTCAATGCTAATTCCAGCTCCCAAGGAATCTAGTGAGCGCAAAGTTTCACCTCTTGCTCTTATCGCTATCTCACTAGTTATTGGAGCAATTACTGGGCTATTTGGTATTGGCGGTGGTTTCTTAGCTATTCCAATCTTGATTCTCTTCTATAACGTAGCTCCTGCTAAAGCTGCTGGTACCTCGCTATTTATAATCGCCATTAACACCTTAACTGGATTCTTTGCTCATTATCGCCATTGGGATGAGGTCAATTGGTCGATTCCTTTAGTTGTTGCACTTATGGCCCTTGTCATCTCACGCCTTGCCTCAAGGCATAGCTCAAATATCTCGCCAGCTACTCTTAAGAAGGCCTTTGCATTCTTCGTCTTTGCAATCGCAACATTTACCCTAGTTGATACTTGGCTAATCTCATGATTGACTCAAAAGCACTTGCAGAGTTCTTTGGCACTGCAACTCTCCTTCTTGCAGTCGTTGGATCATCTTTTATGGCCGAGCGATTAACGCAAGATAGCGCTCTTGCGCTTTTTATTAACGCAACTGTGACAGCAGCGGTCCTGGCCTTAATAATTCGAAGCGCAGTTAATCTAAGTGGGGCTCACTTTAATCCCGTGGTGACGCTTACTGCTCTCTTGCTAGGAAAAATTAAAGCTCTTGAGGCGCTGGTCTATTTGATTGCTCAACTTCTTGGCGCAATCTTTGGGGTAATTCTTGCAAATCTCATGTTTGCCGAAGTGGCCTTTAGTAATAGTTCGATTCAAAGAGATGGGACTGCTCAATTTCTCGGTGAAGTAATTGCCACAACTGGCCTAGTCTTTATCGCTTTTAGCGCAAGGAAGAAGCATGTTTGGAAATTAATTCCACTCTGGATATTTGGTGCATATTTCTTTACCATCTCTACATCCTTTGCTAACCCTGCTGTGACTTTAGCCCGATTCTTTACTGATGCCCCTGCTGGAATTGCAAGCTCCTCGCTGCCTGGATTTATTGCAGCGCAATTAATAGGGGCCCTTTTAGTTCTAGCTTTGTTGAGAAATAGAGAGAGAATTTTTCGGTGAGTATTAAGAGAGCATCAGTTCTCTTTGTCTGTGTTCATAATGCAGGGCGCTCTCAGATGGCCTCAGGCTATCTCCAGCACTTTGCTGGTGATTGGGTTGAGGTAAGAAGCGCAGGTTCTGCTCCGGCAGATTCAATCAATCCTGCTGTTGTTCTTGCAATGAAAGAGGAAGGTATCGATCTAAGCGCGCAGAGACCAAAGATTCTTACCGATGAAGCTGTTGAGGCCTCAGATGTTGTTATCACAATGGGATGCGGAGATGTATGTCCCCTCTATCCAGGAAAGCGCTATCTAGATTGGAAATTGGATGATCCTGCCGGGCAAGGCATCGATGCAATCCGCCCGATTCGCGATCAAATCAAGTCGCTAGTTAAGGAATTGATTAGCACTCTCTAGAATCCAACTATGGATTCGATATTGGAAAAAGCTGCAGTTAAGCGCGCCCAAGCAGCCCTTGATAAGCATGGTATTTCAGGGAAGATAAAAATTCTTGCCGATAGCGCAAGAACAGCAGCTGAAGCGGCAGCAGGATTAGGTATTGAAGTTGGACAGATCGCCTCATCGCTAGTATTTAAGTTGCCAGATCAGAGATCGCTTCTAGTGATTACATCAGGTCGCCATCGAGTTGATACTCAGATGGTGGCAGATCTACTGCAAGTTCCAGCCCTTGATCGCGCAGATGCAGATTATGTTAAGGAGATCTCTGGATACTCTGTTGGCGGCGTTGCACCACTTGGTTGGATCAATGAGCCCAGCATTACATTAATTGATGAGGCTTTAAGTGATTATCAAGTGATCTGGGCTGCCGCCGGTCATCCACATGCAGTATTTCCAACTACTTATCAAGAATTACTAGAGGCATCAGGTGCTAAGGCTGCAAGAGTTGGTAATTAGAGTGAGAATTGCTCTGTGAGCTCTCCTCTTTATATTGAAAAGAGCGGCGCTGGAGATCCCCTACTTCTTATCCATGGCATGGGATCTGCCAGCAATGCTTTCAAACCGATTCGTTCAACTTTAGATAAGAACTTCTCAGTAGTAACCATTGACCTTCCAGGGCATGGAAAGAGCCCTTATCAAAAAGGTGAATTGATGGATCCCCAATCCTTAGCACTTAAAGTTTTGGAACAATTAAGCGTTGAATCAATTGAGAGCTTTCATCTTGCTGGCAATTCACTTGGTGGATGGATTGCAATGGAGATGGCTGCAATTGCTCCAGAGAGGGTCAGATCTCTTGTAGGAATTGCACCTGCTGGCCTATGGCTCAATCCTTATAACGCTAGATATCCAGGCACAGCGCTTGCTCGATTTCTTGCTCGATACACAATTAAGTTAGCTCCAACAGCGCTTCATTTTGCAACCGCTCGTAGATTTGGCTTTGCTGATGTTAGCCCCCGCTGGCAAGAGTTTTCTTATGAATTATGCCTAGATGCAACAATAGCTATGGCTAGCGCCGAAGGTTATTACCCCGCTTGGGATGGCATGTTACTAAAGCGTTTTGATCGCCAGATATCTGAATTGATTCCAGTGACAATAATTTTTGGTGATTCCGATAGAACTCTTCCTGAGACCAGCTGCCAGGAGAGATCGCTTGCGCCAAAGCATGCTAGATGGATTATTTTCCCTGATACGGGCCATGCACCGATGTGGGATAGTCCCCTTGATGTAATCGATGAGATTAAGAAAGCAGCGGGAGTTACAAAATGATCCTAGTTTTCTTCTGGAAGATTAAAGCGCGATATATCCCTTGGGCAATTCTGCATAT
This sequence comes from Candidatus Nanopelagicaceae bacterium, assembly GCA_030730425.1. Classification (GTDB taxonomy): domain Bacteria; phylum Actinomycetota; class Actinomycetes; order Nanopelagicales; family Nanopelagicaceae; genus MAG-120802. The sequence goes on from JANQVH010000011.1 coordinate 3,531, forward strand.
GGGGCTAGATCGTCTAGCTCTGGCTAGAAGAAGTGATGTTAAATTCTGGAAGTTATTAGGGGCTGGAAAAGGTGAAACCTTCACCCCAAGGGATGCCGACATCCTTCGCTGGGGCTTACTAGTTGTAGTTGATAAAGACTCAGAGATTGCCAATTCAAAGATCATTAAGCGTTGGAATAAGAAATCTCAATCTCAATTTAGCGCTCAACTATCTCCGATATCAGTTAATGGCGCTTGGTCTAAGAAGAGCCCCTTTGATCAGATTCCTAAAGCTACTAATGATTGGAGTGGAAAAGTAGTTGCAATTACAAGAGCCAGAATTAAATGGCGTAAGAATGTAATTTTCTGGAACTCAGTTCCTCCGGTAACAACAAGTCTTCATAGCTCACCAGGTTTAATCTCCGCTATTGGAATAGGTGAGGCTCCAATTGGTCTGCAGGGCACCTTCTCTATCTGGGAATCTGGCGAAGCAGTTAAGAATTTTGCCTACTCAGGCGCTGCTCATAAAGAGGCAATTAAGGCTACTCATCGCCATGCTTGGTATGCCGAGGAGATGTTTGCACGCTTTGCCCTCATTGAATCTCGCGGCTCGTTATAAGGCACAATTAAGCCATGTCGATTCGTAATTATCGCCCTCGGCGAGATTCACGGCGAAGGATAACTCCTTGGCGAAGTTTTACGCTGGTAGCGGTATTAACTGTTGCTCTAGCTCTACAACTCTCCTATCCCTTAATTGAAGGAGAGCGACTTCGTCTAGTAACTATCGCCACTGTCTACTGGGCAGCAGGAGCTATGTTGCTCCACGCTCTCTTTGCATATGGCTTTACCTATGCGATCAGATTTCTACTAATCACTTTCACCTATTCCCTATTAGTTGAACAAATTGGCATGAGAACTACCTGGCCCTTTGGAAGTTATGAGTATTCGCCATCTCTTGGATATCAAATCTTTGACGTTCCACTAGTTGTTCCATTTGCTTGGATCATGATGGCCCACTCGGTATTTATCGCAGCAAGAAGAGTTGCTCCGAACTTTGTCTTTTTAGTCGGCGGATATGGCCTTATGGCCTGGGACTTTTTTCTAGATCCTCAGATGGTTTCAGCTGGTAGATGGAGTTGGGAGATAAGCGGCAGAAGCGTTCCATTTCAACCGGAAATTCCGCTCTCCAATACCTTTGGATGGCTATTAACTGGAATGGGCTTAATGGCCCTTCTCAACATCTTCCTTCCCAAGGAGAGACGATCTCTAGGATCAAGTAGAGCGGTTCCTGAATTCTTTCTTGCTTGGAGTTGGATTGGTGGAGTGGTAATTAATATTTTCCATTTTGATAGACCAGGTGTGGCATTCCTTGGAGGCTCAGCGCTAGGGGCGCTAGTGATCTGGTATTTCATCTCAGTTAAATACGGCCGCCGAGATTAAGGGAAAATGACTTTTCTATTAGATCTCTCTGCTCTTCTGATTACAATTATGCTTCTTTTAGCAGTATTTAACTTCTTTACTTTAAGGGTAGTTTCTAGCAAAGATAGCACCCCGATTGATCAATCTGTCTCGATTTTAATTCCTATGCGTAATGAAGCTGAAAATGTCATTGAACTTATTACTCTCCTTAAAGCCCAGAGCAACCTAAATGATTTTGAAATTATTGCTCTAGATGACTCCTCAAGTGATAACACTAAAGAGTTACTACTAGGACTATCCCAAGGCAACTTAAAGGTCATTGCAGGACGAGAGCTGGAAGAGGGCTGGCTAGGAAAGAACTATGCCTGCTATCAATTAGCTAAAGCTGCAACTGGTGAGTATTTAGTCTTTCTAGATGCTGATGTGAGGTTAAAACCAGAGGCTATAGCTAGCACAATTGATTCGATGAGAACATGGAATTGGGATTTCATCTCTGCCTACCCCAGACAGGTTGCGATCACATTTTTAGAGCGGTTAACTCAACCACTTCTTCAATGGTCTTGGTTTACAACTCTGCCACTTCGCATCTCTGAAAAGTGGCCAATGCCATCCACTGTTGTGGCAAATGGTCAATTTATGGCGATAAAGCGTCAGGCTTACTTTGATTGCGATGGCCATAAGGGCGTTAAAGCGCAAGTCTTAGATGATCTCTACCTGGCTAGAAATTTAGTAAGAGCTGGAGCAAGAGGCGGAGTTGCAGATGGCTCAAGCGTTGCGCATTGCCGAATGTATTTAAATGCGAGTCAACTCATTGAAGGTTATGCCAAGTCACAGTGGAGCGCTTTTGTTAATCCCCTAGGAGCACTTCTTGCAATATCTCTACTCACTCTCACCTCTATCCTTCCTTTTGCAGCTGGTCTAGCAGGAGAGCTCTCTGGTTGGTATCTCTACTTTGCAATCGTGATAACAAGAGTTCTAAGCGGAATTAAAACTAGAACGATTCCAAGCGCCTCACTTCTTCATCCCTTAAGCGCCTTAATTTGGATTTATCTGATCATTCTCTCGTGGATAAAAAAGTATCGAGGCGAGCTCACGTGGCGCGGTAGAAAACTATGAGCCATCACAGAGCTAGTAAAGTCTCAAAATCAATTATTGTGATCGGCTCTGGCATGGGAGGTATGGCAGCTGCTGCCCGCCTTGCAAAACGTGGACATAAAGTGAAAGTCTTTGAAGCAGCTTCTTTTGCTGGCGGAAAGTGTCGAACAGAGGTTATCTCAGGATTTTCATTTGATACTGGCCCCTCACTATTAACCCTTCCAGCTGTTTATAGAGATCTCTTTGTTAAAACAGGAAAGCGTTTAGAAAATCTTGTTCAACTAAGCACAGTAGATCCATCCTTTACTTACATATTTGATGATGGCAAGAGAGTAACTTTCCCAAATCTCTCACATAGCGGCACAGTTTTAGCTATTACCGAAAGCTTCGGAGCTCAGGCAGGAGATGCTTGGCATCAATTATTAACTAGAGCCGAAAAGATGTGGGGTGCATCAAGACAGGCATTTGTTGAAAGTGAACTCCGCTCCCCCTTTGCGATGCTAAAGAGTCCATCACTTCTCCGCGATTTAAAAACTATCGCTCCATTTACATCTCTTCGAGATTTAGTTAGAAGTTATACCGATAATGTCTACATCGGAAAGATAATTGATCGCTATGCCACCTATACCGGCTCTGATCCTAGAAAAGTACCTGCAGTCCTTTTAACTATCGCCTTTGTTGAGGAGGCCTTCGGCGCTTGGCATGTTAGCGGCGGAGTTGGCACGCTTGCTAAATCTCTTGAATCTCGACTAAGTGATCTAGGAGTTGAGCTACATCTCAACACAAAAGTAGATCAGATCATCACTAAATCTGGAGTAGCAATTGGAGTCAAATTAGCTAATGGCCAGATTCATAATAGCGATGTAGTAATTGCCAACGCCGATGCAGAGCTGGTCTATAACCAACTTCTTGAAAAGAGTTCCAAAACTAGAAGCGCTCGCAAATCCCTTAATAAAGCAACCGCATCGCTCTCTGGATTCTCCCTGCTTCTTGGGCTTCGTGGCTCATCAGAGCTAGACCATCACACAGTCTTTTTTCCTAAAGATTATGATGCTGAATTTGACTCAATCTTTGATAAGAAGATGCCTGTAGAAGATCCAGCCATTTATATCTGCAATCCAAATGATTCTAAGATGAAGCGAGCTGAAGTTGATGAGAGTTGGTCGGTGCTAATTAACGCCCCTCGCCATCAACCAAAAGATGGTTTTAATTGGGACGAGAAGAGTTCAAAGGAATATAGCGAGCACATTATTGATCTAATGGAGGCAAAGGGATTAGATATTCGCTCCCGACTTGAAGTCTTAGAGTATAGATCTCCGGCAAATTTAGAGAGAAACGTTAACGCCCCCGGTGGTTCCATCTATGGAACATCTAGTAATGGAGCAAGATCTGCCTTCTGGAGGGCGCGCAATCGTTCAAAGATTAAGAACTTATTCTTAGTTGGCGGTTCAACTCATCCTGGTGGAGGGCTACCTTTAGTTGGAATTAGCGCTGAGATTGTTGCAGAAGCGGTCGAAGAAAATTCAGAACAGTAAACAAGGAGATTACTTGAAGAATTGCCCAGATCTGAGCTAGTAGCGTTACTAAATCCATATCAACAGCTCTTGCAACGAGAGCTATAAATAAAATGCTAGCTCTAATTGGACGCTCACCGATAGTCACAACCCCTAGTTGAGTAACTCCAAGTGATGCTGCCCTTGAGCGCATATATTCTTGAAGAAAAGCTGCAAGCCAAGCGATTAATACCAATTGATATGGGGCGCCAAGTAGATAGAGGCTAAAGGCCCAGAGCGCTTCAACAATCCGGTCGATAAAGCCATCAAGTAGCGCTCCCCACCTGCTGACCTTTCCGGTGAGTATTGCCAAGGATCCATCAATGCCATCTGCAATTAAAGAGAAGACCAGAAACGCTATAGCCCAATTACTTTCAATACTTACTACCAAAGTGATACCTAGAAGTAATCCAAAGATAGAGAGGGCATTTGGGGTAACTCTTAAAGCCGCTAAGGGCTTACATAGCAGGAATGAAATTTCTAGCCAGGCCCTAACAATTCCCTTAACTTGAGCTCCTCCATGAAGGTTGGCCCAAGAATTAAAGAATTCTGACTTTTTCATCTAAGCCCAATTCTTCTAATTATCTCAATAGTTGGAGCTGCGCTATTCATAGTATAAAAGTGTAAACCTGGTACTCCATAATCTAGAAGATCTTTAGATAATTCACTGGCAATATCAATTCCAACTTTAACTACCTCTTCTGGGCTATCTCCTGCTGCCTCAACTCTTCTTTGAATTTCAATAGGTATAGCAGAGCCTGCAAGTTCACTCATTTTCTTTAATTGCGCAAAGTTAGTAATGGGAAGAATTCCAGGATAGATATCAAGCTTTGAACCTTTAGCTCTGATCTGATTTACTAAATTGATATAGCCCTTAACATCAAAGAAGAATTGAGTTGTAGCAAAACTTGCTCCGCATCTCTCTTTCTCAAGTAGCACTTTTATATCTTGTTCAAAATTCCCCTTTGATGCTGGATGGCCATCAGGGAAAGCTGCAACTCCAACTTCAAAGCCCATACTTGATGCAAGTAAGACTAACTGGTCTGCATAATCAAAGCCTCCAGCTGTGCTCTCCCATTTCACGCCAGGTCCACCCTTAGGATCTCCGCGAAGAGCAAGGATTGACTTAATTCCAGAGACTTTATATTGGCTCAGAATTTCAATTAGCTCATCTCTGCTAGAACCAACACAGGTCAGATGTGCAATCGTTGAGAGTCCGCTTCTTGCCGTGATCTCTGAAGTAATTCTTATTGTGCGATCTCTAGTTGAACCACCTGCGCCATAAGTAACTGAAACAAAATCAGGTTTATAGACTTCAAGAGCCTTTAGAGCGCTCCATAGACGCTCCTCTCCTGCCTGATCTTTAGGCGGAAAGAACTCAACAGAGAAGGTAGGAGCGCTATTCATATAGCGGGAGGGTACCGTTGCGCCGTGAAATCTCCTGACCTATCCCAGCTTCGCGCCGAGATAGATAAGACCTTGGCCTCCTTTACCGTTGCAAGAAGCGCTGCCCTTGTTGATATTGGCCCAGAGCTAGAGCCGGTAGCAAAGGCGATGTCAGATTTTATTACCCAAGGTGGAAAGAGATTTCGACCAATCTTTGCCTATTTAGGTTACCTAGGAAGTGGTGCAGAGCCACGAGAGGAGATACTTCGTGCCTGCACATCCTTAGAGTTAGTCCATGTCTGCGCGCTTATCCACGATGATGTAATGGATGGCTCTGATACTCGAAGAAATAAACCGGCAATACATAAAGCATTTCAGCAAATTCACCAAGATGCCTCTTACAAAGGTAGCTCAGAAAGATTTGGAAGTTCCTCTGCAATTCTTATGGGTGATTTAGCTCTGGTCTGGGCAGATCGTTTATTAGTTGAATCTGGAATAAGTGGAGATGAATTTCTTCAAGTGCAATCAGTCTTTGGCGATATGAGAGATGAATTAATGGCTGGTCAATACTTAGATGTTTTAGAGGGAGCACTTGCTACAACAAGTATTGAAAGATCATTAAAAGTTGCTCGATATAAATCAGGTAAATACTCAATTGAACGTCCTCTTCACTTTGGCGCAGCGCTTGCTGGAAATAAAGAACTCATGAGCGCATACTCATCCTTTGGACTTCCACTCGGGGAGGCATTTCAATTGCGTGATGATCTTCTTGGCGTATTTGGAGACCCAGAGGTGACTGGAAAGCCAGCAGGTGATGATTTAAGAGAGGGAAAACGAACTGTCCTAATTGCGCTAACTATGGAAGCAGCCAATAAAGAAGAGCGTGATCTGCTATCAGCATCACTTGGAGATGAAGGCCTTGATAAGACTCAAATCCTTAAGCTCCAAGAGATCATCTCTAGCTCTGGAGCGGTTGCTCAAGTTGAGAAGCTCATCACAGAGCTTCGGGATAGAGCTATTTCTGCGTTGCGAGATAGCCAAGTTGAGGCGAGTATTCTCTCTGTATTAGAAGAGATGGCAACTATTGCAACACAACGGAGTCTTTAAGATGAGAAAAGTTAAAGGCAAGACAGACCGAGTAGTTGTGGTTGGCGCGGGTCTTGCTGGACTTAGTTGCGCTCTTCGATTGGCAGGCGCTGGGCGAGAAGTAATAGTCATTGAGCGGGAAGCTGTTCCCGGAGGCCGAAATGGTCTAATGAAAAAAGATGGATATTCATTTGATACCGGTCCAAGTGTTTTAACTATGCCAGATCTAATTGCTGACGCTCTAGCATGTGTTGGAGAGAAGATTGAAGATTGGCTAGAGCTGATGCCACTTAAGCCGCTATACCGGGCTTTTTATGCCGATGGTTCTCAATTAGATGTTCATGCAAATACTGAGCAGATGGAAGCAGAGATTGCAAAAAACATTAGCGCAGATGAAGCTGCTGGATATAGAAGATATGTGGATTTTGTTACTAAGTTATATAAGTATGAAATGAATGACTTTATTGATAGAAATATTGACTCTCCCCTAAATCTATTAACTCCTAATCTTGCTCGTTTGATTGCTCTTGGTGGATTTAGAAAGCTTGCTCCAAAAGTCTCTCAATTCTTAAAAGATCCTAGAACCCAACGCGTTTATTCTTTTCAAGCGATGTATGCCGGAGTATCTCCGCAGCAAGCACTTGCTATTTATGCAGTCATTGCCTATATGGATTCAGTTAATGGAGTCTTCTTTCCTAAGGGAGGGATGCACGCGGTTCCAAGAGCGCTAGCAGGAGCTGCCGAGAAACATGGCGTGACTTTCAAATATAACACCACAGTGACAAAGGTAGAAAAGATCGGATCTAGAGCAAGTGCTGTAATTACTAGCGATGGCCAGAGAATTGAATGTGATGTTGTAGTGCTAAACCCAGATTTGCCTGTTGCGTGGCGGGATTTACTTGGCAAGACTCCGCTATCTGTTAAACGACTTAATTACTCGCCTTCCTGTGTAACTATCTTGGCTGGTTCTTCCAAGAGCTATGATCATTTGGCCCATCACAATATTCACTTTGGCCACTCCTGGGATGGAGTCTTTGACGAGCTAATCACTAAAAAGCAGTTGATGAGCGACCCTAGCCTTTTAGTAACTCTGCCATCAAAAGATGATCCAAGCCTTGCCCCAAATGGAAAACATAGTTATTACATTCTCTTTCCAACTCCAAATCTTGATGCTGATATTGATTGGAAGAAGATGAAGAGCGTTTATAAAGATCAGATGTATGCCACTATGGAGCAGCGGGGCTATAAAGACTTTGCTAATTCAGTTGAGGTAGAACATGTAACAACTCCCCTAGATTGGCAAGAGATGGGGATGGAAAGGGGTGCGCCATTTGCTAGCGCACATACATTCTTGCAAACCGGACCATTTAGGCCAAGTAATATGGCAAAGGGATATGAGAATGTGGTCTTTACTGGAAGTGGTACCCAACCTGGAGTTGGAGTTCCAATGGTTCTAATCTCAGGAAGACTTGCAGCAGAGAGAATCGTTGGGCCAGTAAAGTAAAGATGGATGAGTTAAGCGCTGCTGGAATCCATGATCCTGAGCTGCGCAAATCTTATTTAGAGTGCAAGAGGCTCAACTCTCTCCATGGAAAAACTTATTACCTAGCTACTCTTCTACTTCCTAAGTCAAAGCGACCACATGTTCATGCGCTCTATGGCTTTGCTCGCTATGCCGATGAGATTGTTGATGATTTAGCATCAACTCTTACTCATCAAGAAAAAGCTGATGAACTTGGCAAGTGGAGCGATCAGCTCTTATCTGATATTTCAATGGGGCGAAGTAGCGATCATGTTGGACGAGCTCTAGTTGATACAGTGCAGCGTTTTAACATTCCAATTTCTTACTTCGAAGCATTTCTTCATTCCATGGCTATGGATTTATCAGTAACTCAGTATGAAAGATATGAAGACCTCATGGAGTATGTCTATGGATCTGCTGCAGTAATTGGGCTCCAGATGGTTCATGTTTTGGGAACAGTTGAGGGGAAAAAATCAGAGGCGCTCATACCAGCTGAGAAGTTAGGAATAGCCTTTCAATTAGCCAACTTCATCAGAGATGTGGGTGAGGATTTAGAGCGGGGGCGAATCTATTTACCAATGGCAGAGCTAGCATCATTTGGCGTAGATCGCGCGATGCTAGAGAAAAGGCAAGTTAGCCCTGAAATCATCCAAGCGCTCAAGTTTCAGATTGCAAGGGTGCGTCAACTACAGAGCGAGGCAGATGCTGGAATTGAGCTACTCAGCGCTGATGCAAGGGCCTGTATCAGAGCAGCAAGTGAGCTCTACTGCGGAATTGTTGATGAGGTTGAAAAGATTGATTATCAAATTTTTGATAAGCGAGCTAAAACTTCTAATTGGAGACGAGTGAGAACTGCCCTTCCTGCCTATTTCTCAGCGCTTGCTTCACGTTAGTTTCTCTGAACTCCCCTTCTTCCCCAATAGATCCACTGCGAGATAACCATAACAATCATAGAAAATCCAAAGAAGAGATCTTCAACTGGAGCAGAGGCAATTCGAACTCCTACTATTACATCAGGGTTATAGGTGATAATTTCCCTAGAAGTTAACCACCAATTAGTAATTATTTGAAAAAAGAGCATGATCGCATAAGCGTTCCAGAAACTCTTTCTTAATAAAACTCGGGATTTAGTTATATAGAAATCAAAGAGAATTACTAGTGGAATTGAGAGAAGGGCTAGTTGGGTATAACTCATCGCTCATCACCATAACTCCAATGAGGCTTTACCCGTCTCACAGCTTCTATAGTCATTAAGGCTGCAAGAGGAACTACAATAAAGAAGAGAAACTCCTCTATTGGAATTCCGGCAGGTCCCAATATTCCTACAACCTGCTCGCGATCAAAGAACCAATGTTTAGAGTTGACTGCGTAAAAATCCCAGATCAAAAAGATAGTTGCTGTTGGAAGAATAGCTAGCATCGCTCGCTTAATTCTCCGCAATACTCCAACCTTTAGAATTATCTCAAGCCAGAATGAGCCGAGAACTGTGAAGGCGAGCATCGCGAAATAACCAAACTTAAGCATGGGCTAATGCTATTCTTCTACTAATCGGGAGCCAAAAGTTGGCTGAGAGGACCTCATTGAAGGTCGACCGAAAGACCAGTTCGGTAATGCGAATTGGAAGGGAGCTTAATGATGTTTACTATTTTTACAGCTTGGGGCTATGAAGTATCAGCCTTAGAGTTAAGCGCAGTTATCACCTCATTTACAGCGGTCCTTCTTGGGGCGCGTGGGGTGAGAATGACCTGGCCTTGGTATCTAATTAGCGCATCGCTTTATGCACTCTTTTTCTATCAAGTAGATCTAATTGCTAGCGCGCTTCTCCAATTTGTCTTCATTGCCGCAGCCATCTGGGGTTGGCTCGGATGGAAGAAATCTGGCGTTCTACCTAGATATATGAATAATAAGGAGAGATTAATCTGGCTCTCAGCTTTAATAACATCTTGGCTAATTACTGCTCCAGCTCTTGAAAATATCGGCGCTGCTGCAACTCTTCCTGATTCCTTCTTGCTTATCTCAAGCACTCTGGCACAGGCTGCAATGGTGCTTCAGAGAAATGAGACTTGGATTGCCTGGATTGTGATTGATATCTTTGGGACCTATCACTATGCCAATCAAGGTTATTGGTTCACTGCATTGCTCTATGGCGTATTTACCGTAATCGCCTTCTTTGGGCTAAAGCGTTGGAAGAAGTTATCTAGTAGCGCCAATCCAATCTAATATGAACCAGCCATCACTAAGTGAAATCATCACAAGTATAAAAAAGGGCAGAGCAATAGGTAATGTTGGACGAATCGTTGCTATAGATGGACCTGCTGGAGCTGGCAAAACAACTCTAGCCAACCGCCTTAAAGAAAATATCAAAGATCAAAGTATTGAGATTATTCATATGGATGATCTCTATGATGGTTGGCAGAACTCACTAACTCCAGCGCTAGGTAAAGTTTTGGAACTAAGTATCTGCGCCCCAGTTTCTAAGGGAAAGAGCTTTCAATATAGAAAATATAATTGGATTGAATCAAAGTTTGGCCCGCTGCTTGACTTCTCTTTTCCTGAGATCTTAATTCTTGAGGGTGTGGGTTCAGGCCAGAGGGTTGTTAGAAAGTATCTAGATGAGCTGATTTGGATTGATATCTCTGCTGAGGTTGGTTTGCAAAGAGTCTTACAGAGAGATGGTGCATACCTTGAAAAAGAGATGGAGATCTGGCAGATGAGAGAGAATTTCCACTTTGTTGCAGACAACACTCGCGATAGCGCCACTATTCGCATTGATGGAGCAAATTTCATCTAAAATTCCCACGTGTCAGAGTTAATTGGGGAAATCATCGATGGGCGCTATCAGCTAACCCGCGTTGTTGGCTCTGGTGGAATGGCAACAATTTATGCCGCGATAGATTTAAGACTTGATCGCCAAGTTGCAGTTAAAGTCATGCATTCACATCTTGCCCAAGATGAGCAGTTTGTCTCGCGATTTATAAGAGAGGCTAAAGCCGCTGCATCGCTCTCTCATCCCAATATCGTTGCAGTATTAGATCAAGGATGGAATCAGGGTGGAGCACCTTGCGTCTTTATTGTTATGGAGTTGATTGAAGGTGCAACGCTTAGAGATTACATAATTGAGCAAGGAGCTCTCTCTGCCGAACGAGCTTTATCAATTATTACACCAGTTGCAAGCGCGCTTGCCGCCGCACACAAATTGGGAATCGTTCATAGAGATATAAAACCTGAAAATATCTTGGTATCTAAGGAAGGTCGCATAAAGATCGCTGACTTTGGTTTAGCTAGAGGCGCCTTACTTGGAAATACTATGACGGCTGAATCTAGTGTGATTCTAGGAAGTGTTTCATACCTCTCCCCCGAGCAAGTTCAAAGGGGGGTTGCAGATGCTAGAAGTGATATCTACTCACTTGGAATTGTTCTCTTTGAAATCCTAACTGGTCAGAAGCCCTATCAAGGAGAGGATCCAGTACAGGTAGCGATTAAACATGTAAACGAACGAGTCCCTGCTCCTTCAACGATAAAGCCGGGACTTTCAATAGAGATAGATCAACTGGTCTTATCAACTACAGATATCGATCCTGATAAACGGCCAAGAGATGCCGTTATATTGCTTGAGAAACTACGTGAACTCTCCGAGAAGCTAGATCCCCGTAAGAGACAATTGAGTCTAGAACTTGATCTGCCACCACTTGCTATCAAAGAACCAGGAAAAAAAGAAGGCGCAAAACGCCTCCGTAGAGATAAAGATCGTGAAGTACAAATTCCCAAAAACCAGGAGGCGACCGTGAAAAAAGAGAAGAGTTCTTCAATAGGTAAGAAGGCTTTATCTAAGCGCGTTAAGCGCAATCGTCAGATAGCAGCTCTGATTGCAATCTCACTTGGAATTGGCATCTGGTATGTAATCGTTGGCCCTGGTTCAAAAGTAATTGTTCCATCTCTTGCAGGCCTTACGGTAAAGCAAGCAACTAGTGAGTTGGCAGACCTTGGCCTTGATCTAAAAGTAGAGCGCGAAGAATTTAGTGAAGATATCCCAGAAGATAGAGTGATTAACTCAAGTCCAGCTGGGGGCGGGCGCATTTCACCTGATGGAACTGTTGAGGTAACAATCTCCAAGGGTAAAGAGCGATATATCATTCCAACTCTCCAGGGCCTTAAAATAGAAATTGCTGAAAGATTAATCAACGATAATAAATTAGTTGTTGGTGAGGTGATTGAAGAGTTCTCAAGTGAATTCCCCAAAGGCTTTATTATGCGAAGTAGCCCTGTAGCTGGCGAGCGTATAAAGCGTGATAGCCAGGTAACTCTCTATATCTCTAAGGGAATTGAGCAGATAGGAATATCAAGCTATCAAGGAAAGAGTGGCGAGCAGGCTCTTAATGAATTAACTGAAGCTGGTTTTGATGTTGAAACTAAGTATGTCTTTAGCGAAGATCTGCCAATTGGAGCCGTTGTTAGCCAGCTGCCTCGTACTGGAGATATCGATAAGGGAAGTGTAATTACGTTAACGGTCTCTAAAGGATCAGAGTTTGTCTTTATCCCTAACCTCTTCTCCTTAACTCAAGCCATGGCCGTTGACACCCTTAAAGACCTTGACTTAAAAGTAATTATCAAGAAAGTTGGCGATAAGAAGATAAAAGTTGTCACTAATATCTCACCTAAGGTGGGCGAGCGAGTGAAACGTGGCTCAACTGTCACAATCACTGTAGGGTGATTTAGTGCCCAAAGCAGCGAAGAAACCTAGGATTGGCGCTCATGTGCCAACTTCGGGTGGAATGGCCAAGCGCGCTATTGAATACGCCAAAACTATAAAGGCAGAGGCGATACAAGTATTTGCCTCAAATCCCAGAGGTTGGGCGATGCCTGAGACAAATCATGAAGCTGATCAAGCATTCATTGAAAAAGCGAATGAACTAGAAATAGAAACCTATATTCACGCGCCATTTCTTATTAATTTAGGTTCTCCAACTGAAGGCACCTATAAGAACTCTCTTGCATCAACAAAATACTCCCTCAAGCGAGGACGTGAGATAAAGGCTAAAGGAGTAGTGATCCATACAGGTTCTGCAGTTGATGAAGGAAATATCAAAAAGGCATGGAAACAGATCCATGAAGGAATGATGCCAATACTTAGCGAGCTAGATGATCAAGATCCTTGGCTTCTGCTTGAACCTACCGCTGGTCAAGGTCAATCTCTAGTTAAGCGATTAGAGGATTTGAACAATTACTTTGAAGCCCTTGAGTGGCATCCAAAAGTTGGCATTTGTCTTGATACCTGCCATGTTTTTGCAGCAGGGCATGACATAAAGAGTAAGGGTGGAATGAGTGCAACTATTGATTTGTTGGTGGAGGTTGCAGGCGCTGCGCGTATTCAGCTAATTCATGCCAATGACTCTATGGATGTGCTCGGCTCACTTAAAGATCGCCATCAAAATCTTGGAGATGGCGAGATAGGAAGTAAGCCCTTTGCTGAACTTCTAGCTCACCCCGCTATTGTTGATGCTCCACTAATTCTAGAAACTCCTGGGGAAGAGCTAGAGCATGGAAGAGAAGTGGCGATGCTAATGAAAATGAGGGATAAATAGTGCAACTTAGATTAGCTCCCTGGGCCCTTCTTGCAGTAGCTGCAATGTGGGGTATCTCTTTTGTCTGGATGAAAGATATTTTAGATCAGCAGGATGTCTATAGCTTTCTAACTTCAAGATTTATCTTTGCAGCTCTGGCCATGATAATTATCAAGCCCAAGGTATTAAAGCTTTTTACCAAGGAGCTAATCAGTAAAGGCTTCATCATTGGACTAGCCCTGGGCTCTGGTTATATTTTTCAAACTCTGGGTCTTGATCGAACCACTCCTGCGGTAACTGGATTCATCACTGGCCTTTATGTCGTAATCACTCCTTTAATTGCAGCTCTATTACTAAAGGAGCGAGTCACCCTGACAATGTGGGGCTTTATTCTTTTAGCGGTAGTCGGCCTAGCTGTTCTATCTGTTGAAGGTTGGAGCGTTGGTATTGGAGAGTTTCTAGTATTTATCTCGGCAATTTTATTTGCAGTTCATATCATAATGCTTGGAGCTTGGAGCAAGAACTTTGATGCCTACGCCCTTACAGTGATGCAGTTAATCGGCTGCGCCTTCTTGTCGGCAATTCCCGCTGGGATAAATGGCTTTAATCCTCCCCCAGATACTCAAGTTTGGGCAGTGGTTATCTTTACAGCTGTCTTTGCCACAGCAATTGCATTTGTAATTCAAACTTGGTCACAGGCTCGAATCTCAACTACTAAAGTTGCGGTGATTCTAACTATGGAAGTGGTATTCGCCGCTCTATTCTCATTTGCATATGGAATGGAGCCCTTCACTCTTCGTTTAGCAATCGGTGGAACCTTGGTGCTCATTGCCATGCTTGCCATCGTGCAGCCGCGCTTCTCATCTCCTAGATCTAGCTGAGATACTAAGGAGATGGCAGATACCTTGGAAATCATCGATTTAAGATCTGACACTGTAACTAAACCTTCTTTAGAGATGCGCTCTGCTATGGCTAGCGCAGAAGTTGGCGATGATGTCTATTCCGATGATCCAACTGTTAACTCTCTCGAAGAGAGAGTGGCTGAGCTATTTGGCAAAGAAGCTGCTTTATTTACTCCAAGTGGATCTCTTGCAAATCAATTATCAATTCGCTCTTTAGTATCTCCTGGTGAGGAGTTAATCTGTGAAACAAACTCTCATATTGCGCGCGCTGAGCTTGGAGCGGCAGCGACATTTAGTGGAATTACAACGAGGACCTGGCTTGCAGAGCGTGGGCTATTAAAGGCTAGCCAAGTTCTAGATTTAGCAAAACCTGATTCTGGCCCCTATCTAGTTTCAACTACAGCAATTGCTATTGAAAATACCCATAACTTTGGCGGTGGAAGCATTCAGCCAATAGAAGAAATCGCTCTGCTAAGTAGGCAGGCAAAAGAGTTAGGGCTCTTTCTCCACCTTGATGGGGCAAGGATTTGGAATGCTCATATCGCATCTGGAATTTCTCTACTTGAGTATGGAAAGTACTTTGAAACTATTAGCGTCTGTCTTTCAAAGGGTTTAGGAGCGCCAGTTGGATCTTTGATGATCTCAAATAAAGAGCGCATCTCCTCCTCTAGAGTTTGGCGTAAGCGATATGGCGCTGGGATGAGACAGGTTGGAATTCTGGCAGCTGCCGGCCATTACGCACTTGATCACAACATATCTCGGTTAGCTGATGATCATATAAAGGCTAAAAAACTAGCTCAAGTGTGTGCAAACGCTGCGCCCTCAACTATTAATCCAGATTTTGTTGAGACAAATATCGTTGGACTTGATCTCTCGCAGGCAAATGTATCTGCGCTTGAATTTGCCTCTTCTGCAAAACAAAAAGGTCTTTTGGTAAGCGCGCTAGGAAAGAGCTACCTTCGATTGGTGACGCATATGGATATAACTGATGAGGCAAATGAGAGAGCTGGCGCTATTTTGCAGGAGCTACTAGAGCGCGCCTTCGTGCTTAAGTAGCCACTCTTTATATCTCAATCCATAAGCATAATTTCCTAGCGCCCCGCCAGTTTTAACAATTCGATGGCAAGGAACCACAAGTGCAATTAAATTTCGAGCACAAGCACTCCCTGCTGCTCGCACTGCATCATCTGAACCTGCCCGCTTTGCTAAATCGGCATAGGAGATAGTTTTTCCTGGAGAGACTTTTCTCATCACTCTCCAGGCTGATTGTGAAAACTTCTCACCTTCCTGATCAACTTTAATCCCATCAAGGGCTCTTAGATCCCCATCAAAGTAATCGGAGACTAGATCTGAAATTATTGGAATTTGATTGACTTTCTTGCTCTCTAATTGCCTCTCCTGCTTAGAGATTGAGGCAAGGAGTTTATCTTGTGATGTAAAACCTGCAGCGATAAGAATATGCTCGCGTGATATTAGAGATAGAGCCCCGACTGGAGTTTTAAGAGTAGTTCGAAGCAACACCTGCAAACCCTACTGTCCTAAACTAAATAAGGAAATACTACAAACGATCGCGAAGCATCTCAGCTACAAGGAAAGCAAGCTCTAAAGATTGTGTGTGGTTAAGCCTTGGATCGCAAGCGCTCTCATATCGGGTAGCGAGATCCTCATGCGAGATTTCCTCGCCCCCACCTACGCACTCAGTAACATCATCTCCGGTCAATTCAATGTGAATTCCTCCAGGATGGGTTCCAAGCCTCTGATGAACTTCAAAGAAGCCCTTTACTTCATCTAGAACATCATCGAATTTACGAGTTTTATACCCGCTTGGAGCTTCATAGGTATTGCCATGCATTGGATCGCAGACCCAGAGAACTTTCGCTCCAGATTTATCTACCGCCTCAATTATCCCTGGAAGAACGCTACGCACATTTGCCGCGCCCATTCTGGTTATAAAGGTTAGGCGACCTGGCTCATTATCTGGATTAAGCGCCTTGATTATTTCAAGTGCGCTCTGAGCAGTTGTCTTTGGACCTAGTTTGACTCCAATTGGATTTTTAATCTTCTTTGCAAAATCAATATGTGCCCCATCTAATTGACGGGTGCGCTCACCTATCCAAACAAAGTGCGCTGAGACATCATAAGCATCGCCAGTTCTTGAATCAATTCTAGTTAGGGCCTTCTCATACTCAAGAATTAGAGCCTCATGACTTGAATAAAAATCAACTGTCTTAAACTCCTCAGGATTAATCCCTGCAGATCTCATGAAATCAAGAGCTCTTCCAATTTCATTAGCCATAGCTTCATAGCGCACACCAATACGCGAATCCTTAACAAAACCTTTATTCCACTCATGAACTAAACGTAGGTCTGCAAAGCCGCCTTGAGTAAAGGCGCGAACTAGATTTAGCGTTGAGGCAGAGGTGTTATAAACCTTAACTAGTCGAGCAGGATTAGGGCGACGAGCCTCTGGGGTGAATTCCAGATCATTAACAGCATCCCCGCGATATGCAGGAAGTGAAACCTCACCTCTAGTCTCTAGGTCATTACTTCTTGGCTTTGCAAATTGCCCTGCCATTCGACCAACCTTTATTACCGGAAGGCTCGCGCCATATTGGAGAACTGCTGCCATCTGCAAAATAGTCTTAATACGGTTTCGAATCGAATCAGCAGTTGCTCCCAGAAATGTCTCCGCGCAATCTCCACCTTGCAGCATAAAAGCTTTGCCATCTGCTGCTTGAGCAATTTTCTCTTTTAAGTTATCGCATTCGCCGGCAAAAACTAGAGGTGGAAGCGACTTTAATTCTTTTACAGCCAACTCTAATTCAGAGCGATCCGGCCAATTAGGCTGTTGAGCTGCCTTAAGGGCGGGATCAAAGAGAGAATCGATTGACATGGTCAAAGAGTAGGCAACTTAGGGCAATCGGCGTCGGCCAATTATCCGAAGAAAACTTCTGCCTCTGCTAATAGAGCTGGATCTACCGTCTTTAACTTCTCGGTAGCTGAGGCCAGTGGAACTCGCTTAATCGCTGTGCCATGAAGCGCAACCATTTTGCCCCAATCCCCTTCATGAGCTGCAGTAATGGCATGTAGACCAAAGCGGGTAGCAAGGACTCGATCAAATGCTGTCGGAGTTCCTCCACGTTGAATATGGCCAAGAATTGAGGTGCGAGCCTCAGCACCGGTGCGCTTTTCAATCTCATTAGCTAGCCACTCACCAATTCCTGAAAGTTTGACATGGCCAAAGGCATCTTTAGTTGAATCTTTAGTAATTAAATCGCCATCTTTTGGAAGGGCGCCCTCTGCCACCACCAAAATCGGAGCATAAGATTGTTCAAATCTAGATTTCACATATGAGCAAACTTTATCGATATCAAATGGAACTTCAGGAATAAGAATGCATGATGCGCCGCCGGCGAGTCCTGAGTGCAGCGCAATCCAGCCCGCATGTCTTCCCATAACTTCAACAATTAGCGCGCGGTGATGAGACTCTGCAGTGGTATGAAGACGATCAATTGCCTCAACTGCAATATTAACTGCGGTATCAAAGCCAAATGTGTAATCAGTATTATTTAGATCATTATCAATGGTCTTTGGAACGCCAATTACTTTTACACCTAGAGCATCTAATTTTGTAGCAACTCCTAAAGTATCTTCTCCGCCAATAGCAATTAGGGCATCGATATTCATCTTGGCAAGATTTTCTTTGATTCGCTCTACTCCATTTTCAATCTTAAATGGATTGGTGCGAGATGAACCAAGAATAGTTCCACCGCGTGGAAGAATTCCTCGGGTAGCCGCAATATTTAGCGGCATCGTAAGCCCCTCTAGCGGGCCTTTCCATCCATCACGAAAACCGATGAACTCATAGCCGTATTCTTTTTCGCCCTTGCGCACTACTGCTCTAATGACTGCATTAAGTCCGGGACAATCTCCGCCGCCTGTAAGCACACCGAAACGCATATGAATTACTCCGATTAGATAATGGATTTGAATCAGCTCTGACTCAGGTAGAGATTCTAGCGCATTGCAAAATTATCAATGAATTTACCGCGTAACTACCACGCCTTTTCCAACTACAACTATTCCACCAGGTGAAACTGTGAAGCGCTGGCGATCTCTCTCTATATCAAATCCAATACTGGCCCCAGGTTCAACAATTACGCTCTTATCTAAGATTGCATTTTTAACTCTAGCTCCATCCCCTATTCGCACAGCCGGCATAAGTACTGAGCTCTCAACTACAGAGTCGCGACCAGCATAGACATCATAGGAGGCAACAGTTCTGCGTAGTTCGCCGCCAGAGATGATAGATCCAGCGCCAACAACTGAATCAAATGCAATACCGCGCTCTGAGAACTTTGCCGGAGGAAGAGATGGTGGATTGGTAAGAATTGGCCACTGACGATTATAAAGATTAAAAATAGGTAGTGGCGAGACTAAATCCATATGTGCATCAAAATAACTATCAATGCTTCCTACATCACGCCAGTAACCTTTATCGCGCTCAGTCTCACCCGGCACCACATTATTTGCAAAGTCATAAACCTTTGCAAGGCCAGCTCTAGTCATAGCAGGAATGATGTTTGCACCTAAGTCATGACGGGAGTCAACATCTTCCGAATCAAGAATCAGAGCCTCCTCCATCGCGTCGCGACGAAAGATGTAATTACCCATGGAGACCAAAGATAAATCAGGATGACCTGGCATTGCTGGGGGATCTTTAGGCTTTTCATGAAATGCTTTTATAGTAACTCCATCGCTATCAAGTTCAATAACTCCAAATTCTGAAGCCTCAGATCGCTTCACTCGAATTGCAGCAACTGTTACTCCAGCTCCACTCTCCAAGTGACTTATATACATTGCATTCGGATCCATCCGATAGACGTGATCCGCGCCAAAGACGATTACATGTTTTGGGTTCTCATCATGGATTAAGTTGAAATTCTGCAAAATCGCATCAGCGCTTCCGGTATACCAACGTGGACCAAGTCTCTGCTGCGCTGGAACAGGGGTGACGTAGTTTCCAAGTAGGGTAGACATTCTCCATGTTGTGGTTATATGCCTATCAAGTGAATGTGATTTGTATTGCGTAAGAACTGCAATTCTTAAAAATCCAGCATTAACAAGATTGGAGAGAACAAAATCAACTAAACGATAAGAGCCGCCAAATGGAACTGCCGGCTTTGCTCTATCTGCTGTTAATGGCATCAAGCGCTTACCCTCGCCACCAGCAAGCACTATTCCTAATGGAAGATCTAAGCGGGCCATATGTCTAACGATACTCTTGGCAGGTGAGCAGCGCTAAGGTCAAAGTAGCCATGATTACTCGTGAGTGGCCCCCTGAAATCTATGGTGGAGCCGGGGTTCATATCGCAAACCTAGTCTCAGCTCTCAAGCAGAGTGGAGATATCGAGAGCTTCGTTCATTGCTTTGGTGGGGCAAGAAGTGATGCCACCAATTACCAGCTAACCAAAGAGTTTTCTACGATAAATCCAGCGCTTCAAACCCTTCTACTTGACAGCGATATTGCTAAAAATCTAAAGGGGATGGATATTGCGCACTCCCATACTTGGTATGCGAATCTAGCTGGATATTTAGCGATGAAAATATTTGGTATTCCCCATGTCATTACCGCCCACTCTCTAGAACCTCTTCGCCCTTGGAAAGCTGAACAGCTAGGTGGTGGATATCAAATTTCATCATGGGCTGAAAAGATTTCCTATGAGAGCGCATCTGCCATCATCGCAGTTAGCGATGGTATGAGAGCTGATGTATTAAAGGCCTATCCCAAGATAGATACCAATAAAGTTGTGACGATTAGAAATGGGATAGATACCAAGGCCTTTGCTCCTAATCCAAATTCAGAGGTTTTGAAGAAGTATGGGATTAATTCACCTTATGGTTTATTTGTTGGAAGAATAACTAGGCAGAAGGGTCTTGCTCATTTGCTTCGTGCTTGGCAGAAGGTTTCCAAGGATTACTCTCTAGTGCTCGCCGCAGGATCACCTGATGAACCAGCAATTGGCGCTGAAGTTGAGCAACTCATTGCAGAGCTATCAAAGCAGCGAGGAAATATCATTTGGATTAAGCAGATGCTAGATCGTGAAGAGTTAACTGCTCTTCTTACGGGAGCTCAAGTGTTTCTCTGTCCATCAATCTATGAGCCGCTAGGAATTGTTAATTTAGAGGCGATGGCCTGTGAAACCGCAGTTGTGGCATCTAAAGTTGGAGGTATTCCTGAGGTAGTAGTTAATAATGAAACTGGATTATTAGTTGATTACTCATCTAATCCGTCAGAGTTTGAAGATTTCCTTGCTTCTGCGATTAATAAATTAATGTCAGATAAATCACTATCTATTAAATACGGTCAAGCAGGGCGAATCCGCGCAATTGAGCACTTCGGATGGGATAAGGTTGCCAAAGCCACCATCGAGTTATATCGGAGTCTAATAAAGTAAATGTCACGAAAAGGTTGGGTGCTCTTTGCCCTAGTTGGTCTGCTATGGGGCGTTCCCTATCTATTTATGAAAGTTGCAGTTGAAGAGCTTTCAACTCCAGTAATTGTTTTTGCTCGCCTTGCTATTGGAGCCCTTCTCTTGATTCCAGTAGCCCTATATGAAAAATCTATCCGGCCAGCTCTTAAGTACTGGCCATATATTTTGTTCTACTCTGTTCTTGAAATGGTAATTCCATGGTATTTAATTACTACCGCTCAGAAGGATCTCTCATCAGGATTGGTTGCGCTCTTGGTTTCGACAGTTCCAATCTGGGCAACGCTCTTTGCTCATCACAGCGGTGATTCGACGGCAGCTCATCGCACCAGAATTTTTGGTATTGCTATGGGGTTGTTAGGCGTGGCATTGCTTGTGGGAATTGAATCCTTAAATGACTTTGATAGCGCGATTGCAATTGCAATGGTACTAGTTGCATCTATCTCTTATGCCTGGGCAGTAAATATGATTACTAGGAGAGCTCCTGAAATCTCTGGAGTAGCTATCAATGGATTATCTATGATCATTGCTCTTATTTTCTTTGCTCCCTTTGCTGCATTTAATTTGCCAACTCAGAGTCCATCAATTGAGGCTATTAGCGCAACTGCAGCCCTTGGAATCTTCTCTACAGGCCTTGCCTTCTGGATTTTCTTTATCGTCTTGAAAGAAATTGGCCCTGCTCGAGCATCTCTTGTCGTTTATCCAAACACGGCGGTTGCTGTGATCCTTGGAATCATAATTCTCAATGAAAAGCTAACTTTGGCTATTACTATCGGTCTTCCCTTGGTTTTAATCGGTTCTTATTTTGCTAGTAAAAAGTCTGAAACCCCAGTTGTTACCGGGTAAATCCCAACTTTAGTAAGGCCTTAGAGTCGCTCTGCCAATTAGCCATAACTTTTACATGAAGGCCAAGAAAAATTCGAGCCTTTAATTTCTTTTCAATCTCACCTCTAGCCACAATTCCTACTTGCTTAAGTCTCTCTCCCTTATGGCCAATGATTATCGCTTTCTGACTATCTCGTTCAACAATAATTGAGGCATGAATGTCAAAAAATGGAGTGTCGCCCTCTTCTCGCTTATCACGCTCTGAGATTTCATCGATTAAAACTGCAATTGAGTGGGGCACCTCCTCAAAAACATCTTCAATAGCAGCCTCTCTAATTAGATCTGCAATCTGAGTATTTAGCTCTTGATCAGAGCTCATATCAGCTGGATAAAAGGGTGGGGATTCTGGGGCGTATTTTGCTAGCAGATCCATCAGCAATTGAACTTGATCATCAGTTTTGGCAGATAAGGGAACTACCTCATCCCAAGCAAAGCCTGCATCCTCAGCTAATTTACTAGCAGCTATTAATTGCTCAGGCATTAGAGCTTTCTTGGCCATATCAATCATTGTTATTGCGCAGATTTTCTTAGCGCTTCGATGGCGCGCCATCTCCTTGGCGATAAAGAGATCACCTGCCCCTATTGCTTCAACTGCAGGAATGCAGAGCACAATGGCATCAACTGATTCCATATTCTCATTAACAATTGAATTAAGGGCCCCGCCAAGTAGGGTCTTTGGCTTATGAACTCCAGGGGTATCAACTACTACTAATTGAAAATCAGGACGGGTAACAATTCCTCGGATAGCGTTTCGAGTGGTATTTGGATGATGCGAGGTAATTACAATTTTTTCGCCTACTAGAGCGTTAACAAGCGTTGATTTTCCAGTATTGGGCCTGCCAACAATTGCAACAAAGGCAGCTTTATGTGTCATCACCGCCAAGGGTACCCGTCTTTTGGCTACTAATTGGCAACATTAACTCGAGGGCATCTGGAACTGAGGTAACTATCTCCGCTAAGCGCTCACCAATTAAGCGATGACAACCATCGCTAGTAGGTGAGGTAATTGGTCCGGGAACTGCCATTACAGGTCGCATTATCTCGGCAGCATCACGGGCAGTTCTAAGAGAGCCACTTCTAAATGCAGCTTCGATAACGATAGTTCCCTTTGAAAGCGCGGCGATTAATCTATTTCTAGTTAAGAATCTCTCAGCTCTTGCCCCAACTCTTGGCATTACCTCAGAGATAAGTGCTCCACTTTCTTGTAATTCAGAGAAGATTTTACTGTTTCCAGCTGGATAGTTAACAGATACTCCAGATGCAAGGACTGCAAATGTTGAACCTTCTGCAGCTAAACAGCCACGATGAGCATGGGTATCTATTCCATATGCTCCCCCACTAACAACCGCCCAATTACGATCTGCAAAACCACTTGCAAATTCACTAGCAACTCTTGCCCCATAGAGCGTTGGCTTTCTTGTCCCAACGATGGAGATAGATTGTGCTGGCAGATTAGCTCCTTTAATGATCAAGCCAATAGGTGGATTGCTCAAGTCATTTAGAGATGTAGGCCAATACTTTGAACTTGGTGTAATAAATCTTGCTTCAGCAAATTCAATCTCCTCCCAAAGCGCCTGCGCAGAGGTATCAATGAGTACCTGGCGAATTCCTACAGATGCTTTATTTACCTTCTCATATGCCCCATGGATGATCCGCTCCACCAGCTCCACTGCGCCATAACGCTTTAACTCAATCGTCCAGGTGATGCTGCCTGGCTCAATAGCGCTAAAGAGCTTTAACCGAGCTTGAATCTCTAAGTCATCTTTTATCTGATTTTCTAGATCAATCATTGCTAGAGAATAAGAGTTAGAAGCGTTAACGCCTTTCAAATCATTAGCTAGATGTGAATAACCCTACTTGTTGATTAGGGCCTGGATATTTGCATATGACTTTCTATGAATAGTAGTAACACCTAATTCACTTAACGATCTCTCATGAGCCCTTGTGACATATCCTTTATGCTCAGCAAAGTGATAGCCAGGATGGAGAACATCTAGTTTGACCATGATTCGATCTCGATAAACCTTGGCAAGTATCGATGCTGCCGATATTGAAATAGCAACTTGATCTCCTTTCCAGATAGCAAGGGATTCACAGCGAAGTCCAGAAATCTGATAGCCATCGGTTAGGACATACTCTGGCTCAATTTCTAGAGCATTAATCGCCCTGCGCATTCCCTCAAGGTTTGCTTTATGTAGACCAATGGCATCTATCTCTGATGCTGGAATTTCAATGATTGAGTAATCAAGTGCTTGCTCAACTATTACTTCAAATAACTCTTCTCGCAGACTTGGCTTTAGCTCTTTTGAATCACGCACCTTAGCTAGCTTCACATCATTTATATCTTTTAGCATCACAGCTGCCACCACTAATGGTCCAGCGCATGCCCCTCTGCCAGCCTCATCGACTCCCGCAATTTTACTTAATCCTGATTGAAGCAGTCTTGATTCAATCATAAATTACTTGGAGCTTTTAACAGGAATCTTCGAGAGATCTTCGCCCTTTTCAAGAATTGCCAGATTGGAAAATGGCCAGATAATAAATGTCGCCCGCCCTGTAACTTTATCTAGGGCAACCATTCCCTTATTAGGATCATCGGTATGAAAGCGAGAATCTGCGCTAGCTCCACGGTGATCTCCCATGACCCAGATAAATCCTTGCGGAACCTCTACTTCAAATTCTGAATCACTGGGCTTATCGCCTTCATAGATATAAGGCTCATTAATACTCACGCCATTGACTTCAACTTTTCCATCTTTGCCGCAGCAGCGAACTTTATCGCCGCCAACTCCTATAACTCTCTTGATCAAGTATTGCTTAGATGGATCTGGCAGCACTCCAACGAAAACTAAGGAATCCTTTATCACTTTGCGAATCCCAGAGGAATCATCATAATTTGGTGATAGCCAATTAGCTGGATCTCTAAAAACTACAACTTCGCCTCGCTTAATATCACTAAAGAGGGCTCCGAACTTGTTTACTCCCACTCGATCATTAACCTGAAGGGTGTTCTCCATAGAGCCTGAGGGGATATAGAAGAATTGGATGAAGAAAGTTTTAACGATGATAGAGAGAACTAGCGCCGAGATAATGAGAATAGGTAGCTCGCGAAGGCTACTGCCCCTCGCTTTAGGCGACATTACTCTGGGCTTTAAGACTTAGTTGGTTCAGCTTCAGTAGGAGTTGCTTCCTCTGCTACTTGCGCGCTCTCTGGAGCAATGCTCTCTTCAACTACAGCCTCTGGAGCAGCTACCTCAACTACCTCTACAACTGGCACAACTTCTTCAACTGGATTTGTTGTTGAAGTTGAATACAAAACCTCTAGGTCATCTGCCCCGCGACGCTCACGAATCTTGGCAGCTTTGCCACGAAGATCACGGAGATAGAAGAGTTTGGCGCGACGAACTTCGCCTTTTCTTACTACTTCAATCTTTTCAATAACAGGTGCGTGAACTGGAAAAATTCTCTCAACGCCAACTCCATAGGAGATTTTGCGAACTGTAAAAGTCTCACGAACTCCAGATCCTTGACGGGCAATTACTAGTCCTTGGAAAATCTGAATACGGCTCTTGCTGCCTTCAATAACACGGACATGAACTTTTAACTCATCACCGGGACGGAAGTTAGGTAGGTCCTTACGGAGAGAGGCGGCATCTAGCGCATCGAGCACGTTCATTATTTTGTCCTCACAATTGGTCTTTACTTATCCTTCAGGCCTTTTCCAAGGGATTGGCCTAACAACTCGGCGTATCTTGCCATACCTTGAGGCTAAGTGCTAAATCCCTAAAAATAAGGGCAGAAAGTGAGCTATCGCCCCTGGATTTGGGCGCTAAGGGCGGCATGAAGAAATGGGCCAGCGACAATTACCGAACTCCTTGAAGATCCATCTCTTGCCTTAGTAACTGAAAAAGTGGCCCCTGCTTCTTGGGCGATTAGCGATGCCGCAGCATAATCCCATTCATTAACTCCCTCTTCGAAGTAGGCATCAAGTGAGCCACTTCCTACATGGCAGATATCAACAGCGCATGCACCAAGTCTTCTTAAATCTCTTACCTTTGGAAGTAGTTCTTCAATTATCTTTGCTTGCACTTTACGATTATTGATGTCATATGCAAAGCCAGTACCTACTAAAGCTCGATCAAGGCTTACTGGATTATTACACTTAATTGGTAAATTATTAAGGAAAGCTCCATTTGATTTTGATGCTTTCCAGAGTGAATTTGTTGTAGGTGAATAGACCACACCTGCTATAAATTCTTCCTTGTTTTTTGCTGCGATACTGATGCACCAGCCAGGTAGGTCATAAAGATAATTTACAGTTCCATCGATTGGATCAATTACCCAAGTAATTCCAGATTCGCTCTCTTTATTTGCCCCCTCTTCGCCAATTAATCCATCCAAAGGCCTTTGATTAAGAATCTGGCTTACAATCAAAGCTTCACTTTGGTGATCTTTCTGGGTGGCAAAATCAAGAGCACCACTTTTTTCATCTAATTCAAACTTATTAGGTCTATCCAAGAGTAACTCCCCAGCGCTTAGCGCAACTTTCTCGGCAAGGGCTAATAACTCAAGGTTTAGCGACATATTCCAATCTAATCATAGTTTCATCGATGCCAAGTAGACTTACCTTCATGCTCACCTCCTACAAAAGACTATTTGCCGTGCCCGGAGGTTGGAATTTCTCTTTTGCAGGCTTCATATTGCGTATGCCAATCTCAATGCTTTACATAGCAATTGTTCTATTTGTTGTTGCAGAGACTGGCTCTTATGCCCTAGCTGGCGCTTTATCTATGGTGGCATCACTTGTCTTATCGGTAGCCACACCGCTTTGGTCTAGGGTTGCAGATCAAATTGGCCAAAATAAAGTTCTATCTATAACCGCCCCAGTACATCTAATTTTCCTTGGACTCTTTGTTTATCTAGTTAAGAGCGATGCTCCTACCTGGAGTTGGTTTACCTCAGCGATAATCTTTGAAGCCTTTGTTATTGGCTCAGGGCAGATGGTTAGAAGGCGCTGGATTCATGTAATTGGTGATGATCGAAAGCTCATTGATACTGCATATTCTTTTGAAGCGCTTGTAGATGAAGTGATTTTTACTAGCGGCCCAGTTCTTGCTGCAATTACCGCTTCTTACTTCTTTCCAGAGGCTGCGATATTTACTGCTATGGGATTTATCAGCGTTGGAACGCTGCTCTTTCTCTCGCAGCGAAAAACTCAACCTCCAGCTCATCCCCGTCAAGTCGGAGATGATCATTCATTGCTTATAAAAGATAGATTCATTCAAGCTCTCTTTATTCCCATGATGGCAGTTGGAGCATTCTTTGGATCAACTGGTTTAGTCCTTGTTGGCTATCTTGATGAATTTGGGATTCGTGAATATAGCGGTTTCTATATAGCTATCTGGTCATTTAGCTCTGGAATTTCGGCCTTTATAAGTGGATCCCTGCATTGGAAGATTAATGAGGCGCGAAGATTTGTTATTTCAGTTTTTGCTCTAGCTCTACTTACTCTTCCGATCTATATAGCAGCGCAGTTATTTACTGGGAATTTAACAATTCTGGCAATTGCGCTATTTCTTAATGGTCTAGGAATTGCTCCCCTACTAACAGCTGGATTTGCTGTTGCTGAGCGTTCGGTTAGCCCTAAGCGCACTACTGAAGTGTTGGCTTGGTCAATTTCTGCGCTAAATCTTGGTGGGGCCATCCCTGCTGCAATTACTGGATACATCATTGACACATACGGCTCAACTGTCGCATTTATAGTGCCGGTTATCTGCATGTTAATTGCTCTACTTTCACTTCTACCATTTCTTAGCCTTTGGAAGGCAAAAGTAATTCAACTCTAAGGGTAATTTCCCTCAGATTTCCCTACTCTT
The DNA here is from genome assembly GCA_030730425.1 of Candidatus Nanopelagicaceae bacterium. Classification (GTDB taxonomy): domain Bacteria; phylum Actinomycetota; class Actinomycetes; order Nanopelagicales; family Nanopelagicaceae; genus MAG-120802. The sequence goes on from JANQVH010000011.1 coordinate 31,286, forward strand.
ATGGCAATCTTTACCCATGACTGACTTGCGCTTTATCTCACGCTCTCAAGATGGAGAACATTTAGAGCTAAGTGATGGCGAAGGAAATAATTTCTCACTAAGAGTTAGCGATACTTTGCGCGCTGCTGTTAACGAACGCCGTTTAGCAACAGTAGTTGAGAGCGCTCCACAATATTCAATCAAAGAGATTCAAGCTCGCCTGAGAGCTGGCGAAAGCTTTGTTGAAGTTGCTCGCATCTCAGGATTATCAATTGAAAAAGTTGAGCGTTATGCAAGTCCAATATTGCAGGAGCGCGCTTGGATTATTGAACTTGCAGAGAAGGCTTCACCGAAGGGAACATCTCTTCCCCTCTCAGAATTAGTCATTCAACGTCTTGCTCCTCGAGGCGTCAATATGAATCAGATCTCTTGGAATACCTGGAGGCTAGATGATGGAACTTGGCATCTAGTTCTCACCTATCCATCAAGAGATGGGCAATCTGAGGCAACTTGGAGCTTTGATGCAAATAAACGAACTCTCCACTCAAGAGATGATGGCGCTAGATGGATTAATGGCGAAGAAGTTTCACAGAAGAGCGCACCGAAAAATGATCGATTAAGTGATCATGGAGTTCTCTTTCCAATGGAGGGAGAAACTTCTCAGCCGCCTCGTTTAGTTGCGGTGAGAACTGATCCAAACCTTCTTGAGGAGACAAGTTCGATAAAAGAGATTGCTCCTGATGCTAAGAAAGATGGCGTAACTAAGAGAATTTCAATTCCATCCTGGGATGACATTATGTTTGGGCGAGGCAAGAAGAAAGATGAGCAAGAGGAAGAGTAAAGACTTAAATATCAGCGCTTAATAAAGGTATTGCAGTCTCAGCTTGAGTAGTTCCCCCATGATGTCCGACCATAGATAGTTGCAGCTCTTGCCTCTCAGCCTCAACCATTATGAACTCGCCGTTGGCAATAGCGATCAAATCACCAATTCGATCCAGATTCTTATCTAATACTTCAGGGCCAAATAGATTTAAAGCAATGGCTTCTTGCCGAGTGTAGAGAGTCACTTTTTCTTTAAAGAACTCCTGCCACTGTGACTTTGTCTCATCAACGCTACCTGGCTTTAGATAGAGATAGCGCACTCTTGGTTCGCCCCCAAGTAAATCGACGTTTTTGAGCAAGTCATTTTCTTTCCCTAAAACTACATAATCATCTCTATTAATCATTCCATGATCGGATGTAATCCATAGCCGGCTTCCTTTAGGCAAGTTTTCAATGAGTTTCAAGATTAAATCTGCGCTCTTTGCCATGGCATAGTGAAACTTCTCAGAGCCTAACCCTTCGCGATGCGAGGCATCATCAACGTCATTTAAATATAGATAGGCAAAAGATCTAGTTTTACTAAGAGCGCTCTTTGCTTGATCAACCATCTCATCTACCTGATTAACTCCATAGTAATCGGCGCCACGTAGAGCCGCCCTAGTAAAGCCCGTTTCTTGATAACGTTTTGCTGCAATGTGAGAGACCTTAACTCCTTGCTTCTTTGCTCGCTCAAATAAAGTTGCCTCTGATTGCCAGATGTAAGGATCTACTCGTTCATCCCATTTAAGAGCATTTAACAAACGCTCCGGAGTTCCACTATTTGGAACTCGCATTGTGTAACCAACCATTCCATGAACTCCAACTGCGCAACCTGTACCAAGGGAGGTCAAACTGGCAGAAGTTGTTGAAGGGAAAGTAGCTTGCAATTGGCTATGGTTTTTAACTTGCGAAAATATTGGTAGCTCTTTACTAACTAGCTCTAGCGCATTAACTCCCATGCCATCTACTAGAAGCAAGCACTCTCTCTGACCCTCATTATTGCTAAGCCCTAAAGAATTAATGCAGTTAGATACCCCAAGTGTTGCAAATATCGATTGAGATAAATCTGAGAGCAGGTAGGCCACTGCCCTATCTTTCCAGTAACCTTGACCTCTAATGATCAAATACTCAGAGGCGGTAGCTAAAGCCCTTGGAGATAAGAGCCCAATAGTTGCTCTGGAATCGACAATTATTACTCATGGACTCCCCCGGCCTAAGAATCTTGAGGTGGCCCTTGAAGTTGAGCAAATCGTTATCGAAGCCGGCGCAACGCCAGCAACAATTGCAATTATCGATGGCCAGATTCACATAGGACTAGAGCCTGATCAACTAACTCGCATCGCAAACGATGAAAATATCTTGAAGGCATCGATAAGAGATTTGGCAGTTATTTCTACTCAGAAAAAGAGCGCCGCTACAACAGTTGCTGCCACATCACATATTGCCAATATGGCCGGTATCTCCCTTTTTGCTACCGGAGGTTTAGGCGGAGTCCATCGTGAAGCTTGGCAGAGCTGGGATGAGTCGGCAGATCTTCTAGCCTTAGCAAATACACCAGTTTTAATCGTCTGCTCTGGAGCAAAATCTATTCTCGATGTCAGCGCTACTTTAGAAAGACTTGAAACTCTATCGGTGCCCATTCTTGGCTATAAGACAAATAAGTTTCCTGGCTTCTATCTCACTGACTCTGGCTTTGAATTAGAACATAGAGTAGAAACGGCGCGAGATATTGCCCAAATCTGGAGAGCTCGAGGCGATGTTGCCATAAATAAGTCTGCTCTAATTGTTGCTAATCCGGTTAGTAACCAAATGGATAAGGCTCTACATGATCAACTTCTCTTCGATGGTCTTTCCAAAGCAAAGATAGATGGAGTAGTTGGAAAAGCTGTTACTCCATTTCTTCTAGATTATTTCCATACCAATTCCAAAGGTGAATCTCTAAGAGTAAACATTGAGATAATCAAGGCAAATGCTGCTCTCGCAGCTCAGATTGCAGTAGCTCTTAAATAACTATGGCTCAAATTCTCTGCATTGGCGATGCCATGCTTGATGTAATTGTTAAGATGCAAGGGCAGATGTATCTTGGTAGTGACACAGTCTCTCAAATCTCAACTCATGGCGGCGGAGCTGCAGCAAATACTGCTACCTGGCTCGCCTCATCTGGCCATAAGGTTTTCTACGTCTGTCGCATTGGAGATGATGCTGCTGGTCGAGTCATTGCCAATGAGTTTGATACTTGGAATATTGAATATAAGCCAGAGTTATTAAAAGAGCATAGAACTGGAATTGTGGTCGTGCTAGTTGATCAAAATGGTGAGCGTTCAATGTTTCCAGATAGAGGAGCAAATTCTGGTCTTAGTGAATTAGATCTGCCTGATCTCTCTAGATTTGGCGCTGTTTTTCTCTCTGGCTATGCCCTCTTTAATCCCCTCTCCCAAGATGGTGTTCTAAGAATGGTCAATGAGATGAGAGAGGCTAATTTAGAGATCTTCTTTAATCCTGGATCAGTTGGAGTAATGAGCAATCTTGGGGTAGATGCCTGTCGAAAGAGATGTAATTTAATGGATCTATTAATTATGAATCAGGCTGAGGCAGAGTTTCTAACTGGAGAAAGTGATGTTAAAAGTGCGCTAAATGAACTCTCTAAAGATGTCGAAACGGTTGTTATAACTACAAATAGCCAAGGGGCAATGGGTAAATCAAGGGGGAAGCAGATAATAAATTCTCCGATTCTGCCAATTACTGCAATTGATTCCACAGGAGCCGGAGATGCATTTGCTGCTGGATTTATTGGAAGATGGATTGAATCTAAAGATTTAGAATCATCTCTAAAGGCTGGAAATTCATTGGCCAGTGGATGTGTCACAACTATCGGGGCTAGACCGAGCGTCAATCCCAAGTAATTCATACTTTACTTGGCAGAATCACGCCATGGCTAAATCAGATTCAGGCAAGAGCTCGGGCAAGAAAGTAGTAGCTGCTAAGCCAGGAGAGTTCCCAGGAAAAATTGTTGATATCGATGTCTCATCAGAGATGTCAGATTCATTTCTAGAGTATGCCTACTCTGTTATTTACTCCAGAGCACTTCCTGATGCCAGAGATGGATTAAAGCCAGTGCATCGCAGAATTCTCCACCAGATGTCTGAGATGGGGCTACGTCCAGATAAAGGCCATGTTAAGAGCGCGCGCGTTGTTGGCGAGGTGATGGGCAAATTACATCCCCATGGCGATGGAGCAATTTATGACGCTTTGGTGCGAATGGCGCAGAACTTTTCAATGCGTCTGCCATTAGTTGATGGCCATGGAAATTTTGGCTCACTTGATGCTGGGCCCGCAGCTATGCGTTATACGGAGGCAAGACTTGCAAGCGCGGCGCTAATGATGGTCGAGGAAGCCGATGAAGATACCGTCGATTTTGGTGCAAATTATGATGGACAGATATTAGAACCATTGGTACTACCTGCAGCCTTTCCTAATCTTTTGGTTAATGGCGCAACAGGTATTGCCGTTGGAATGGCCACAAATATGGCTCCTCATAACTTAGGTGAAGTAATACAAGCAACAAAACACTTGATTGAAAATCCTAGCGCGACCTTAAAGCAGTTAATGAAATTCATTCCGGCGCCAGATTTTCCAACCGGGGGAAGCATTATCGGCAAAGAGGGCATCCTTGAGGCTTATCAAGGTGGCAAGGGGGCTTTTAAAGTTCGCGCCAAAGTTGAAATTGGCAAGGTCAGTGCTCGTAAATCAGGAATTACCATCACCGAACTTCCATTTAATATTGGCCCTGAAAAAGTTGTTGAGCGAATTAGCGATCTAGTTAAATCAAAGAAGATTCAAGGCATCTCAGACATTATCGATCTAACCGATGGACAATCTGGAACAAAGGTTGTTGTTGAGGTTAAAAATGGCTTTGAGCCAGAGGCAGTGCTAGAAAACCTCTATAAGCTCACCCCGCTTGAGGATGCCTTCTCTATAAACGCTGTTGCTCTAGTTAATGGCAAGCCAAAGACTCTGGGTTTGAAGGAACTGCTTCAGGTCTTTATTGATCATCGAATCCAGGTAGTAACAAGAAGGTCTAATTTTAGAAAAACTAAAGCCTCTGCTCGCTTAAACCTAGTTGAAGGATTATTAAAGGCAATTCTCGATATCGATAAAGTAGTAAAAATCATTAGAGGAAGCGATGATGCAAATGAAGCAAAGGAATCACTCATAAAGAGCTTTAAGCTAAGCGATGAACAAGCTACCTACATCCTGGATATGCCGCTTAGAAGGTTAACAAAGATGTCAAAGATTGAGCTAGATACTGAGGCTAAAGAGCTTAAAGCCACTATCTCCAAGCTCACAGCTCTACTAAAGAGTGAAGAGGCCCTACGAAATCAAGTATCAGATGAGTTAAGTGAAGTTAGCGCCAAATACGCAACGGAGCGACGTACCCTAATTGCTTAAGCGTCAATTCTTTCGCGATCGATATCTGCAGTTGCTATAAATTCTTTTCTAGGAGCAACTTCATTACCCATCAATAGCTCGAAGATCCTCTCGGCTGCTGCTGCATCTTTAATGGTAATTCTTCTTAGTGTGCGCTTATCAGGATCCATAGTCGTCTCACGGAGCTGATCGGCATCCATCTCGCCAAGGCCTTTATAGCGCTGAAGTGGCTCTTTCCATCTCTTGCCTTGCTTCTTCAACTCGGTCAATAGTTTTTTCATATCATCATCGGAGTAGGTGTAGTGCACCTCTCCCTTCTTGCCGCCCCCGCCAATAACTTCAATGCGATGAAGTGGCGGAATTGCAGCAAAGACTCGTCCATCATCAATTAGCGGCTTCATATAACGATAGAGCAGAGTGAGCATTAAACATCTGATGTGAGCCCCATCAACATCAGCATCTGACATCAGAATGACTCTTCCATATCTAGCATCTTCTAGGGTAAATGATTTTCCAGATCCAGCCCCAATTACTTGGATTATTGCTGCGCACTCTGCGTTATCTAGCATCTGAGATAGCGAGGCCTTTTGAACATTTAATATCTTTCCCTTAAGAGGCAAGATTGCTTGGAACTCAGAATTTCTTGCAGCCTTAGTAGTTCCAAGAGCTGATTCACCTTCAACAATAAATAGCTCAGTTCGCGAAACATCCTCAGAGCGACAATCAGAGAGCTTGGCAGGAAGTGATGAGCTCTCAAGGGCGTTCTTTCTTCGTTGCAACTCCTTATGAGCTCTCGATGAAATACGAGTTCTTGAGGCATTGGCAACTTTCTCTAAAACAATTAGCCCATTTGCCTTATCGATTCGCTTAGTGGTCGTAAAAAACTTCTTAAGCTCATCTGAGACTACTTGAGTCACAATCTTTGTTACTGCAGGAGTTCCTAGAACCTCTTTGGTCTGACCTTCAAATTGCGGCTCTTGCATCCGAACTGTTACAACTGCAGTTAACCCCTCGATGATATCTTCCTTAATTACATCAAGCTCATTCTTTTTTAGAACTCCTTTGGCGCGGAGGAATTCGTTAAAAGTTTTCACTAAAGCCTTTTCAAAGCCTTGAACATGGGTTCCACCCTTTGGAGTTGCAATAATATTTACAAAGGAGCGAACTGTGCTCTCATAGCCATTACCCCACTTAATAGCGATATCAACGCCCATATCTCGCTCAACTTCTTGAGGCTCAAGATGGCCCTTTTCATCAAGAACCGGAACTGTCTCTTGGTAATGGCCTTCCCCAGTTAAGCGAATTACATCTCCCACTGCCTCATCAGGCTGAATAAAGTGGCAATACTCCGAGATTCCTCCTTTATGAAAGAAAGTCTCGGAGCTCTTTTCTTTACTGCGATTGTCATTAACAATCAGAGTAAGGCCTGGAACTAGATAGGAAGTTTGACGAGCCCTGGTGTAGATCTCCTCTAAATCATGCTGTGCATCTTTTAGAAATATCTGTTTATCTGACCACCACTTAATTCTTGTTCCAGTTATCTTTGCAGAGACTTTTCCAATTATGCGAAGTCCTGACTTAGGTTCAAATGGTGCATTAGGGCCATCGCCATCAAAGATTCCAGCAACGCCGCGTTTAAATGACATCCAATAAATCTTTCCATCACGATCTACTTCAACATCAAGGCGAGATGCCAGAGCATTTACAACAGATGCTCCCACTCCATGAAGGCCACCAGTTGCCGCATAAGATCCCCCACCAAACTTTCCACCAGCATGTAGCCGGGTCATCACAACTTCTACTCCGGTAAGTCCTGTTTTAGGTTCCTTATCAACCGGGATACCTCGTCCATCATCATGAACCTCAATCGATCCATCTTTTTCTAGATTAATCTCAATCTTCTTGCAATAACCTGCCAAGGATTCATCAACTGCGTTATCAATAATCTCCCAGAGGCAGTGCATAAGGCCGCGCCCATCGGTTGAACCGATATACATTCCTGGGCGCTTACGAACAGCATCAAGACCTTCTAATACTGAGAGATCTTTTGCTGAGTAAGACTTTTCTACGCTGCGCACCTGATCTGCGCTCTGAGTCTCTGCCACGATGGGCAAGGGTATCTATGAGATCCAAGGAGTCTCTTAATACGCGCCGAGTGGGGTGAGGATTTCGATATTCAGTGAATAAAGTCATCAATTATGAGAAAAAACTTTGATTTCGACCTGCGGGGAATAAGCAAGAGGTGGTTTGATGTTCCACTAGAACCAAACGAGTATAGGAAAGGTTGGCCAGAAATGACCGATAATCTATTGCTTACCTCATCTCCCCTTAGCGCTCTTGATCGCTGTGATCGCTGTGGAGCGCAGGCTTATGTTCGTGCGGTTATGGCTAATGGATTTGAATTACTTTTCTGTGCTCATCATGCTAAAAAATACCAAGATGGGCTGGCAAGCGCAGCTGCTCGCATCGATGATGAGACTGAGCGTCTTAGCGCAGAATCAACGGCGAAATAAGTTTTGAGACCAGACTGGGTCTTCCAGTTCTAGCCTCTTCTTTATCTGCAATCCCACTTAATTTCACTAGCGAGTTAACTGCCAAGTAACGAAGCGGCTCTATCTCCCACTTTCTAATCTTTTCGTTAACAAAGTGAAGATTACTTATCTCACTCTCTCTGCCAGTAATTAGCTCTGCCAATATCTTGCTAGCTAAATAACTCATAGTCACGCCATCTCCTGCATATCCACCTAGGCGGCCATATCCAGTTGCTTTATCAAATTGCACATATGGTTCCCAATTACGTGTAATTGCCACTGCCCCGCCCCAAGCATGAGTAAATTTCACCCTCTCTAAAACTGGAAACCAACGCTTAGCCATTCTCTCCAAGCTTTGATGAACAGAGTTAGTCATTTCCTTGGCTTCAATCAGCTTTGATCCAAAGGGATAGCTAGCTCCGCGCCCACCAATTGCTAGGCGATTATCTGTAGTCCGCTGGGCGTAATTAACTAGATGTGTTCCTTCAGCAAAGGTGAAGCGATTCTTAACTCCGATTTGATCCCAAATCTCCTCTGGCAGAACTTCGCTAGCAATCATTAGTGAGTAGAGCGGGATAAATTCGCGCCCAGGATCTGAAAATGCCTCACTTGCTCTAATCACTATTGGAGCCTTGACTAATGAGCTATTTGCTAGGACTCCACGATCGGTATGAGTGGCAAATACCCCTTCAGCGATTACTACCCCTCTGCGCCTTAAGTATCTGGCCAGCCCCAAAACAAGTTGGAATGGATCAACCGTTGCGCATTGCGGATTAAATAACCCCCCTCGCAATTTAGATACCTGAATCAACTCACCTATCTCAACTGCAGACGTCCATGTGTGTTCCGAATCGGCGCTCTCTTTTAATCGCTTCTCTTGCGCTTTATTTCTTGCAAACATAAGCGTTCCAGATTTAACAAAACTTGCCTTGGGGGCGATCTGCCCTGCTATCTGACCAATTTCATCAATAGCGCTAAATAGCGCTTTGAAGAGATTGTTGGTGGAATAAATACCATGGCGTTTTTCAAGAGTTTTTCTATAGACCGGATAATCAGATGAAACCCAGCCACCATTTCTTCCACTTGCTCCATAGCCAAGTGATTTTGCCTCAAAGATAACAATCGAGAGTTTAGGATCTAACTCCAGTAGGTGATAGGCCGACCATAGCCCTGAGAACCCGCCACCAATTATTGCTACATCGTAAGAGTTACTAAATTCTGCCTGCTTACCGCTCTGCTTATAACCATCTGCCCAGAGCGAGTTATTCGGCGGTAAATCCTGCATCTCGATGTGAGCCATCACAGAATGGTTTCTCTTTAGAATGTCCGCAGCGACAGAGTGAGAAGTTCTCTTTTGTCTCAAGAACATTGCCCTCTGCATCAACGAAATCAGCGGCGCCGCTCACGCGGATTGAACCGTTGGGCTTTACATAAATCTTTGGACGATCTGACATGAACTATCTCCTAATCTAGATAATCGCGTAGTACTTGCGATCTTGATGGATGGCGAAGCTTGGACATAGTCTTGGATTCAATCTGGCGGATACGCTCGCGGGTAACCCCGTAGACCTTTCCGATTTCATCAAGGGTCTTGGGTTGGCCATCGGTTAATCCAAAGCGCATCGCAACAACGCCGGCCTCACGCTCTGAGAGAGTATCTAGCACCGAATGAAGCTGCTCTTGAAGGAGAGTAAATGAAACTGCATCTGCAGGAACAATTGCCTCTGAATCCTCAATCAAATCACCAAACTCTGAATCTCCCTCTTCTCCGAGTGGAGTATGAAGAGAGATTGGCTCGCGACCATATTTTTGAACCTCAACAACCTTCTCAGGGGTCATATCAAGCTCTTTTGCAAGCTCCTCAGGAGTTGGTTCGCGGCCGAGATCTTGAAGCATCTGGCGCTGAACTCGGGCTAATTTATTAATAACTTCAACCATATGTACTGGAATACGAATAGTTCTTGCCTGATCTGCCATAGCGCGAGTAATTGCCTGGCGAATCCACCATGTTGCATAGGTTGAGAACTTATATCCCTTGGTGTAATCAAATTTTTCTACTGCGCGAATTAGGCCAAGGTTTCCCTCTTGAATTAGATCAAGAAATAGCATGCCTCGTCCGGTATAGCGCTTGGCAAGAGAGACCACAAGGCGAAGGTTTGCTTCAAGGAGATGGTTCTTAGCGCGCTTGCCATCTTCAACAATCCATTCCAGCTCTCGCTTAAATGAACGCTCCATCTTCTCGCCAGAATTCATTTTTGCCTCAGCGAATAATCCAGCTTCAATTCTCATTGCAAGTTCAACTTCAAGTTCAGCATTTAGAAGTGCTACTCGACCAATCTGCTTGAGATAATCTTTTACTGGATCTGCAGTAGCACCTGCCGTTAATACAGTCTGAGGCGGTGCATCATCTTCTTCAGAATCCTTAAGAGTGAACTCACCCTCTTCTTTTTTAGCTTCCTCATTTAGATTAACGACTCGAACATCACTTGCGCCTTCAACAACTTCTTCCCCTGTTTCGGCAACTAACTTCTCAAGATCTTCTAGCTCAACTTCTTCTAGCTCAACCTCTTCGCCATCAACTTTTTCAATTAACTTCTTTCCTGCAGGCTTACTAACTCCAGCAGCTGCAGCCTTTGATGCCTCAAGCTCTGCCTTCGTAGGAAAGCGGCGAGGGCCTTTCTTCTCAGCTGGCTTAGCTTTTGCTTCCCTTGCAAGCTTCATTGCTTCAAGCTCTGCCTTTGTAGGAAATAGCCTTGGGCCTTTTGACTTAGCGCTCTTCTTGTCTTTCTTTGCTGAACTCTTAGCAACGCTCTTCGTGCTCTTTTTAGCAACGCTCTTTTTCTTACCTGCGTTTTTGGGCGCACGAGATACAGCCACGAATTAGTCCTTTGCTTTAAATTGACGAACTGTCAGAACTTCTTTTTGCCTCTAGCCTTTTGGGGAATCGGCTATGGCTATATTATAAATTGTCCACAGGGGTAAATGCACATCCAAACCGCTTTATTCCTGTCTATGCCTTAGAGGCAGGCTTGGAATCAGCAACAAAACCCAAGTGTGAAGCCCTCCTAGAGCCTGCCTGCCTGATGGAGGCGGCGTAAGAACTCCTTTGTTTCGCTCTTTTTAGGGCTCTCCAATATCTTCTCTGGGCTTCCCCACTCAAGGATTCTTCCCTGATGTAGATAACAGAGCT
>JANQVH010000012.1:0-103504 GCA_030730425.1 Candidatus Nanopelagicaceae bacterium
ACATATAGACCGCCAATAATCAATATTAGCCCTGTGACAATCACAGATAACTTAGCTGCTGGAACTTTCTTATATTGCGCATATCCCGTCATGGCCTCAAGCTTTGTTAAGCGAGCAACTCCTGATGCGATGAACAGAAGAGAGAATAGAACTCTTCCAAGTATTAAAACGATATCCATTAAGACCCCTAATCTAGAAAGATCTAGTAAATGAAGGGTAGAACACTAGACATGAAAATCCCCGCTAATTCATCGGCCGTGTTGCTACCTAAATTAGCGGGGATTTATATCAAATTACTTCTTTAGGGTAGCCAAGTGAAACGACCATCCCCAGTTGTCTTGCTATAGCGAACATCACTTGATGGTATCTCTGGAAGCCCCGCAGCATTCTTTGGGAAACTTAAGAGATAGTCATAGAGCGCTTGTTCGTAGGAGACGCCAAACCCAACCTTTACTAGTTTGGCTAGCGTTGGATAGTTATCTCCACCATCTGCAGTGAAGGTATTTGTCACAACTGTTACAGCTGGAGCATTTGCTACTACTGCTCCATCTTTAACAAGTGCGCGACCATCCAAGAGAGTGACATCCTTTACTCTAGTTCCGACAGTAGTCACATTTCCAGCATAAGAATCACCGGTTGGATTTGAAACTACTATCGCAGTTCCAGCTCTTGAGCAGGTTACCTTCATTCCGGCCACTTGCAGGAATTGTCCGCCACCAGATGTACCAACAGAGCAGGATCTCTCAAGAGTTTCCTTGATGTCTGCAGCGCTAACACTTGTAATCGCAACTAGTCGATTATCAAAGGGTAGAAGATCAAAAGTGTTGCCTCGGCTAATTGCTCCTGCAGCGCCAGTTGTTGGCAGAGTTACTCCACCATTTTGTCTGATACCTCCACCATTTTGTAGCGCTACAACTGGATTAGCACTTCCTGCAGCAGGCAGATTTGCTCCAGCTGCTCTAGTGCTATAGGCATGTAGGAAGGAATCGGCAATTAAGTTTCCACCATTTGTCTCAGCAGTTCTTACTCCAAGCACTGTTGAGCTACCACGGTCGGTAGCAAAGACAATCTGACTTGAGGCAATTGGTTTAGCAAGTCCTGTCAAGCAGGCATTTAATGGCACTTCAACAGCACTTACAATCCTGGCATCAGGAGTTACTGCATCGCTTACACCTAGAGCCTTTGAGACAGAGGATGAAGGAATAACTCGCCTTGGATAAGAAGTTGTTTTGTTATAGGAACTCACTTTGCCTTTGGCATCAAATGTGACATCAAAGCGACCTAGATAGCTGTAATTTCCTTTAGCTGTGATGAGGGGAACATCCACGCCATCGGCATCCTTAACCATCTCAGGATATTTGCCGACTGGCTTGCCCTCACCAGGAATTAATTGGATTGATTCAGCTACATCTGGGTTTGTTAATAGGTCATCGCCGCCTCCAGCGATAGCGACATCAACGTTCTTTAGAAGCGCAATTAGCTGCTTGTCATAGGCAACGCCCTGTAAGTGGCTGACCAAAATGATTTTATTAACACCCTTTGCCTGAAGTTCTGCCGCTTGCTTATTTACCAAGGCTGCAGTTGTGGCGATATCTGAAGTTGTTAGCTTAGAAGTTCCAGGTGAGGAGATTGTTCTAAGAGTGGGAGTAATGGCGCTTACCACACCAAAGACTGCTCCAGTGGTGTAATCCTTATGGACATAAGATTGACCAAGTTTTTTGCCAATCATAATTCCGCGAAGAATCGGCTCTCTCTTGCTTACCATGGAAGATAGGTCAGCATTAGCTGTAAAATCCATATTTCCTGAAATGAATGGATAGCGATTCTTGCTAGAGAAGGATTCGATATAGCGTTTTAGGAATCCAGTTCCATAATCAAATTCGTGATTGCCTAGGACATGAACGTCATATGGCATCAGAGATTGCGCAACGCCATCATAGACAGTTGCAGTGGATGCATTGTTAGCAGGCTCAGAACAGATCAAGTTCTTGCTAGCAAGGAATGAGTCGCCTGCATAAACAGAGAGCAGAGCATTTCTTGCAGATTTAGCGGCTTTGACCTCACGCTTCATAACCGATGAAAAGGCTGCAGCGCTGCCAAAAATAAGTGTTCCTTGCGCTGTTTTAAATGACCGATCAGGCAAGAGAGCAGATTCGCCATCGTTGTTATGCAGGATGGTTAGAGTGACGGCAGATCCAGGATCTGAATAAAAACTGGCATTGGCAAGTGACATCTGAGCAATTAGCGAGGTTGCTGCTAGCGCCACAACTATTTTCTTAAGTTTCAAGGTTTCCTCCATAGGCTCCGGTTGATTTTTTGCTAATTGTTAATTCGGGAAGGGGAGGGCCCGCTGAACGTGCGAAGGCTATCTCGAGGGCTTGCTTGAGAGATGGAGGGGTTGGTTAAAGGCGGGTAAAAGTCTGATTACATATGGATAGCAAGGAGATTTGAGGGGGTCAGGGGGTAGGTATAGTATTCGAACAAATGTTCGAAAAGATGGAGAATCAGAGGCCGGAGATCTACCTATCTGGCGGTGAGCCAATTGAGTTCACCTATAAAGGTCAGCGCTATCGAATTTACGCCCTTCTTAACTCTTGGCGTGAATCTGGTGGTTGGTGGAATAGAGCTAGCGATGGCTTATTTCGCCCAGATGATGGTGGACGGATTTTATGGCGCGTAGAGGCAGCTCCTATTGGAGTGATGAAAACTTTTGAAATAGAACGTATTGAAGTAATTCCAGAGGGGGCTAGCAATACCCCTGGCCTTTGGCAGATTCGCCCCACCTCAAGACCAGCATGAGTTTTACTCATCTTCATCTTGCTAGTGGATTTTCATTTAAATATGGAACCACTCTTCCTCATCTTCTAGTTGAGAAGGCGCGCGACTTTGGCATGAGCTCACTTGCTCTAACTGATCGTGATGGCTTATATGGCGCAATTCGATTTACTCAGAGCTGCGTTGAAAATGGAATTACTCCAATTATTGGAGTTGATATCACTTGCAAGAATCAGAGCCGGATCACATTACTTGCTACCCCAGGTAAAGGCTGGAGATCTTTAGTAAGGGTAGTTAGCGAACTTAAAAGCTATGGTGAGTGTGATTTAGACTTTCTAAAGAAACACTCTAACTACACCAGTAATCTGATATCGCTACAAGGCCCTGACTCTTTAATTGCTAGAGCTATTACCAATCGTCAATATGAAAAAGCGTTATCGCTATATAACGATAGCCGTGAACTATTTCAAAGCCAAGTAATTGAAATTGTCTCTCATTTAATTTATGGAGATGGACCAAGATCGACTACCCATGCCTCAAGGATGTTTGGTTTTGCTCAAGATAATGATCTTCCAGCGATACTTAGTAATGCTGCCAGGATGTGTTTAAGGCAGGATGCGCCGATAGCAGATATTCTCGATGCAAGTCGAAGGCTCTTGCCGCTTCATAAAAATGTCGTAGAGCGCGAAAATAGCGAGGCCTTTCTTAAAAGCTCTCAAGAGATGCATCACTTAGCAGAGATAATTACTCGCGCTTCGGGGCAGAGAAATAGCCGTAAATTACTAAGTACTACCCAAGACCTTGCTAAGCAGGCAGAGCTATCACCTAGCCAAGATATTGGCCTTGGATCTATCCATCTTCCAGAGCCTGAGCTTTTAGGGGCTAAAAACCAAGATGAGCTAACTCTTCAACTAAGGCAGCGCTCAATTGCTGGCATTAATTGGCGCTACGGCCAGAGCAATAGTGAAGTAAACCAAAGACTAGAAAAAGAGTTAGAGATTATTAAGAGTCTAGGTTTTGAATCATATTTTCTAACTGTTGCCGATATTACAGATCGCGCGCGAGCCTCTGGAATTAGAGTAGCGGCAAGAGGAAGCGGGGCTGGATCATTAATCTGTCATCTCTTAGGAATTTCTGGAGTTGAACCGCTCTCACTAGGTTTATTGATGGAGCGCTTCTGCTCTCCACTTCGAAGAGCTCTTCCTGATATCGATATCGATGTGGAATCTGCTAGAAGGTTAGAAATTTATGATCAGGTATTTGCAAATTACCCGATGCGATCTGCAACAGTTGCAATGTTTGATACCTATAGAGCTCGCCATGCCATAAGAGATGTGGGAGCAGCTCTATCACTTGCTCCTATGGAGATAGATCTAGTTGCTAAATCACTTCCTCATATCAGAGCTCGCAATATTTCACAGGCGCTAATTAATCTTCCTGAACTTGCTAATTTAAATATAACTAGCCCAATCTGGAAGATGGCAGTAGGTCTTGCAGAGCGCCTAGATGGCCTACCTAGAAATGTTGCAATGCATCCCTGCGCAGTAGTGATCTCCAGCGCTGAGCTATATCAGAGAGCCCCAATTGAGATAAATGCTAGTAATTATCCGATGGTGCAGTGGGATAAAGATGATGTGGAAGCTATTGGGCTTTTAAAGCTAGATATTTTAGGAGTTCGAATGCAATCATCTCTGGCCTATGCCATATCTGAGATAGAGCGAAGTACTGGAAAAGTAATAGATATTGATGCAATAGCTTTAGATGATAGTGAAACATTTTCGCTCATCCAATCTGCTCAGACTTTGGGTATCTTTCAAATAGAGAGCCCAGGCCAGCGTGAATTAGTTGGAAAGTTAACCCCAGAGACTTTTACTGATTTAATAATTGATATCTCACTTTTTAGACCAGGGCCAGTAAAGAGCGACATGATCACTCCATTTCTAAATGCCCGCCAAGGTTTTAAAACTAGGGAGATATTCCACCCTGATTTAGCTGAAATCTTGAGTGATACCCAAGGGGTAGTGGTATTTCACGAGCAAGTTATTGAAATTATCGCCACCCTAACTGGCTCCTCTCTTGGCCAAGCCGATGAGAAACGAAGAGCTCTTGGTAGTAGAGAGGGGCAGCAGGAGGTCTGTGATTGGTTCTTTGCCCAAGCTATATCAAGAGGCTATGAGTTAAAAGTTATTACTCAAATCTGGGATGTCTTAAGAGCCTTTGCCTCCTTTGGATTCTGCAAAGCCCATGCCGCTGCCTTTGCTCTTCCCACTTATCAATCTGCTTGGTTAAAACGCCATTACCCAGCAGCATTTCTTGCCGGAGTTCTAACTCATGAACCTGGAATGTATCCAAAGCGCCTTCTATTAGATGAGGCTAGACGAAATGGATTAACTATCGCCCCTCTAGATATTAATCACTCTGATATTAGCTATCGAGTGGAAGGTGATAATCAGAGAAGTATCAGGCTATCGCTTAGCGATATCTCAGGAATTAGTAGCGTAGAGATATCAGCAATTATCGCTAATCGCCCTTATTTAGATCTAGCTGACTTTGTCCATCGCAGCTCAGTTAGCAGACCAACTTCTGAAGCTTTATTAATGGTGGGGGCCTTTGATCGCCTCTATGGCGCTGAGATAAATCGTAGAGATTTATTACTACATCTAAATGATTTATATAAATGGTCTGGTGGTAGTAGAACTAAAGTAGTTACTGGTTCGCAGTTAAGCCTAGGTTTTACCCCCACTTTATCTAAGACAGGGCTACCTGATCTAGAAGATCATGAACTGGTAAGAAATGAAGTTAAGTATCTAGGGATGGATATCTCTCACCATATGATTGAGTTTTATGCTGACTTTCTCAATCAGATAGGAGCAATAAAATCTAACCAGCTCCTAGAACAAAGATCAGGATCTTTAGTATTGGTAGCTGGGGTTAAAGTAGCGCTACAAACCCCACCAGTTCGCTCTGGCAAGAGAGTTATCTTTCTAACTCTTGATGATGGATATGGCTGTAGCGATGCAACATTTTTTGAAGACGCTCAACATAGCTATGCCGAGGTGCTCTATAACTCGCAGCTACTATTAATTCGCGGGGCTACCCGTAGAACTGGGCTACGCGGTATCTCACTTAGAGCTATTGGGGCATGGGATTTATCAGCTGCTTATCAAAAGTGGCGTAGCCTAGCTATCTGTGAGTAAGCAGATGGGCGAGCATTCCACCATTCTCCATGTTGATATGGATGCTTTCTATGCCTCAGTTTCAGAGTTGGATTATCCGCAATATAAAGGAAAGCCTTTAGTAGTTGGCGCAGGGGCTAGGGGAGTAGTTCTTTCGGCAAATTATGCTGCTAGAAAATTTGGTATTAAAGCTGCCATGCCAGTATCAAGAGCGCAGCGAATGGCGCCAAGTGCAATCTTTATTCCGCCAGATCATGAGAGATACTCACAGGTCTCTAGAAAAATTATGGAGATATTCTTTGAATTTAGCCCGCATGTTGAGCCGCTCTCCCTGGATGAGGCATTTATCGATGTCACAGGTTCAAGGAAATTATTTGGAAGTGGTCGACAGATTGCAGAGTTGATAAGGAAGAGAGTTTTTGCATCAGAGAAGATAACCTGCTCAGTTGGAATTGCTACTACTAAATTTATTGCCAAATTAGCATCAGGGCGCTGCAAACCAAATGGGATACTTGAAATTGCACATGATCGAGTCTTGACCTTTCTTCATCCACTTCCAGTTTCAGAAATCTGGGGGGTGGGGCCAAAAACTAATGAAGAGCTTCAAGCTCTGGGCCTTAGAACAGTTGCCGATATTGCCAACACCCCACTTGAAACTTTAAAGCGAGCGCTTGGTCCAAGCGCTGGAGTATCACTCTATGAACTTGCTTGGGCTAGAGATTATCGAGAAGTAATTTCAGATGCTCCAGAGAAAAGTATTAGCGCGGCAGAAACATTTGCCTATGATTTAGAGGATAAAGATGAGATATTTAGAGAGCTCCTTGGTTTAACCGAGAGAGCTGCCGCTCGTCTAAGAGCTCGCCAATTGCGTAGTAAAACTATCGGCCTTAAGGTGCGCTTTGCTGACTTTTCAAATCTAACTAGATCAAAAACTCTGCCTCACTCTATAAGTGGTAGCCATGAAATTTATGAAGTAGTTAAAGACCTCTATCTAGCGCTCAAGATTGCTGGCTCAAGAATCCGACTTCTAGGAGTCTCACTTGAGCAATTAGTTGATCAAAGTGGAGCAGTTGAGCAGTTAGAGCTTGGCGAGCGGGAGCTTGGATGGAGCCAGGCGCAGGTTGCTATCGATCGGGCTATTGCTCGCTTTGGTAGCGGCTCTATAAAACCTGCTCGCCTAATTGGAGAGAGCGATGAAGAAGATTCATAGCAACTTCTAACCCTTTCGACTTTCCAGATGGGCCCGCCTCTACTATTCTCACACCTATGCCACTATCTGAGCATGAAAAAAGGCTTCTAGCCGAGATGGAAGAGGCGCTGGCTGCTGATGATCCTCGCCTAATTTCAACTTTTAGCGGCAAGAACCCTTCAAGGAGCCGGGTTGTAATTGGTTTTGGCCTAATTCTTATAGGCATTTTTATCCTCTTTGGCGGCCTAATTTCTCAAGTGCCACTTGTTGGGGTTGCTGGATTTATCGCCTCACTTGTTGGGGCAGTTCTTGCCATCTCAAATCTTGGGGGCCTTATGAATGGGGTCATCTCCAAGGCTCAGAATATTGGGCCTAAGAAAGGGCCAGGTAAGTGGAGCCAAGGCTTTGAGCAGAGATGGGATCGTCGTAATCTCGGTGAGTAGTTAATTAGATTCAAGTAGCCCCCACCCGCCTCTGGCGGGTTTTTTTATGCCCAAAAGAGCTTGGTGGAGGAGCCCTTTTCCAGAGCAGCTTGCGCGTGGGGAGAGGTGGTTGAAAATGGAGGAAAAGGGAGTAAAGTGGGGAATTAAGCAGGACGGGGGTTCTGCGAGGTAAGTCAAATAGGGGAGGTCAATTAAGTGTTTCTTGGCACCCATGAACCTCGCTTAGATGAAAAAGGGCGGTTGATTCTTCCCGCCAAATTCCGTGATGAATTGGCATCAGGTTTAGTAATTACTAAAGGACAAGAGCGTTGTTTATTTGTATTTCCATCTGCTGAATTTGCGCGAATTACTGAACAGCTAAAACAAGCGCCACTTACTGCAAAAGCAGCTCGCGATTACATGCGCGTGATGTTTGCCGGTGCACATGATGAGATTCCAGATAAGCAAGGTCGCGTAATGATTCCTGCTGGCTTAAGAGAGTATGCAGATTTAGAGAAAGAGTGCGTAGTAATTGGCGCAAATACTCGAGTTGAAATTTGGGATTCCAAAGCATGGAAGAGCTATCTAAAAGATCGTGAAAAAGGCTTTGCCGATGTTTCCGAGGAGGTATTTCCAGGCCTCTTCTAACAAGGGGCAAAAATAAATAACTCCTCTCTTCTCTGGCCACCGCCGACCTTCAAATAAACGGCGCCCCTTCCCCGGTGCCGTTTATCCCCCGCAATCCGTCGGCCGGCGGTGACCAGAGAAGAGAGTAAGAAAAAAATTAGTAATAACAACGATTAAGAAAAGGAGTTGCAGGGATGAAACTAGAACACACATCAGTTCTACTAAATCGCTGCATCACTGTTTTATCAACCTCGCTAGAGAATAAAGAGACGCCAGTATTAGTTGATGCAACCTTAGGTCTAGGCGGTCATTCACTTGCGCTATTAGAGAAGTTTCCAAAGTTGAAGATAATTGGTATTGATAGAGATAAGAGCGCAATTGATAAAGCTAGTCAACGACTCTCTTCTCACTTAGATCGCATCACTATTTTTCATGCTGTTTATGACCAGACCCCAAAACTCCTTGATTCACTTGGGATTTCATCGGTTGATGGAATTCTCTTTGATCTAGGAACTTCATCGATGCAACTGGATCAATCTGAGCGTGGCTTCTCCTACGCTCAGAGCGCGCCACTTGATATGCGTATGGATCAAAGCAGTGGCATTACAGCCCAAGAGGTAATAGATAGCTACTCCAGAGGCGAGTTGATTCGCATTATTCGCACCTATGGCGAAGAGAAGTTTGCTCAAAGAATTGTCGATAACATCATTGAGGCAAGAGGCGATAATTCAATAAAGAGCACTAGTGATCTTGCAGATTTAATCAAGCGATCTATTCCAGCTCCTGCAAGACGCCTTGGGGGAAATCCTGCTAAGCGGACTTTCCAAGCGCTTCGTATAGAAGTTAATCAAGAGCTAGCAATATTAGAGAGAGCAATTCCTGCCTGCCTAGAGCGTTTAAATATTGGTGGACGTATGGTTGTGATGTCATTTCAATCTTTAGAAGATAAAATTGTTAAGAACTTCTTCACTCAAGCAACTGAGTCAAAGACCCCACTTGGCCTTCCAGTTGAGATTAAAGCCTTATCTGCAAAATTCTCCCTGGTATTTAATGGAAGTCAGAAAGCTAGTGAAGATGAGATCTCAGATAACTCTCGCGCAAAGTCGGTAAGACTTAGAGCTATACAGCGGGTGGCTGCCTGATGGCTCTCTCAGTTCTTAGCCCAGCCTTTGAGCGTTCAAAGAAATTAGCAATTGAGAAATCATCAAGAGCAATTCTCAAACTTGTTCCAGAGCTTCGCCCAACACCAGGGGCGCAAGCAACAGATCGCCTCTTCTATTCAATAGTTGGGGCGACCTTGGCGCTGGGCCTGCTCGGTCTTTTAGGGGTAAATATTCTTCTAGGAAATGATGCAGAAAGAGTTAGAGAGTTAAAAATTGAAGCAATACTCGTTAATGAAGAGCGCGAAGAAGCCCTTAGGCAAGTAGCTCTACTCTCAACTTCAGAGGCGCTAGCAGAGCGAGCATTCGCTCTTGGAATGATTCCAAGTAAATCACCAACTTTTCTTGATATTTCAGCTCCCGCAGCAGTTGAGCCAGTGAAGGTGGTTAAAGAAAAACCATGAGCCACCATAAGTTAGTTGAGAGAAGAATTAGCTACTTAGTTGCGATCTCACTAGTTATTCTCCTTGCTTTTGCAGTTCGTTTAATTGATATTCAGGGAGTTAGAGCGGCAGGCCTTGCAAATAAAGCTAGCAATGAATTGACTAAAAAGTCAGTAATTATGGCTCCTCGGGGAGCAATTACCGATATCAATGGTATTGAGTTTGCTAGAAGCGTTAGCGCCTATCGAATCCTGGTTGATCAGGAGATAGTTGATCACCCTAAAGCGTTAGCAAAAATTGCAGCTCCGATATTAGATGTTGATCAGGATTGGCTAAAAGAACAATTAATTGGCGAGAGAAGATATGTTGTAATCAGCCAGAGCGTTAAACCACGAGTTTGGAGAGAATTAGAAGCGGCAGTTGATTCATACAATGATGAGATTGCAGAGAAAGAAAATGGCCTAGCTAAAAGGCTAATGGGATTTTTTGCTGAGCGGATCTATGTCCGCGAATACCCGGAAGGCGAGCTGGGAGCAGCAGTGATTGGCTTTATAAATAGAGCTGGCAGCGGGGCAGCCGGGCTCGAATACAGCATGAATTCAACTCTGAGCGGCATTGATGGCCATTACACCTATGCCAATGCGGCCGGAACAATAATTCCTGGAACCCAGAAGATAACTACAGAGGCAGTTCGTGGAAATACCGTCAAGTTAACTATTGATAGAGATGTGCAATGGGTAGCACAAGAGGCGATAAGAACCGTTGTTAAGAGCTCTAGAGCGCTATCAGGCACAGTAGTTGTTATGGATCCAGCAACTGGGCAGGTGCTAGCTCACGCAACATATCCTTCTTTCACACCTGGCGATACGAAAGATGTAGATCCCTATCGCTGGCAGAACCCTTCAGTGCAAGAAGTCTATGAACCAGGCTCTACTGGAAAAGTAATGACAATTGCTGCTGCAGTTGAAGAGGGAATGATTTCACCTGAGAGCGTTATGACTATTCCATGGAAACTAAAACGCTCTAATAAAGTATTTAGTGATCATGATAAGCATCCAACTCAGAGGCTAACTCTCACCGGCGCACTTGCCGTCTCTAGTAATACTGGTGCGATAAAGGTGGGGGAGATGCTCTCTAATGACAAGCTTCACTCATATTTAAAGAAGTTTGGAATTGCTGAAAAAGCAAACTCTGGCCTTCCTGGCGAGGAGAGTGGCAAGCTACTTGATGTTAAAGAGTGGTCAGGAACTACTGCCCCAACGGTGGCATTTGGTCAGGGTTATTCGCTAACCGCCCTTCAGGCTACATCTGTTTTTGCAACCATTGCCAATGATGGCCTTCGAGTAACGCCAACTGTTATTGCAGGAATTAGCGATGGGGCAGGCAGATATACCCCGGCAAGTCAGCAGAAGTCGGTAAGAGTTATTAGCGCAGATACTGCCAAAAAAATGCGACTTATGATGGAGAGCGTTGCTAGCGCTAGAGGAACGGCGGCATCAGCGGCTATCGATGGCTACCGCGTAGCTGGAAAGACTGGAACTGCGATGAGATATAACCCTAAGTGTGGTTGCTATAGCGGATATACCGCTTCATTTATTGGCTTTGCTCCTGCAGATAAACCCGAGTTTGTAGTTTCAGTAACAATTCAAGATCCTAAGGGACTTCATTGGGGTGGCTATTTAGGTGGCCCTGTATTTAACAAAGTTATGAGTTTTGTCCTAAAAGATAAAGCAATTCGCCCTACAGCTCCAGCAACTACCACTTATGCTCTTAATGAGAAAGAGTTGAAAGCAAAGATTGAGTTAATGACCGGGGGAGCTCAAGCATCAGGGGCTAAGAGAGTTAAAGCGAGTGAAAATGGCTGAGATGCGACGCTTCGAAGCTAATGTTAAAAGGCTTGGCGATGTCGCATCTTTTCTAGGAATTGAAATTAGTGAAGAGTTTAAATCTCTTGAGATAACTGGTATTTCTAGCTCTTCCAATAAAATCAATGAGGGGGAGCTATTCATAGCACTTGCCGGCGAAAAACATCACGGAGCTCAATTTGCTCTAGATGCCAAAAGAGCTGGCGCAACTGCATTACTAACAGATAAAGAGGGCCAAGATATTGCCTTAGGCAAACTTGGCGATTTCCCAATTCTTACCATCGAAAACCCTAGAAATAAGAGTGGATATTTAGCAGATTGGTTTAACCAATCTCCAAGCAGAGCGCTTTTTCTAGCAGGAATAACTGGCACTAATGGCAAGACCACAACCTCATTTTTATTAAAGCAGATATGGGAATTTGCCTGGATGGAGGCTGGTCTAATTGGAACTATTGGAATTGAGATTGGCCAGGATAGATTTAGCGCTAGCCACACCACTCCTGAAGCTGATCAACTTCATAACATTCTCTCTATTATGCAAGAAAGACATATTCGCGCAGCAGCTATTGAGGTAAGTAGCCATGCGCTATCTCTTAATCGAGTAGATGGCGCTTACTTCTCTGCTGCTGCCTTTACTAACTTGACGCAAGATCACCTGGATTTTCATGGCGATATGGAGAGTTACTACCAAGCTAAAAAGAAGCTATTTAATGCTCAGAGCTGCCAAGCTGCCTTTATCAATGTGGATGATGCCTATGGAGCGCGGCTTGCAGGTGAGATAGCAATGGTTCCAACGACTATCTCTCGTAGGGATAGTAAAGCCCATTGGTATTACCAAGAGATTAAGAGCTCATCTAAAGGATATGAAGTTGAGGTGCGAGGTAGAGATGGAATTCTCATCTCAGGTCAACTAAATCTCATCGGTGAACATAATCTAGATAATGCACTCATGGCTATGGCGATAGCTTTAGAAAGTGGCGTTGATCCATTAGTGATTGGAAACTCCCTGATAACTCTTAAGGGAGCTCCAGGGCGCTTGGAGAGTATTGATTGTGGTCAAGAATTCTTAGCCTTAGTTGATTACGCTCACACGCCAGATGCTGTTGAGAAAGTGCTGGCAACGCTTCGGAAAATTAGCAGCGCAAAGATAATTGCAATCCTTGGATGTGGAGGCAATCGCGATAAATCAAAGCGCCCTCTGATGGGCAAGGCCCTACTTTCTGGAAGTGATATTGCAATATTTACTAGCGATAATCCAAGAGATGAAGATCCTGGGGAGATATTAAAAGAGATGCAAGGCTTCCTTGCAGTTAACTCACCTAGCGCTGTAATCGCAGATCGCCATTCAGCAATTAAGTATGGCGTTGAAAGAGCTGAAGCTGGAGATATTTTGGTGGTCTTGGGTAAGGGCCATGAAGTTGGTCAAGAAATTAAGGGAGTTAAACTTCCATTTAGCGATCAAGATGTTTTGCAAAAGTGCATTGAGGCCGAACTATGATTCAAATGAGCATTGCAGAGATGGCTCAGATCATGGGGGGTAGAGCCCATGGCGATGTTGAGCTATCAAATCAAGCGCAATTTCACTTTGACTCCAGAGAGGTCAGAGCAGGGGATATCTTCTTAGCTTTAAAAGGTGAGAGAGCTGATGGCCATGACTATGTAGCTGATGCAATATCGAGCGGGGCGGCGTTAAGTATTGTCTCTCAAGCGGTATCTAGCCCTCACATTTTGGTTGGTGATGTGTTGGTAGCGATAGCAAAATTAGCTTCTCATGTAAGAGGTGAGTTAAAAGATTTAAAGGTAATTGGAATTACTGGAAGCCAGGGAAAGACAACAACTAAAGATCTACTCTTTTCTATCCTTAGCAATGAAGGTGAAACTATTGCCTCACTTGCCTCCTTTAATAATGAACTTGGAGTTCCCTTAACTCTGCTGCGCTGCACAGATAAGAGTAAATATTGCATCCTTGAGATGGGCGCTAGAAAGAGCGGAGATATCGCTGCTTTAACCTCACTTGCAAATCCTGATGTTGGCGCAGTGCTAAAGGTAGGAAATGCTCATCTTGGCCAATTTGGTTCTCAAGAAATGATTGCCAAGACCAAGGGTGAGTTAATTGCTGGATTAAAGAGTGGCGCAGTTGCAGTATTAGGAACCTATGACTCCTTTACTCCAGAGATGGCAAGTGCGAAAGGTGTTATGCGAGTGACTTTTGGCGATAGCGCTAAATGTGATATTCGCGCAGCTGATATTGAAGCCAGGGGAGGCTTTGCCCACTTTGATTTAGTAATTGGAAGTGATCGCCATGCAGTGGAGCTACAAATTCTTGGCCTCCATCAGATATCAAATGCCCTCGCCGCAGCAGCGATTGCTAGCTCTCTCGGAGTAAGCGTTAATAGAATTGCATCGGCTCTTTCAAATCATGCCCCACTTAGTAAGTGGCGCATGGAGTTAGATGAGGCAAATGGCTTGACTCTTATCAATGATTCTTACAACGCAAACCCAGAGAGTATGGAGGCAGCTCTTAAGGTTTTATCTCTTCTCGCCCAAGAAAGAGGCGGGCGCTCTTGGGCCTTTCTTGGTCTAATGCATGAGTTGGGGGAGGCCTCAGATCAGATGCATGAAGAAATTGGAGTAATAGCGCAGAATTTAGGAATTGACTATTTAGTTGCTATCAATAGTAAGTCTTATCTAAAGCAGATTAATCCCTCAATAGTTACCGCGCGACACTTTGATAACTGGAAAGAATCGTTATCGCTATTTTCAGAGTTTAATCCAGGCGATGTAATTCTAGTTAAGGCCTCAAGAGCTGAAGGGCTTGAAGAGTTAGCTAGCGCAATTAAAACCAGCGTCATGATCGAGGCAGAAGGAGAGAGCATATGAGAGGTATTTTAATTTCAGGGGCTACGGCCTTTCTAATTAGCTTCCTTCTTACCCCGGTATTTATCAAGTTCTTATCGCGCAAGGGCTACGGCCAGCAGATAAGAGATGATGGACCAAAGAGCCATCATATAAAGCGTGGTACGCCAACTATGGGCGGTGTGATTCTGATTCTGGCAGCAATTGCTGGATATCTACTCTCTCATCTATTTACTGGAGCAGCGCTGACAACTTCAGCGGTTTTGGTAATTGCTTTGATAGTTTGCCTTGGTCTGATTGGGTATTTAGATGATTGGCTAAAGGTAGTAAAGCAGCGCTCACTAGGTCTAAAGGCGAGAGAAAAACTGCTAACACAAGGAATTGTTGCTGGTGGATTTGGTTATTTAGCCACCAGATTTCCTGATGATCTTGGGCTCACTCCAATGTCGCAGTATCTATCAACTGTTAAAGATACTTCGATAAAGCTTGGCATGGTGCTAGTAATTCTTCTAGCAATCTTGATGGTGCTTGGCGCAAGTAATGGAGTTAATTTAACCGATGGTTTAGATGGCTTAGCAACTGGGGCTGCAGTAATGTCATTTCTAGCCTTTGTCTTAATTGGGGTCTGGGAGTTTGGTCAGCGCTGCGAAGTGGTTGGTAGCGGTAATTGTTATAACGTGCGAGATCCACTAGATCTTGCAGTTCTCTCAGCTGCCCTTGCTGGATCTTGCGCAGGATTTCTCTGGTGGAACGCCTCTCCTGCAAGAATATTTATGGGCGATACCGGCTCACTTGCGATAGGTGGCGGCCTAGCTGGCCTTGCTATGACTCTAAGAACTGAGCTTCTACTAATTCCTCTAGGTGGTTTATTTGTGATCATCACTCTCTCAGTGATCATCCAGACTAGCTACTTCAAGTTAAGCGGCGGCAAGAGAGTATTTAAAATGGCGCCTTTGCAACATCACTTTGAATTACTGGGATGGGGCGAGGTCACAATTGTTATTCGCTTCTGGATTGTGGCAGGGCTCTGCGTTGCTGCAGGTCTTGGACTCTTTTATGCTCAATGGGTGGTTGCGTGAGTCAGAGTTTTATTGATTCCCTAAGTGGAGCCAGATGCATTCTCTTTGGAGCTGGCATCACCGGGGCCCCGACATTAAAGTTTTTGAAATCACGGGGAGCAATTGTCATTTCAGTTGATGAAAAAGTTATAGGCCCTGAGATAAAGAGTGAGTTAAAGGCTGAGGATTTAGTTGGAGTAAAGTTGGCAGTTGTTTCGCCAGGATGGAGAGTTGATCATCCATTAATTAAGGTGGCATTAAGGGCTGGGATTGAAATAATTAGTGAAATTGATCTTGCCTGGAGAGTCAAGGAGCAGATCGCTCCAAATCAGCGCTGGATCGCTCTGACTGGCACAAATGGAAAAACAACCGCTATTCAGATGCTTGAATCAATGCTTATTCAATCTGGAATCAAAGCAAAAGCATGTGGAAATCTTGGGTATACCGCAATTGAGGCGGTAGTTGAATCTGGCTCAGATATTTTGGCCCTTGAGCTCTCATCATTTCAATTGGAGTGGAGCAAGCTGGCTCACTTTGAATCAGTTGCAATATTAAATGTTGCTCAGGACCATATCGATTGGCATGGAAGCTTTGAAAATTACCTTGCTGCAAAGTTAAAGATCGCAGATCTAGCTGATTTAGTTATTCTCAATAGAGATGATCAATACCTTGCAGAGAGTGGCAAGAAGCTCTCAAAGAAGGTTATCTGGATATCGCTCCAAGTTCCAGGCAAAAATGAGATTGGTCTTGTTGAAAATATCATTGTTGACCGAGCATTTATCAATGGCGATGCTGAGGCTCTATTTGAACTCGGCGATGTCACTCCATCTGTGGGCCATAATGTTTCTAATGCGATGGCTGCTGCGGGCCTTGCTAGAAGTATTGGAGCAAGCCCTAGCGCGATAGCTCAAGGGTTAAGAAGCTTTAAGTTAGATCACCATCGACTTGAAGTTGTTCTCACTAGTGGCGGGATAACTTTTATAGATGATTCAAAAGCTACAAATCCTCATGCCGCAATTGCAGCCATTCAATCTCAACTGGAGTCAATCTGGATAGCTGGAGGCCTTGCAAAAGGAGCGGCCATGGATGAGTTAGCTAGGAGATCTAAAGGTCGAATTAAAGCTGCAATATTAATTGGAAGTGATGCCACAATTATTCAAAGTGCGCTACTAAAAGAGAGCCCTAATCTTGCTATCTATATGACCGATTCGAATTTAACGGGAATAGATGTGATGGCTCAGGTGATGGGAATTGTAAAAAATATTGCAGTAAGCGGGGATGTTGTCCTGCTAGCCCCAGCTTGCGCATCAATGGATCAATTCAAGAACTATGCCGATCGCGGCGATATCTTTACCCAAGCGGCAAAGGAGGCATTTGGTGAGTAAATCAAAGCCATTATTTGCCACCCCCGCATCTGCTTATTATTTGATTTTAGGCTCAGTAGTGGCCCTATCTTCGCTGGGGCTAGTGATGGTTCTAAGCGCATCCTCGGTTAAGTCTTTAAGAGAGTCGGGTAACTCATTTAGTTTTGTTGCCCGACAAGCTCTCTTTCTAATTCTGGCAGCAGGACTTGCCTGGGTAGCTATGAAGCTTAGATATGAGCTCTGGAAACCGATAGCTCAAGTCTCACTAGTTTTCTCCTGCGCACTTCTAATCCTTCCTCAGATTGGTGGAATCGGTAAAACTGTTGGTGGAAATACCAACTGGATTGAAATTGGAAGCTTTACCCTCCAGCCCAGTGAGTTTGCAAAACTTGGTTTGATTCTTTGGTGCGCCCTAAGGCTACGTATTCATGATCAGAGGGCTAGTGAGTCACTACCAAGCAATCCTGCTCGATTGATAGTTCCTGGTTTTGCCTTGATTATGACCTTAATCATGATTGGCAATGATCTTGGTACGGCGGCAGTGGTATCTGGAATCATCGCGGGAATTCTCTTCATTTCCGGATTGCCGCTAAGAGTATTTGGAATTTTAAGCCTTGTGGGCAGCGCAATATTTGCTGCCTTTATTCTGCCAAACGCCAATCGCATGAATCGCTTCTCTGCATTCTTTGATCCATTTGCTGACGAGAATTATCAAGGTGTTGGTTGGCAGCAAGCTCATAGCATCATGGGACTTGCTTCAGGTGGGGCGCTTGGAACGGGCCTTGGAAGTAGTAAGCAGAAGTGGGGCAGCCTTCCTGAAGTTCATACTGACTTTATATTTGCAGTAATTGGTGAGGAGTTTGGGTTACTAGGAACTCTGGCAACTCTTGGTCTATTTGGAATCTTGATACTTGGAATATTTAAAGTTGCGCTAAATGCACAGAATTCATTTGATCGCTATGTCTGCGCTGGTATTGGATGTTGGATTGCAGTGCAAGTACTTCTTAATATCGGAACAGTAATTAGCGTGATTCCAGTAGTTGGAGTGACTCTGCCGCTGATTTCCTATGGTGGCTCCTCTCTTATCGCCACCTTCATCGCCCTTGGCTTTGTGCTCGGGGTTTTGCGCCGAGACCCTCAGATTGCTTCAGAGATTCGCCAGCGTAAGGCGGCAAGAACTGCGAGAGGATAAAGCCCATGGCGCTTCGGGTGATCTTTGCAGGTGGGGGAAGCGCAGGACATATTGAGCCAGCGCTAGCAGTTGCTGAAGCCCTCCAAGCTAGAGACCCGAAAATTTCTTGTGAGTTTCTTGGAGTTTTAGGTGGATTGGAATCTCTACTGATTCCCAAGAGAGGTTATCGAATCCATTACATTCCAAAGGCCTCATTTCCTAGAAAACTCTCACCAAGGATTATTCTCTTTCCATTTCTCTTACTTCAAGCAATACTCAAGTCAAGAGCAATTATCAAGAGAGCTGATTTAGTAATTGGTTTTGGGGGATATGTTTCAACTCCGGCATACCTGGCAGCCTGGAGCCAAAAAGTTCCGATAATGATTCATGAAGCTAATGCAAAACCAGGCCTTGCTAATAGATTAGGTAGGCGCTTTGCAAAAGTTATCGCAGTTAATTTCAAAGGGGTAGCAGAGCAATGGCCAGGTGCAGTCTTAACTGGCATGCCAATTCGCCAATCGTTAAATAATCTTGCAGAGCTAGATGATAAGTCAGGCTTTAGAGCGTTAAATTGCAAGAGCTTGGGATTTGATCCTAATCGCCCAGTGGTTGCAGTATTTGGCGGCTCACTTGGCTCTGCCCATATCAACTCAGTTATCGAGGAGTTTCTCGCCAAATATCAAGACCGTTATCAAGAAGTTCAGATTATCCATGCGCTAGGAATCAATAATGAACTACCAAAAGCAAATAGTAGCTACCTGCCCCAGCCCTACTTTCACGATATGGCATCTATCTATGCAAGCGCAGATCTACTAATCACTCGCTCCGGGGCTGTTACCTGCTCAGAGCTAGCCTCTCTTGGAAAGTATTCGATACTTATTCCGCTGCCCCATGGCAATGGCGAGCAATTTGATAATGCAGCTGCCTTGGTAGCACAAGGCTCTGCCATGATGGTTGCAAATGATGATTTCTCATCAATGTGGCTGGATCAAAATTTATCTAAGGCTCTTATTAACGCGGCCAACTATCAGCCTAAATCAATTGGTTCTAACTCAGAGTCCGCGATGAAAATTGCTGAATTGGCTCATGATTTACTCAAGGAGAGGGCAGAGTAAATGAGCACTCAGATAATTCGTGATTGGAGTAGGGCACAGGTCCACTTTGTTGGTATCGGTGGCTCAGGTATGAGTGGGATTGCAAGGATTATGGCTTCACGAGGCGCTCAAGTTTCAGGCTCTGATTTAAATGACTCATCAACTCTTAATGGACTTAGAAGTCTTGGAGCAAAGATTTATATTGGCCATAGCCTAGATAATCTTGGTAGCCCAGACTTAGTGATTAAATCAAGTGCTATTCCTGCCAATAATCCAGAGCTTGAAGAGGCACATAAAAAAGGAATTACAGTACTGGAGCGGGCAGCAGCGCTTGCTGAATTAATGATCGGCACTCGCTCTGTTGCTGTTGCAGGAACTCATGGAAAGACAACAACTACCTCAATGTTAACTGTGGCGCTTCAACATGTAGGCCTTGATCCATCCTTTGCAATTGGCGCAACTGTTAGTAACTCTGGAACTAATGCTCATCAAGGCTCTGGAAATACTTTTATAGTTGAAGCCGATGAGTCAGATGGCTCCTTTACTGCCTATAAACCACTTGGCGCAATAATTACCAATATTGAGTTAGATCATGTAGATAACTTTGCAACTCTTGCCCAGATAGATCAGATATTTGATGATTTTGCCGCCACCATCAGAGCAGAGGGCTTCTTGGTGCTCTGTAGCGATGATCCTGGAGCACTTCGCTTAATGGCGAGAGTAAAAGAGAAGAACCTTCCAATTTCGATTACTACCTATGGAATAGATAGTCAGGCAGATCTTCGCCTTGATCGAATTCACCTCCAGCCAAAGAGCGCTGAGGCCAGGGTTAGTTATAAGGGTCGAGTATTAGCAGTGATGGAACTTGCCATTACTGGCCGCCATAATCTTTTAAATGCCGCAGCCGCTCTTCTAGCAGGACTTGAACTTGGAGCAAATGCCAACGATCTAATCAAGGGCTTATCGCTATTTAGCGGAGCTAGAAGACGCTTTGAAATTAAAGGAATCTCAAAGGGAATAACAGTTATCGATGATTATGGCCATCATCCAACTGAGGTGAAAGCAACCCTTGAGAGCGCAGAAATCTATGCTCAAGGCGGTCGAGTTATCACAGTTTTTCAGCCTCATAGATACTCGAGAACTCAAGTATTTGCTAGTGAATTCG
This sequence comes from Candidatus Nanopelagicaceae bacterium, assembly GCA_030730425.1. Taxonomy (GTDB): domain Bacteria; phylum Actinomycetota; class Actinomycetes; order Nanopelagicales; family Nanopelagicaceae; genus MAG-120802. The sequence goes on from JANQVH010000012.1 coordinate 20,306, forward strand.
CTAAAGCCCTCTCAGCATCTGATTACACCTATTTACTTGAGATCTATCCAGCAAGTGAGCGAGAGATTGCAGGTGTTAGCTCACTCCTTATCTCTAAGGAGATGGATAGCGCAATTCATAGCTATCAACCATCTATGCCAGAGGTTATTGAATCAGTTGCAAAGATGGCAAAGAGTGGAGATGTCATTCTCACACTTGGAGCCGGAGATGTTAGTTCGCTGGGTAAATTGATTTTAGAGGCAATCGAATCCTAATTGCATGAGATTACATCCAAGGATAATCCTTCTAATATCAATTATTATTACCGGAGCGCTTGCTTATCTCTTAGGCTTTAGCCAGGTCTTTGTTGTCAAAGAGATAAAGATAGATATCAAAGATAAGAAGATTGCTAGAGAGGTAGAGGCGAAATTAGCTCAAGCGCCTTCTGTAGTTAAACTTGGTGATCAGATTGCAAGAGTTGATCGTCGCGAAATTGCCAATCGACTCCGCCAATTTGCCTGGGTTGAAAATATTGAATTAGATCGCAATCTAATTAATGGCAAGCTGCTTATAAAGATTCTTTCTAGAACTCCGATAGCCCGCCTTACCTCAACTTCAAGTCCACAGGGGGCAAGTATTGGGTTTATGGGCGATGATCTTGATTACTTCTATCTACCAAGACAGGCTATTGATCAGGCGATCAGCTCAGGAGATAAGAGTTGGCAGCAGATACCTGAGCTAACTCTGCCTGCCGGGTCAGCAGATGAGGCTAATAAAGAATTAAAGGCTGGGGCTAGAGAGTTATTAGAGCTATTTAGCCAAGATCTTGCGGCGAGAGGATTTGAAATAAAACGAGTTAGCGCCAGAGATAACGCGAGTTTCATCACCTCTGCCAACTATTTTGGGCGCAGGATTGAAATCTCCTGGGGCAGCATTAATGATCTTGGGGTAAAAGTTGAAGTATTAGAGCGTTTATTGGCGCAAGATGAGAATAAAAAAGTTCGGAGAATCAATCTAATTGATCCATTAAAACCAACAGTTCGATAGAAAAGTATTTCCTTAACTAATCGTGTCGGTCTTTGCCAGAGGAGCGCTACGCAACTACTTTTGCGCGCATAGTAAACAGAAACTCTAAGTCTAAAGTTGAGAATTAGGGTTTGGAGAGAGGCGAAAAAAAGTGGCAACACCACAGAATTATTTAGCAGTCATCAAAGTAGTTGGTATTGGTGGCGGCGGAGTTAATGCAGTTAATCGCATGATCGATGCGGGGTTAAAAGGCGTTGAGTTCATTGCAATTAATACTGATGCGCAAGCTCTTCTGATGAGTGATGCTGATGTGAAATTAGATATTGGTCGTAAATTAACTCGTGGTCTTGGCGCAGGAGCAGCGCCAGAGATTGGTAAGCAAGCAGCGATTGATCACACTGAAGAAATTGAAGAGGTACTTCGCGGCTCAGATATGGTTTTTGTTACTGCAGGAGAGGGCGGCGGAACTGGAACTGGTGGCGCGCCAATTATTGCAAAGATTGCTAAAGATGCAGGAGCGTTAACGGTTGGCGTAGTGACTCGACCATTTAGTTTTGAAGGTAAGCGTCGCGCAATGCAAGCAGATGAAGGAATTGAAAATTTAAGAAAAGAAGTTGACACACTCATTGTTATTCCAAATGATCGCCTCCTTTCAATCTCTGATCGCTCTATCTCAGCGCCTGAGGCTTTTAAGACAGCAGATCAAGTACTGCTCTCTGGAGTCCAAGGAATTACTGATTTAATTACAACGCCAGGTTTAATTAATCTTGACTTTGCTGATGTAAAGAGCGTTATGGATGGAGCAGGTTCTGCTCTTATGGGAATTGGGTCTGCAAGAGGTGAGGCAAGGGCTACTAGAGCAGCCGAACTTGCAATTTCCTCGCCACTTCTTGAGGCATCAATTGATGGAGCCCATGGCGTACTTCTCTCAATCGCTGGTGGATCAGATCTAGGTCTATTTGAAATTAGTGAGGCGGCAGAGTTAGTTGCTAAATGCGCTCACCCTGATGCCAATATCATCTTTGGAACTGTTATCGATGACGCTCTAGGCGATGAGGTAAGAGTTACCGTTATCGCTGCTGGCTTTGATGGGGGAGCGCCAAAGAGACTTTCTGTTCCAGTTATCTCAACGGCTGCCTTAAATGGTCAAGCCGATCCGATTGCAGCAAATGATCCAATAGCTGTTGCAATGGATACACCAGTGACTCCAAGAAGAAAGATTACATTTGAAGAGTTAGTGGCTGAAGATGAGATTGATATCCCTGATTTCATGAAGTAGCAAGCAGTTAAATGTCGAGGTCGCTATTTACCTCGCGCCATGGCGGTTTTAGTAGAAATGAATATGAGAGTTTTAATCTAGCAAAGCATGTTGGCGATGATGCAGAGGTAGTTGAGAGCAATCGTGAGCTGCTTGCAAAAGAGCTGGGAATTGATCGAAGTAACTTATTTTTTATAAATCAGGTCCATGGCGCAAGAGTTGTTGAGATTGATGAGAGCTCTTCTTATCTACAAGAGCTAGATGCTGATGCCTTGTTTACTAGAAGAAGCGGGGTAGCACTCGCCGTTTTAACTGCAGATTGCATACCACTACTTCTCTCATCGCCATCAGCTATCGCTGCAGTGCATATCGGCAGAAAAGGACTTATCGCCGGGGTACTTGAGGCAACTTTAGAGAAATTTCAAAGCTATGGGATTGCTTCAAATCAGATCAGCGCATCTCTTGGAGCATCAATATGTGGCAACTGTTATCAAGTCAGCCTTGAGATTTATCGCCAAGTGGTGGGTCAGATAGAGCAATGCGCAACAGATGAGAGCAGAAGATGCCTTGATTTAGAGGCTGGAGTAATCTCGATACTTAAAGATAGAGAAATTACCTGGAGTTCTAAAGGCGAGTGCAGTAAACATAGTCTGGGATATTTCTCCTTTCGTCGTGATAACAAAACTGGAAGGCAGGCGGGGGTGATTATTAGATGAGCGCTAGAGAGATCCAAATAAAGAGCGCTCTAGATAAAGTTCGCGCCGAGCTAAAACCAGAGGTTGAATTAATCGCTGTTACTAAGAATTTCCCAATTAGCGATCTGGAGACTCTCTATTCTCTGGGCGAGCGTCAATTTGGAGAGAATCGAGAGAATGAATTAACCCTAAAGGCGGAGGCTCTGCCTAAGGATATTAATTGGCATTTTCAAGGAACTCTGCAGAGCAATAAATTAAGAGCGATAGTTTCAGTAGCGAGCTATATCCACTCACTTGATGAACTTCGCCACGCATCTAAGATCTCAGAGCTAGCCCATGAAATGGGCAAGAAACAGAGCTGCTTTATTCAAGTGAATTTGGATCCAGATGAGATAGCCAGCCAAGAAAGTAATCGAAGTGGGATAAAGCCAGCGAAATTTATAGCCTTTGCCGAGAGCCTCCTAGAGCTTTCTGGAGTAGAAATTGTTGGAGTTATGGGGGTTGCTCCTTTAGATAAAGATCCCAGACCAGGCTTTGAGACCCTTAGGAATTTGAAGCAAGAACTATTGAAAATGGCTCCAGGAGCTGGCTATATCTCATCGGGAATGAGTGGGGATTATCAGATTGCGATGGAATATGGCGCGACACATATCAGGCTTGGTAGCTCAATCCTCGGACAGAGATAGATAGGCGAGTAAAATTTCGGTATGTCTAATGCCTTGAGAAAAATGACCAACTATCTCGGTCTAACCGAAGATGACCTATCTAGCGAAGTTGCATCACCAAGAAGCAGAGTGGCCCCAGTAAAGCGTGAGAGTAAATCACTAACTGTTGCTTCTTCTACGCCAACTCTTTCAAAGAGCGCAGATGCTGCTCCAATTGATCGCATCGTGACTATCACTCCAAGGTTTTATAGCGAGGCTCGAGCAATTGGTGAGTATTACCGTGAGGGAAATCCAGTAATTATGAACCTTAGCGATATGGAAGAGTCAGAGCGCAAGAGATTAGTTGACTTTGCATCTGGTTTAGTTTTTGGTCATGCTGGAACTATTGAGCGCGTAACCTCAAAGGTCTTTCTTCTCTCGCCACCAAATGTGATGGTCAGTTCAGAGGATAAGACGGCAGCAGCTAACGCTAGCCTCTTTAACCAAAGTTGATTTAAAACCGCTGTGATAAATATCAGCAGCTGGATTGTCCTTGCTCTAAACCTTTTCCTCTTTGCCCTATTTGCTCGTCTAATTCTTGATTATGTAAGAATGTTTCGTCCGGGCTGGCGTCCAACGGGAATCATTCTTCCAGTTGCTGAAATTATCTACATGATTACTGATAAGCCGCTCGGTTTTATTCGCAGGTTCATCCCGCCGCTTCGAATGGGACCTGTGGCACTTGATCTCTCATTTATTGTTCTCTTCTTTGGAACACAAATTCTTATTGCTTTTATTCGATAAAACCTCCCCTTCAAAGGGCAACTTCTCAAGAACCTAACTCCTGACCTAGACTCAAGGTTATGGAACGCAGCCAAGCGCAAGCTTTAGATGCTCAAGATGAGTTGGGTAAGTATCGAAATCAATTTGTGATCACTGACCCTAATACTTGTTATCTAGATGGCAATTCTCTAGGTCGCCTGCCTCATGCGACAGTCAAAGCCATTAGCGACTTTCTAACCCAAGAGTGGGGGCCAAAAGTTGTTACAGGTTGGGAGGATTGGATTGATGAAGCTCAAAGAGTTGGAGATTTGATTGGCAGAAGCGCACTTGGAGCAGGGGCAGGACAAGTATTAGCCTGCGATACAACTTCAGTAAATCTCTATCAATTAGCGCTAGCGGCCATTAAGGCAAGACCGGGTAGAAAAACCATAATTATTGATGCGGCTAATTTCCCAACAGATCGCTACATCATGCAAGGAATTGCCAAGAGCCTAGGTTTAAATCTGATCACTATCGATAATGAAGATGGCGCTATTAGTGAGAATGAATTGATAACTCCCGAGCTACTTAAAACTTACTTATCAGATGATGTGGCCCTAGTTTCACTTCAAGTTGTGCAATATAGATCGGGGGCGAGGCAGGATATAGAGGCGCTTACTGAATTAGTAAAGAGTTATGGCGCATTAATGCTCTGGGACGCCGCTCACGCAGTGGGATCAGTAGTTCTTGATTTTGATAAGAATGGTGTAGATCTAGCAGTTGGATGTACATATAAATATGGAAACTCAGGCCCTGGCGCTCCCGCCTGGCTATATGTTTCAAAAGATATTCAAAGAGAGTTACAAGTTCCAATACAAGGATGGTTTGCCCAACGCGATCAATTTGCTATGGGTGATAATTTTGAAAAGATTGAGGGAATTAGAGGTTTTCAAATAGCAAGCCCTTCGCTAATGGGTCTGCGCTGTGTTAAAAGTGCATTTGAAATGATTGAAGAGGCTGGAATCTCAAGGATTGAAGGAAAAGCTGGCCAAGGAACTCAAATGATGATTGAGCTCTTTGACAAATGGTTATCACCTCTCGGATTTACGTTAAATACGCCAAGAGGGGCAGGTAATCGTGGGGGTCATATCTCGCTCTGTCATCCAGAGGCAAGCAAAATAGCTATTGCGCTGCGAAAATATGCCAATGTGATTCCCGATTATCGCGCCCCAAATTCGATCAGAGTTGCCATCTCTCCTCTAGTTAACTCCTATGTAGAAATTTATGATGGATTTCAAAGAATTAGAGATCTAGTCAGCACCCGTCAATATGAAAAGATTGATGATGGTCAGGTCCGAGTCACATGAGTCAAAACAATGATGCTGCCCTTACCTATAGCTCATACTTAAAAGTTGATGAACTCCTAGAGCTCCAACAGCCTCTCTCAGAGGGCCCAGAACATGATGAGCTTCTCTTCATTGTTATTCATCAAACCTATGAACTCTGGTTTAAGGAATTGATCCATGAATTTCTTGCTGCCCAGAAAAGTCTTGAGTCAGGTGATACTCACTACTCGTTATCAATTCTGGGTCGAATTAGAACTATTATGAAAATCTGCGTTGCCCAGATCGACATTCTTGAGACGATGACCCCGCTGCAGTTCAATTCTTTCCGTGATCGCCTTGGAGCCTCCAGCGGTTTTCAATCGGCGCAGTTTCGACAAATCGAGGCAATTCTTGGAAGACGTGATCCAAAGGCTGCATCGCATTTACTACCTGCAGATAAGAAGCGCGTTGAGGATTTGATGAGTTCGCCATCTCTATGGGATAGCGCACTTAAGTATGTAGATAGCAGAGGATTTAAGATTGCAAAAGAAATCCTTAATCGCGATTTCACCTTGGCCTATCAACCAGAGGAGAGTGTTCAAGAAGCTCTCCTTGACCTTCATAGAAAAGATCCCGAAGGATCTCTAATCTGCGAGCGTTTAGTTGATATCGATGAAGGCTTGCAAGAGTGGCGTTATCGCCATGTAAAAATGGTGGAGAGAACTATTGGACATAAGAGCGGAACCGGTGGTTCAAGTGGCGCGACGTATCTTGCTTCAACTCTATTTAACCCAATATTTCCTGATCTCTGGCAGATTAGAAGTAAGTTCTAGGCCTTATTTAGCTTGAGTTGAAGACCGAGCTCTTGCTCACCTGGTTTTAGATTTAAATCTCGCTCAAATGAGAGAGCAAGTACTTCCTCGCTTATCCAGGCAGCTCCATCTTCTATTGCCTGCGAAGATTGCTCATCAGAGTTCCACTTAACATGGATGCGATCACTAACATCAAAGCCTGATGCTTTTCTCTCATCTTGAATGGCTCGAATCGCCTCCCTAACAATGCCTTTTGCGATCAAATCACTTGTTAGGTTTAAATCAAGAGCTACGCTCTCTCCAGAGTGAGAGGCAACGGCCCATCCAGTTCTTGGGGTCTCAGTAATTACCAGATCATCTTCAGTAATTTCTGCAGATTTCAAACCATAGGTGATTTGAGCTTTGCCATCACTTCTTACTTGGTTGACTAATTCTTGGGCATTTGTTGCAGTAATAGCCTTTGATATCTCTTGGACTTCGCCACCAAATTTTGCTCCAAGAGATCTGAAGTTAGCTTTAATTGAGATATCTACTAAATCTGCTCCAGCACTTGCCAGATCATCTAATGACTCAACATTTAACTCATCTGAGATCTGTTCACGTAATTCAGTAGATAGTAACTTCCAACCAGGGGCTGCAATTAGCGCCCGTGATAGTGGCTGGCGAATCTTGACTCCTGATTGCGCTCTTGATGCTCGCCCGAGCTCGACCAATCTTCTAGTCAGAGCTACTGATTTTGATAGCTCCTTATCAATTACTGAAGTATCACTAATTGGAAAATCGGCTAGATGAACCGAGATAGGGCCATCTTTTTCAACGATGCGAATCAATTTTTGCCAGACATGTTCGGTGATAAATGGAACCATTGGAGCCATAAGCAGGGTAACATTTTTAAGGCAGTGATGCAGCGTTGAAAGAGCTGCGCTATCGCCATCCCAGAATCTTCTTCTTGATCTTCTTACATACCAATTTGATAAGTCATCGATAAATGTGGCAAGGGCAGATCCAGCTAACTGTGAATCAAAATCGCTTAGAGCTTGATCTACTGTTGCAATTAATTGATTCAATTCACTCAAAATCCAACGATCCATCGTTGAGAGCTCGCTGGTTTTAGTAATGGGGGAGGGTGAGTAATTGGCAGCTGAGGCGTAGAGAGTGAGAAAAGAAACTGTGTTCCAATAGGTAAGTAGAGTCTTTCTAACTACCTCAGAGATTGCATCGTGGCCAACTCGTCTGGCGCTCCAAGGAGAACCAGCAGCGAGCATGTACCAACGCACTGCATCTGCTCCATGTTTATCCATAAGAGCCATTGGCTCTAATACATTTCCTAGGTGCTTACTCATCTTGCGTCCATCTTTATCCAAGATGTGGCCAAGGCAGAGCACGGTTTTATATGAAGATTTATCAAATACTAAAGTGCCAATTGCCATCAAGGTATAGAACCAGCCACGGGTTTGATCAATTGCTTCGCAGATAAAGTCAGCTGGATAAGCCTCTTTGAACTTCTCCTCTGAACCTTGCTTATGGGGATAGCCCCATTGCGCAAAGGGCATAGCACCTGAGTCATACCAACAGTCAATAACTTCTGGGGTTCGCACCATCTGCGATGAACAGCTAAGGCAGCTAAATACAATCTCATCAACAAAGGGGCGATGGAGTTCAAGATCAGTTAAATCTTTGCCATAACGGCTCTGCAGTTGAGCCTTTGAGGCAAAAGCTTCCTCATGTTTATTCTCGCATCTCCAAATTGGAAGGGGAGTACCCCAGTAGCGATTTCGCGAGAGAGCCCAATCGATATTGTTATTTAACCAATCGCCATAACGACCATTTTTGATTGTCTCTGGATGCCAATCGGTAGCAGCATTTTCTCGAAGTAAGGCATCTTTGATTTTAGTTGTTCTGATGTACCAAGAAGGTTGAGCGTAATAGATAAGGGGAGTGTGACATCTCCAGCAATGTGGATAGGAGTGCTCATATTGTTGGTGTTTATAGAGCGCTCCAGATTTCTTTAGCTCTTTAATTAAGACCTTATCTGCTTGCTTAAAGAACATTCCTCCAACTGTTGCAATACCTGCTTCAAATTCACCATTTGGAGCAATTGGATTTACAACTGGCAGGCCATATTTGCGGCAGGTTTGCAAGTCATCTGCGCCAAAGGCTGGGGCTTGATGGACTAATCCAGTGCCATCTTCGGTGGTTACATAATCTGCCAGAACCACATAGTGAGCATCTGGAATATCGATAAATTTAAAGGGAGGTTGATATTTAATCTTCTCTAATTGACTTCCCTTTAACTCTCTTAGAATTTCATAGCTGCTACCTACGAGCTCAACTAAATTCTTTGCTATCACCAATACTTCAGAGCTAACTTCTTTCTCAGGATCAGCTTTAGTTCTAACTACCAAGTAATCAACATCTGGGTTTACTGCAATTGCAGTATTTGATACCAAGGTCCACGGAGTTGTAGTCCAAACTAGAAGGGATGCGCCAAGATCTTTTAGCTCCCCATCGGTGATTGGAAAGCGGAGATAAACACTTGGGTCAGTCACGCTCTCATAGCCTTGAGCTAGCTCATGATCTGATAGACCGGTGCCACATCTTGGGCAATATGGAGCTACTCGATAATCCTGAACTAATAGACCTTTACTATGAATCTGAGCAAGTGACCACCAGACGCTTTCAATATATTCATTAGACATAGTCCAATAGGCCTGATCAAAATCAACCCAGAAACCCATCCGCTCGGTCATCTCAGTAAATGCGCCCACATGTCTCTGCACCGATTGACGACACTTCTCATTAAAGGCAGCAATTCCAAATTTTTCGATATCGCCTTTGCCAGAAAATCCCAACTCTTTCTCAACTGCAATCTCAACCGGAAGGCCATGGCAATCCCAACCTGCTTTACGGATTACATATTTACCTTTCATGGTTTGATAGCGAGGAAATACATCCTTAAAAACTCTAGCTTCAATATGGTGAGTTCCTGGCAGCCCATTTGCAGTTGGCGGCCCTTCATAAAAAGTCCAGCTCTCTCCACCTTGGCGCATTTGGACGCTGCTATGGAAAATATCTTGGGTTTGCCAGAAATCTAAAACTTCATGTTCTATTTTTGGAAGATCGATTGAGGCAGATAGCGGGAGATAAGGCGAAGTACTAGCCACTAAAAAAACCCCCTCGAAATTCGAATAAAACGCTCTTCGATCTCTTGGAGGGGCGATCTTGCGACCGCGGTACCACCCACCTTGCAGCTTTCTGCTGCCGCTTTTAAAAAAACTTACTGCTGGTTCTAGATGAGCTCTTGACTCACTTCTTCCAACTCGCTCACAGGTGATTGCCTGGTCATCGCGATAACTGATGTAAGCGCGCTCATTCTAGCCTATAGCGGGGCGAGTGGCATTTAAATCAATAAACCTTTAGCCTTCGCCGTTGTGGCATTAAAAAAGAAAGTCCGCTCAGCGGTTGCGAAGTTTAAGAAGAAATCTAGCCCAGCGAAGGCAAAACCTAAGGCCAAGAGCGTTAAGCCAAAGGCTAAAAAAGCTCCAGCAAAAAAAATTGCAGCTAAGAAAGCTCCGGCGAAAAAAGCGCCAGTAAAGAAAGCGCCAGTTCGCCCAACTCTTGCTAAGAAGGCGCCTTTAAAGAAAGCCCCTGCCCAGATTATGAAGGGTGCGCATAAGACTGCTCTTACCAGCAGTACTGCAAAGGGCGGAGCAACAACAATTTCAGTTTATAAACCAGAGATAGAGGCAAGTGATCTTGTAGTTGTTCCAGAAAAACGTTTAGTAATGCCACCGCCAATTAGAACTCCAAAGTTAGGAAAGAAAGCCCCAGCGCTAAAGCCAGTGAAGGCAGCGCCTTCTCCCTTCGTTCTAGATGGCGAAGAATCTTGGAGCGCTACTGAGATGAAAGCAATTAAATCTGAACTTTCGAAAGATTTAGTAAGGTTGCAGAAAGAGCTCGAAGCAATTGAAAGTGAAATGGATGATCTAATTGAAGCTTCAGGAGTTGGAGCTGGCGATGATCAAGCTGATGCTGGCGCCAAGACATTTGAACGCGAACATGAGATATCGCTGGTCTATAACGCCAGAGACATGGTTCTTCAGACTGAGAGAGCGTTAGAGCGAATTGAAACAAAAACTTATGGGCGATGTGAGGATTGTGAAAGTGCGATTGGAAAAGCCCGTCTCCAAGTTTTCCCTCGGGCCACTCTTTGCATGTTATGCAAACAGAAGGAAGAGCGCCGATAAGGTCGTCGGGTGCTAACCGCGCGCGACGACTCTTTATAGCAATTACAGTAGTAATTTTTGCACTCGACCTAATTAGTAAGAATTGGGCCCTCTCCTATCTTCAATACCGAGAGCCAGTAAAGCTCATAGGAGACTTTCTTCAATTAACTTTTGCCACAAATCCAGGTGCTGCATTTAATTTAATTGCTGATGCCACCTTAATTCTGAGCTCTTTAAAACTCTGCGTAGCCGCCTTCATTCTCTATTTCATTGGCAGAGTCACTAATGGGTCTTGGGCAATTGCCTTAGGCCTACTACTTGGTGGAGTTCTTGGAAATTTGATGGATCGAGCCTTTAGGCCGCCGGGACCATGGAGGGGCGAAGTTATTGATTGGATAGAGCTACCTAATTGGCCAGTATTTAACATTGCTGATTCAGCGATTGTTACTTCAGCGATTTTAATGAGCCTTCTAGCAATTCGAAATATTGAGCCATATAAGAAGGTTATTTAATGGAGCGCGAGAAGAGAGCGATTCAGATAGATCAAGCCCAAGATGGCCAGAGAGTTGATACAGCTTTAGCAAAAGTTTTAGAGCTATCAAGAAGCGTTGTGGCTGATCTACTTAATGCTGGTGAAGTTTTGCAGGGAAAGAAACCGCTTTCAAAATCTGATCGGGTCAGCGCAGGAGATCGATTAACTGTTTTAATGCCAGCTATCTATGATCCACTGGAGTTAAAAGAAACCCCAATCGATACTCTTGAAATTATCTATGACGATGATGATGTTGTCGTAGTTAATAAACCGGTGGGTTGCGCTGCGCATGCAAGTCCAGGCTGGATGGGACCAACTGTTGTCGGCGCACTTCTTGCCAGGGGTTATCGAATCTCAACAACTGGTCCCCAGGAGCGTCAAGGAATTGTGCAGAGGCTAGATGCCGGAACATCTGGGCTAATGCTCTTGGCAAAGCATGAACGCTCCTACATTTCTATGAAGAATCAATTTAGAAATCGCAGTATCGAAAAGGTTTATCGCACACTCATTCAGGGACATATTGATCCAGTTGAGGGAAGTATTGATGCTCCAATTGGGCGCCACCCAAGAGAGGATTATCGTTTTGCTGTTGTCGCCGATGGCAAGGCGAGCATCACTCACTATGAATTGATTGAGTATTACCAAGGAGCATCTCTGTTAAAAGTAGTTCTAGAAACTGGAAGAACTCACCAGATTCGAGTTCATTTCAATGCCCTGCGCCATCCTCTAGTTGGCGACCTTGCCTATGGAGGAGATCCTGTCCTTGCTGCACGCCTAGAGCTAAAGAGACCTTGGCTTCATGCGATGGAACTATCTTTTAATCAACCCTCAAGTGATCAGCGAATCACCCTAAATGCCCCACTGCCTGATGATCTAACGCGCGCCCTTGCGTTGCTTGCCGTCAAGTGAGAGCAAGAGAGTAATCTGCACGACCGTGAGCCAGGGTTTTGTCCATCTACATGTCCATACTGAGTATTCGATGCTCGATGGAGCAGCTCGCGTTGAAAAATTAGCTGAGGAAGTAGCCCGCTCTGGCGATGGCGCAATCGCTATGACTGATCATGGAAATGTTTTTGGCGCATTTGATTTCTATAAAACTATGAAGAGCGCAGGGGTTAAACCCATCATTGGAATAGAGGCCTATGTAGCTCCAGAGTCAAGGTTTGAAAAAAAGCGAGTCAAGTGGGCTGAGGGCGGGGAAGATGATGTCTCAGGAGGTGGGGCCTATACCCATATGACGCTCTGGGCTGAAAATAATGTTGGCCTTGCTAATTTATTTCGCCTCTCATCTCTAGCATCGCTAGAAGGTTTTTACTACAAACCAAGAATGGATCGCGAGTTGCTCTCGCAATATGGCCAAGGACTAATTGCAACAACAGGCTGCGCGGCAGGAGAGATTCAAACTCGCATCAGAATGGGGGCATATAACGAAGCCCGGGCAGCGGCAGCAAATTACCGCGATATTTTTGGAGCAGATAATTACTTTGTTGAAATTATGGATCATGACATTGAAATTGAAAGACGCGTTAAAGATGATTTACTAAAGCTCTCAAAAGAGCTAGGGCTTCCACTTGTTGCAACAAACGATCTTCACTACACCTATGCCGATGATGCTAAACATCATGAAGCACTTCTCTGTATTCAATCTGGAACAACTCTGGCTGATCCCAAGAGATTTAAGTTTGAAGGTAAAGAGTATTACCTCAAAGATGCAGCAACGATGCGCCGTATCTTTAAAGACCTTGAAATTGCCTGCGATAACACTCTTGCAATCGCCGAACGCTGCAATATTACGATGCGCGAGAATGAAAATTTGCTCCCTCAATTTGCAGTTCCTGAAGGCGAGAGTGAGAACTCTTGGCTAATTAAAGAAGGCGAACGAGGCTTATTAGAGAAATTTGGAGCAAAGAGCATGGATGAGATTGCGCCTCAGTATCAGGCGCGACTTCATTTTGAATTAGATGTTATGACCAAGATGGGATTTGCAGGTTACTTCTTAGTTGTTGCAGACCTTGTAGCTCAAGCCAAGAGAGAGGGCATTCGTGTTGGTCCGGGGAGAGGCTCTGCCGCTGGATCTCTTGTTTCATACTCTTTAGGAATTACCGGACTTGATCCAATTAAACATGGATTGCTCTTTGAGCGCTTCTTAAATCCAGACCGTATCTCGATGCCTGATATTGACTTGGACTTTGATGAGCGTAGACGCTCAGAGATGATCAGATATGCCACCAATAAATATGGCGATGATCGAGTTGCTCAGATTATTACCTATGGAACTATTAAATCTAAAGCTGCAATCAAAGATGCTGCCAGAGTTTTAGGCTATCCATATGCGCTAGGTGAGCGATTAACTAAAGCTCTACCTCCTTCAATTATGGGTAAAGATATTTCACTTCAAGGGGTATTTGATAAAGAAAATGAGCGCTTTGGCGAGGCGCAAGAATTTAGAAATATCTATGAGAGCGATCCTGATTCCAAAACTATCGTTGATATGGCCAAGGGACTTGAAGGACTCAAGCGACAATGGTCAGTTCATGCCGCTGGGGTGATTCTTAGTAGAGAGCCTTTGATAGATGTCATCCCGATCCATCGAAGAGAGGCTGATGGATCAATTATTACTCAATTTGATATGGGCGCATGCGAAGCAACAGGGCTATTAAAGATGGACTTTCTCGGACTTCGTAATCTCTCAGTTCTAGATGACTGCCTAGAAAATATCAAGAGCAATCAGGCAAAGACAATTGTTCTAGAGTCTTTAGAACTCTCAGATAAAAAGACATTCGAATTGCTCTCAAGAGGTGAGACTCTAGGAGTATTCCAATTAGATAGCGCTCCAATTCGAGCTCTACTTAGATCAATGGCGCCAGATTCATTTGAAGATATTTCAGCTGTTATCGCTCTTTATCGCCCCGGCCCTATGGGGGTTAATGCTCATAATGATTATGCAGATCGCAAGAATAAACGTAAGAGAATTGAACCAATTCATCCTGAGTTGAGTGCAGCACTTGATGAGATTCTGGCAGATACCTATGGGCTTATTGTTTATCAAGAACAAGTTATGGCAATTGCACAGAAACTTGCTGGTTTCTCTCTAGGTCGAGCAGATTTACTACGTAAAGCCATGGGCAAGAAGAATAAAGAGATTCTTGATAAAGAGTATGTTCACTTCGAAGAGGGCATGCGTAACAATGGATTCTCAAGTATTGCTATCGAAGAGCTATGGAAGACGCTGATTCCATTCTCTGATTACGCCTTTAATCGAGCACATAGCGCAGGCTATGGAGTTCTCTCGTTCTGGACCGCTTATCTAAAGGCAAATTATCCAACTGAGTACATGGCAGCGCTACTTACTAGCGTCAGGGATGATAAAGATAAGTCAGCGCTTTACTTAAATGAATCTCGCCGAATGGGAATTAAGGTTCTGCCTCCTGATGTTAATTTCTCAAATGCGGAGTACACCCCAGGCGGTAATGACATTCGATTTGGTCTTACTGCCATTAGAAACATTGGGGAAAATGTTGTGGCATCGATTGTTAAAAATCGAAATGAGAAAGGTAAGTACACCTCCTTTAGCGATTTTCTAGCCAAAGTTGATCAAACGGTCTGTAATAAAAAGACTATTGAGTCCCTAATTAAAGCTGGGGCCTTTGATTCCCTTGGCCACTCTCGTAAGGGGCTCATGAGTATTTATCTTGAAGCCATTGATTCAGTATTAGAAGAAAAGCGCGCCCAGGCTATAGGTCAATTTGATTTATTCGGTGGGGCAAATGAAATTAGCGTTAATGGCATCGCATCTTTAGCGCTTGAAGTCAGTGATCAAGAGTGGGAGAAGGCCCTTCTACTTGCCTATGAGAGAGAAATGCTGGGCCTCTATGTTTCAGATCATCCACTTCTTGGAGTGGAGCATGTATTAAGGAGCGCAACTGATACAACAATTAGTCAGATTTTAGATGAAGGGGTAGTTCACGAGCAGATAATTACCATCGCTGGGTTAATTACAGCGGTTCAGCGAAAAGTGAGTCGGCAAGGCCAATCCTGGGCGATTGTTACAGTTGAAGATCTTGAAGGCGCGATTGATGTGCGCTTCTTTTCATCTACTTATCAAACACATGCCCTAAATCTAATTGAAGATCGCATCGTAATTATTCGCGGAAGAATTGATAAACGTGAAGAGACGCCGCAAATTACCGCTCTAGAGTTAACTCTTGCTGACATTAATCAAGCACCGATTGGTCCCTTTGTTATAAAGCTTGAAGCCGAGCGATGCACACCTCCTGTTGTTGATCGAATGAAGGAGATATTGCGTTCCCATCCTGGAACTAGAGAAGTTCATCTAAAAATTGAAGGTGGAACAAAGAACACCATCCTCAAACTTGATGATGGATTGAAAATTACTGCCTCACCAAGCCTGAGTGCAGACCTCAAGTCAATTCTCGGCCCAGATTGTTTGGTTTAGGCAAGGTAATCCTCTGCGAGGTAATTGCTTGCTCAATTAGAATAGCTAGGTGAGTCAAGCCAATCTTGTTAGAACCTTAGATCTAAGGGGTAAAGAGTTATCTAAAGCTCGATACCAAGAACTGCTCCCCAGGGCTGAGATGGATATCGCCTCTGCGATGAAGGCTATTGAGCCAATTATTGAATCTGTGAGAAAGGGAAGTGAGCAGACCCTTCTTGATCTAAGTCTCAAATTTGATGGCGTTGCTCCTAGTGGCCTTAGAGTTCCTCAGAAAGAAATTGATAAGGCACTTGCGCAATTAGATCCAAATCTAGAGAGCGTAATTAATGAGGCGATAAGAAGAGTTCGAAGTGTTCATAAGGATCAAGTGCGATCACGTGCGACAACCAGAGTTGTTGATGGCGGGGAAGTTGAAGAGCGTTGGATTCCTGTTGATCGAGTTGGTCTATATGTGCCAGGAGGAAAAGCGGTTTATCCCAGTTCAGTGATTATGAATGTAGTCCCTGCTCAGATTGCGGGGGTTAAAAGTATTGCTCTGGCATCACCTGCTCAAGTCAATAACTCTGGTTGGCCAAATCCAACAATCTTGGCAACCTGCGGAATCCTTGGAATTAATGAAATCTATGCAATGGGAGGCGCGCAAGCAATTGCAGCTTTTGCCTATGGAGTTAGTAGCGTTGTCGATGGAGTTACCCAAGAGATATTAGAGCCAGTTGATTTAGTTACCGGGCCAGGAAATATTTATGTAGCGGCAGCAAAGAGAGCGCTTCGCGGAAAAATTGGTATTGACTCTGAGGCTGGACCAACTGAAATTGCAATTGTGGCTGATAAGAGCGCTAGAGCAGGTGAAGTAGCTGCAGATCTAATTAGTCAAGCAGAGCATGACAGTATTGCTGCAGCAGTTTTGATTACAGATTCTTTAGAGTTGGCAGATCAAGTGCAGATTGAGTTAAAGACGAGGGTAATGGCAACCAAACATAGTCAGCGAATACTCCAAGCGCTCAATGGCATTCAATCAGCAATCGTTATTACAGATAATCTTGAGCAATCTCTAGATGTAGCAAATGCATACGCTGCTGAGCATCTTGAGCTACTAACGACAGACCCTAAGAGAGATAGTGAGAAAATTAGAAATGCAGGAGCTGTATTTCTTGGCCGCACCTCACCAGTTTCACTTGGCGACTATCTAGCAGGCTCAAACCACGTTCTTCCAACGGGAGGATGTGCATGTCATTCAAGCGGGCTATCGGTGCAAACTTTCTTAAGGGGCCTTCACTTTATCTCCTATAACGAAAAAGCCTTTAGCGAGATTGCACCTAGCGTTATTACCTTTGCAAATGCTGAAGATCTTCCAGCTCATGGTGAAGCGATATCTGCACGCTTTGAAGTGGGTAAGGATTTGTAATGAGTGATCGCTGGCCAAAATGGCTCAAATTGAATGAGAGCTTAAAGGATTTGAAGCCATATGGCGCGCCGCAAATCTCTCTAGCAAATCGACTAAATACCAATGAGAATCCCTATCAACTAAGTGCAAGTTTGCAGGCGAGTATTAACGCAGCAATTGCTAAAGAAGTTAAAAACCTTAACCGTTATCCAGATCGCGACGCGATAAAACTTAGGAGCGCACTTGCCGATGAGATTAAACGGCAGAGTGGTTTAAGTTTTGGAGTTGAAAATATCTGGGCAGCAAATGGAAGTAATGAGATTCTGCAGAGTATTGCACTTGCTTTCTCTGGCGATGCGATGGGTTTTGAGCCCTCTTACTCTATGCACCCTCTGGTTAATCGCTCTGTTGGCAAGAAGTGGATATCTATTCCAAGACAGGCCGACTTCTCAATTGATCTGCCTACCTCTTTAAAAGCCATTAGAGATTTAAAGCCTGGTCTGGTCTATTTAACAACTCCAAATAATCCAAGTGGCAATGCCACACCTATTGAGCACCTCGAGCAGATGGCTAAAACTTGCCAAGAAGTGGGAGCAATTTTTGTAGTTGATGAGGCCTATGCAGAATTTTCAAATAATGTATCAGCTCTCTCTCTTTTGAATAGATTCCCAAATGTAATCATCTCAAGGACGATGAGTAAGGCCTTTGCATTCGCCGGAGTAAGAGTTGGATACATGATTGCAGATCCGATACTTATTGAAGCGATGTTATTAATAAGATTGCCATATCACTTAAGTTCTCTAACGCAGTCAGCAGCGCTAGCTGCTCTCACTCATAGCCAAGAGTTATCGGCGCAAATTGCAAAGATCATTGACTCCCGCAAGTTTCTAGCTAAAGAGCTAGAGAGCCTCGGCCTTATCGTTATTGGCTCTGAGGCAAATTTTCTGCTCTTTACTGGATTTAAAGAGAGCGCAAGTGAGCTATTTACGAAATTGGTAGATAAGGGAGTATTGATTCGTGATGTCTCAATACCTGGATATCTACGGGTAACAATCGGTACTGAAGATGAGAATAAGGCTTTCCTTAAGGCCTTAACCTCGATTCTTTAACCAACTTGGGCTAACAAGCCAAGATAATTGAGTCGCAAGTACTGGCCTTGATAGGGGATAATTTCTCCCATGGCCAATCCCAGAAAATCTCGCGTGGAGCGCGTTACTAAAGAATCTAGCGTTGTAGTTGAGATAACCCTTGATGGCACTGGGGTGTGCAATGTAGAAACTGGCGTCCCATTCTTTGATCATATGATTTCGCAACTGGGAAAGCATTCTGGTTTTGATTTAACAGTAAAAACCAATGGAGATATCTCTGTAGATTCTCATCACAGCGTAGAAGATACCTCTCTGGCTATTGGACAAGCGCTGCGAGAGGCCCTCGGAGATAAATCGGGGATTAGAAGATTTGGCAACTCACTTGTTCCACTTGATGAAGTGTTGGTGCAAGCAGCTGTTGATTTATCAGGTCGTCCATATCTAGTTCATCGCGCACCTGAGATAGTTGAATTGATAGGAACTTTTGATACCACCCTTGGAAGACACATTTGGGAATCAATAGTCTCTGAGGCAAGAATTGGGCTACACATCAGAGTTCTTGAAGGAAGAAATGCCCACCATGTTCTTGAGGCACAATTTAAAGCTGTAGCACAAGCTTTTAAGGATGCTGTTGCTCTAGATCCTCGCTCTGGAGGAATCCCTTCGACTAAGGGCGTTCTTTGATAGCCATCCTCGATTATGGCTCAGGAAATATTCGTTCTGCACAGAGAGCATTTGAAAAAACAAAACATCAAGTCATAGTCACATCTGATTATCAAGAGGCAGTTAGCGCTGATGGCTTGGTAGTTCCTGGGGTAGGCGCTTTTGGATCTTGCATGAAGGCTCTACTAAAAATAGATGGTGACAAAATTATTAAAGAAAGACAGCAAGAGAAGAAGAAAACTCTTGGAATCTGCGTTGGAATGCAAATTCTCTTTGAGAGTAGCGATGAGCTACTAAATGGTGAAAGCATTAAAGGGTTGGGAATCTTTCCAGGAAGAGTAGTTCGACTAGAGGCTCCAGTTATCCCACATATGGGCTTTAATGAAGTTGAGGTTGATGAAACAAGTAAATTGTTTAAAGGCATTGAAAAAGAACGTTTTTACTTCGTTCACTCATATGCTGCTAAAGATCCAGTAGTTGGCGCTAACTCTTATTGCGACTATGGCGGAGGATTTCTTGCTGCGATTGAGAGTCAAACAGTTAGCGCAGTGCAATTTCATCCAGAAAAGAGTGGAGCAGCAGGACTTGCTCTAATTGAAAATTGGGCATCTGGGTTATGAAAAAATTAGAACTTCTTCCCGCTGTTGATGTTCGCTCAGGCCAAGCTGTTCGCCTGGTCAAAGGAGAGCTATCTGCCCAGAGCAATTATGGTTCAGCACTTGATGCTGCCCTTGATTTTCAAAAGGCAGGCGCCGAATGGATTCATTTAGTGGACCTAGATGCTGCTTTTGGAACGGGATCAAATCATGAACTTCTTGCAGAGGTAGTTGGAAAATTGGATATCAAGGTTGAGTTATCAGGGGGTATCAGAGATGAGGAGAGCCTGGAGCGAGCCCTTGCCACGGGATGTCAGCGAATCAATTTAGGCACTGCAGCTCTTGAAAGCCCTGACTGGAGCGCATCGGTAATTAAGAGATTTGGAGAGAAGATTGCAGTTGGCCTTGATGTGCGAGGACAAACGCTAGCAGCAAGAGGTTGGACTCGAGATGGTGGCGATCTCTTTGAAACGCTAGAGCGCTTAGATAGTGATGGTTGCACTCGATATGTTGTAACAGATGTTAATAAAGATGGAACTCTTCAAGGACCAAACTTGGAATTATTGAAAATGGTCTGTGCGGCAACTAGCCGACCAGTAATTGCTTCAGGGGGCATCTCCCAATTAAGTGATATTCAAGCCCTTCGCGAGTTAACTCATATTGGTATCGAAGGAGCAATTGTTGGAAAAGCACTTTATGCTCAAAATTTCACACTTGAGCAGGCTCTAGAGGTGGCATCTAAATGAGCCTTGCCACGCGAATAATTCCCTGTCTTGATGTTAAAGATGGTCGAGTAGTTAAAGGTATTAACTTTCTTAATTTAGTTGATGCTGGAGATCCAGTAGAGATGGCTCAGATCTATAACAACGAGGGCGCTGATGAGATTACCTTTCTGGATATCACCGCTAGTAGTCAGGGCCGGAGCACAACCCTTGAGGTAGTGCGAAGGAGCGCAGATCAATTATTTATCCCCCTAACGGTTGGGGGAGGGATAAGTAGTACAGATGATGTGAATCAACTGCTAAGAGCAGGAGCCGATAAGGTCTCTATCAATACTGCCGCCCTAAAGCGTCCAGAATTAATAAATGAAATTAGTGAGAGTTTTGGAAGTCAAGTTTTAGTTATTTCAATAGATGCAAAGAGATCTCGAAGTAGTAGTGGATTTGAAGTAACTACTCATGGTGGTTCTATCTCAACTGGCATCGATGCTCTTGATTGGATTAAAGAGGCAATCGAAAGAGGAGTAGGAGAGATTCTGCTTAACTCCATGGATACTGATGGAACTAGAGCAGGATATGACTTGGAATTAATCCGCTTAGTCCGTGCAATTTCTCCTGTTCCCATCATTGCAAGTGGTGGAGCTGGCGATATCTCAGATTTTGCTAAAGCTCTGGAATCAGGGGCTGATGCTCTCCTTGCCGCCAGCGTTTTTCACTTTGGCATCTATCGCATCTCAGATATTAAGCGTGATCTTGGTAGAAAAGGCTTTACTGTGCGCCAAGGCAATCAAATAGGTCAGAATTAGGCCATGTCGCAGGAAATTATCAATCGCTTGAGTAAGGCTGGAGAGTTAATCCCGGCAATTGTTCAAGACTGTGTAAGTAAAGAGGTATTGATGCTTGCATGGGTAAATCTGCAAGCCTATGAGGCAACTATTGCTAGCTCAAAAGCAACTTTTTGGAGTAGAAGTAGGAACCAACTCTGGGTTAAGGGGGAGAGTTCTGGAAATTACCAAGATGTTGTAGAAATAAAATATGACTGTGACTCTGATTCACTACTTTTTCTAGTGCATTCACATGGCCCTGCCTGCCACACAGGGCAAACCTCTTGTTTCTATCGAAGCGTTGAGAGAATATAGATGGAGCGGTTAAGTCTTGAACAATTTCGTGCTTATGCAAAAGAATATAACGTTATTCCCGTTGCCCAACTCCTACTTGCAGATAACGAAACTCCTCTAACTCTCTATTCAAAGTTAGCTCAAGAGCGTGAAAATACATTTCTTCTAGAGTCAGCAGAACATGGTGGAGCATGGTCTAGATACTCATTTATTGGCGTTAGAAGCGAAGCAACCCTTACAGAGAAAAATGGAGTTGCTCATTGGCTTGGAAGCATGCCAGCAGGTGCGCCGAGTGGAATTGATCCCTTAGAGGCGTTAATGATTGCCTCTAAACATCTTCGTTCGCCAAAGATTGAAAATCTGCCTCCACTAACAGGTGGCTTAGTTGGTTATATGGGATATGACGCGGTGCGAAGGCTTGAAAAACTTCCAACTCTAGGAGTAGATGAGTTAAAGCTTCCAGAAATTGCTTTCATGTTGACCACAGATTTAGCTGTCTATGATCACCTCCAAGGAACTGTAATTCTCATAGCTAATGCCATCAATTGGGATGGTTCAGATGAGCGAGTAGATCAGGCCTATCGATCGGCTATTAATAGATTAGATCAAATGCAGGAATCGCTCTTGAGCAAGTTAGATAGCAATATCTCCAAAATAGCGAAGAAGAGCCCACCTTCTTTTACTGCCAATTTTAGTAAAGAGCAATACTGTTTAAATGTTGAG
The DNA here is from genome assembly GCA_030730425.1 of Candidatus Nanopelagicaceae bacterium. Lineage (GTDB taxonomy): Bacteria > Actinomycetota > Actinomycetes > Nanopelagicales > Nanopelagicaceae > MAG-120802. The sequence goes on from JANQVH010000012.1 coordinate 42,312, forward strand.
AGCATAAAAGAGCAGATTAGATCGGGCGAGGCATTTCAAGTTGTCTTATCTCAGAGATTTACGATGGATTGCCAAGCATCCTCACTTGATGCATATCGAATGCTAAGGCTCCATAATCCCAGCCCATATATGTATCACTTCAGATTTGCAGATGGATTAAGCGTTGTTGGCTCAAGCCCAGAGGCGCTAGTTAAAGTAACTGGCAGTGAAGTAATGGTTCATCCCATTGCCGGTACTCGTAAGCGCTCTACAAACCAAGAAGAGGATTTGAGGCTAGGCGAGGAGCTCTTGGCAGATCCTAAAGAGCGAGCTGAGCATTTAATGCTAGTAGATCTTGGAAGAAATGATTTGGGAAGAGTCTGCGCACCTGGCAGTGTTAACGTTGTTGAGTTCATGCAGATTGAGAGATATTCCCATGTCATGCATATTGTCTCAACTGTTATTGGCAGGCTGGATAGCTCGAAAACATCTGTAGAAGCCTTATATGCAGTATTTCCCGCAGGCACGCTCGCAGGAGCGCCTAAGCCAAGAGCGATGGAGATAATTGAAGAGTTAGAACCATCGAGACGAGGAATCTATGGTGGCGCTATTGGATATATAGATTTCACTGGGAATCTTGATACCTGTATTGCAATTAGAACTGCAGTGATAAAGGATAAGAAAGCATATGTGCAAGCTGGGGCCGGAATAGTTGCAGATTCAAATCCAGTTAGTGAATATGAAGAGTGTTTAAATAAAGCTGCAGCAGTCCTTGGAGCAATTGGAGCGGCAAACTCACTGGAACCAATTAGGCAAGAGGGTTAGTTGCGATGAGCGTTCTTGATTCGATTATCGCTGGTGTATTAGAAGATCAAGCAAGGCGCCAACTATCTAACTCTGAATTAGAGGAGAAGATGGCATTAGCTGCTAAGCCTCTTGATGTTTTCTCAGCTCTTAGCAGGCAGAAGTTTTCAATTATTGCTGAAGTTAAGCGCTCTAGCCCCAGTAAGGGATCTCTTGCTCAAATACCTTCTCCAGAAAAACTAGCAAGACAATATCAAGAGGGTGGAGCCGCAGCTATTAGTGTATTGACTGAGCAGAGACGCTTTGGTGGATCCCTAGAGGATTTTGCAAAAGTTAGAGAAGAGGTCTCGATCCCGCTGCTGCGCAAAGATTTTATAGTTAATGACTATTTAGTTCGAGAATCAAGAGCCTACGGGGCAGATCTCATCCTGCTAATCGTTGCAGCGCTAAGTGATGAAGAACTTGGGCGGCTCTATCAGCTAGTTATAGATCTTGGAATGCAAGCACTTATAGAGGTTCACAATCAAGAGGAACTTGAACGAGCGCTTGCCATAGATCCAAAAATAATTGGAGTAAATGCGCGAAACCTAAAAACTCTAGAGATTGATAAGAGTAATTTCTCAAAGCTTCTGCCTCTGATTCCAAATGGAATTATTCGCATTGCAGAATCTGGCATGTCAGAGCCGATAGATGGGCGAGGCGCCTTAGTGGCTGGAGCAGATGCGATCTTGGTAGGGGAGGCTCTTGTGAAATCAGAGAATCCCGCAGCTAGCGTTCGTGAATTCTTAAATGTCGCAAACTCTTAAGGGAAAGTAGACTAAAGGGTATGGAGCGCATTGAACTTGTTGGCCACTTTGGCCCCTATGGTGGGCGCTTTGTCCCAGAGGCACTAATTGGTGCGTTAGATGAATTAGAGGCAGCTCATAACTCAGCTTCTAAAGATCCTGAATTTCAAAGAGAACTAAACGATCTACATAAGAGCTATACCGGTCGGCCATCAATTATTACTGAGGCTAAGAGATTTGCAGAGCATGCTGGAAATGCAAGAATTCTTTTAAAGCGTGAAGATTTGAATCACACCGGTAGCCATAAGATAAATAATGTTCTTGGTCAAGCACTTCTCACCAAACGCATGGGTAAGAAGCGAATAATTGCTGAAACTGGCGCAGGACAACATGGCGTTGCTTCAGCAACTGCAGCAGCCCTGCTTGGTCTTGAGTGTGTGGTTTATATGGGCGAGGAAGATACTAAGCGCCAATCTCTAAACGTAGCCAGAATGAAGTTACTTGGCGCAACTGTTGTTCCAGTTACAACTGGCTCTAGAACTCTAAAAGATGCAATTAATGAAGCGATGCGTGATTGGGTAACTAATGTTTCAACTACTCACTACCTATTAGGAACTGTTGCTGGTCCTCATCCTTTCCCAACTATGGTTAGAGATTTTCATCGCATAATTGGAGTAGAGGCAAGGCAGCAAGTATTAGAGATGACCGGCAGACTTCCTGATGCTGTTTTAGCTTGCGTTGGCGGAGGATCAAATGCGATAGGAATCTTCCATCCTTTCATTGATGATGCAGGGGTTCGCCTAATAGGTTTTGAAGCTGGCGGTTCTGGAGTTGAAAGCGGCAAACATGCTGCAACTATTGTCGGTGGAACCCCTGGAGTTCTCCATGGCACCAGGTCTTATCTACTTCAAGATAGCGATGGCCAAACCATCGAGTCCCATTCAATTTCTGCAGGTCTTGATTATCCAGGAGTTGGCCCAGAGCATGCATACCTTCATGACATTGGGCGAGCTGAGTATCGAGCAATTACCGATGATCAAGCGATGCATGCCTTCTCACTACTTTCAAAGAGTGAGGGAATAATTCCTGCGATAGAAACGGCTCACGCGCTAGCTGGAGCGCTTCAAGTTGGAAATGAATTGGGAAGTGGAGCAATCCTTCTTATCAATCTCTCAGGACGTGGTGATAAAGATGTACAAACAGCTGCGCAATACTTTGGAATTCCTCTTTAGGAATATTGCACTCAATGAAAAAAGATAGTTTGGCGCAGGTCTTTGCACGAGCCAAGAGCGAGAATCGAGCAGCCTTAATAGGTTATATGCCAGCAGGTTTTCCAACTCTCGAGGGATCTAAGGAATTAATAAGGGCGCTAATTGATGGCGGGGTAGATATTGTTGAAGTGGGTTTTGCATATAGCGATCCAGTTATGGATGGAGCGATAATTCAAGAAGCTGCTGAGATTGCTCTCAGAAATAAAACTGGCGCTAAGGAAGTCTTGGAGGTGGTCTCTAGCGTAAGTGTGCCATCTTTAGTTATGTCTTATTGGAATCCAATTGAGCGATATGGCGTTAAGAATTTCACAGAGGCACTAGCTAGCGCTGGGGGAGTTGGAGTTATCACCCCAGATTTAACTATTGAGGAGTCAGGTGATTGGATTGAGGAGACAGAGAGAAATGACTTGCATCGTGTTTATGTTGTTGCTCCAAGTACAGATGATTCAAGATTAGCTAAAGTTGCAGGCAAATGTTCTGGCTTTGTTTATGCAGCAAGTCTTATGGGAGTAACTGGCGCGAGGAATTCTTTATCTGATAACGCTAGTGAGTTAGTTGCAAGGCTTCGCAAAGTAACAGATCTTCCAATTGCGGTGGGCCTTGGAGTTTCAACTGCTGAGCAGGCTGCAAGTGTTGCAAAGTTTGCCGATGGGGTGATTGTGGGCTCAGCATTTATTAAGTTAGTACTACAGGCTCCTGATATCGCCCAGGCATGTAAAAGCGTAACCTTGCTAGCCCGCGAGTTGTCTGAAGGGGTCAGACAGGGCCGAGTCGGCTAGTTTCTAGAACTTGGTTTAGACTTATAGCCATAACTGGTTGAGAAAATCAAAAGGAGTCAAAAAAAGTGCCAAAAGAACCGCGCCAACGGAAAGTAAATAACTCTGCTAAACCTGGAGATACTGTCACTAGAAATATTGTGATTGGCATGATTGCACTTGTGGTCTTATCTGGAGTTATCTTCACAGTCTTAGATAAGCGATCTGGTTCTAGCGTTGCACTTCCTGCATCGATTGAGAGCATCTCAACTGCTAACAATGGTGAGCCTTTAACTCCAACGATCTCTCCTGAGGCAGATTATGGCGTGGTCTTTAATGCCGATAGCCCATTAAAAATAGATGTTTGGGAAGATTTCCAATGCCCATATTGCAAGTTCTTTGAAGATTCAATGGGTGATTATTTAGAGGATCTGATTAGAGAGAAGCAGGCAGAAGTAACCTTCCACATGGCATCATTTTTGGGGCAAGAGTCAGTTCGCGCCTCTAATGCTGCCAACTGCGCAGTTCCTGAGGGAAGATTTATTGAGTATCACAGAGCGCTCTTTGATATCCAAGGCGGAGAGAATAGCGGGCTATTTTCCAATAAGAATCTAGTAGAGATCGGCACGCGACTTGGTATTACTAGCGAGAGCTTTGCTAACTGCGTTAACAATAATGAATCAGGCGATGTAGTTAAAAACGTTGCATCTTCAATGAAGAAAAATGGCGTAGAAGGAACTCCTACTGTATTTATCAATGGCAAGCCGTGGAATCGCACCACCTCTGAATTTAGGCTAGAGGAGTTTAAGGCGGCGGTCGAAGCAGCTAAGCAGTGATCTTTGCTGCTATTCCTTCTCCAGCTCAATCTCAAATAGAGATTGGTCCACTAACTTTTCATTTCTATGCGCTAAGCATCATCGCTGGGATCGTAGCTGCTGTATATATTGGTAATCGAAGGTATGTCGCACTTGGTGGCAGAGCAGGCGTAGTTAGCGATGTAGCAATTTATGCAGTGCCATTTGGAATTATTGGCGGTCGCCTCTATCACGTGATTTCTTCCCCTCAGGCGTATTTTGGAGTCAATGGTGATCCGCTAAGTGCCCTCTATATCTGGCAGGGCGGTCTTGGTATTTGGGGCGCAATCTCCCTTGGACTTCTTGGCGCATATATTGGATATCGCAGGAATAAATCTCGAGGCGATGTTTCCTTTGCAAGCTTTGCTGATGCGCTAGCTCCAGGTCTGCTAATAGCTCAAGGTCTTGGCCGCTGGGGAAATTGGTTTAATAAAGAACTATTCGGGCGGGAGCTAAATGCGCCATGGGCCCTTGAAATTCCTGCTGCTTATCGCCCTATTGGATATTCAAGCGTTGAGACATTTCATCCAGTATTTCTCTATGAATCTATCTGGTGCTTTATTGCAGCCTTTATTTTGATAAAGCTGGGATCAGGTAAGAAGTTTGCTCCAGGTTCAATCTTTGCTCTCTATGTCGCCCTTTACTGCCTAGTAAGAGCTCTGATTGAGACGATTAGAATTGATGAAGCTAATTTGATTCTCGGCGTTAGGCTCAATGTTTGGACGAGCATAGTTCTACTCTTTGGCTCTCTAATCTATCTGCGTCAGAATCAATTACCAAGAGAATCGAGTGTAAAGTAAAGTCGTGAGCCAATCAGATTTAGAAATAAGAAATGCTGAGCATCGCACCCATAGAGCAGGTTGGCTTAGAGCTGCCGTATTAGGTGTCAATGATGGGCTAGTTTCAACTGCAGCGCTAATGATTGGAATTGTCTCGGCACAAAAAAATGACTTTGTTTTAACCGTTGGCATAGCGGGAATTGCAGCAGGAGCGATGTCGATGGCAGTGGGCGAGTATGTCTCTGTTAGATCCCAAAACGATATTGAAGAATCAGATCGAATCTTGGAGCTAGAGCATCATCGAATTGATCCAGCAGGAGAGCTAGAAGAGTTGACTCAGATTTATCAATCAAGAGGTTTATCGCGATCAACAGCTGAGAAAGTTGCTCAGGAACTTCATGCTCATGACGCACTCGGGGCTCATCTACGCGATGAATTAGGCCAATATGAGTTAACTAAGGCTCGCCCGATGCAGGCAGCAATCGCCTCTGCTCTTAGCTTTACTTTTGGAGGAGCGATTCCTCTTATTGGAGCGCTCTCGCCAAGCCTTGGCGGGAAAGCAGCATCAATTGTTGCTATTACATTCCTTGGCCTGCTTATTGCTGGAGTAATTAGCGCAAAGACTTCTGGTTCAACGATATGGCGACCAACCCTTCGGATCCTCTTTGGCGGCGCTCTGGGAATGGCGATAACAGCATCAGTTGGTCAGATTGCCCATATCTCTGGGCTCTAGCACGCGCCAAAAAAGCTAGTTCTTGCTAGATTACTCCCCTCTAAGGGCCGTCGTTGTCCCAGTAACTTTGAGAGTTAATCATTTAAGAAAAAACTCGAAGTAAACCAATTTTATTTATGGGAGTGATAAGTGGTCTTCTCATCTCTACCAAAAGCAGTGGGTCTCTATGACCCTGCCAACGAGCATGATGCTTGTGGTGTTGCGATGGTGGCTACCCTTAATAAAGTTGCAACTCATGACATTATTGCAAAAGGGCTAATTGCCTTAAGGAATTTAGAGCATCGCGGCGCATCAGGGGCTGAAGTTAATAGCGGTGATGGCGCTGGAATTCTAATTTGCATCCCTGATCAATTCTTCCGTGAAGTTCTCCCATTTGAGTTGCCATCACCTCTTAGTTATGCAGCTGGTGTTGCCTTCTTGCCAAAGAATTTTGCAAATAAATCACGAATTGAGCAGATTGCAAGCCAGGAGAATCTCAAAGTTCTTGGTTGGCGCCAGCTGCCGATCAACTCAACATCTATTGGAGCAACAGCACTATCGGTTATGCCAGAGTTTGAACAGATATTTATCTCATCTGAAGATGGAGTTAGTGATTTAGATTTAGATCGAAGAGCATTCTGCTTTAGAAAGAGAGTTGAGCATGAGCTCTCAATTTATTTCTCTTCGCTCTCAAGTAGAACGATTGTCTACAAAGGCATGCTCACCACAGGGCAATTGGAGGAGTTTTTCCCTGACCTCTCAGATCCGCGACTACTTTCACCTCTTGCTCTAGTTCACTCAAGATTTTCTACCAATACTTTCCCTTCTTGGCCACTTGCCCATCCCTACCGATTCATCGCTCACAATGGTGAGATAAATACGGTAAGAGGTAATCGAAATTGGATGGCAGCTCGCGAAGCGCTACTTGAAAGTGATCTGATCCCTGGCGATATATCTCGACTATTTCCAATCGTTGATCCTTCAGGAAGTGACTCTGCATCCTTTGATGAGGTTTTAGAGCTGCTCTATCTCGGCGGACGAAGCCTTGCGCATTCAATTCTTATGATGATTCCAGAGGCTTGGGAGAATCATGAAACGATGCCTGAGAAATTAAAGGAGTTCTATCGTTTCCATGCATCACTTATGGAGCCATGGGATGGACCAGCTTGCGTGACATTTACAGATGGAAAACAGATTGGCGCAGTATTAGATCGAAATGGATTACGTCCATCTCGCTACTGGGTGACAGATGATGGCTTAGTAGTGCTGGCAAGTGAAGTTGGAGTGCTAGATATCCCACAAGAGAAAGTGATTCGAAAGGGAAGACTTCAACCGGGTCGCATGTTCCTAGTTGATATCCAATCTGGTCGCATAATTGAAGATGAAGAGATTAAGCAGAGCCTTGCAAATAACGCGCCATATGGAGAGTGGCTCCATGCTGGAATTGTTCGACTTTCAGATTTGCCAGCAAGAGAGCATATTATTTATCCGCACTCCTCCGTCTTAAGAAGACAGCGCGCATTTGGTTATACCGAAGAAGAGTTAAGAATGATTGTTTCCCCAATGGCTAAGAGTGGTATCGAACCAATCGGCTCTATGGGAACTGATACTCCGATTGCAGCTCTCTCTGCCAAGCCAAGACTCCTCTTTGATTACTTCTCACAGCTCTTTGCTCAAGTTACTAATCCACCTCTTGATGCGATAAGAGAAGAGCTAGTCACCTCACTTGGGGGATCTATTGGCCCAGAACATAATCTTCTAGATCCTGGTCCAGCATCATGTAGACAGATTTCTTTAGCATTTCCAGTTATTGATAATGATGAGCTTGCCAAAATAATTCACGTTAACGCCGATAACAATCATCCTGGGCTATCAACACATGTAGTCCGAGGCCTCTTTCCAATTTCTAGAGGTGGCCAGGGGTTGCAGGAGAGAATTGAGGAGATTCGAGCAGAGGTATCTGAGGCGATCTCCCAAGGAGCGCGAATCATTATTCTCTCTGATCGCGATGGCGATGCAGAAAATGCCCCAATTCCTTCTCTACTTTTAACCTCGGCAGTGCATCATCATTTAATTCGCGAGAAAACAAGAACAAAAGTTGGCTTAGTTGTTGAAAGCGGTGAGGTCAGAGAAGTTCATCATGTGGCGCTTTTAATTGGATATGGAGCAGCTGCTGTAAATCCTTATCTAGCGATGGAGAGCGCAGAAGATTTAGTCTTAACAGGAGTTATCACGGGAATTACTCCAGAGAAGGCAGTTAAGAACTTAATTAAGTCATTGGGTAAAGGCGTTTTGAAAGTTATGTCTAAGATGGGAATCTCAACAATTGCCTCATACACCGGAGCGCAAGTATTTGAAGCAATTGGGTTATCACAAGCTTTGGTCAATGAATATTTCGTTGGAACAACCTCGCGCCTTGGCGGGGTAGATCTTGAAGTAATTGCTCAAGAGACTATTGCGCGCCATCACATCGCCTATCCACCTGGGGGAGAAGTTCCTGGTTCTAAGCGACTACCAATTGGCGGGGAGTATCAATGGAGGCGAGATGGTGAACCTCATCTCTTTGATCCAGAGACAGTCTTTGCTCTCCAACATGCCACAAGATCAAAGCGCTATGACATCTTCCAGCGATATACCAAGAGAGTAGATGATCAATCTAAATCCTTGATGACTCTTCGCGGACTCTTCTCGTTCAAGCAGGGGTTAAGAGCCCCAGTAGGAATTGATGAGGTTGAGCCGATCTCAGAAATTGTTAAGAGATTTTCAACTGGAGCTATGTCTTATGGCTCAATTTCGCAGGAAGCTCATGAAACGCTAGCAATTGCGATGAATCGAATTGGCGCTAAATCAAATACTGGCGAAGGGGGAGAAGATCCTGAGCGCTTTACTCCACTGGCCAATGGAGATTCAGCAAGGTCTGCAATCAAGCAAGTTGCTTCAGGAAGATTTGGAGTAACAAGTGAGTATTTAGTAAATGCCGATGATATTCAGATAAAGATGGCGCAAGGCGCTAAACCTGGTGAGGGCGGGCAATTGCCTGGAAATAAGATTTATCCCTGGATTGCCAAGGTTCGCTACTCAACGCCTGGGGTTGGCTTAATCTCACCACCGCCACATCATGACATTTACTCAATTGAAGATTTGGCTCAACTAATCCATGATTTAAAGAACGCTAATAACCGAGCGCGTATCCATGTAAAACTTGTTGCTGAAGTTGGCGTTGGCACCGTTGCTGCAGGAGTTAGCAAGGCACATGCCGATGTAGTTTTAATCTCTGGCCATGATGGTGGAACTGGCGCTTCGCCACTAACTTCTCTCAAACATGCTGGCGCGCCTTGGGAGCTTGGTCTAGCTGAAACGCAACAGACTCTGATGCTAAATGGACTTAGAGATCGCATCGTGGTTCAAACCGATGGACAGATGAAGACGGGTAGAGATGTGGTTATCGCAGCTCTACTTGGAGCAGAAGAATTTGGCTTTGCTACCGCGCCTCTTGTTGTTTCAGGTTGTGTGATGATGCGAGTCTGTCACTTAGATACCTGCCCAGTTGGCGTGGCGACTCAGAATCCAGAGCTAAGAAAGCGCTTTACTGGAAAGCCAGAGTTTGTCGAAACTTTCTTTGAATATATCGCTCAGGAGGTAAGAGAGATTCTTGCAAGCCTAGGATTTCGAAGCCTTAGCGAAGCAGTGGGAGAAGTTGAGAGCCTAGAAACTACAGCCGCAGTGGAGCATTGGAAGGCAAGTGGCCTTGATTTAACGCCCATACTTACTGCTCCAGCGTCTGCATCAAGTTCTGCGCGGAGAAGTACCACAACTCAAGATCATGGACTTGAATCAGCTTTAGATAATGAGTTAATAAGACTTTCAGGCGATGCTTTAGAAAATAGGAATCCAATTAAATTGCAGATGAAAATTAGAAATGGGAATCGCACAGTGGGAACGATGCTGGGCTCTGAAATTACTAGAAAGTATGGCGGCCAAGGACTTGCCGATGACACAATTGATATCACCTTCCATGGCTCTGCGGGTCAATCACTAGGAGCATTTATTCCACGCGGGCTAACTCTTCGCCTCTATGGAGATACCAATGATTATCTTGGAAAGGGCTTATCTGGAGGTCGAGTAATTCTGCGCCCTGATGAAAAGGCGAAGTTTGCCTCCCATGAAAATGTAATTGCCGGAAACGTTATTGGATATGGCGCAACTCAAGGTGAGATATTTGTAAGAGGAATAGTTGGTGAGAGATTCTGTGTAAGAAATTCTGGGGCGCTAGCAGTAGTTGAAGGCGTTGGCGATCATGGATGTGAGTATATGACTGGCGGAACTGTTGTAATCCTTGGCAAGACAGGGCGAAACTTTGCAGCTGGTATGTCAGGTGGTCGAGCATTTGTTCTTGACTTAATCCCATCTCTAGTAAATACCGAGATGGTAGATGTTCTATCTATCCCTAAAGATCAAGAGGAGAGACTCAAATCCATACTCTCTCGCTTCTATGCAGAGACTGGCTCTTTGATTGCTCATGAATTGCTAGGCGATTGGCAAGCAGCTCTCAAGAGGTTCTCACTAGTGATGCCGAGAGATTATGCCAAGGTGCTGGCAGTTATTGATAAGGCAGAGCGTGAAGGAAAATCTTCAGATGATGCAATTATGGAGGCGCTAAATGGCTGATCCCCGTGGTTTTCTAAATACTGGAAGAGAAGTTCCTAAGCGTCGCCCAGTTGATGTTCGAATCAGAGATTGGCGTGAGGTCTATGAGGAGCAGGAGTTTTCATCTCTTCAAAAGCAAGCAGGAAGGTGTATGGATTGTGGGATTCCTTTCTGCCATCAGGGATGTCCGTTAGGAAATTTAATTCCAGAGTGGAATGACCTGATTTGGCGAAATGAACGTAGCGATGCCTTAGATCGCCTCCATGCAACTAATAATTTCCCAGAATTTACTGGACGACTCTGCCCTGCTCCCTGTGAAACATCTTGCGTTCTAGGTATAAATCAAGATCCAGTAACTATTAAGCAAGTTGAGTTAAGAATTATTGAAGAGGGATTTCAAACTGGAAATGTGAAGCCACTTCAACCAGATCGGATGACTGGCAAAACCATTGCAGTAATTGGTTCAGGTCCAGCAGGACTTGCAGCGGCACAGCAATTAACTAGAGCGGGTCATACCGTTGTGGTCTATGAAAAGGGCGAGAAAGTTGGGGGATTGCTTCGATATGGAATTCCAGAGTTTAAAATGGAGAAATCAGTCCTTGATCGCCGCATAAATCAGATGCAGCGGGAGGGAACAAGATTTAGAGCAGGCGTTAATGTTGGAGTTGATATCAGCGCTGCAGATCTTCGCGCCAAATATGATGCAATAGTTTTAGCTGTAGGGGCAACGCAGTGGCGAGAATTAGATATCCCAGGAAGAACACTTAGCGGCGTCTATCAGGCGATGGAATATCTGCCATGGGGAAATAAACAAGCGCTAAATGAATTACCTTCCGAGCCACCAATTAATGCCAAGGGCAAGAATGTAATTATTTTGGGAGGTGGCGATACCGGAGCTGATTGCCTAGGAACTGCAATCCGCCAAGGAGCTGCAAGCGTTACTCAGATTGAGATTATGCCAAGGCCAAGTGATGAGCGTCCTGACTCACAGCCATGGCCAACATATCCAATGACTTATCGAGTAAGTAGCGCCCATGAGGAATCAGGGGAGAGGCTTTATTCAATTTCAACGGAGGAATTTATTGGAGATAGTGATGGTCAATTAACTGCCTTGAAAATTGTTGAGACCAAGTATGTTGATGGAAAGTTTGAAAAAATTCCAGGGACTTCAAAGAATCTCCCAGCCGATATGGTCTTACTTGCAATGGGCTTTACTGGCCCTGAGAAGAATGAATTAGTTAATGCACTCGAGTTAAAACTTGATCCTCGCGGAAATATTGCGCGCGATAATTCATATCGCACCAATGTTGATTCAGTCTATATCTGTGGCGATGCAGGACGCGGTCAATCACTAATTGTTTGGGCTATTGCTGAGGGGCGAAGCGCTGCTTCAGCTGTTGATGCAGATCTAATGGGACATACGCAGTTGCCATCACCGATTGAGCCAACGGCTAGACCGCTAACGGTTTAATTCCTTGCTAATTACTCTTATGCCAGATAAGGCAATAAAGTAAGCACATGCGCCGCGCCAAAATTGTCTGCACTATGGGCCCTGCTGTTGAGAGCGTTGAGAAAGTCTCTGAGCTAGTCAAAGCAGGAATGAATGTGGCCAGACTTAACCTCTCTCATGGCGGATATGAAGAACATCAAAATCGCCTAGATCTAGTAAGAGCTGAAGCTGCCAGAGTTAAAAAGCCTGTAGCGATAATGGTTGATCTTCAGGGACCAAAGATTCGCCTTGGAAGATTTGAAAACGGTCCTCATGAGTTATTCCGTGGAGATTCTTTCACGATTACCACCGATGATATTGCTGGCGACAAATCTCGCGTCTCAACCACCTATAAAGGCCTTACCGGTGATTGCAGAGCTGGAGATTTAATTCTAATCGATGATGGCAAAGTCACGGTTCAAGTTATAGAGGTTAAGGGTAGCGATGTCATAACAAAAGTAATTGAGCCAGGATTTGTCTCTAATAACAAAGGAATAAATCTTCCAGGTGTTGCAGTCTCTGTTCCTGCCATGAGCGAGAAAGATATAGAGGACTTGCGTTGGGGACTTAAAGCAGGCGCTGACTTCATAGCCTTATCATTTGTAAGATCTGCAAAAGATATAGATGATGTTCATAAAATTATGGATGAAGTTGGCCATCGCATTCCAGTCATTGCCAAGATTGAAAAACCTCAGGCGGTAGATAACCTAGAGGAGATAGTCCTAGCCTTTGATGGAATTATGGTTGCTCGTGGCGATCTAGGCGTTGAGATGCCGATTGAAGATATTCCACTTGTACAGAAGCGGTGCATCACCCTTGCTCGCGAGAATGCAAAGCCAGTAATCGTTGCAACCCAGATGCTTGATTCAATGATTAATAGCTCCAGGCCGACAAGGGCTGAAGCAACAGATTGCGCAAATGCAGTTCTTGATGGAGCTGATGCCTTGATGCTCTCAGGAGAGACTAGCGTTGGAGCATTTGCTATTGAAGCTGTTGCAACCATGGCTCGAATTATTGAAAAAACTGAGCAAGAGGCGCTTCACTTGATTCCAGCTCTTCAACACAACCCTAAAACTAAAGGCGGGGCAATAACAAAGGCAGCAACAGAGGTTGGTCTAACAATTGGCGCCCAGGTTTTGTCAGCATTTACTAAGAGTGGAGATTCAGCAAGAAGAATGTCGAGACTTAGATCACCGATTCCAATATTGGCCCTCACTCCAGATACCGCCACCTATAACCAGATGGCACTTACTTGGGGGGTTGAGCCACTTCTTACCCCTTTAGTTACCACCACTGATGAGATGGTTAAGCAGGTAGATACGATTTTGATTGAGAGTAAGAGAGTAGCTATTGGTGAGTTAATCATGATCGTTGCTGGTTCTCCGCCAGGAATTCCTGGCTCAACCAATGCGATGCGCGTTCATAAGGTGGGAGATGCTGTTAGTGGCGTGGCTCCTGCCTATCGCTAGAATAATCTTTAATTCAAACTAGCCTCGGTACTCCAACGGTAGAGAGGGCGGTCTCAAACACCGCATAGTGTCGGTTCAAATCCGACTCGAGGCACGTGAGTACTAATATTAAATCTGGAGCGCATCGCATCCTAATTGCTGAGGATGAAACTTTAATCCGTATGGATTTAGTTGAGATGCTAAGTGAATCTGGATATGAAGTAGTTGGCCAGGCAAGCAATGGCCAAGAGGCAATAGATCTTGCTAAAGAGTTAAAACCTGATTTAGCAATCCTTGATGTAAAGATGCCAATCCTTGATGGAATCTCTGCTGCTAGTCAGATAATTGATATCTCTCCAGTTCTAATGCTCACCGCTTTTAGTCAGAGAGATTTGGTAGAGCGGGCAAGTGATGCTGGAGCGATGGCATATGTTGTTAAGCCATTTACAATTAATGATTTGATTCCAGCAATTGAGATCTCAATTAGCCGACATAGGCAGATGAAATCTTTAGCACTTGAGGTAAGTGATCTTCATGAAAGACTTGAGAGTAGAAAATTAATTGACAGGGCTAAAGGAATTTTGATGAAGGCGCTAAACCTTTCAGAGCCTGAAGCATTCTCTTGGATTCAGCGGGCAGCGATGGATCGGCGAATTTCAATGAAAGAGGTGGCTAGGGCGGTAATTGACCCCTCGGCTGCTCCTAATAAGTAGGAGCACCTCGCTTTTCATCAAAAAGTAACAGGAATGTAATTCTCCAAGCAATGAACCCGGTTGCCTTGCAGTTGAACCTAAGGCTAACCTTCACTCCTCCCTGTCCCAGGGGGCATGATCATGAATGAAAGGTACTAAATGAAAAAGCGTGGATTAATTTCGGTTGCTGCAGCGGCCGCATTGGCTGTGTCGTCACTAGTTGGCTTCGCACCAGCATCGCATGCAAAAGCTAAGACAATCACCCTCGCGTTTCAGGGTCCTCTAACTGGCGAAGAAGCATCAGTTGGTCAGGATGAATTGGCTGGCATGCAATATGCCATCAAACTCTTTAACGCAAAGAATAAAGGTAAGTACAAAGTCAAGGTAGTTCAAGCTGATGACCAGGGCGATCCAGCGCAATCTGCAAAGGTTGCTCCAGGAATCGCATCAAACAAGAAGATTATTGGTCTTGTCGGAGCTGCTTACTCAGGTGCAACTATTGCAGCACTTCCTTATTACAAGCAGCGTGGTCTTGCAATGGTTTCACCATCTGCAACTCGTGTGTCAATCACTGACCCAGCTGATGGAAATATTGGTTTCCCAGTGTTCCACCGTGTAGTTCCTACCGATAAGGTTCAGGGACCAGCGCTATTTAAACTAGCGACAAAGGGTGTTTCATCACCTAAGGTATACATTGTTGATGACCAATCTGCTTACGGCGTTGGTCTTGTTGATTACATGAAGCCAACAATTCCAGCAGGTCAAGGAGCCGGCTTTGATAGCGTCTCTGATAGGACAACTGACTGGTCTGCAACAATCGCCAAGGTTAAGACCGCTGGCGCAAACGTTGTTATTTACACCGGTTACTTCCCACAGGCTGCACCATTCTTCAAGCAGCTACGTGATAGCGGGTATACCGGAATCCTTGCAGGCGGCGACGGCGTACTAAGCCCAACTTTCGTAACTCTTGCTCCAGCATCAGTTCTTGAAGGTGTTCGTCTAACTGCAGGAACAGTCCCACTTGCTGAAATCGATGCAGCTCTTGAAGCAGATTTCGCAAAGAAGATGGGTAAGGCCTCAGGCGTTTACGCTGCTGAGTCCATTGATGCTACAAACGTATTCCTAAGCTGTGTTGCAAAGGGTATTTCAAAACGCCCTGCAATGCTTAAGTGCGTTAAGGCATATAGCGGCAAGTCACTTACAGGCACCACCATTAAGTTCAATCAATATGGTGATGTTGCTGGTGGCGTCATGAATGGCTTCGAAGTCAAGAGTGGCGTTATCAAGTTCACAGGAGCAGTAAAGTAATAAAGTAGGAAAAAATGGTTTTCGGCAGGTTCTCGTAATAGAGGGCCTGCCGAAACTCTAATTCAAAGTTTTAGATAGGAATCAGGCGCCTTGATAGGAAACTTTCTAGATCAGTTCTGGTCGCTGACATTTGGTGGCTTGAGCTTGGGCTTCATCTATATTCTTATAGCCCTTGGCTACACAATGGTTTATGGCGTCCTGCGCATGATCAATTTTGCTAACTCAGAGATATTTATGGTTGGAACTTTTGCAACCATAATAATAATTAGAGATGTCTTTCAATTCACACAAACATCAGAGTATGCAACAGGCTTTCGCCTCTGGCTAATACTTGGAACAGCGCTAATTTCTGCGATGTTAGTCTCAGGAATTCTCTCCATGCTGGTTGAGATGGTGGCCTATCGCAGATTACGAAGGATGAACTCTGGAGTTCTTGCTCCTTTGATTTCAGCAATCGGGGTCTCAATGGTGCTATCAGAATCTGTTCGAATCCTTACTGATTCCAGGCCAGTAGCAAGCCCTAGGGCAATGGAGAAAAAGTTTCTTGGTCAATTCTTTGATGCTGGCATCAGAATTGATAACACGATAATTGTTATATCAGCTCTTATTCTTTTTGGAATTCTTGTTACCTTTGTTAATAAGACTCGTATGGGCAAAGCTATCCGCGCGGTATCAATGAATCCAAATGCAGCTCGCTTAATGGGCATAAATATAGATGGAGTAGTTTCAGCAACATTTTTAGTTGGTGGCTTAATGACAGGGGCTGCAGGATTTTTCTACACCTTAAAATATGAAAATACCTCGGCATTTATTGGATTTGAATTGGGAATTGCAGCATTTACCGCTGCTATCTTGGGTGGAATTGGAAACATTAAGGGAGCTTTCTATGGCGGCCTTGCGCTAGGCCTGCTTGAAACCTATGCCTCATTCTTCCTTGGCACTCAATGGAAGGCTGTAACAGTATTTGTTGTTCTTGTACTAGTTCTCTACACCAGGCCGAACGGGTTATTCGGTGAAGCTCTAACCCAGACGAGGGCATAATGTTTAATCTTCGCGATAAGGGAGCAGAGATCTGGGAGAGCCAGGGACGCGTTGGTCGCGTGGCTATCGCCGTGGGCGCAATTGCTATTGTTGCTGCGCTGCCATTTATGGGCGGAACTTTTCTTAATACCCCAGTAGCTGATTACGAATCAGTTCTGGTTTATCCAATTGCCATGTTTGTTTTAATGGCCATTGGCTTAAATATTGTTATCGGAAAGAGCGGTCTATTAGATCTTGGCTATGTGGCCTTTTTTGCAATTGGTGCATACACCATGGGATTACTTGGAACCAAGACTGATTTAAATACCTGGGAGATTCTGCCAATTGGAATTGCTATGGCTATGTTCTCGGGAATTATTCTAGGTGTTCCAGCTCTAAAGCTTCGTGGCGATTATCTGGCAATTATCACTTTGGGTTTTGGTGAAATTGTTAGGATCGTTGCGCTAAATCTTGGAGCTTTGGGAAGGTCTGAGGGAATCCAAGGAATTCCAACTCCTCCTGGGATATTTGGTATTGAATATGCCTTTGATAGCCATCGCATCTATTACTGGACTCTTTTGATTCTTATCTTGCTTGCCATCTGGATGGTAAGACGACTATCTGCGCGCCGCGCTGGCCGTGCTTGGGAATCTATCCGCCAAGATGAAGATGCGGCAGAGTTACTAGGCGTTCCAACATTTAAATATAAAGTTTGGGCCTTCGTCCTTGGGGCATCTGTCGGCGGAGCTGCTGGAGTTATCTATGCATCAAAGACTCTCTTTATCGCTCCAGATAATTTCACGCTTCAAATTTCGATATTAATCCTTGCCTGCGTGGTCTTTGGTGGAATGGGAAATATCTGGGGAGTCATTCTTGGCGCAGTAATCCTTGGTTATCTTCCTGACCGTATTCGCTTCTTATCAGATGCCCGTCTCCTTGTTTTTGGCTTGGTTTTGGTCCTCATGATGAATCTTCGTCCAGATGGAATTCTTCCTAGAAAGAAGCGAGAAAAAGCAATTGTGAAAAAGGATGCCTCATGAGTACATCCTTAATTGAGCTAAAGAATGTCACTATGAAATTTGGTGGCGTAACCGCGCTTGGCGATGTGAGCTTTGATGTTAAAGAGAAGGAAATTCTTGGCCTGATTGGACCTAATGGCGCAGGAAAGACAACTGTATTCAATGTAATTACTGGCGTATATCAAATAACTTCAGGCGAGATTATTTTTGATGGAAAATCTCTAGCCGGCGTTAAGCGCTATAAGATTACAAAAAGGGGAGTGGCTAGAACTTTCCAGAACATTCGTCTCTGGGGAGATATGACTGCTCTTGAGAATGTTATGACGGCGGCTGATACCCATAAAAAATCTGGTTTAGTCTCAGGTTTATTTGGTTTCCCAATTTCACGGCGCGAAGAAAAGCGTGACAAAGCAAGAGCGCAAGAACTTTTGGATTTCATAGGAATTGGCGAGTACTCAGATCGCCTTGCAAAGAATCTTCCCTATGGCGTGCAGAGAAGACTTGAGATTGCAAGAGCGATGGGAGCAGAGCCAAAGTTACTTCTCCTTGATGAGCCAGCGGCAGGTTTTAACCCTGCAGAGAAAGTTGAGTTAGCGGCAACAATTAGAAAGATTCGTGATGCTGGATACACAGTACTTCTCATTGAGCATGACATGTCTCTAGTTATGAAGGTTTCAGATCGAGTTGTAGTTCTAGATTTTGGACAGAAAATTGCTGATGACTCACCACGCAAGGTTCAAGATGATCCAAGAGTTATTGAAGCTTATTTAGGAGTACCTGAAGATGCGTCTTGAAATTAATGATCTTCGTGTTGCCTATGGAAAAATTGAGGCAGTAAAAGGTATTTCACTTGTAGTAAATCAGGGCGAAATTGTCTCTCTCATTGGAGCCAATGGCGCTGGAAAAACTACTCTTCTAAAGACTATCTCTGGGTTATTGAATCCAACCTCAGGGACTATCACCTACGATGGTGAAGATATTTTGAAATATAAGGCGCATCAGAGAGTTTCACTTGGAATATCTCAGGCTCCTGAGGGTCGTGGAATATTTCCTGGTATGAGCGTTCTTGAAAACCTAGAACTTGGTAAATACCACCTTAAGATGAAGAAGTCTGAGATTGCAGAGGACTTGGCAACGGTCTATGAACTATTTCCTCGCCTCAAAGAGAGATCTACTCAGGCCGGAGGAACTCTTTCTGGCGGTGAGCAGCAGATGCTTGCTATTGGGCGAGCGCTGATGTCCAAACCAAAAGTGCTCCTTCTTGATGAACCTTCAATGGGACTTGCCCCGCAGATGATTGCCAATATTTTCCGCATCATTACCCAGATAAATAAAATTGGAGTAACTATTCTTCTAGTTGAGCAGAATGCTCAGCAAGCACTTCAACGTTCTGATCGGGCTTATGTATTAGAAGTTGGAAATATCACCAAGGAAGCAAAGGGTAAGGATTTGTTAAACGATCCTCATGTTAAATCTGCTTATCTTGGGACTGGAGCGGGCGAACTAGATTAACTAGCGCTGAGAAAGGATAAGGCAGGTAATTCTTGCAGTGCAGGTCTTCTCACCCTTATCGTTTGTAATCTCTACGTTATAGGTGCAGAGAGTTTTTCCAAGAGTTACCGCTGTTGCAACTGCAGTCACATATCCCTCCGTTGCGCTTTTATGATGACTTGCACTTATCTCAATTCCAACAATTTTCCTAGAAGGCCCTGCATGTAGATGTGTTCCAACCGAGCCTAAACTTTCAGCTAGAACAACATTTGCTCCGCCATGAAGCAGGCCAAATGGTTGAGTATTTCCCTCAACTGGCATTCTGCCAACTAGGCGCTGAGGGCTAGCTTCGGTGATTTCGATTCCCATCTTCTTATCTAGGGCCCCGCGGCCACGATCATTTAATATCTCATTGAAGTCTGTCATGTGGGCAATTGTATGTGGCAATGCCTAAGATTAAGAGCGATGAAGAAGAAGTTGCTCATACTCGATGGCCATTCAATGGCCTTTAGGGCTTTCTATGCCCTGCCAGTTGAGAACTTCGCAACCTCTGCCGGTCAACCCACAAATGCAATCTATGGTTTTGCCTCGATGCTGATAAATCTAATCAGAGATGAGAAGCCAACTCATATTGCAACAGCATTTGATGTATCTCGCAAGACCTTTAGATCAGAGAAGTTTCCAGAATATAAAGCAAATAGAGCGGCAACTCCTGAGGAGTTTCGCTCCCAGGTCTCCTATATCAATGAGCTCCTAGATGCCTTTGCCATTCCACACTTTGAACTTGAGGGATATGAGGCTGATGATGTAATCGCAACTTTTGTGAAGCACTTTAGCGATGATGCAGAGATATATATCTGCTCTGGAGATCGTGATTCATTTCAATTAGTTAGTGATCAAGTAACTGTTCTCTATCCTAAAAAAGGCGTAACCGAATTAGCAAGAATGACGCCAAGTGCAGTTTTAGAAAAATATGGGCTAACACCAAAACAATATCCTGACTTTGCCGCCCTTCGGGGTGATCCAAGTGATAACTTGCCTTCGATTCCTGGGGTCGGTGAGAAGACAGCAACTAAGTGGATTCAGGAGTTTGGCTCTCTTTCAGAGATAATTGCCAAGGTTGATACCGTTCCAGGTAAAGCAGGCGAGGCGCTACGGACAGCTCTTCCTTCAGTAATTACTAATCGTGAGTTAACTCAGTTAAGAAGTGATTTGCCACTATCACCTGATCTAGCAGATCTTTCATGGAGCGGTGTTGAGATTTCAAAGGTGAATCAATTCTTTGAAAAATTAGAGATTAAAGCTCTTAAAGCAAGAGTTGCTCCTTTTGCTAAAGATGGGCAAGTAAAAGAAATTACTGCGAAAAAAGTAAGCGTTCGCGAGGTAAATAGAGTTGAATTTGAAAAAGCGCTCACTTCTAGCACAGGCCTTGTGGGCTTACTTCTTTCAGAGAGTCAAGCAGCAATTTCGGTAGAGCCAGAGGTGGTATTAGTTGCTGAGATTGGTCAGGTAGCAGATGTGATTTCTAGCTTTAAAGGATTTATCTTCCATGGAGCAAAGCAAGCGATTTCTTCCAAAGTCTTAAGTGCGGTAGCTGTTGATACTGAAGTTGCCGCTTATTTAATCAATGCTGGCTCAAGAGAGATTGCACTTAGTGATCTTTTGCAAAAGCATCTTGGTGTTGAGTTCGATAACTCACCTGGCGACCTATTCACTTCAGATTGGGATCCAAGTATCACCTGCTATCTTCAAGAGCTCTGGAGAGCGCTTTCAAAAGAACTTGAAGCTATGAGCTGCCTAGATTTATATAACCAGATAGAGATGCCAACAATGCATGTTTTGGCTGCAATGGAGGCAACTGGAATTGCTATTGATAGCAAGGAGATGAAATCACTGCTGGACTTCTTTGGAAAAGAAGAGGCAGAGGCAACCTCGCTTGCTTATAAAGAAGTGGGCCATGAATTTAATGCAGCCTCTCCTAAGCAACTACAGGTAGTTCTATTTGAAGAGTTAAAGCTTCCTAAAACGAAGAAGATCAAAACTGGCTTTAGTACTGATGCCGAATCTTTAGAGTGGCTCTTTTCAACAACAAAGCATCCAGTTCTAGCATCACTTCTCCGAATTCGCGAAGTTGGAAAGCTAAGAACTACAGTTGAGGGGCTACTTAATTCAACTAAAGCTGATAGCAGAATCCACACCACTTTCCAGCAGACCACAACTGCAACAGGCCGACTTTCATCAACAGAGCCGAACCTGCAAAATATCCCGATTAGAAGTGATGAAGGGAGAAGAATTAGAAACTGTTTTATCGCTCAAGAGCCATTTGTTGATCTTTTGACTGCTGATTACAGCCAGATTGAAATGAGAATCATGGCCCATTTATCAGATGACAAAGGACTACTCGAGGCCTTTAGGACAGGGGAGGACTTGCATTCAACTGTTGGCGCACAAGTATTTGATGTACCGGTATCAAAAGTTGATGCAGATATGAGAAGGCAGATTAAAGCTATGTCTTATGGACTGGCCTATGGCCTATCTTCATATGGACTTGCAAACCAATTAGATATCTCACCAACTGATGCCAGCATTTTGATGAGTAAGTACTTCGAGAGATTTGGTGGAATTCAAGATTATTTGAAAGAAGTTGTAAAGATCGCGCGGGAGAAAGGCTATACCGAAACAATTCTTGGCAGAAGACGTTATCTACCTGATCTAAACCATGAGAATCGCGGTAGGCGAGAGATGGCAGAGCGCATGGCCCTTAATGCACCGATTCAAGGATCTGCTGCAGACATCATTAAAGTTGCGATGCTAAATGTTGAAAAAGCGATGCGGAGTGAGAATTTATCTTCCAGGCTATTACTTCAAGTCCATGATGAATTAATCTTTGAAATTGCCAAGGGCGAGCATGAGGCCATGGAAGCTTTGGTAAGAAAGCAGATGGGAAGCGCTTTTGAGCTAAAGGCGCCGCTTGATGTCAATATTGGCTTTGGAAAGAGTTGGGATTTAGCAGCCCATTAGCCTCAAATTGACCGATAAGCGCATGAGAAAGTAGATTTACGCTCCTCGCTTAAGGTTCCTGTGCATCCTCGGACGTAGTAGGAAGCGCCCCTTTGCTAGTAGAAAATCTACAAGTAGATGGAGTCGGACTTTGCGCGTGCCCTACTAGAAAAATTCCCCACGGAGTACCTTGTCAACTCAAATTACATTAAACGATATTGGAAATGCAGAAGATTTTCTCGCCGCAATAGAAGGCACAATAAAGAATTTTAATGATGGAGATCTAGTCTCTGGCGTCATTGTCCAGGTAGATCGCGACGAAGTCCTACTTGATATTGGTTATAAAACTGAAGGCGTAATTCCAGCTAGAGAGCTCTCGATCCGCCATGACCTTGATCCAAGCGAATTGGTTAAAGTCGGAGATCGCGTTGAAGCGCTAGTTCTGCAGAAGGAAGATAAAGAAGGTCGCTTAATACTTTCTAAGAAGCGCGCACAGTATGAAAAAGCCTGGACTGATATTGAAGGCAAGAAAGAGCGCGATGAAGTTGTCACAGGTACGGTAATTGAAGTTGTTAAGGGCGGATTAATTGTTGATATTGGTCTTAGAGGCTTCCTTCCAGCATCGCTAGTTGAGATGCGCCGGGTTAGAGATCTCTCGCCATATATCGGAAAAGAGATTGAAGCTCGCATTATTGAACTTGATAAGAACCGTAACAACGTAGTTCTCTCACGCAGAGCATTTTTGGAGCAGAGCCAATCTGAATCCCGTACTACATTCCTTAATCAGTTGATTAAGGGTCAAGTGCGTGAGGGTGTTGTTTCATCGATAGTTAACTTTGGCGCTTTCGTAGACCTTGGCGGAGTAGATGGCCTTGTCCACGTCTCAGAGCTCTCATGGAAACATATCGATCATCCAGGTGAAGTTGTTGCCGTTGGAGATGAGGTTACTGTTGAAGTACTTGAAGTTGATTTTGAGCGTGAGAGAGTTTCACTTTCTCTCAAAGCAACTCAGGAAGATCCTTGGCAGGCATTTGCTCGAACCCACACTATTAATCAAGTAGTGCCAGGTGAGGTTACTAAGCTAGTTCCATTCGGCGCCTTTATAAAGGTATTTGATGGAATTGAAGGCTTAGTTCACATCTCAGAGCTGGCAGAGCGCCATGTTGAAATTCCAGAGCAGGTAGTCCAAGTTGGAGATTCTCTCTTTGTAAAGATCATTGATATCGATCTAGAGCGTCGCCGCATCTCACTTTCACTTAAGCAAGCTAATGAAGGACAAGATGTTGCAGTTGAAGCTTTTGATCCAACTCAATATGGAATGCCAGCGCGCTACGATGAAAATGGAAACTTTATTTATCCTGAAGGCTTTGATGCTTCAACGCAGGAATGGCAGCCAGGATATGCAACACAGCGCGAAGAGTGGGAGCGTCAATATGCTGAAGCTCAAACTAGATTCTTAGCTCATAAGAAGCAGAAGGCAGAGGCTCAAGCAGCCGATGCTGCAGCTGCCTCGGTTGCTACCCCTGAAGCAGAGTAAATCTGCCGCGCTTTAAATCACTGGGCCCTACTTCATAGGGCCCAGTTTTATTTTTCTAGATAGGCTGAAGCAGTGTTAAGAGTTGCGCTAACTGGCGGCATCGGATCGGGCAAGAGCCTGGTTGGTGAGATTTTGGAAGAGCTAGGCGCATTAGTTATAGATTCTGATCAATTAGCCCGCGAAGTCATTGAACGGGGTAGCCCAGGATATGAAGAAGTAATTACTGCTTTTGGCGACTCAATTTTAAGTGAAGGGCAGATAGATCGAGCAAAATTGGCAGCAGTTATCTTTAAAGAAAAGGATTTACGTAAGAAGTTAGAGTCAATAATTCATCCACTCGTTCGAGAGGCTGCTGAGAAGCTCGCAAGAAATCTGCCGAGCGGAGCAATTTTAGTTAATCAGATTCCTTTGCTAGTTGAAAGCGATGGCGCAAAGAGATTTGACTACGTTATAACAGTCTCTGCAGATGAGGAGATAAGACGAGAGCGGCTACGGCTGCGAGGTTTAAAAGATTATGAAATCACAGAGCGAATGGCAGCTCAGGTAGCAGACTTAGTTCGGGAGAAAATAGCTAACTACATCCTTAGAAATGATGGCAGCATCGATGAGCTAACTAGGGCGGTGGAGGAGTTAATGGCCAATGAGCTTCTGCCTAGAGCTCAGAGGCAGGGTATGTAATATGGCAAGGGCGGTCACATCAACACCGAGGGCTGATAAGGCCTTTGAAGTAATAAGTGATTTCAAACCAGCAGGTGATCAACCAGATGCAATTGCTGACCTTACTCGCAGAATAAATAGCGGTGAGACAGATGTGGTCTTACTTGGAGCTACTGGAACTGGAAAATCTGCAACTACCGCCTGGCTAATTGAAGCAGTTCAGCGACCAACCTTAGTTCTTGCGCCAAATAAAACTCTTGCAGCACAGCTTGCAAATGAGTTTAAAGAGCTTATGCCCAATAACGCTATTGAATACTTTGTCTCTTATTATGATTATTACCAACCCGAGGCATATGTTCCTCAGACTGATACATTTATAGAGAAAGACTCCTCAGTTAATTCTGAAGTTGAGCGCCTTCGCTACTCTGCCACCTACTCACTTTTAACTAGGCGCGATGTGATTGTCGTTGCCTCGGTTTCATGTATATACGGCCTTGGTACTCCACAGGAATATATCGATCGAATGATTACTTTGGCTGTGGGAGATAAAATCGATAGAAACGTTTTACTCAGGCGCTTTGTAGATATCCAATATAAACGTAACGATATGGCATTTGAGCGGGGCACCTTTAGAGTTCGCGGCGATACGGTAGAGATTATTCCAGTCTATGAAGAACTTGCTACAAGAATTGAATTCTTTGGTGATGAAATTGAACGCTTAACTACTCTGCATCCATTAACTGGCGAGATTGTTAGCGATGTTAAGGAAGTCTTTATATTTCCTGCTACTCACTACTCGGCCGGACCTGAGACGATGAAGCGGGCTATTGCCAATATTGAAGCTGAGCTAGATATTCGCCTTAAGGAGTTAGAGAAGGCCAATAAGCTGCTTGAAGCCCAACGCCTTAGAATGCGAACCACATTTGATATTGAAATGATGCTTCAGCTTGGCTTCTGCTCGGGAATTGAGAATTACTCTAGGCATATAGATTTTAGAGAGCCAGGCTCTGCCCCTAACTGCCTACTTGATTACTTTCCAGATGATTTCCTCTGCGTAATTGATGAGTCCCATATTACCGTCCCACAAATTGGAGCTATGTATGAAGGCGATGCATCAAGAAAGAGAACTCTGGTGGAGCATGGGTTTCGCTTACCAAGCGCTCTTGATAACCGTCCATTAAAATTCGCCGAATTTCTAGAGCGAACCCCACAGAAGGTTTATCTCTCAGCAACCCCTGGCCCCTATGAAATGGAGAAAACTGGGGGAGTATTTGTTGAGCAGGTTATAAGACCAACTGGACTTGTTGATCCCAAGATTGTTTTAAAGCCAATAAAGAATCAAATTGATGACTTAATGTCAGAAATAAAGATAAGAGCTGATAAGAATGAGCGAGTCTTAGTTACAACTTTAACCAAGAAGATGGCGGAGGATTTAACAGATTTCTTCACAGATGCCGGAATAAGGGTTAGATATTTGCACTCAGAGGTTGATACTTTGCGAAGAGTGGAACTCCTTAGAGAATTAAGGCTAGGTGAATACGATGTTCTAATCGGAATCAACTTGCTACGCGAAGGTTTAGACCTTCCTGAAGTTTCATTAGTTGCAATTCTCGATGCTGATAAAGAGGGATTCCTGCGCTCAACTCGCTCACTTATTCAAACTATTGGACGCGCTGCCCGAAATGTTTCAGGTGAGGTGCATATGTATGCTGACAAAATCACTGATTCAATGAGTAGGGCTATTGATGAAACTAATCGCAGAAGAGCTAAGCAGGTGGCCTATAACCTTGCAGCAGGCCTTGACCCTCAACCCCTTCGTAAGAAGATTGCAGATATCACTGATTTAATCGCTGAAGAGAGCGATGACACCAATGCTTTACTTGCTGGAAATAAGAAGCGCGGAATGAGTCAGACTCCAGTTGGCGTGCATGCCAAATCACTCGTAGCCTTGCCACTTGCCGAGTTACTGGGCCTTATAGATTCTCTAACCGAGCAGATGAGAAATGCTGCATCTGAACTGCAATTTGAACTTGCAGCTCGCCTGAGAGATGAGATTAAAGAGTTAAAGAGGGAGCTTCGAGCAATGCAGGAAGGAGGGATGTGATGAGCGCAGATCGCTTAATAGTTCGTGGCGCAAGAGAGCACAATCTAAAGAATGTCTCACTTGATCTTCCAAGAAATGCCATGATTGTTTTTACTGGTCTCTCTGGTTCTGGAAAGTCATCCCTTGCCTTTGACACAATATTTGCTGAAGGCCAGAGGCGCTATGTCGAGTCACTATCTGCCTATGCCCGCCAATTCTTAGGACAGATGGATAAGCCAGATGTTGACTTCATAGAGGGCCTATCTCCAGCTGTCTCTATTGATCAAAAATCAACAAATCGAAACCCAAGATCAACAGTTGGAACTATTACTGAAGTTTATGACTACCTCCGCCTACTATTTGCTAGAGCTGGAAAGCCACATTGTCCAAAGTGTGGGAAAGAGATTGCAAAACAGACTCCGCAAAATATCGTTGACCAGATTTTAGAGCTTCCAGCAGAGACTAAGTTCCAAGTTTTGGCGCCAGTTATTAGAGCGCGCAAGGGGGAGTTTGTTGATCTCTTTAAGGATTTCATTGCTCAGGGATACTCAAGGGTTAGGGTTGATGGAACAACAGTTGCCTTAACAGATGTTCCAAAGCTTAAGAAGCAAGAGAAGCACACCATCGAAGTTGTAATCGACCGCTTAACGGCAAAGCCTGAAGGAAAACAGCGACTTACGGATTCAATTGAGACAGCGTTAAAGCTAGCTAATGGTCTTGTAGTTCTAGATTTTGTTGATGCAAAGGGCGCAGATAAAGAGCGAACTTATAGCGAACTTTTAGCTTGCCATGATTGCGGGCTATCTTTCCAAGAAATGGAGCCAAGATCCTTCTCCTTTAATTCACCATTTGGGGCCTGCGCTGAATGCTCTGGAATAGGCTCAAAGCTTGAAGTCGACGAAGAGCTAGTAATTCCAGATGACTCCATCTCTTTAAATGATGGAGCAATAGCGCCTTGGTCTGGAGGACAATCTTCAGATTACTTTCTAAATTTACTTGAAGCCCTAGCAGCTGATGTTAAGTTCTCGCTCAATACTCCCTGGAGCAAGCTCTCTGTCAAAGCTAAAGATGCGATATTAAATGGCTATGAGTATGAGGTTCATGTTAAATATAAGAACCGCTAT
Organism: Candidatus Nanopelagicaceae bacterium; assembly: GCA_030730425.1. Taxonomy (GTDB): domain Bacteria; phylum Actinomycetota; class Actinomycetes; order Nanopelagicales; family Nanopelagicaceae; genus MAG-120802. The sequence goes on from JANQVH010000012.1 coordinate 69,766, forward strand.
GGGAGAGTTAGAAATTACTCCACAGGATTTGAAGGGGTTATTCCTTTTGTTCAGCGCCGCCATTCAGAAACCGATAGCGATTACAGTAGAGAAAAATATGAAGCATATATGCGCCAGATCCCATGTCCTGCTTGCAAGGGCGCACGCCTAAAGCCAGAGGTTCTAGCTGTAACTTTAGGAAGTAAAAATATTGCAGAAATATGTGAGCTATCAATTGAGGATTGCGCTAAGTTTCTAAAATCTTTAAAACTTGCATCGCGAGAGGCAAAAATTGCAGAGCGCGTAATGAAGGAAGTACATGCTCGACTTGGTTTCTTGCTTGATGTTGGACTTGAATACTTGACTCTAGCAAGGCCTGCAGCGACGCTCTCTGGAGGTGAGGCGCAGAGAATTCGCCTTGCAACTCAGATTGGCTCAGGCTTAGTTGGCGTTCTCTATGTTCTAGATGAACCGAGCATCGGCCTTCACCAAAGAGATAACAAGCGTTTGATTGAAACCCTGACACACCTTAGAGACCTTGGAAATACCTTAATTGTCGTCGAACATGATGAAGAGACGATTAGAACCGCTGATTGGATAGTTGATATAGGCCCAGGAGCGGGCGAGCATGGTGGAGAGATAGTTGTTTCAGGGGATTATCAAGCTTTAATTGATTCAAAGCGATCGATAACTGGAGCCTATATTTCAGGTCGATCAAAAATAGATATCCCTAAGAAGAGACGAGCGATTAACGCTAAGCGAGTTTTGACCATCAAAGAAGCGAGAGAAAATAATTTAAGAAATGTTGACGTAACCATTCCTCTTGGAGTCTTTGTTGCTGTGACAGGAGTTAGCGGCTCAGGAAAATCAACTCTGGTAAACGATATTCTCTACTCCGTCCTTGCAAATAAGCTAAATGGTGCACGCATAGTTCCTGGTCGCCATAGAAGTATTACTGGTATCGATCAACTCGATAAAGTCGTTCACGTAGATCAATCACCGATTGGAAGAACTCCACGCTCAAACCCTGCTACCTATACCGGAGTCTTTGACAAGATTCGGGCGCTCTTTTCTGAAACAAGTGAGGCAAAGGTGCGCGGCTATCAACAAGGGCGCTTCTCATTTAATGTAAAGGGCGGAAGATGTGAGAACTGCTCTGGCGATGGAACGATTACAATTGAGATGAACTTTTTGCCCGATGTTTATGTTCCTTGTGAAGTCTGCCATGGCGCAAGATATAACAGAGAGACTTTAGAGGTTCACTACAAAGGCAAGACAATTGCTGAAGTTCTGGATATGCCAATCGAGAAGGCTCAAGATTTCTTTGAATCAATTCCTGCTATTCATCGCTATCTAAAGACGCTCTGCGATGTGGGCCTTGGCTATGTTCGCCTTGGTCAATCCGCTCCAACTCTTTCTGGAGGAGAGGCGCAGAGAGTGAAGCTTTCAACAGAACTTCAACGCCGATCAACGGGGCGAACAATATATGTCCTTGATGAACCAACAACTGGGCTTCACTTCGAAGATGTAAGAAAACTTCTTGGCGTGCTTCAAAGACTTGTTGATACTGGAAATACTGTTGTTGTTATTGAACATAATATGGATGTCATTAAGTGCGCAGATTGGATTATTGACCTAGGACCGGAGGGCGGATCTGGGGGAGGAAGCATCGTTGCTGAAGGAGTTCCAGAGGCAATTGCAAAGGTTTCCGCTAGCTACACCGGAAAGTTCCTCCGCGAAACTTTAAAGAAGTAGCTATGGCAGATCCTGCTTTATATCGCCCAGAGAATGTTCCCGATGAACCTGGGGTCTATCGCTTCTTCAATGAAAAAGATGAAGTTATCTATGTAGGAAAAGCCAGATCACTAAAGAATCGGATTAGCTCCTACTTTCAAAAAAATGTCGGCGAGAAAACTTATCGAATGATTCATGCTGCTAATAGAGTTGATTGGACTCTAGTAAGAAGTGAGGTCGAGGCGCTTCAACTAGAATTTACCTGGATTAAAGAGGAGAACCCTGCCTTTAATGTGCAATTCAAAGATGATAAGAGCTATCCATATCTAGCTCTTACTATGGATGAGAAATATCCACGGCTACTTATAACCAGAAGAGCAAAACAGAAAGGTGTTGCCTACTTTGGCCCCTTTACCCATGCCTGGGCGCTTCGCTCAACCTTTGATGTTCTTCTAAAGCTCTTTCCTGTTAGGTCATGTTCAAATAGTAATTTTGAGAGAGCTCAGAGAGCAAAGCGTCCCTGTTTACTAGGAGATATTGGTAAATGCGCCGCTCCATGTGTAGATCGAATTACCGAGAGCGATCATCGAGTTCTTGCTAAGAGGCTAGGTGATTTTATCTCTGATGGTTCAGCTGATATTACTCAAGCCCTGCGAGATCAGATGTCTGAGGCTGCAAGAGCAGAAGAGTTTGAAAGAGCTGGAAAATTGCGAGATCAACTAGATGCGCTAGAGCGCGCTAGTGAATCAACTGATAGCGCTCTCTCTGATTCCATCTTCTCTGACTTCATAGCAATTCATCAAGATATTACCCATGCTGCGATCTCTATTTTTAGAGTCAGGGCTGGGCGCGTTATTAGTTCGCGTTCATGGATGATTGATTTAGCAAACCTTCCAGAGCAGTCCTCGCTGCTTGAGGCTTGCATCAATCGGGTCTATCAAGATTTTGAAATTGGTAAGGAGATATTAGTTAATCAAGATATAGAGGGAAGCGCTCTTGCCGAGTATCTCTCAGAGAGAGCTGGTTATAAAGTCTCTATTAAGAAGCCAGAGCGAGGTGAGAAGAGCGAGATTTTAGATATGGTTAAGCGAAATGCTAACCAAGCGTTAATTCAATTTCTAGGTAAGCGAGCAAATGATGCTGGTGTTAGTGGGCGAGCGCTCGAGGATTTAGCAAGCGCGCTTAATCTAGAAGAGCTTCCATTAAGGATTGAATGCTTTGACATTTCAAATATTCAAGGAACCTCTGTTGTTGCCTCAATGGTTGTATTTGAAGATGGACAGGCGAAGAAGAGTGAGTATCGTCGCTTTGGAATCGATGATAAAGAGAAGTTTGATGACACAAGGGCGATGCATCATGTTATTACTAGGCGATTTAAGAGATATCTAGCAGAGAAGGATTTGGATCTAGCTGAAATAGAGCTAAGTGGAGGGGCAAGACCTAAGTTTGCCTATCCGCCCCAGCTGGTAATTGTTGATGGTGGAAAAGGACAGGTTAATGCTGCTGCCAGGGCCTTTGCTGAACTTGGAATTACAGATATTGCTTTAGTAGGACTTGCAAAAAGACTTGAGGAGATCTGGTTTGCAGATCAGAGCTATCCAGTAGTCCTTGATCGACATAGCGAGGCGCTCTATTTAGTGCAGAGAATTCGCGATGAGGCCCATAGATTTGCAGTAACTTTCCATCGTTCAAAGCGATCCAAATTAATGCTGGAATCACTCCTTGATGAGATTTCTAATCTAGGTGAGGTCAGACGAGCGGTGCTATTAGAGAACTTTGGATCAATTGCAGCTCTGAGCAAGGCAAGCCTCGAGGAGATAGCAGCCCTTCCAGGAATTGGTCCAAAGAGCGCTGAAAGTATTGTTGCTGGCCTTGCTAATTCAGCTTCTGGCTACTTCGTTGATACCTCTACTGGTGAAATAATTGAGCGTTCTTGACAGCGCTAGGATGATGTAGACATGGGACGCGAAATAGTAGTTATAACTGGAATGAGCGGGGCAGGTCGCTCAACGGTTGCCCATGCCATGGAAGATCATGGCTGGTATGTAATCGATAATTTGCCACCTTCTCTATTAATTCCACTCTTTGATTTGACTCAGAGCAGTGATGATTCAATTGCAGTAGTTATTGATGTAAGGGGAAGACAGTTCTTTGATGATTTGAATCAAACGCTAGCCGAGTTAGCTGAGCGGGGTATATCTAGAAAAATTATCTTTGTTGATGCTGCAGATGATGTATTAGTTCGAAGATTTGAATCATCCAGGCGCCCGCATCCCCTTCAGGGAAGCGATCGAATTGTTGATGGTATAGAAAAAGAGCGGGATCGCTTGAGAGAACTTCGATCAGGGGCAGATCTTGTAGTTGATTCATCTCAGTTAAATGTTCATCAACTAGAGAAGAAGATAGCTGAGCTTTTCTCGGTAGATCCTTCAGCCTCATTAAAGGTAAATGTTCTATCCTTTGGATATAAGTTTGGTCTTCCAGTTGATGCAGATTTGGTTATGGACTGTCGCTTTATTCCAAACCCTCACTGGAATCCAGAACTTAGGGCGATGAATGGCCTTGATAAGCAAGTTAGTGAAGCAGTCCTTAACGCTGAGAGCGTTGGAGAATTCTTAGAAAAATACCTATCGCTCTTTAATAGCCTAGGACAGGGATATTTAAGAGAGGGAAAGAAATATATAACTCTTGCAATTGGATGCACTGGAGGAAAACATAGAAGCGTAGCTGTTGCCGAAGAGCTTGCAAGAAGAATTAATGGCAGCGCAATTGATGCAGAGCATAGCGTTTCGGCTCATGCTATTCATAGAGATTTAGGTAGGGAGCGTTGAGCAGCCCCAAGGTTGTTGCACTTGGTGGTGGCCATGGCCTTGCTGCCACATTATCTGCTTTAAGAAAAATCACTCATGAGTTAACGGCAATTGTTACTGTTGCAGATAATGGTGGATCAAGTGGGAGATTAAGAAGAGAATTCAATTCACTTCCTCCAGGAGATTTAAGAATGGCCCTTGCTGCGCTCTGCGCAGATGATGAGTGGGGTAGAAGTTGGGCAGAGATCATGCAATATCGCTTCACCTCCAAGGGCGAGTTAGATGGACATGCTATTGGCAATTTACTGCTAACTGCTCTATGGGATAGCGAGAGCGATCCAGTTAAAGGTTTAGATAAAGTCGGTGCGCTGCTGAAAGTTGTGGGGCGAGTGCTACCAATGGCATTGGAACCACTTGATATTGAAGGAGTATTTAAGACTTGGCAAGGAACTCATTTAATTAGAGGACAACAAGAGGTGGCGCTAGGAAAAGGAATTCTTGAGGATTTAAGGCTAATCCCTGATAATCCAACGCCAACTACTCAAGGAGTAGATGCAATTGCGGAGGCAGATTTTATTACCTTAGGTCCAGGCTCCTGGTTCTCCAGTGTTCTGCCACATCTTCTAGTAGCCAAACAACGTCAAGCGCTGGAGAGCTCAAAGGCGAAGAAAGTGATAATTCTTAATCTTGATGCCATTCCCAATGTCACAGGGGATGAATTGGCTGGAAGCTCTCCAGCAGATCACTTGCGAATCCTTAGAAAATTTGCCCCAGATTTAAAGTGTGATGTTGCTCTACTAGATAGCTCAATTGCCGCTCGTTCTGAGCTATTAATAGAGCTAGAGGGCCTTACTCAGGCGATGGGTGGAAGGGTATTTGTTGCAGATCTTGCATCTCACCCAGGGAGTAATCACCATGATACTGAAAAATTATTTTTGACTTTGAGCCACATTTTTCAAGCCGAGATGCTTAGATAACCCTCATGGCAATGACTGCAGCGGTTAAGGATGAGTTAAGCCGCCTTTCTATCTCAAAGCCTTGCTGTCGAAAGGCGGAGGTTTCAGCAATCTTGCGCTTTGCAGGAGGGCTACATATCTCAGCGGGAAAGATCATGGTTGAAATTGAACTCGATACCGCCCAAGCTGCAAGAAGAATTAGAAAAGATATCGCTGATATCTATGGCCATGATTCAGATTTAGCGGTAATTAGCGCTGGAGGTTTAAGAAAGGGAAGTCGCTACTTAGTGAGAGTTATTAAAGATGGCGATAACTTAGCAAGACAGACTGGTCTTGTTGATTCACATGGACGTCCGGTAAGAGGGTTGCCGCCGCAAGTTGTCTCTGCTGGAATTTGTTGCGCAGAAGCTGCTTGGCGTGGAGCATTTCTTGCTCATGGTTCGTTAACTGAACCTGGAAGATCATCAGCCCTTGAAATTACCTGCCCTGGACCTGAAGCTGCGCTTGCTCTAGTTGGCGCGGCGCGGAGAATAACAATTGCTGCAAAGGCTCGTGAGGTTCGCGGCGTTGATCGAGTTGTGATCAGAGATGGCGATGCAATTGGAGTGTTACTAACTCGTCTTGGAGCCCATGAGAGCGTTATGGCTTGGGAAGAGCGGCGGATGAGAAGAGAAGTTAGAGCAACTGCAAATCGCCTTGCAAACTTTGATGATGCCAACTTAAGGCGCTCGGCAAGAGCGGCCGTTGCTGCATCTGCACGAGTTGCAAGAGCGATGGAGATATTAGGAGAAGATATTCCAGATCATCTTCGTGAAGCAGGACAGCTTCGCATTACTCATGGGCAGGCAAGCCTTGAAGAGTTGGGTTCGCTATCAACGCCGCCGATGACGAAAGATGCAATTGCTGGGCGCATTAGGCGTCTATTGGCGATGGCCGATAAACGCGCCAGCGATCTAGGAATTCCAGATACAGAGGCTGGGCTCGCACCAGAGCTGCTCAATTAATCCTCGAGCCCAATTTTGCAAGATAAGAGCTCTCCAAAAATTCACTGATAGGATTTAGCCAAGTCCACAAAGTCGTGGCAAACATGTTAGAAATTAAAATAGTGGCGCAAGCGTCGCCCATCCGATGGAGCGTGGTTATCTTGGTAAAAGTTGGAATCAATGGTTTTGGTCGTATTGGACGTAACTTCTTTCGTGCAGCGCTAACTTCAAAGGCTGAAATTGAAATTGTTGCCGTAAATGACTTAACCGATATAGCCACCCTTGCTCATCTTCTTAAATATGACTCAATTCTTGGTCGACTTGGCCAAGAGGTTTCCCACAACGAAGATTCAATAACCGTTGGAAATAAGAGCTTTAAAGTATTTGCAGAGCGCGATCCAGCAGCTCTTGCCTGGGGATCTGTTGGGGCAGATATCGTTATTGAATCAACTGGACACTTCACAAAAGCCTCTGATGCTAAGAAGCACTTAGTCGGGGGAGCAAAGAAGGTAGTTATCTCAGCTCCAGCAAGTGATGAAGATGTAACTCTAGTTCTTGGAGTTAATGATTCTGCCTATGATCCAGCTAAGCATCAGATCATCTCTAATGCCTCCTGCACCACTAACTGCCTTGCTCCGATGGCTAAGGTGCTGCACGATAACTTTGGAATTGTCAGAGGCTTTATGACAACAGTTCATGCCTATACCAATGATCAAGTAATCCTAGATTTCCCTCATAAGGATCTACGCCGGGCAAGAGCTGCTGCAACAAATATCATTCCAACTTCTACTGGAGCGGCAAAAGCAATTGGCCTTGTCCTTCCAGAGTTAAAGGGAAAGCTTGATGGCTACGCTCTACGAGTGCCGGTACCAACAGGATCAATAACTGATCTAACAGTTGAGCTCTCTCGCGAAGTGAGCGCAGCTGAAATTAATGAGGCAATGAAGAAAGCTGCAGCAGGCCCTCTCAAGGGAATCCTTTATTACACCGAAGATCCAATTGTCTCTAGCGATATCGTCACCGATCCTCACTCCTGCATCTTTGATGGCGGAATTACCAAGGTAATTGGCAATCAAGCAAAGGTCGCTGGTTGGTATGACAATGAATGGGGATATTCAAATCGTTTAGTTGATTTGATGAGCTTTATTGGGAAGAGCCTTTGATTCAAGGTTTAACCGCTCTAAATCCAGCTGGAAAGAGAGTTCTACTCCGCTGTGATCTAAATGTTCCTCTTAAAGATAGCGGCAATGGAGTTAAAGTCATCAGCGATGATGGTCGTATCCGTGCATCTTTGCCAACAATTAGAGAACTACTCTCACTTGGGGCATCTGTTGTAATCATTGCTCACTTGGGAAGACCAAAAGGTGAGGTTAAAAGTGAGCTATCACTCGAGGTGGTAGCAAGGCGCCTAGCAGAGCTACTTGAAAGGCCCGTGTCATTTTCAAGTCAGATAGTTGGGCCAGAGGTTTTGAAAGAGGCCACTGCGCTAAAGAGTGGAGAAGTTCTTCTGCTAGAAAATATTCGCTTTAACGCCTCTGAGACGAGTAAAGATGATGGAGAGCGATTAGCTCTGGCAAAAGAACTAGCAAAGTTGGGTGATCTCTATGTTGGCGATGGCTTTGGCGCTGTACATAGAAAACATGCATCAGTATTTGAATTAGCCCAATTACTTCCGCACGCTGCAGGAAAGTTAATAGCGGCAGAGGTTGCTGTTCTTGAGAAGCTAACTCAATCACCTGAGCGTCCCTATGGAGTAGTACTTGGGGGAGCAAAGGTCTCAGATAAAATTGGAGTAATTTCAAATCTGCTTGATAAGGTCAATATTCTTGCAATTGGCGGCGGAATGCTCTTTACATTTCTTGCAGCCCAAGGAAAAGAGATTGGTAAATCCCTATTTGAGGCAGAGTCAGTTGAATTAGTTAAGCAATTACTAGATCGAGCAGAGAAACTAGGAGTTAGAGTTTTGCTTCCAAGTGATATATGGGTAGCGCCAGCATTTGCTAATGACTCTCCAAGCTTGGTTAGCGCAGATCAGATTCCAAGTAATCAGATGGGGCTAGATATTGGCCCGGAGAGCGCACGTGCATTTGCATCTGCAATGAACGAGTGCGCTACAGTCTTTTGGAATGGACCGATGGGAGTCTTTGAATTTCCTAATTTTGCCTCTGGAACCAAAATTGTCGCTCAAGCTTTGAGTGAAGTCTCAGGGTTATCAGTAGTTGGTGGCGGAGATTCAGCAGCTGCGGTGAGGGCTCTTGGCTTTAGCGATAGCGATTTTGGATATATCTCAACTGGTGGGGGAGCATCACTTGAGTACTTGGAAGGAAAAGAGCTTCCAGGACTTAAAGCCTTAAGATAAGCAAGTAGCCAACTAAGGAGTAGAGATGAGCACACGTAAACCACTAATTGCTGGCAATTGGAAGATGAATCTCAATCATCTTGAAGCAATTGCTGTTACTCAAAAGTTGGCATACTCACTTGAGGATCGCGACTTTGATGCAGTTGAAGTAGCGGTGCTGCCTCCATTTACAGATTTAAGATCAGTTCAAACTTTAGTTGATGGAGATCGTCTCAAGTTATCTTATGGAGCCCAAGATATCTCGCCAGAAAAGTCCGGTGCATTTACTGGCGATATTTCAGGATCAATGCTTAAAAAACTTGATTGCACCTACGTTCTAGCAGGTCACTCTGAGCGAAGAGCAATTCATGGCGAGAGTAATGAGTTAATAAATGCAAAGATGCGCGCGATATTAGATAACGAGATGGCTCCGATTTTTTGTATTGGTGAAGAGCTATCAGTTCGTGAATCAGGCGAGCATGTTGCCTATGTGCTTAACCAACTTCGCCAAGGTCTAAAGGGCTTTCATAAACCAGATTTAAAGAAAATAGTCTTTGCCTATGAGCCGGTATGGGCAATTGGAACTGGAAAGACTGCCACCCCTGATGATGCTCAAGAGGTATGCGCAGCTATTCGCCTAGAACTTGCTGATATCGGAAGTGATGAGATTGCTCAGAACGCCAGAATTCTCTACGGAGGCTCGGTTAAGTCGGCAAATATTGTAGAAATTATGAGACAGAGCGATATCGATGGCGCCCTGGTTGGCGGGGCTAGCCTTGATGCCGAGGAGTTTGCCCGTCTATGCAAATTCCATCGGGTTCTCTAGCGCCATATAACGCCTAGATTCGTTAGTAATCACCGCCTTTAGGTAGTATTTGCCCCTTATTCAACCCAAGGAGAAAATAAGTGTCGTTAGCCCTCTCAATCCTTCTGGTTATTACCAGCATCTTGATGATTCTCTTAGTTCTGCTCCATAAAGGAAAAGGCAGCGGACTCTCAGATCTATTTGGCGGGGGAATGTCCTCTACTTATGGTGGATCATCAGTTGTTGAGAAGAACTTAGATCGCATCACAATTGTTGTTGGCGGTCTATGGTTTGCCATCATCATCGCACTTGGCTTAGTTTTAAAATAGAAAGTGTTATCAATCTCTAGAAAAGGGAGCAAGTAAATGGCTGGTGGAAGTGCTATCAGAGGTTCACGCGTTGGCGCAGGCCCAATGGGCGAGGCAGAACGCGGCGAAGCTATTGCTCGCTTTCACGTTTCTTACTGGTGCCAAAATGGCCATGAGACAAAACCATCCTTTGCTGAAGATGGAACAGTTGTTGTTCCTGCTGAGTGGGATTGCCCAAGATGTGGTTTTCCTGCCGGGCAAGATAAGAACAATCCACCATCACCAATCAAGAACGAGCCTTATAAGACTCACCTAGCTTATGTAAAAGAGCGTCGCACAGAGGCTGAAGCTAAGAAGATTTTAGAAGCAGCGCTTAAGAAGCTACGCGCTGAGGATGAAGATTAAATCTTTTCTGCCGCGCTAAGCAGTTCTGCAATTCCTTGCTTTCGATTCTTTAAGTGAAAGCGAATCACGCTAAAGTCTCTACTAGATAACGCCTCCATATCACCGAGGGCTTGAGCCATAATCAAGGTCTCAAATCCAAAATCTCTTCCCGCAATTGGCCAAGTATTTTCATTTTCTGCAGTAATTTGAATAAATGAACCAGTACTGGGTCCACCCTTATGGAACTGGCCAGTTGAATGGAGAAATCTCGGGCCCCAGCCAAAGGTGGTAGGAAGTTTTGATTTACTCTCAAGTAGTGGGGCTAGATCTTTAATTTGATCATCGCCGCCGCGGTGAAGATAGGCCATTATCGCTAAATAGCCGCGAGAGTTTGCAATGGCTTTTTCTAGGTAATGCTCCACTGAGTTTTCTTGAAGGCTTGAATAAATAGCGATGTTTTCACTTTCAAATACTGGAGTAATTTCTTCTCTTCCTTTACTCCATCTTGAAAGCAGGGCGCTGGTCTTCTCTTTAGCCTCTGTGACATTTGGTTGATTAAATGGGTCTACTTCAAGTAAATATCCCAGAAGAGCTGTGACCCACTGCCAGAAAATAAAGTGCTCACCAAGACTTGCTTCAACGCTATTTGATCCACTTCCATCAAAGCTAATAACTGGGTAGTTGAGGCTACTTTTTCTTCTCAAAGTAATTGGTAATACGCCCTTGCCATCTTTGCCAGTTGACTCTGCAATTAGCTGCTCTATCCACTCACCAAGCCCAGCAACGTTTGAGCCGGTATCAAGAAATCCTGTAAATGAGAAAAACTTATCGGCTAAAGCAGCTGCCACTTGAGTAACCACTGAGCCAGGTTTAGCAAAAGAAAGTGAGGCCTCATAAGCATCATCTAAGAGAATTGAGATATCAATACCGATAAGAGCGGCAGGAGTGAGTCCATAGGCGCTAAGTGCGCTAAAGCGCCCACCAACATTTGGATCAGCATTTACTACTCTTAAGCCAATTTCCCTGGCTTGAACATCAAGTGGAGAGCCAGGATCGGTAATTACTACAAAATGATTCTTTGGATCTAGTCCCTGCTCAATTAACTGTTCATTAGCTGCTGCCATCTGAGAGGCAGTTTCAATAGTTGATCCAGATTTAGAGCCAATAATTATGCAAGACTTTGATAAATCCTGATCCAATACTCTCTTAACATGGGCAGGATCTGTAGAGTCAAGAATTGTTAATTCCTTTTTATAGACCTGTGCCATAACTTCCGGAGCAAGAGATGAACCGCCCATGCCGCAGAGAATGAAAACCTCGTGGCCAAATTCTCTTGACCAGGCAGAGAGAGCATCAAGTTGGGGGAGAAGCTCGCGAGATTTCTCGGGAAGATTAACCCAATTAAGTCTTATCGCTGCCTCTTTGGCAGCGCTCTCGCCCCAGATTGTTGGATCGCAATTGGCAAGGCGATCTATGACTTTATCTAACTTCTCCCAGAGGCCCCTGCCTTGTTTAAAGCCAGTGAGTTTGATCATTTACTAGCGGCCTCAACATTTCCAATCAACTCAAGCCAAGGCTTAATAAACTTATCGATTCCCTCTCGCTCTAACTTCTCTGCAACCTCTTCAATATCAATTCCAATACCTGCTAATTGATTGATAACCCCAGCTGCATCTATGTATTTTCCTGAGATGGCATTTCCTCTAAATTCTCCTTGAGATTTAACGGCATTTAAAGTCTGCTCCGGCATTGTGTTAACACATAGTGGTGCAACAAGGCCCATTACATATTGGGTTGGATCATAGTTTGGATCCTTTACTCCAGTAGAGGCCCAGAGCGGCCTTTGGATATTTGCTCCAAGTTTTGCAAGGACCTGCCAGCGATGCGAATTCAAGACCCTTTCAAAGTGCTCATATGCAAGGTGTGCATTGGCAATTGCTGCCTTTCCAAGTAGAGCTAGGGCGCCGCTGGAAGCACTGGCTTTAAGTCTTGGATCAATTTCAGTATCTACTCGACTTATAAAAAAAGATGCAACTGAGTGAATATCAGTGAGCGGAAGGGATTTACTTGCCCGAGCCTCTAGACCCTTGATGAAAGCATCTAAAACTTGCTCATAGCGTTTAGTTGAAAAAATTATTGTGACATTAACGCTTATTCCCTCTGAAATTAGAGTTTCAATAGCGGGAAGTCCTTCAATGGTTGCAGGAACTTTGATAAGAAGGTTTGGTCGAGCTATTTGTTTCCAGAGATCTCGAGCCTGAGAAATAGTCTTCTGGGTATCTCGCGCAAATCTTGGATCCACTTCAATGCTTACCCGGCCATCAACTCCGCCACTTGAGATAAATACTTCTTTGAAAAGATCACATGCCTTAGCAACATCGCTGCAGGTTAGCTCGGTAATTATCTGCTCAGCAGAGAAACCTTTAGCAGCTAGCGCCTTTAAATCATCGCTATAGAGAGCTGATTGCGATATTGAGCTTGAGAAAATCGCGGGGTTGGTGGTTACACCAACAACTGATTCTTCGGATATAAGAGATTTAAGAGAACGTGACTTTCCATTATCAATCATCCGCTCTCGAGATAGATCATCAAGCCAGATTGAGGTTCCTGCCTGGCTAATTTGAGCTAGCGTTTTGCTCATTTAGAGCTCTTTGAGATCGATTCTTGGCAAGCTTTAACTACTGCCTCTGGGGTGAATCCAAATTCTTTAAACAAGACAGGAGCAGAGGCTGAGGCGCCATAATGTTCCAAGCTAATGGCAACGCCGCTATCTCCGATAAATTCATGCCAGCCTTGAGCAATACCAGCTTCAACGCTAACGCGCGCCTTTACCGACTTTGGCATCAGCAAATCTTTATATCCTTGCTCTTGCTCTCGATACCACTCCAGGCATGGAGCGCTGATGACTCTTGCTTTAAGACCTTGCTGCGCAAGTTCCTCACTTGCTTTCAGAGCAATAGATACCTCAGACCCAGATGCAATAATTAAAACATCAGGGTTAGAAACTTCATTTAAGACATAGGCCCCGCGCCCAACTTCAGCTGTTGATTTATAGAGGCTTCGATCAATTACTGGAAGATTCTGTCTAGAAAGAAGTAATCCAGCAGGCTTATCTCGCTTAATTATCTCTAACCAGCAGGCAACGACTTCATTTGCATCAGCTGGCCTAATGACATCAAGGCCTGGAATCGCTCTAAGAGAGGCGATATGTTCAATTGGTTGATGAGTAGGTCCATCTTCACCTAGGCCAATAGAGTCATGGCTCCAAATGAAAGTGACAGGTAGCTGCATAAGAGCAGCAAGGCGAACCGCGCCTCTCATGTAATCGCTAAAGACTAAGAAAGTTCCACCAAAGCCACGAGCGAGGCCATGAAGAGCTATTCCATTTAATATCGAACCCATCGCATGCTCACGGATTCCAAAGTGAATGATTCGACCATAAGGCGAAGCCCCCTTCATCTTGGAAGAAGATGGCAGGAATGAACCTCCACCCTCAATTGTGGTGTTATTGCTCTCAGCAAGATCGGCAGATCCGCCAAATAACTCCGGCATCTTTGCAGCCAGGGCATTGATTACATCACCAGAGGCTTTTCTAGTTGAGACCTCTTTATCACTTGCAAAGACGGGAAGATCTGCGCTCCAATTACTTGGCAGATCTCGCTTTATCAATCGCTCAAGTAGCGCTGCGCTCTCTGGGTTCGCGCTCTGCCATTTGACGAATTCGCCTTGCCAATTACTCTTTAACTTAGCGCTTCGTTCCTGGACTCTTCTTACATGCTTCTCAACTTCTTCTGGGAAGTAGAAATCTTGCGCAGGAAGATTTAGCTCAATTTTTGTTGCCGCTACTTCATCTGCGCCAAGTGCAGAGCCATGGGATTTAGCAGTGTTGCGCGCCTTAGGGGCCGGCCAAGCAATCACAGTTCTTAGACGTATCAGAGTTGGTTTATCTGTAATTAAAAGCGCCTCGTTCATAGCTGCTTCAATTGCCACTCGGTCAACATCTCCATCTGCCTTTGCGCCAACTTCAATTACATGCCAGCCATAGGAGCGATAACGCATAGAGACATCTTCAGTAAAGGCATAATGGGTATCACCCTCAATTGAGATGCGATTATCATCATAAATAACTTTTAGATTTCCAAGCTCCTGCACTCCAGCAAGAGATGATGCTTCAGCGCTTACTCCCTCTTGCAGATCTCCATCACTGCAGATCACCCAGATGTTATGGTCAAAGACGCTCTCACCTTTTGTAGCATCAGGATCTAATAGCCCTCGCTCATATCTTGCAGCCATCGCCATTCCAACAGCGTTAGCAACTCCTTGACCAAGAGGACCAGTAGTTGTTTCAACTCCCAAGGTGTGGCCATATTCAGGATGTCCTGGAGTAGGTGAGCCCCAAGTTCTAAATGACTTCAAATCATCAAGAGTTAATCCATATCCAGAAAAAAGTAATTGAATATATAGAGTTAGCGAGGAGTGGCCACAAGAGAGAATGAATCTATCTCTGCCAATCCAATTGGGATCTTTTGGGTCATGACGCAAATAACGCTGAAAGAGGGTATAGGCAACAGGGGCTAGAGACATTGCAGTACCAGGATGGCCATTACCGACTTTTTGAACTGCATCCATAGCAAGGCCCCTGGCGATTGCTACCGCCTTATCATCTAAATCTATCCAAGGCGCTAACTCTGGTTGCATTACAAGCCTTTCCGGGCGATGAGATTAGCGCCGAGATTACTAGAGATAAATAAGTTCCAAGCGGATAACCACACCGCGATAGATCCGATGATGTGAGCGGCAACCAGGGCTTCAGGCAACTTAGTGAAATATTGGATATATCCAATGCCCCCTTGGGCAAGGGCAATTATAAGAAATATCTGTATCCGCCCAGATAAGACCTGGCGCGCAACTCCTGAGAGGCCAAGGCGGATTGCGATTAATAAAGCGATGCTTACTCCAAGAAGAGCTATGACCAAATCTGCATGGATCCAGGCCATAGTCCTTGAATCAAGATTAAATCGCTCTGCTGCGCTATCGCCAGCATGAGGCCCGCTACCAGTAACAATTGTTCCTGCAAATATTACTAAAGATGTGAGTAAGAGATGAAGCCAGATAAGTTTTGAAACTAGTGGAATTAGAGTAATTTCAATTGGGGATTTGCCATGAGCTCTCTGTCGCAGGGAGAGAGCCCCTGCGATTAGAACTATTGAGAGCAGGAAGTGAGCTGCAACGGTTGCTGGATTAAGAGCGGTTAAAACTGTTACTCCGCCAAGTACTCCCTGGGCCAAAATTCCTAGTATCTGAAGCGCACCTAATCTTCTTAACTCACGCTTTCCACTCCTTAAAATAGTAAACATCAGAGCAAGAGCATTAATTAGAAGAACGAAGGTAAGGAGTCGATTTCCAAATTCAATCCAGGCATGCAGTGGAGCCTCTGGTTGATCAGAAGTTGGGGTATATGAGCCAGGGGTGCACTCAGGCCATGTTGAGCAGCCAAGACCAGATCCGGTAATACGTACGAGAGCGCCGGTAAAGACAATTGCAGATTGAGTAAAGACCATGAAAGTGGAGAGTTTTAGTAGTGCTCTATTGGCAGAGGGGGCCATAGCCCAACCCTAGAGTGCCAAGGGGCGCTTTGAAGTGGCGTTTGGCCATGAATTACGCAACACTTGCGTTGTGAAATCCACCCTAGCCCCATCTGAGGACCTAAGAACTAAGGACCAGGTTGCCCGAGCCATTTTAGAAAGCGGCCCATCAACAGCGGTTGCCTTAGCAGCCTCCCTTGGCCTAACCCCAGCTGGTATTCGCCGCCATTTAGATTCTCTAGTGGGCGAAGGAATTCTAGAAGAGCGAGAGCCGCATATTCGAAGTGCAGGTCTTAGAGGTCGCCCTTCAAAGGTATTTGTAATGAGCGATAAAGGGCGAGAGAGATTTGAGCATTCATATGATGATCTTGCAGTCTCTGCGCTGAAATATATGGCAGCAAGCGCAGGAGCGCATCTAGTTGATGGCTTTGCAAAACATCGCGCTGATGAAATTATTCGTAGATCAAAGAAAACTGTTAGTGGTTCAAAGAACGCTGTTGATGGTTTAGTAAAATTCCTAAGCGATGAAGGCTATGCAGCAAATGTTCACCCCAAAGCAATTGGACTTGAGCTCTGTCAACATCACTGCCCGATAGCCCATGTTGCCGCTGAGTATCCCCAGCTATGTGAGGAAGAGACAGCAGCTTTTTCAAAGATATTAGGAACCCATGTTCAGCGCCTAGCAACTATTGCCCATGGTGATGGAGTCTGCACAACTTTTATTCCCCAACTAAGTAGTAAAGGTAAGAAAATCGAGAAAACCCAAACCAGCAATAGAAAGCAGAGTAAACGATGAGCCAAATCGCCCACCCAGAGTTAGAGGGAATCGGAAACTACGAGTTCGGTTGGTCGGATAAGAATGATGCCGGCGCCAATAGCAAACGTGGTTTAAACGAAGAGGTAGTAAGAGATATCTCATCGAAGAAGAATGAACCTGCTTGGATGCTCGAGCTACGTCTTAAGGGTTTGGCGCTCTTTGATAAGAAGCCAATGCCAAACTGGGGATCCGATCTATCTGGAATTAAGTTTGACACCATTAAGTACTTTGTTCGCTCCACTGAGAAACAGGCAACTTCCTGGGAAGATTTGCCAGAAGATATAAAAAATACCTATGACCGCCTAGGTATCCCTGAGGCTGAAAAACAGCGCCTAGTATCAGGAGTTGCAGCGCAGTATGAATCTGAGGTTGTTTATCACTCAATCCGTGAGGATCTAGAGAAGCAAGGGGTTATCTTCCTTGATACTGATACTGCCCTAAGAGAGCATGAAGATATCTTCAAAGAATTCTTTGGCTCAGTAATTCCAGTTGGAGATAATAAGTTTGCAGCCCTTAATACCTCAGTCTGGTCTGGCGGTTCATTTGTCTATGTTCCAAAGGGCGTTCATGTTGAGATTCCACTGCAGGCATATTTCCGAATCAATACTGAGAATATGGGCCAATTTGAGCGAACACTAATCATTGCCGATGAAGGTTCATATGTTCACTATGTTGAAGGGTGCACAGCTCCCATCTACTCATCAGATTCTCTCCACTCAGCTGTTGTGGAAATTATCGTGAGAAAGAATGCTCGCGTTAGATACACCACGATTCAGAACTGGTCGAATAACGTTTATAACTTAGTAACCAAACGCGCAATTTGTGCTGAAGGCGCCACAATGGAATGGATCGATGGAAATATCGGATCTAAGGTGACTATGAAATACCCAGCTGTATTTCTCATGGGTGCGCATTCAAAGGGCGAGACCCTTTCTATTGCTTTTGCTGGAGAGGGACAACACCAAGATGCAGGAGCCAAGATGGTTCATGCAGCGCCTCATACCTCATCAACTATTATCTCTAAATCAGTTGCACGTGGCGGGGGAAGAACTAGCTATCGTGGATTAGTTCAAATCAAAGAGGGAGCGCATCACTCAAAGAGCACCGTTAAATGCGACGCGCTTTTAATTGACACTATCTCTCGCTCTGATACTTATCCCTATGTAGATGTCCGTGAAGATGATGTGACGATGGGACATGAAGCTACTGTTTCAAAAATTAGCGAT
Source organism: Candidatus Nanopelagicaceae bacterium (assembly GCA_030730425.1). Lineage (GTDB taxonomy): Bacteria > Actinomycetota > Actinomycetes > Nanopelagicales > Nanopelagicaceae > MAG-120802. The sequence goes on from JANQVH010000012.1 coordinate 87,691, forward strand.
GACCAACTCTTCTATCTAATGTCTCGCGGACTAGAAGAAGATGAGGCTATGGCGATGATTGTTCGCGGTTTTATTGAGCCAATTGCAAGAGAGCTTCCAATGGAATATGCCCTAGAACTTAACCGCTTAATTGAGATGCAGATGGAAGGTTCGGTCGGTTAATGAGCAGCGTTCTTCCAACTAATTACTTAACGCCAACTGGGCGTGAGGAGGCTTGGCGCTTTACTCCCTTAAAGCGCATTGCAGGCCTTCATGATCCAGCAGTTAGCGTTATTGATCGCATTTCAATTGAGTTATTTGGTAGCGCTAGAGCTGGTTTTAATATCTCAACTGTTAAAGCAAGTGATATTCCCGCAAAATCAACAACTACTGATGCAATTGTTCAGCGCCTAAGGAGCGAAGTTACCGAAGTCCTTCATCTAAAAATTGATAATGAAGCGGTAATTAACGAACCAATCTTGCTAAAGCGAAGCGCCGGAAATAGCGGTGAGTTCTCAAGAACTGTCATTACTGCAGGGGCTCATAGCAAAGCTAGCGTTATTGTTGAAAATACTGGCGATGGCATCATTGGTGAAGAAATTGAAATCAGAGTTGAAGCTGGAGCTAATCTGACCTTTATTACTCTGCAGGAGTGGGGCCCAAAGGCAGTACATATGGGACGCCATCATGCAATTATTGGAAGAGATGCGAATTTCAAATCAATCACAGTAACTATTGGTGGCTCCCTAGTTCGCCTCTTGCCAACGGTTGAATACTCAGATCAGGGCAGCTCTGCTGAGCTCTGGGGAGTTTATTTTGCAACTGATGGCCAGCATTTAGAGCATCGCGTCTTTGTCGATCACGGCATTCCAAGGGCTAAGTCCCGGGTGAATTACAAAGGCGTTCTTGCTGGAGATGGAGCTAGAACTGTTTGGATTGGCGATGTCTTCATTAGGCAGAACGCTGAAGGAACCGATACCTATGAATTAAATAAGAATTTGCTTCTCTCAGATGGAGCTAGAGCAGATTCAGTTCCCAATCTAGAGATTGAAACTGGTGAGATTGTTGGAGCAGGCCATGCCAGCACAACGGGGCGCTTTGATGATGAGCAGCTGTTTTATCTAATGTCTCGTGGGATCCCGATGAATGAGGCAAGACGCTTAGTCATTAGAGGCTTTTTCACCGAAATTATCGACAAGATTGGTGATGAGGTAATTCAAGAGCGTTTAATGTCAAAGATTGATAGCCAGCTAGAAACACTTGGGGCATAAATGGAATCTATCGAGATAAAAATAGATCAACTTCAAGAGTCAAAGCCGGTTAAATTCACACTTGGTTCAGAGGATGTCTGTGTGGCAAGAATTGGCGATGAGGTCTTTGCAGTCGCTGATATCTGTAGCCATGCCGAGGCATCCCTCTCTGAAGGAGATATTAAGGATTACAAGATTGAGTGCTGGCTCCATGGAGCTGAGTTCGATCTAAGAAGCGGAGAAGTTTTAACTCCGCCTGCCTTTGAAGCAATTGAAACATTTGCAGTAGTTCGTGATGGAGATACTGTCACGATATCAAAGAAGAAATAACGTTAAGGAGTAAGTCGCGATGGCACAACTAGTAATCAAAGGTCTTCAAGTAAGCGTTGAGGGCGAGAGTGGAGCTATTGAGATTCTCCGCGGGGTTGATCTAACGATTAACTCTGGTGAAGTACATGCGATTATGGGCCCTAACGGCTCTGGCAAGTCAACTCTTGCGTACTCCATCGCAGGTCATCCTAAATACAGCGTTACAGGAGGATCAGTAACACTTGATGGCGTCGATGTTCTTGAAATGAGCGTTGATGAGCGAGCAAAGGCAGGGCTCTTCCTTGCGATGCAATATCCGGTGGAAGTCCCAGGAGTATCTGTTTCGAACTTTTTAAGAACTGCAGCAACAGCTCTTCGCGGCGAGGCGCCTAAGGTAAGAACTTGGGTGGGAGAAGTTAAAGAAGCTATGAGCAAACTCTCTATCGATCCTGCATTTTCAGAGCGCAGCGTTAATGAGGGATTCTCTGGTGGAGAGAAGAAGCGCCATGAGATTTTGCAGATGGAACTACTCAAGCCAAAGATTGCAATCTTGGATGAGACAGATTCCGGCCTTGATGTTGACGCGCTAAGAATTGTCTCTGAGGGAGTAAATCGCGTAAAGAGCGAACAGAATCTTGGAATCATGTTAATTACTCACTACACCAGAATTCTTCGCTATATAAAACCAGACTTCGTTCACGTCTTTGCTGGCGGAAAGATCGTTGAAGAGGGTGGGCCTGAACTTGCTGATCGACTAGAAGAGAAGGGCTATGCGCAATACGCAAAGGCGTAGGCGATAACTTGTGTCTAAATTAAATCTCTCAGCGATAAGGGCGGACTTTCCTATCCTTAAGCGAGAGATTCGTGGCAATAATCGCCTCATCTATTTAGATAGCGGAGCAACTTCACAGAAGCCAAACTCGGTCATGGCTGCAGAGCGAGATTTTTATGAGAACCATAATGCTGCAGTTCATAGAGGCGCACATCAATTAGCAGAAGAGGCAACAGAGCTCTATGAAGGAGCCCGGGCAAAAATTGCTTCCTTTATTAATGCAGATATCGATGAGGTTATCTTCACAAAGTCAGCGACCGAGAGCATAAATGCAATTGCATATTCCCTCGGAAATGCCAGAGCAGGCTCTAAGTTTCATATAAAGCCAGGAGATCGAATTGTTGTCTCTGAGATGGAGCACCATGCCAATTTAATTCCATGGCAGGAGCTATCTGCTCGCACAGGAGCTGAATTAGTTTGGTTTAAAGTCAGTGATAACGGACGATTAGATCTTTCTAATATGGATGAGCTAATTAACGAGAGAACTAAAGTAGTGGCTCTTACTCACCAATCAAATGTTCTAGGAACTATAGTTCCACTTGATCAAGTAACAGCAAAAGCACATAGCGTTGGCGCTCTATTTGTTCTTGATGCTTGTCAATCAGTTCCTCATTACAAGGTAGATGTAAAAGCTTTGAATGTTGACTTTATTGCCTTCTCTGGCCATAAGATGCTTGGACCAACTGGAGTTGGAATACTCTGGGGCAGAAAGAACTTGCTAGATGAAATGCCACCCTTTCTAACCGGTGGATCGATGATCGAGACTGTAACTATGGAGAGCGCGACATATCTTGGCGCTCCCAAACGCTTTGAAGCGGGTGTGCCAAATATGGCGCAAGCTATTGGTCTTGGCGCAGCGGTGGATTATCTAAACGCCATTGGCCTTGATGAGATTCACGCCCATGAAGTTGAATTAACTAAGGCAGCACTTGATGGCTTGCAGAGCATTAAAGGACTTTCTGTAATTGGGCCAAAGGATTTAGAGATGCGAGGGGGAGTAGTTTCCTTTGCTGTTGAAGGAGTGCATCCACATGATCTTGGCCAAGCCCTTGATCAATATGGCATTGCAGTAAGAACTGGCCATCACTGCGCATGGCCGCTCATGAGGCGCTTTAAAACAGTTGCTACCACGCGCGCCTCTTTCTATCTATATAACGACTTTGATGAGATCGATGCTTTAGTTGATGGAGTGGAGCGCGCTAGAAAGTACTTCGAGAGCCGATGATGGAACTAGATTCGCTCTATCAAGAAGTCATTTTGGAGCACTATAAGCGTCCTCTCAATAAGGTGCTAAAGCCAAATCCCACAATTCAAGTTCAACATATCAACACCTCATGTGGCGATGAGATTACTTTAAATCTTCATACTGATGGCAAGAAGGTAATAGAAGTTAGTTGGGATGGCATTGGATGCTCAATTTCACAAGCCAGCACTTCAGTTGTTTCGGATTTAGTGATGGGCAAAGAAATAGATGAAGTGCTTAAAATTATCGACTCATTCCAGGCCATGGTTTTAAGCAAAGGAACAGATTCTGGCAATGAAGAGTTAATCGGAGATGGCGTAGCATTTGCAGGGGTTTCTAAGTTTCCAGCTAGAGTAAAGTGCGCTCTATTGGGATGGATGGCAACAAAAGATGCAATACTTCAGGCAACAAGTAGCGAAGGGAAGTAGATGATGAGCGCATCACGAGATGATGTAACAGAGGCAATGAAGGATGTAATTGATCCTGAACTTGGAATCAATGTAATTGATCTAGGCCTTGTCTACGATGTCTCTATCGATGATTCAAATGTTGCGGTACTTGATATGACCCTTACCTCTGCTGCTTGTCCCTTGCAAGATGTGATTGAGGATCAGACCAAATCGGTGCTCCAAGATCTAGTAACTGATGTAAAGATTAATTGGGTATGGATGCCACCATGGGGGCCAGATAAAATTACCGATGATGGGCGCGAACAACTTCGTGCAATCGGCTTCACTGTTTAATTCGCTAATTTCTAAAGCGATCCTGGGCTAGGGTAGAGACATGTCCCAAATGGCAGTTTGGATGTCCTTTAGATCCTTCACTGCAGATTCTTCGGTTAAAAACCAGAAATTAAAGCCAGGAACTGTAAAGAGAATCTTTGGATTTGCACTTCCTTATAAGACCTTCTTGATTTTCTTTTTAATCACAGTCGTAATTGATGCTTTCCTGATTGTAGCTACCCCTCTTCTTCTTAGAAATTTGATAGATGATGGCGTAATACCTGGTAATTCTGTCTTGGTAACTCAGATAGCACTCTTGGTGGCATTCATCGCTCTCTTAGATGCTCTCTTCAACATGATTGGAAGATGGTTCTCAGCAAGAATTGGTGAAGGCTTAATTTTTGATCTCCGCTCACAAGTCTTTACCCATATCCAAAAGCAATCAATAGCTTTCTTCACACGAACTCAAACCGGGGCTTTAATATCAAGGATTAATTCCGATGTTATTGGGGCTCAGCAAGCTTTTACGACAACGCTTTCAGGGCTCATCAGCAATGTTTTAAGTTTGATTCTGGTGACGATAACAATGTTAATCCTCTCTTGGCAGATAACAATCGTCTCGCTCTTGCTCCTGCCAGCCTTCATAATTCCTACTAAATGGGTAGGTAAGAAGCTCCAGGGATTAACAAGGGATTCATTTAATTTAAATGCTGAGATGTCAGCCACGATGACCGAGCGCTTTAATGTTTCTGGTGCGCTACTGGTTTCTCTCTATGGCAATCCAAAATCCGAGAGTTCAACATTTAGCGCCAGGGCTAGAAAAGTTGCCAATATTGGCATTTCAATCGCGTTACTTAACCGGCTCTTCTTCATCGCTTTAACTTCAATTGCAGCTATAGCTACCGCCTTTGCATATGGAGTAGGTGGTCATTTAACAATCAATAAGCAGATATCACTTGGAACTCTGCTTGCAATTACAGCCCTTCTGGCTCGACTTTATGGCCCATTAACAGCGCTCTCTAATGTTCGCGTTGATGTAATGACTGCTTTAGTTTCATTTGAGAGAGTTTTTGAAGTTCTAGATCTTGAGCCTATGGTCTCTGATAAGGCAGATGCTAAGGAAGTTGATAGCGGGGGGCTAAGTATCAAATTTGATGCAGTTCGCTTCTCCTATCCAAAGGCTGAGGAGATCTCACTTGCCTCCTTGGAATCAGTGGCAAAGCCTGAAACAGTTGATAGCGGTGAGGTATTAAAGGGAATTTCATTTGAAGTTCTGCCCTCGACGATGACTGCTTTAGTTGGTAGCTCGGGAGCGGGAAAGACAACTATAAGTGCGCTTCTGCCACGCTTATATGATGTTACTTCTGGCTCCATAAAGATAAATGGAATTGATCTTCGTGACCTGCAAGTCAATTCTCTCCGCTCAAGTATTGGTGTTGTTACTCAAGATGCGCATATGTTTCATGACACGATAGAGGCAAATCTTCGATATGCAAAAGTTGATGCCAGTGAATCTGAGATGGAGAAAGCTTGTCAAGATGCTCAAATACTTGAACTGATTAATTCACTACCCAATAAATTTGAAACTGTTGTCGGAGAGAGGGGCCATCGACTCTCAGGTGGTGAGAAGCAGAGACTTGCTATCGCAAGGCTGCTATTAAAATCACCTAGAATTGTGATTCTTGATGAAGCGACAGCGCATTTAGATTCTGAGAATGAGTTTCTAGTTCAAGCAGCGCTAGCAAATGCTTTGAAAGATAGAACAAGTATTGTTATTGCCCATCGTCTTTCAACGATTAGAGCTGCTGATCAAATCTTAGTTCTTGATAATGGTCTAATAGCAGAGCGTGGAAAACATGATGAACTCTTGGCGCTAAATGGAATGTATGCCGAGCTTTACTCTCGTCAGAGTTTTGGCGCCTGAGCCCGTCTATCTTCTCGAATCACGAGATACCAAGCAAAGATCACTAGGAATATAAAGAGTATCCACTGGAATGAGTAAGCCAGATGGGGACCATCGCTGAGTTCTGGCAAGACAGTTGCAACCTTTGGATTTATTGCAGAATCAGAGCTAGAGATTAAATCAAAGTAGATAGGCTCAGTTTGAATTGCTTGCTCTGAATTCCATTTCACTAATTTTGGAGTGGAATCAGATCCAGGAAATGCAAAGACACTTCCTTGAACTCTTGATTCAATATCAGAGGTTCTTACTCTGGCGCTAATTTCAATGGGAAGAGAATCAACTCTTTGAATCTCTGGTGGAGTTTGGGCATCTTCGCCAGCAAGCACCCATCCTCGATCTATCCAGTATCTCTTGCCACTATCGGAGGTGAAGAGAGTTATTACACCAAAACCATACTTACCCTCGTGATAGCGATTTCGAATGAGGAATTCCTTACTAGGATCAAAGTTTCCATTTAGTGAGATTTTGCGCCAGGCGATCTCTGATGAAACTTTACTCCCTAATTCATCTTCTGATAGGGGAGTTGTGATTGCAACGTTCTTACGGATTAATTCGTTATTTTCATGGCGAACTTCATATCTCTCGTATTGCCATAGAGCCCCTTGCAGGCAGCCAAAGATAAGAAGTAGCGCAAGAGATGAGATTGCAATTAGGCGAGGCATTTACGCAATCTTAGACTTAACCTATTTCGCGTTGTTTACTTCGTAGCACTGCGCTCTTGCCTCTAATGGTCTCCCTGCCGCCATTTGCCATAATCACTGAGATGTAGGGAAGGGTTACTGCTCCAACTAGGAAGAACCAGCGATATGGGCTTGGAGTAAAGACCGCTAGGAGAAAACAAGCTGTTCTTATCATCATTGATATGAAGTAGCGCTTCTGTCTTGATGGAAGATCATCTGATAGAGCAGCGCCAGCCTCGGTAATGTTTTGATAATCGCGCCTCTTTGTCATCACTAAATTCCAACGCTTGAAGGCCATAGCTAAGCGTAGATGGGATAGACAATAAGCGCATTTTGACCTTCATTTTCGCACTCGCTACTATCTAGCCCTTGGTCAAATGACCAACATGAAGTGGAGCTAGCCGCTCCCACCTACCTCACTTTTAGGTGAGCTGGTCAACAAGAGCAAGACCAAAATTTTGGTCTCATTCTGGCGGCTGACTTCCATCATGCTTTTAGTGAAGGGAAGAGTTATCAGCACCACTGATCCTCGTATCAACGATCGAATTCGCGTTCCAGAAATTCGTCTGATTGGAGCATTAGGTGAGCAAGTTGGCGTCGTAGCGATAGATAAAGCGCTAAAGATGGCTGATGAAGCAGGTCTTGATTTAGTCGAGATCGCACCTGAAGCAGTTCCGCCAGTATGCAAGATTATGGATTTCGGAAAATATAAGTACGAAATTGCTCAGAAAGCGCGAGAGGCCCGGGCTAACCAGACCCACATTGTGGTTAAGGAAATCCGAATGGGTTTAAAGATTGAGAACCATGATTACGAGACTAAGAAGAACCATATCGAAAAGTTCTTACTTAGCGGAGATAAGGTGAAGGTAACTGTTCAATTCAAAGGACGGGAACAGACAAGACCAGAGATGGGATTTCGATTATTGCAACGTCTTGCAGAAGATGTAGCAACTTCGGGGTTTGTCGAATTTGCTCCAAAACGTGAGGGTAGAAGCATGACGATGGTGCTTGGACCAGTACGCAAAAAGAGTGAAGCACTTGCTGAAGCAAAGCGCGCCCGCGCCTCTAAGGTTAAAGAAGTTTAAGTAAAGACAACAGGAGGAAAGAAATGCCGAAAATGAAGACACATAGTGGCGCCAAGAAAACCTTTCGCGTCACCGGAAGCGGAAAGATCGTGCACGAGCGCGCTGGCAAGCGCCACCTCTTGGAGCGTAAATCTTCTCGAGTAACCCGTCGCCTTTCAAAGGATCAGACGGCCAATGATAGAAATACTTTTTCTGCCAAGCGTTTGCTTGGATTGAAGTAAGGGGGAGCAATAATGGCAAGAGTAAAACGCGGTGTTCATGCCGCAAAGAAGCGTCGCACCACACTCGAGAGAGCTAGTGGCTATCGCGGTCAGCGCTCCCGCCTTTTTACAAAGGCAAAAGAGCAGGTAACTCACTCTCTGGTTTATGCCTTCAATGATCGCAAAGACAAGAAAGGTGATTTCCGCCAGCTCTGGATTACCCGTATCAATGCGGCAAGTCGTGCTAATGGAATTACCTACAACCGTTTTATCCAAGGATTAAAAGGTGCTGGAGTTGAGGTAGATCGTCGAGTTCTATCAGAGCTTGCAACTAATGATCCTGCTGCTTTCGCCGCCTTGGTTGAAGTAGCGCGCAAGAATGTAAAAGTTTCCTAAAGTCTCGCGTTAAAAAGCGATGATTACGAGCCTTCATTCGCCTCATGTCGAGGCAGTGAAGGCTCTTTTAGGTTCTCGGGGCGGCAAAGCAAGAAAAGAGAGCGGCCAATATGTAATTGAAGGTTTCTCATCAATTAAAGAAGCCCTTGATTTTTCTCCAGAGGAGATAACAACCCTTTATTTAACCAGCGATGGCATGAGCAGACTTGCAACAATTCCTGAAGGCTATTTTGAAATTGTTGAAGTTTCACCTGAAGTCATGAAGGCTATGACCGATACCGTAACACCGCAAGGTTTATTAGCTATCGCTCAGATTCCAGAGAATTCATTTGCAGATTTTCTTGCGTCGTCAAAGAGTGAGTTAAAGATTGCCTACTTCTGGCAGATTCAAGATCCAGGAAATGCAGGAACAGTGATTCGAGCTGCAGATGCTTTTGGTTTTGATGCAGTTATTTTCTCTGACAATAGCGTTGATATCTATAGCCCGAAGGTGGTGCGCTCAAGTGCAGGTTCGCATTGGCATATTCCTTTATTTACATCAATTTCTGAAGATCAACTTAAATCACAAATAGCAGGCAGGGCCTTTGATATTTATGCAACTGATGCAAATGGTGGACTTGAGCTATTAGAGGCTGCAAATGAATCAAAGGATCGTTCTGCGATATGGATTTTTGGCAATGAGGCCAGGGGCCTTGAAGCGAAGGTAGTTTCAACTCTTGGAGCCAAGCAAGTGGCAATTCCTATTTCAGGCAAGGCAGAGAGCCTAAATCTAGCTACCGCTGCCTCTGTGGTGATGTATGCCGTATCGGCGGCTCGAAAATAACCACTTCTTGCCACTTGAATTAGTAGAATTCCCAAGTGTCGTTAGATAACGCTGGTATTGAGCAGATTAAAGCCGATGCGCTATCTGCGATAAACGCCTCCCAATCCCTAGATGAACTTCGTGAGGTAAAGATTGCTCATGTTGGCGATCGCTCGCCAATAGCAAGGGCAAATCAAGGACTTGCAGAGATTGAGATTGAAAAACGAGCAGCGATGGGAAAATTGATTGGCACTGCCCGGGCTAATATCAATCAAGCATATGATGATAAGGAAAAAGAGTTAACTGCCCTAAGAGATAGCAGGGCTTTAAGCAATGAGAGAGTTGATGTAACCCTTGCTAGTAATAGAAATCCTCGTGGAGCGCTTCACCCCTTAACACTTCTAACTAATGAGATATCAGATCTCTTCGTTGGCATGGGATACACAGTGCAAGAGGGGCCAGAGCTGGAGGCTTCATGGCTTAACTTTGATGCCTTAAATATTGCCGAAGATCATCCTGCTAGAACAATGCAAGATACATTTTTTATAGAGCCGCTCTCATCAGGTCTTGTGATGCGGACTCATACCTCACCAGTTCAGATAAGAACGATGTTGGAGAACGAACCGCCAATCTATGTGATCTGTCCAGGTCGGACTTATCGAGCTGATGAGTTAGATGCAACTCATACTCCAGTTTTCAATCAAGTAGAAGGTTTAGTAGTTGATAAAGGCATAACGATGGCCCATCTAAAAGGAACCCTTGATCACTTTGCCGCAAAGATATTTGGCCCAGGGGTCACAACAAGAATTAGGCCATCTTTCTTTCCATTTACTGAGCCAAGTGCAGAGGTGGATTTCTTCTATAACGGTCGCTGGGTTGAATGGGGCGGCTGCGGAATGGTTAATCGAAAAGTTTTACAAGCAGCAGGAATTGATACCGAGATTTATACCGGATTTGCATTTGGAATGGGCCTTGAGAGAACTTTGATGGTGAAGTATGGAATTACAGATATGCATGACATCGTTGAGGGCGATGTTCGCTTCTCAAGGCAGTTTGGAAGTGGTGGACGATGAAACTTCCACTAACTTGGCTCTCAGAGTTCGTTGAGTTTCCTAAAAAAATCTCAGTAGCAGATATTGCTGCAGGTTTTGTAAAAGTAGGTTTTGAAGTCGAGTCAATCGATAACCCGGCCGAGAAAATAAAGGGTCCACTACTTGTTGGAAAAGTTCTAACTATCGAGGAGTTAGTCGGACATAAAAAGCCAATACGCTATGTTGGGCTTGATTGCGGTGAGGGCAAGTCAAGATATGTAATTTGCGGGGCTACTAATTTTGTTGTGGGGGATTTAGTTGTAGTTGCTCTACCTGGCGCGATATTGCCAGGAAACTTTGTAATTTCAGCCCGGGAAACTTATGGAAAAACTAGTAATGGAATGATCTGTAGCTCAAAAGAACTGGGCCTAGGAGATGATCACTCAGGAATCATCGTTCTTGATGGTAAGGCAAAGATTGGAAGTGCTGCGCTTAAAGTTCTTGGGGCAGATGATCCAATAATTGATATTGCGGTAAACCCCGACCGGGGATATGCAATGAGTGTTCGAGGTGCTGCAAGAGAGCTTGCTATGGCGCTAGGGCTAAACTTTAAAGATATTTCATCAAAGGCCTTGATTTCATCACTTGAGAAGAAGAAAAGACGGGGAAAGATCACTCCGGTACTTATCTCAGATAAAACAGGAGCAGATCAGATCTACCTGCGAAGTTTAAGTAATGTTGATCCGCTTAAACCAACACCACAGTGGATGGCAAGACGGCTAACTCAAGCAGGCATGCGCCCAATATCTATTGCAGTTGATATCACCAACTATGTGATGTTAGAGCTGGGTCAGCCGCTACATGCCTTTGATAGCGCAAAAATTTCTGGAACTTTAAGGGTTGCGCGAGCAGGAAAATTCACTGAGTTGGTAACGCTAGATAAGGTTAAGCGAAAGCTAGCTAAGGACAATCTTCTAATTACAGATGATAAAAAGGTTCTAGCCCTTGCTGGAACAATGGGCGGACTTGATAGTGAGGTCAGTGAATTTACTGTTGCTATCACTCTAGAGGCGGCCCATTTTGATCCAATGTCGATTGCTCGTAATTCAAGAAGCCATATTTTAGGTTCAGAGGCTTCGCGTCGATTTGAGCGAGGAGTAGATCCATTACTTGCCGAGCTAGCCTCTGCTCGCGCTGCGCTATTGCTTATTGAATGTGCAGGGGCTATCTATAACGGATGCTCTACTAAGAAAACTCCGCTAAAAAAGAGAAGTATCACTATTGCCGCCTCTGAGATTTCATCACTAATCGGAACAACTTATAGCGATAAAGAGATTGAAAAGTCTTTAAAGGCTATTGGGGCAAGTTTAAGAAAGAGTGGAAAGAGATGGGTTGTCACCCCACCATCCTGGCGCCCAGATCTAAACGACCTTCCAGATTTAGCAGAAGAGGTTGCTAGATTCTTTGGATATGACCGAATTCCTTCTCAACTTCCGCCAGTTAAATTGGCAAGTAATGGAAGTTCAGGACTTACCCCTATGCAAAAGCGTCGCAGATCGATGAGTTTGAAACTGGCTAATAGAGGTTTGGTTGAAGTTCATAACTATCCATTTGTAAGTCAATCTCAAATGGATCTCTTTGGTTTCACTGGAGATCGCGCAAAAACTTTCAAGATTGCAAACCCAATGTCTGATGAATTTCCATTCTTGAGAACTCATCTAACCCCAGGTCTTCTTGCAACAGCTGCAAGAAATCTAGCTAGAGGAGAAAAGTCGGTAGCTCTCTTTGAAAGCGGTTCGATATTTAGAAATACAGAGACATTAAAGGTGGCAGGTAATGCTCCAGTAGGTAAGAGGCCAACAGCTGCTCAGATAAAACAGATTTACCAGAGCGTTCCAAAGCAACCTTTACACATTGCAGGGGTAATTGCTGGAGAGATGACAAACTCCGGCTGGTGGGGAAAGGGAAGAGTTGTTGAGTGGAGCGACGCCGTTGATCTAGTAAGAGAGTTAATAGAAGATTCTGGAAATGAGTTTTCAATTGAAGCAGTAGATCTTGCTCCTTGGCATCCCGGAAGATGTGCTGAGTTCAGAGTTGATGGAAAAGCAGTAGCGCACGCTGGTCAGATTCATCCAAGAGTTACCTCAGCCCTTGCTCTTCCTGAAGCAACGGTGGCATTTGCACTCATCGTTGATGGCCTTAAATACCCAGAGAGTTTCAAAGCTAGCCCAATTAGCGTTATGCCAGCGGCTATCCAAGATATTTCCTTATTTGTTGACCAGAAAGTTTCAGCAGAAAAAGTTGAAGCCGCCCTTCGCGAGGGCGCAGGAGATTTGCTCGAAAGTATTCAATTATTTGATCGATATCAGAAAGAGGGCGAGACCCAGGTTTCGCTAGCTTTTTCTCTGGTCTTTAGAGCTGGCGATCGAACCTTAACCTCTGAAGAAGTTTCAGAACTTCGCTTGAAGGCTGGGGCTGTGGCGAATAAGAAGTACGGGGCTCAGATTCGTTCCTAAATGCATAAGTATGCAGAGATTTGCATAACTATGCATCAAGCGCTAACCTGCCTCCATGAAAATCGGAGTCCTTGGGGCTAGCGGCTATGCCGGCGGCGAGATCTTGCGCTTGCTCTCTGGGCATCCAGATTTTGAAGTTAGTTATATCGCCGCAGGTTCAAATGCGGGGGAGAAGATAACTGATCTCCATTCACATCTAATCACCTATGGTGATCAGAGATTTGCTGGCACAGATATCGATGCAATCAATAAATGTGACTTGATTTTTCTTGCCCTTCCTCATGGCCAATCTGCTGAGATAGTTAAACAGATAGATGAAAGAGTAAAGGTTGTCGATCTAGGGGCTGACTATCGTTTGAAATCAGAGAGGGCTTGGAAGCAGTACTACAACGATAGTTATGCAGGAGCCTGGGTATATGGATTGCCAGAGCTGCCTGGAAAACGTGAGTTAATAAAGAAGTCTTCAAGGGTTGCAAACCCTGGATGCTACGCCACCGCAATAGCACTGGCAGCCGCTCCTGCCGTGCTGGCAGGTGGAGTTGATGCAAGTGACATTGTTGTTGTTGCGGCAAGTGGAACAACTGGAGCAGGGCGAAGCAGCAAGGTAGCTCTTAGCGCTAGCGAGATAATGAATTCAATGGTCTCCTATAAATTTGGAGGAGTTCATCAACATACCCCTGAGATTGAACAGACTCTCTCAGAACTAAATTCCAAAGAAGTGAAAATTTCCTTTACTCCGATTTTGGCGCCAATGCCAAGAGGAATACTTGCAACCGTAACTGCCAAAACGACTCTTTCAGAGGAGGCGATTCGTCAAAGTTATGAAGAGGCATATTTAGATGAGCCATTTGTTCACTTACTTGCAAAGGGACAGCTTCCTGAGACATCTTCTTTAACTGGATCTAATTCAGTTCAGATGCAGGTTGCTGTTGATAGCCACACTTCTAGGTTGATTGTCTCTGTTGCCATTGATAATTTAGGAAAAGGGGCGGCAGGACAAGCGATTCAGAATGCTAATTTGATTGCAGGCCTTAGCGAGATAACTGGATTATCAGCATTGGGTATAGGGCAATGACTCTAAAGAATGAATATAGCCAGAACCTTCCCAAGGGCTTTAGAGGAGCTGGGGTAAGCGCTGGCCTTAAGAGCTCTGGGGCAAAAGATCTAGCTCTAATTGTCAATGATGGCCCTGATTATTTTGCAAGCGCAGTCTTTACTACCAATCAAGTTGTAGCAGCTCCTGTTATCTGGAGCCGGCAAGTTCTCAAGGACAATGAAGTTTCTGCAGTCTTGCTAAATAGCGGTGGAGCAAATGCAGCCACTGGAGCAGATGGCTTTGCCGATACACATAAGTCAGCAGAAGAGGTAGCTAGTTTGCTATCGATTTCATCCTCTGATGTCGCTATATGTTCTACTGGATTAATAGGCGTAAGGCTTGATATGGAGAAATTGCTTTCAGGTCTGAAAAGCGCCCATTCTTCTTTGAGCAGTAATTCAACCGAAGATCTCGCAAGAGCAATTATGACTACTGATTCAAAACCAAAGATTGCTAGCTATGAGAGCGCAGGTGTGAGTTTCACTGGAATTGCTAAAGGGGCCGGGATGCTTGCTCCATCTCTTGCCACCATGCTCTCTGTGATTATGACTGATGCAAAGGTTGATAGAGCTCTTGCAGATGAGATCTTTGCAAGAGTCTGCGATAAAACCTTCAATCGAATTGATTCAGATGGATGCACATCAACTAATGACACTGTTCTCTTCCTCTCATCTGCCGCCTCAGGAGTTGAGGTATCAAATGAGCAGCTTGAGGAGGCGCTATTTGCTGTCGCCTCAAGTCTTTCAAATCAGTTAATTGCTGATGCGGAAGGACACTCAAAGATCATTTCGATTACCACAATAAATGCTAAGAGCGAGAGAGATGCTGTTGAGGTGGGAAGAGCATGTGCAAGAAATAACCTTCTTAAGTGCGCACTTGGAGGAGAAGATCCCAATTGGGGTCGAGTTTTAGCAGCGATTGGAACAACTAATGCGGTAATTGATCCCCTCAATATTGATGTTGATCTAAACGGAGTAAAGGTTTGTAAATCAAGCTCGCCAGGGGAGGATAGATCAAAGGTAGTTATGACTGGAGAGAGAATCGAAATTTTAATTGACTTAAAGGTTGGTAGCTCCTCTGCCACTATCTGGACCAATGATTTAACTGCCTCATATGTTCACGAGAATTCGGCTTACTCCACATGATCGTTATTAAATTTGGCGGCCATGCCATGGGGGAGCACTCCAGAAAATGGGCGAGCGAGATCGCTAGCCGCTTTAAATTGGGGGAGAGATTTGTAATCGTCCATGGCGGAGGACCACAGATAGATAAGGAACTTGCAAGACGCGGTATTGAAAAATCAAGCGTTAACGGCTTTCGCGTCACAACTCCTGAAATTATGGAGGTCGTTGAGTTTGTCTTAACCGGAAGTGTGCTTCGCTCTGTCGTTAGAGATTTAATCGCTGCTGGACTTCCGGCAGTTGGAATCACAGGAAGTGATAACCAATTACTAGAGGTTGAATTAAGGGATGAGGCCAAGTTTGGTCTGGTTGGAAAGATTAAGAGAGTAAATTCAAAGATTATTAATGATTTGCTTGATATGGGATACCTACCTGTTATCTCGCCAGTTGCCAATGACAGTTCAACTAGAGCTCTTAATGTAAATGCCGATATTGCAGCGGGGGCAATTGCAGGTTCTCTTCGAGCAAGTGAGACTCTATTTCTGACCGATGTTCCTGGGATCTATAGCGCATGGCCAGATCGCTCTTC
>JANQVH010000012.1:103604-106809 GCA_030730425.1 Candidatus Nanopelagicaceae bacterium
AAAGGCATTGAAGTTTGGGATTTAGATGGGGTCAAATACCTAGATTTCTTGGGAGGTATTGCAACAAATCTTCTTGGTCATAACCATCCCGCCATTGTGGCAGCTGTATCTAAGCAGATTAGGCAGCTAAGCCATGTCAGTAACTTCTATGCACATCCTGTGGCGCTAGAGCTCGCAGGAAAACTTCAAGAGATGACTTTAGATAAAAGCGCAAGAGTTTTCTTCTGTAATTCAGGAGCTGAGGCAAATGAGGCAGCCATAAAGATTGCTCGCCTTCATCGCGGAAGAAGAATTGTTGCAGCAACTGGAGCATTTCATGGCCGAACTATGGGAGCTCTCTCTCTAACTGGTCAGAGTTCAAAGAGAGATGCCTTTAAACCATTACTTCCTGGGGTTAAGCATGTGAAATATGGTGACATCAAAGCTCTAAGAAGAGCTGTAAATAAAAGAACTTCGATGGTAATTCTTGAGCCCATTATGGGCGAGGCGGGGGTAGTAACTCCTCCAAGTGGATATCTAAAAGCAGCTAGGCAGATCTGTGATGCAAATGGGGCTCTTCTGGCAATAGATGCAGTGCAGACTGGGATGGGTAGATGCGGAAGTTGGTTTGGATATGAAGATGAAGGAATCAAGCCAGATCTAATCACAATTGCAAAAGGCTTAGGGGGCGGACTTCCATTGGCCGCAATGATTACATTGGGGAAAACCTCTGATCTCTTTAAAGCTGGATCACATGGCAGCACCTTTGGTGGTAATCCAGTTGCAGCAGCAGCAGCTATTGCAGTTATTGATGAGATTGAGAAGAAGAAGTACCTAGCGCTAAATACTGTGAAAGGTGCGCTAATTAGAAATCTCATCTCACCAATTATTGGAGTTGAGCAGGTACGAGGCAAAGGCTTACTAATAGGCATCTGCGTCAAAGAAAATAGAGCTAAGCAGATTGCAGTTGATATGCAATCTAGAGGTTTTCTAGTAAATGCCGCTAACGATGACGTAATTAGAATCGCACCAGCTTATGTAGTTAGTGAAAGACAGATTATGTCCTTTGTCTCTGCCTTTAATTCCAGTTGTGAGGAGATATATCGTGGCTAAACGTGGAAATCTCTCATCGAATGCAAGAAGAGCGCTTGTAGTTAATTTCGTTAACCAAGGTTTAGTTCACTCCCAAAGTGATTTAGTTGAGCTCTTAGCTGATGAAGGCATTGAAGTGACGCAAGCAACTGCTAGTCGAGACCTAGATGATGTCGGAGCGGTTAGGGGTAAAGATGCATCTGGGGTTATGCGTTATCAATTTCTTGAATCCAGCGTGGAACCGCTGGCTAGGATGGCGCGAGTCTCTGATCAACTTCTATTAAGTATCACCGCTAGTGGAAATATCGTGGTGATAAAAACTCCACCCGGGGGAGCGCAACTACTAGCTAGCGCCCTAGATCGCGCTTCAGAGAACTCTGATCTTTCAAATGCAATCGGAACTATCGCAGGAGATGACACGGTTCTAGTTATTTCACGAAACGCAAGCGGCGGAAAGCTTCTTGCCGCCCAACTTCGTGATTACATTGCTACTGAGTTTTCAAGTAACGCTCGAAAAACGGGCAAGTCAAAGAAGGCGAGAAGGTAATGGCGCTCTGGGGTGGCAGGTTCTCAAAAGAGGCTGGAGAGGCGATGTTCGCGCTCTCAAGAAGTGTTCACTTTGATTGGCGCCTTGCATCTTATGATCTGAGAAGTTCGCTCGCTCACCTCAACTCTCTAGAGGCAAGCGCCATAATTGATAAAGCTCTAGCAAGTAAGATAAGAAGTGCAATTAAAGAGCTGCAGAGTGAAGTAGCTAGTGGCAAATTTGCTCCGATTGCTAGCGATGAAGATGTTCATTCAGCCCTTGAGCGAGGTCTTACTGAGAAACTTGGCGCAGAAGGTGGAGCAATTAGAGCTGGACGATCTAGAAATGATCAGGTAGCTACCGATTTTCGTCTCTATCTCATTGATCACATGATTGAAATTGCGCTAGAGACTCTAAAGTTAAGTAGCGCTATCACCGATCTTGCAGGTGGTTATGTAAACGATGTAGCACCTGGTTTTACCCATCTCCAGCATGCTCAACCAGTCTCATTTGGCCATGAATTGGCAAAACATGCACATAGTTTAAGTAGAGATATATCAAGAATTTCCAATTGGCTTGAGAGAAGTAACCTTTCGCCCCTTGGGGCAGGCGCGCTGGCTGGATCATCGCTTCCTCTAGATCCAGAGACAAGTGCTAGAGAGCTTGGCTTTAGCGGAGCAATAGCAAATAGCATTGATGCAGTTAGCGATAGAGATTTCGTCGCAGAGGCTCTCTTTATTATCTCTCTTATCGGTATTCATCTCTCAAGAATCGGTGAGGAGTGGAGCCTTTATGCAAGTAGTGAATTTGCTTGGGTTGAGTTGGATGATGCTTATGCAACTGGTTCTTCAATAATGCCGCAGAAGAAAAACCCCGATGCAGCAGAACTTGCAAGAGGAAAAGCTGGGCGTTTTATTGGCTCTCTTACTGGGTTATTAACAGTTCTAAAAGGCCTACCCTTTGCCTACAACCGAGACTTGCAAGAAGATAAAGAGCTGACATTTGATGCAGTAGAAAATCTCCTGCTATTGCTTCCTGCAATTACTGGAATGGTTGCAACTAGTAAATTCGATAGAGAGAAAATGAGAGCAGCTGCGCCCCTTGGCTTCTCACTTGCTACCGAGATCGCCGATTTTCTGGTGCTTAAAGGGGTGGCCTTTCCTATCGCTCACGATGCTGCGGGTAAGGCGGTAAGAAGATGTGAAGAGCTTGCAATTGAACTTGATCAATTAAGCGATTCGGATTTAAAGAGTATTCATCCACTCTTAAGTGGCGAGGTTCGAAGCCGCCTCAATCTTGACTCAGCCCTTGCCGCTAGAGCTAGCGCTAGTGGAACTGCCCCTGAGAGCGTTAAGAAACAGATTGCTAATTTACGAGTGAAAATTTCTGCTGACGCTAGCGAATTTGCCGGCGAGCGGAAGAGATTTTCAGGCATGATGGACCAATGAGTAAAGCGCTACTAGATGATTTAACTTGGCGCGGCTCTATCGCCCAGAGCACAGATAGAGCTGAGTTAGAGAAGTATCTATCTAGCCCCGGAGCAAGCCTCTATCTTGGATTTGATCCAACGGCCCCAAGTCTTCATATTGGAAATTTAGTTGCTCTAAC
>JANQVH010000012.1:106909-108752 GCA_030730425.1 Candidatus Nanopelagicaceae bacterium
TGCGCGCTCCAAATTGGCGGCAGTGATCAATGGGGAAATATTGTCGCAGGCGTTGACTTAATACGACGCGTTGAGGCAAAGAGCGCACACGCCTTAACTATTCCTCTTCTTGCAAAAGCTGATGGAACAAAGTTTGGCAAGACTGCAGATGGAGCAATCTGGCTAGATCCAACTATGACTTCTGCATATGCGCTATTTCAATTTTTCTTAAATTCTGATGATAGAGATGTTGAACAATTGTTAAAGACATTCTCTTTTAAATCTCGCAAAGAGCTAGAGGCGCTCTTTGAATCACTTAAAACAAATCCTGGGGCAAGAGAGGCGCATCGAGAACTTGCCAGAGAGGTAACAACGCTTCTTCATGGAGCAGATCAAGCGCAAAAAGTAGAAGCTGCTGCAAAAGCTCTATTTGGCCAGGGCGAGATAAGAGATCTGGATATTGAAACTTTAAAATCAGCGCTAGCAGAACTTCCAAAAGCAAGTATTAATAAGGCAGCAGAGATTCCTTCCTGGGTTGATCTAGTTACTAGCTCTGGAGTTGTGGAATCAAAGTCTGCTGCGCGAAGAGTTATCAAAGAGGGCGGGGCATATTTAAATAATGAGAAAATTACCGGCGAGGACTTCACTCCAAAGAGTTCTGATCTGCTCCATGGCCAATTTCTCTTGCTCCGTAAAGGAAAACGCGATCTGGTAGCGGTAGAAATCACCGAGTAGAGGATTTGCACCCCGTAAAAAAGGGCGTTATTGTTGTCTTCCTCGCTACGAAATCGGACTTCAACACCAGGCCGAGTAGTCGAGCAAGAACTTCCCTAGAAGCTAAAACCCTTATTTATCAAGGTTTTTTCGTCTCTGCGCCCTATTTTTTGGGTTTTGCAGTGGGCGATTTGACCCCAGGTGATTAAAGGCCTAAGTTTCTCCTTCTGCCCTGTAAAAGGGGCGGATTGGTTGTGCCCTGCCAACGGCTGTAAGGCCCGGAATCGGTGCGCACCCGTACCTTGAGAACTCAACAGCGTGCCAAAAGTCAATGCCAATTACCTCGATGAGGTATGGCTTTATTGCCATGCCCGTCGAATCCTTTGTAAATAAATCAATTGGTCAAAGACAATAAATAAACGACAGTTTGTTATGTCTTTCGCTGGAATCAACGTCTCGTTGAATCAAAATTCAATGGAGAGTTTGATCCTGGCTCAGGACGAACGCTGGCGGCGTGCTTTATACATGCAAGTCGAACGATGAAGTTCCTTCGGGAATGGATTAGTGGCGAACGGGTGAGGAACACGTGAGAAACCTGCCTTTCATTCTGGGATAACACCGGGAAACCGGTGCTAATACCGGATACTCCATCTTGGCGGCATCGCCGAGCTGGGAAAAAATTTTGATGAAAGATGGTCTCGCGGCCTATCAGCTAGTTGGTGAGGTAAAGGCTCACCAAGGCGACGACGGGTAGCCGGCCTGAGAGGGCGACCGGCCACACTGGGACTGAGACACGGCCCAGACTCCTACGGGAGGCAGCAGTAGGGAATATTGGGCAATGGGCGAAAGCCTGACCCAGCGACGCCGCGTGAGGGATGAAGGTCTTCGGATTGTAAACCTCTTTCAGCAGGGACGAAGCGAAAGTGACGGTACCTGCAGAAGAAGCACCGGCTAACTATGTGCCAGCAGCCGCGGTAATACATAGGGTGCAAGCGTTGTCCGGAATTATTGGGCGTAAAGAGCTCGTAGGTCGTTTGTCGCGTCGATTGTGAAAATCTGAGGCTCAACCTCAGACCTGCAGTCGATACGGGCAAACTAGAGTGTGGTAGGGGAGACTGGAATTCCTGGTGTAGCGGTGGAATGCGCAGAT
>JANQVH010000013.1:0-13139 GCA_030730425.1 Candidatus Nanopelagicaceae bacterium
GAAAACCTAGCGATAGAAAACCTAGCGATAGAAAACCTAGCGATAGAAAACCTAGTGATCGCAGAGGTTCAGATAGAAGTGGCCCAAGACCTGCAAGAGGTGGAGTTGGTCGCGAGAGAAATGATTTGCGCGAGGAAAACAGAAGAGTAAGAAAATTTGCAGAACCTGATATTCCACTTGAAGTAACTGGAAAAGAGCTAGAGAAGAGAGATGCATTTGCACTAGGCACATTAGCTGCTGAAAACGGTGAGGTTGTTTCAAAGCATTTAGTTTGTATAAACCTATTTCTTGAAAGTGATCCGGAGCGAGCATTCTGGCATGGTCAAGCAGCAGTATTTAGAGCAGGGCGAGTTGCAATTGTTAGAGAGCGGGCAGGAATTGCAGCGCTTAATTTCCAAAAGTATGAGATTGCTCAAAAAGAGTTAAGAGCGGCGATAAGAATTTCAGGCTCTCAATCTGCTCTGCCATATCTAGCCCATGCAGAGCTTGCCCTTGGAAACCCCCGTAAAACCCTTGAAATTGCAGGCTCTATCGATCCCAAACTACTTACCCAGGGCGAGCGGGTAGAGCTCCGCCTTGCGGCTTCTGGGGCAAGAAGCGCGCTAGGTCAAAGCGATGCAGCTGTTGTGACGCTAACCTGCCCTGAGCTAACACTTAGCGATGCCAGCTTTGCTGCCAAACTTCAAGGCGCATATATCCAGGCCTTAATTGCAGCTGGACGCGCAGGTGAGGCGGAGGAATTTAGAGCAAAGTATCTCAAGAGTGAGCCAAATTCTGGGATAGAAGGCTAAGAGGCCAAGCATTGGCTATCGTTGACCTATGGCAAATGATCTCTTATCAGCGCTGCGCACCTACCTAACCAAACTCTCATCAGGTGAGAAGAGTCCACAGGAGGTTGCTGCCGCCCTTAATCATTGGGCAAAGGAGAGCGGCGAGGCGATAAAAGCTCGCGTTGAAGAAGAGGTAAAGACAAGTGTTAAGAAGATGGGGTTCGCTAAACAAGAAGATTTAGATCGACTAGCGAGAGAAGTTGAGCTATTAAAGACAAGACTTGTAACAAGCCCTAGGGCGACAAAGCCAGTAAAGAGGAAAGCACCAGTAAAGAAGAGCGCTACTAAGAAGAGTGTGAGTAAGAAAAAGTGAGTGAGAATATAGAGAATCTAGAGCAGATCTCAGCTATCAAGAAGAGAATAAATGAGATTGCCTTTGCTCCTTTGGCCGAACATGGCGCGCTATTTGATCAAGTTAATCAAGAACTATCAGCAGCGCTAACTCATGTTGAAGGTATTTCTAGCCAGAGTCAAGCTTAAGAAGTTCTAACTACCTTATCAATTTAGATCAGTTAGAAAAATGAGAACCCGCCTAGATGCTGAGTTAGTTAGAAGAGGCCTTGCTAGATCTAGAGAAGATGCAGTTGATTTGATTGAGGCAAGATCAGTTCTAGTTCGAGGAATCCCGGCATCAAAGCCAGCTACGCAGGTCGATCCAGAGACCTCAATAACACTTGCAGGCAAGAGAGATGATTATGTTTCAAGAGGCGGCTATAAATTAGCTGGAGCACTTGAGGCCTTCAAGGAGATAAGAGTTAGCGGAGTTACCGCCCTTGATGCCGGAGCATCAACTGGTGGGTTTACCGATGTCTTACTTAAGAAGGGGGCAGCAAAGGTCATAGCTGTTGATGTTGGATATGGACAGCTTGCCTGGGAACTTCGAAAGGATCCAAGAGTTGAGATACATGATCGCACCAATGTGCGCACTCTAAGTAGCGAGATCATCAAAGAGAGCGTTGATTTAGTGGTTGCTGATCTCTCCTTTATTTCACTAGCCCTAGTTATCCCCGCTCTGCTCTCAGTGAGCAAGAGCGAAGCAGATTTTCTCCTTATGGTTAAGCCTCAATTTGAAGTTGGGCGAGAGCGATTGGGAGCAGGGGGAGTTGTGCGAGATCCAGAGCTTAGAAAAGCTGCCGTTAGCGATATTGCAAGGAGCGCCTTTGATGCAGGTTTGGGTACCGTTGGAGTAGTGGCCAGCTGCCTTCCAGGGCCTTCTGGAAATGTTGAATATTTTCTCTGGCTTAAATCTGGAGCAGAGATGATTTCAGATAAAGAGTTAGATCAGGCGATAGCGAAAGGACCGCAGTAGATGGCAAAGCGCGAAGTTCTACTTGTCCTTCATCCAACTCGCCCTGCAGCAAAAGAGCTTGCTGCATCTATTGTTAAAACTCTTAGCTCTGAAGGCTTTACCTTTATCTCAAGTTTAGATACTGGAATTTCTGGCGTCACTCAGGTTGGAAGCGATCAAGAAAAGCAGAGTTATAGCCAGATTGAATTGGTATTAGTTCTCGGCGGCGATGGAACTATTCTGCGCGGGGCAGAACAGATCCATGGATTAAATATTCCAGTGCTAGGAATCAATCTAGGGCATGTTGGCTTTCTTGCAGAGATTGGAAAACCAAGTCAAGAAGAGATTATCTCGGCCATCAGAGAGAAGAAATATAAGACAGAGAAAAGAATGACCCTTGCTTATCAAGTATTTCGAGGCGATAAGTTAGTAACTAAAGGTTGGGCGCTTAATGAAGTAACAGTTGAGCGAAGTACTGAGGCGATGATTGAGCTATTTGTTCAAGTTGATCACCGTCCACTTTCAAGGTGGGGCTGCGACGCAGTTATCTGTGCAACGCCAACAGGATCAACTGCTTATGCCTTTAGCGCAGGGGGTCCAGTAGTTTGGCCAGAGGTTGAAGCACTTGTTCTTGTCCCACTAGCCGCCCATGCGCTCTTCTCAGATCCGATGGTTATCAGCGCAGATTCAGAGATTGCCATTGATGTTGAAAGTGATGAGGGCGTTCTATCAGCAGATGGTCTCCGTAAATTTGCACTGAAAGAAAAGGATCGCGTAGTACTAACCTCTGATAAAAGTTATATACATCTGGCCCATATTGATGCTGCGCCATTTACAGATCGCCTTGTTGCCAAATTTAAGCTCCCGGTTGATGGCTGGCGCGGTGAGTAAAAAGGGCGAGCGTAAAGGCTCACTCTTAGAAGAAATCAATATCCGCTCACTTGGGCTAATTGATAGCGCAACGATTGAGTTTAAAGAGGGTTTTAATGTAATTACTGGCGAAACAGGAGCCGGTAAAACTATGCTCCTAAATGCCCTGGCACTGATCCTAGGACAGAAGGCTGATGCTGATTACATCAGGCAGGGTCAAGATAGAGCGGTTGTAAGTGGTCGTTTTAGATTGCCAGAGAAAATCAGTGAAGGTTTAAATGCGCTAATTGATGAGCATGAGCCTGAAATTGAAGAATCTTCTATCCTACTTTCAAGACAACTGGGTAGAGATGGAAAGTCAAAAGCTCAACTATCAGGCTCTTCCACAACAGCTAGCACTTTAATTTCATTTGCAGACCAACTAATTGAAATTCATGGACAACATGCAAACTTAGTTTTAACAAAGGCAAATAAGCAGCGAGAGATTCTTGATATCTTTGCAGGTCAAGGCCTTTCGGTAGCGCTCCTTGCTTATCAAGATGCTCTAAAGAGCTACCAGGTGCTGCGCAGAGAGATTGCAGAGCTAAAAAAGGCTCTCGGTGATAGAGATAGCGAGATCAAATCACTTGAAGAGTTAGTAAATGAATTTGCAAAATTAAAACCGCAAGGCTCTGAGCTTTCCCAGCTAGAGGCTCTGATTTCAAAGCTTGAAAGCGTTGAGGATTTAAGAATCGCCTCACTTGGGGCCCAGCAAGCGCTTTCAGATGAGGAAGCAGGAGCCCTAAATTCACTACATAGCGCGAAGAAATCCATGACTGGCGCTAAAGGTCGAGATGCTCAATTAGACCAAATAGCAGATGTCATTTCAGAGAAACTCTTTGATTTAATTGATGCAGCATCAGATCTTGATAGGTATTTAGATTCACTCTCTGCAGATCCTCAAGCACTGGAGTTGGCTCAATCGCGTAGATCTGCTTTGAACTCCTTTGCTAAAAAATATGGGAGCGCGAGTGATAAGAGCGAGGCTTTATCTGAGGCAATTGTTAAGGCAGAGGGAGCAAGAAATCGAATTAAGGATTTAAGTGGGGGAGATGATCGCTTAGCTGAAATGGGCAGAGAGCTAGAAGAGCTACGAGCGAAGCTTCTTGATGGCGCAGAGACTTTGAGCGTTCTTAGAGCAGATTCAGCGAAGAAGCTCTCTTCATCTGTTACTAAAGAGTTAGTTGAGCTTGCTATGGCTAAGGCAGTATTTGAAGTGAGGATTGAGAGCAGAGATGGAAGTAGCGATGATCATTTCTCACCTTTTGGGCTAGATGAAGTTTTCATGCTCTTTACCGCACATAGCGGCGGAGAATTGCTTGCAGTGTCAAAGGCTGCAAGTGGAGGAGAGCTCTCGCGTTTGATGTTGGCACTTGAAGTTGTCCTAGCTGGCTCTTATCCACTTGGCACTTATGTTTTTGATGAGGTTGATGCTGGAGTTGGCGGTAAAGCTGCGCTTGAAGTTGGAAGAAGGCTAAGAAAACTTGCTATGAATTCACAGGTAATTGTCGTAACCCACCTGCCTCAGGTTGCGCTCTGGGCCGATAATCACATCTTGGTTGAGAAAGATAGCAACGGTCTTTTATCATCAACGTCAATCAAATCCTTAAGTGATCAAGAGCGTGAAATCGAGATCGCTCGAATGCTCTCAGGCATTGAAGAATCAGAACACGCCCAAGATCACGCTCGGGAGCTGCTCAATTTACGCTTCAGCGATGTTGGCTGATAAGTTTGCCTTCCATGACCGCCCCTCATGTGACCAAACATCTCTTTGTTACCGGCGGAGTCGCCTCAAGTCTTGGAAAAGGCCTTACAGCATCTAGTTTAGGTCGCCTCCTTGTAGCCCGCGGCCTTAGAGTCACAATGCAAAAGCTTGATCCCTACATCAATGTTGATCCAGGAACGATGAATCCTTTCCAACATGGCGAGGTATTTGTCACCGATGATGGAGCAGAGACTGATTTAGATATCGGCCATTATGAAAGGTTCCTAGATACCAATCTTCATGGCTCAGCCAATGTCACAACTGGTCAGATCTATCAGAGAGTTATTGCAAGAGAGCGCCATGGCGAATATCTAGGTGAAACTGTTCAAGTAATTCCTCATATTACCAACGAGATTAAAGAGCGCATTCGCGCGATGGCAGCTCCTGATATCGATCTAGTCATTACTGAAGTTGGTGGAACTGTTGGCGATATCGAATCCTTGCCATTTTTAGAGGCAGCAAGACAGATCAGACAGGAAGTTGGTAGAGATAACGTCTTTTATCTTCATGTCTCACTCGTTCCATATATCGGCCCATCAGGGGAGTTAAAGACAAAACCTACGCAGCACTCAGTTCAAGCTCTCCGCTCTATTGGAATATCTCCAGATGGCATAGTTCTTCGCTCGGATCGACCAATCCCGCAAGCCGTTAAGAAGAAAATTTCACTTATGTGCGACGTTGACTTAGAGGCAGTTGTTGCAGCAGTTGATGCTCCATCAATTTATGACATCCCTAAAGTGCTCCATAGCGAGGGACTTGATTCCTATATTGTCAGAAGGCTTGATCTAAAGGCCCATGAAGTTAAATGGGGGCAATGGGATTCACTACTTGAGCGAGTGCATAACCCCGCCCATAGCGTAAAGGTTGCTTTAGTTGGAAAATATGTTGATCTTCCAGATGCTTATCTTTCAGTCACAGAAGCTCTAAGAGCTGGCGGCTTTGCTAATAACGCTAGGGTTGAAATTAAGTGGGTTGCAAGTGATGAATGCGCAACAGAGGCTGGAGCTAAAGCAAACTTAGGTGAGGTAGATGCAATATGTGTTCCTGGAGGATTTGGAGTTAGAGGTATCGAAGGAAAGCTTGGGGCTCTAAAGTATGCAAGAGAAAATAGGATTCCAGCTCTTGGCCTCTGTTTAGGTTTGCAATGCATGGTTATAGAGATAGCTAGAAATGTCCTTGGATTAAAACGAGCTAACTCTGCTGAATTTGATTCAGATACTGATGCGCCAGTTATTGCAACTATGGCAAGTCAGGTAAAAATCGTTAATGGCGAAGCTGATATGGGCGGAACGATGCGTCTTGGACTATACAAGGCAATTCTCACCAAAGGCTCAATAGTTGAGAGTTGTTATCAAGCCTCTGAAATCTCAGAACGCCATAGACATCGCTATGAAGTCAATAACTCCTATCGCAAAGAGCTAAGTGGAGCTGGCTTGGTATTTAGCGGAACATCGCCAGATGAGAATTTAGTTGAATTTGTTGAATTGCCAAGAGAGGTTCATCCATTTTATGTGGGAACTCAAGCTCATCCAGAATTTAGATCAAGGCCGACTAGAGCCCATCCACTCTTTACTGGCCTAATTAAGGCCGCACTAGAACGTGGATGATAGATCCTCGATTGAAATATTCCTCAATCACTGCGCAATAGAGCGAGGGCTAGCTAAGAACACTCTTTCATCCTATAGACGAGATCTCGAAAAATTTCTCAACTATCTCAATCAGAATCAGAAGAAAATTTCCAGTATTACACCAAGTGATGTAGCCGCCTTTCTTCACGCTCTTAGAGAGGCTAAATTAAACGAATCAAGTATCGCTAGAAATGCTGTTGCCTTAAGGAGCCTATTTGCTTTTTTAGCTAAAGAAAGCGGCGGTGAAAGTATTGCTAAAGAGATTCTTGTTCCAAGGAGTGCAAAGAGATTGCCAAAAGCTTTAAGTATTGATCAGATTGCAAAACTTATTAATAGCTGCGCAGATGATTTATCAGGCATTAGAGATAGGGCGATATTGGAGCTGCTCTATGCAACAGGGGCAAGAGTTAGCGAAATAATTGCTCTAAATCGATCAGATATTTCCCAAAATAACCAAGAGGGCGTTGAGGCGATAACAATTAAAGTTCGCGGCAAGGGGGGTAAGGAGCGTTTAGTTCCGGTTGGAAGTTATGCCAGATTGGCACTTGATCAGTATCTAACTAGATCTCGCCCTATCTTTGCTAAGAATTTAAAGGAGGAGGCTCTCTTTTTAAACGAAAAGAGAGGAACTCGCCTCTCTCGCCAGAGCGCCTGGCAGATCGTTACTGATGCAGCAAAGAGATCGGGCCTAGATGAGGCAATTTCTCCTCATGGATTTAGGCATTCTTTTGCTACCCATCTTCTTGATGGGGGAGCCGACATTAGGGTGGTGCAAGAGTTACTGGGACATGCCTCGGTAACAACTACGCAGATTTATACCTTGGTAACAATCGATAAATTACGTGAGAGCTATGCAAGCGCTCACCCAAGATCAAAGTAGAGCTATCTACCTCGAAGTCTTCTAGCAATAATTGATTGATCGCCTTTTGCCTCTAAATCTGCAATGACAATTGCGAGAGATTCACGAACGATGCGACCTCTATCAACGGCAAGGCCAAGATCTCCTCTTAAGTGAAGTCTTGCTTGCTCTAAATCAAAGAGTTCTTCAGGAGATAGATAAACGGTAATTTTCTCATCATGTTTTTCTCGCCCTGATGGCCCTTTATCTAAACCAGTTGCGCGACGTCTTGGAGTCTGTCTAACGCCAGTTGACTTAGGAGCGCTTTTAGCAACAGTGGTAGTTGTTGGACGATTGGTATGAGAGACCTCAACTTCTTCAACGCTTTGATCTGGAACTGCGCTAAGAGTTGTCTTTCTAAATAACTCATCTGCTCCAGGCAAACTAATACGTCTTGTCATCGAACCCCTCCATTGGCAATTATTTCTCTAGCAAGTCTGCGATAAGAAGCAGCTCCAACTGAGGAGCTGGCATATGAAGTGATTGGCTCTCCAGCAACAGTTGTCTCTGGGAATCTAACGGTTCTAGCAATTGTGGTATCAAAAACGTGAGCTGGGAAGGCTTCGCTGATTCGCTCTAAAACCTCGCGGCTATGGACAGTTTTTTTATCAAACATAGTTGGCAAAATACCTAGAAGCTCGATATCAGGGTTGGTATTGGCCTTTACTTTCTTAATGATGTCATCAAGGAGAGCCACACCTCTAAGCGCAAAATACTCACATTCAAGGGGCACTAAAACCCAGTGCGATGCGGTAAGGGCATTAACGGTTAGAAGGCCAAGTGATGGCTGACAATCAATAAGGATGACATCATAAAAGTCAGTAACAGTAGAAAGAACTCGTTTTAAAATCTTTTCACGAGCAATAACATTTACCAAGCCACCTTCAGCGCCAGATAGATCCTCGTGAGCTGGGATCATATCCATGCCAGGAACGCTGGTTTTAAGAAGGAAATCAGATACCTGCGTTGATTCATCCATAAGCAGGTTATAGACAGATCCTTCGATATCTCTGGTTGAAACATTAAGACCAATAGATAGTGAGTGCTGTGGATCGAAATCAATTAGTAGGACTCTTCTTCCAAGCTCTGCAAATGCGGCGCCAAGATTAATTGTTGTTGTGGTTTTACCAACTCCACCTTTTTGATTAACAACTGAAATTATCTTGGCATTTCCATGCTCTGTTAAAGGCGCTGGATAAGGAAAGTCTTTAGCTGGTTTTCCCAATACTGAAGATGATGTGACAATGTCAGAATCAGCTTTTGAAAATGTCGATTTAGCGTTCAAGCGAGATATCTCTGAAGCACTTTTTGCCATGGCCAGACTTTAACCACCGCTTATCGCGATATTGGCTGCGACACGCATAGACTTGCCAGACTATGGATGAAGTTTCAACGCAACCCTCAAGTAATACTTTAGCCTCTCCTGCGCAAAGTATTAGTGAAGGAAGAGTTGCGGGCTTCTCGGTTCACTTGGAAAACTTTGATGGCCCATTTGATTTGCTCTTGCAACTTATCTCAAGACATCGCATGGATATTACCGATGTTGCAATTGCTACCGTTACAGATGAATTTATTACCTATATTCGCGAGCTGGAGAAAACTGAAACAGGCTGGAAACTCGATCATGCCAGTGAATTTGTAGTTGTTGCCGCTACTTTATTGGACCTAAAAGCTGCTCGCCTCTTGCCATCAGGCCAGATTGATGACGAAGAAGATCTGGCGCTTCTTGAAGCGCGTGATCTGCTCTTTGCTCGATTATTGCAATATCGCGCCTTTAAGGAGATCGCTTCAATCTTGTCAGAGCGAATCTTTGAGCAAGAAAAGACCTTCGCCCGCTCAGTCTCACTCGAGCCTGTCTTTGCAGCTCTGTTGCCTGAGGTATTAATCGGTGTAACCCCTGAGAGATTTGCCGCTATCGCAAACCGAGTTCTTACCCCCAAAAGCGCTCCAACCCTCTCTGTTGAGCATCTACATCTGCCGCTAGTTAGTGTGGCCGCCGAAGCCCTAGCCGTGGTATCGGCCTTAAGAAGGCATAAAACAATGAGTTTTAGGGCCCTGGTAAGCGATGCAGAAAATACCTTAGTTGTGGTCGCTAGATTTCTCGCCCTACTTGAACTCTTCAAAGAGGGCTCGGTCAGATTTGAACAGGTCATTGCTTTAGGCGAGCTACAGATAACCTGGGTTGGAAGTGTTGAGGGAGAAATTAAAGTTAGCGATGAATTTGATCGCCCAGCTCTGATTGAATCAGGAGAAGACGGGGTAGAAGGAGGGGGAGATAATGTCTAATCGCGAACTTGAACGTTCAATTGAGGCTATTTTGATGGTCGTTGAAGAACCGATCTCTGAGGTAGTCCTCGCCCAGATAATTGAAACCCCAACCGAGCAGATACTCGAAGCGTTGAATGCCTTAGCGGCTTCATATGAAGAGCAGGGCAAAGGTTTTACGCTAAAGCAGATTTCGGGTGGATGGCGCTTCTATAGCCACCCTGATCTATCTCCACTAGTCGAGAAATTTGTCTTAGATGGTCAACAAGCAAAACTCACTCAAGCAGCTTTAGAAACGCTAGCTGTCATTGCTTATCGCCAACCCATTTCAAGAGCTCGAGTCTCTGCTATCCGCGGGGTTAATGTTGAAGCTGTTATGAAGACGCTAGTAACCAGAGGGCTAGTGGAGGAGTGCGGAATCGAGCATGAAACTGGGGCAATCCTTTATCGGACAACCCATTACTTCCTAGAGAAAATTGGACTTAACCGCGTTGAAGATCTTCCAGCGCTAGCGCCATTCTTGCCAAATATTGATGGTCTAGATGAGGTAATTGCTTCTCTAACTGAGTGAGTAGAATGGGCCGCTATGGCCGAGCTAGTAAGACTCCAAAAATTTATGGCCGATTGTGGCGTTGCTAGCCGTAGAGCCTGCGAAGAGCTCATCGAGCAGGGCCGGGTTAAGGTTGATGGCAAGGTAATTCGAACTCAAGGCCTTAAAATTGACCCGATAAAGACTAAAGTTGAGGTTGATAATGAAACAATTACAGCTGTAAAGACCAAAACTTACCTTGCATTTCATAAACCCTTAGGGATTTTGTCCACCATGTCAGACCCTGAAGGACGCCCCTGTCTGAGTGACTACTTTATTGATTGGAAAGAACGTCTCTTTCACGTTGGCCGCCTAGATAAAGAAAGTGAAGGCTTGATCATCGTTACCAATGATGGCCAATGGGCGCATGAAGCTACCCATCCATCGTTTGAGGTTAAGAAAACATACCTCGTAGCAACTGAGGAAACTCTGCCCAGATCGGCCTTTGATCTACTTTCCAGAGGGGTTGAATTAGATGACGGACTTGCCCGCCCCCTGGCAGTTAATCGTTTTGGAGGCTTTATTGAGATAGTGATCCATGAGGGAAGAAATCATGTTGTTAGAAGAATCTTTGATGAGATCGGCTTCCCGGTGACTCGCTTGATAAGAACAGCTTTTGGTTCGATAAAACTAGGGGAGCTACCAAGTGGCAAATGGCGGGCGCTCAATGAAGTCGAAATTACAAATCTATAAAACATTATGTTAATAAAATACTTTGTGTATATATCGGTAATTTAGAAAAGCAATTTATCTATAAATGGGTTTTTGCCCAGGCGTTTAAAGTTAATAAATCGATATTAAACAGCACAAAAATGGCCTTCAATGTCGATAAATAGTTTTTTAGGCAGAATTGATCATAAAGGAAGAATTGTCGATAAAAGCTTGAGGTCTATCTCAAAGCGAGATGCCTATAAATCGATAAAACACTATAACGCCTTCCCACGGGGAAGAGCGTCAGACGGGTAAAATCCCATAGTGACTGTTCGCGCAATCAGAGGGGCTATTCAGATAGACCGTGATGACCCGGTCTTGATGCAAGAGGCTGTTACCGAGCTGGTTTCAAAAGTTCTTGAGGCCAATCAACTCACCAATACTGACTTGATATCTCTTCTTTTCACCTGCACCCCGGATCTTGTTAGCGACTTTCCTGCTGCCTCGGCTAGGGCAATGGGTCTTGAGAAAGTTCCCCTAATCTGCGCAGTCGAGATGGCTGTGGCTGCAAGTCTTCCAAGGACTATTCGTTTGATGCTCCATTGCCATACTGAGTTAGATCAGGATCAAATCTCGCATATCTACCTTCGTGGCGCTGTAATTCTTCGCAAAGATATAGCCCAGTAATGAACGCGCAAGCTGGCCAGCAAATCAATGCGGTAAAAATCGTAGGAGCAGGCTTGATTGGAACTTCGATTGGGCTAGCTCTGGC
This sequence comes from Candidatus Nanopelagicaceae bacterium, assembly GCA_030730425.1. Classification (GTDB taxonomy): domain Bacteria; phylum Actinomycetota; class Actinomycetes; order Nanopelagicales; family Nanopelagicaceae; genus MAG-120802. The sequence continues at coordinate 11,596 of JANQVH010000013.1, forward strand.
GCAACAAGGGGTTTCCATAACAATCGATGATGCTGATGAGAAGGCGTTAGCTCTCGCTACGGATCTTCTTGCGCCGTATTTAAAGTCGAGTGGAGAAGATAAAAAAGAATATGACTTAGTTGTTATCGCAACCCCACCAGCATCTGTTATTGGCACACTAAAATCTGAATTTGTTATCAACCCTAAATCTGTATTTATAGATGTTAGTAGTGTTAAAACTAACCTTATACAAGAGATAGAAGTATTACCGGCTCTTTCGCAGAGCTTTGTAGGAACCCATCCAATGGCAGGACGCGAAGTCTCAGGAGCATCCTCTGCCCAGGCAGATCTCTTTAACGGAAGAGCATGGATACTTACTCCAACTTCTAATAGTTCAGAGCGCGCCATTGCCATGGCCAAGCAACTAATTGCTGCCCTCGGGGCAAGTAGTTATGAGATGACCGCCAAAGATCATGATCATTTAATGGCCAGAATCTCGCATCTTCCTCAGATCGCATCGACGCTAATAGCCAGTGAAATTCAAGAGCTAGGCGCAGGCCTTGAGCTCTCAGGGCAGGGCCTTAGAGATATGACAAGAATCGCTGGAAGTGATCCTCTGCTTTGGAGCGAGATACTTTTGGAAAATAAAAATGAGGTGATTAAAACTCTTGATCAATTTATTTCAAGAGCCCTCGCACTAAAAGGCGCTATCTCTGATTCGAAGCAAGATGAGATAAGAGCGATTTTTAAAAAAGGAAATTCTGGGCGCGCAAAAGTGTCTGGCAAACATGGCGCCAAACCAAGAAACTATCTCCATCTATTGGTAGTTATCAAAGATGAACCTGGGGCCCTTAGTCGATTATTTACTGAATGCGCTCAAATTAAAGCCAATATCGAAGATCTCTCGATCGAGCATTCACCAGGTCAGGAAAGTGGTTTAATCACACTAGCCTTCTCTCCTGAAGATGGTGAGCGCGTTGAAGCTCACCTAAAGAAGCAAGATTGGAAGGTTCATCGCCGATGACAGTAGTAGTTGCGATGGATGGCCCCAGTGGATCTGGAAAATCATCCACTGCAAAAGCTATAGCTAAGCGAGCTGGTTGGTTATATTTAGATACTGGCGCGCTTTATCGCGCCGCTACATGGCTTGCAATTGAGAAAGCTATTGATAGCGCAGATGATTTATTACTTGCGCTTAAAAGTTCTCCAATCCTTTTTAAAACCGATCCCAGTAATCCAATTACGCTCTGTGGGGGAGTAGATGTATCTGAGGCGATAAGAAGCGCCGAGGTTACCTCGGCTGTTTCAAGGGTTAGTAGTTGGCCAGAGCTTAGAAAAGAATTGGTAGCGTTGCAGAGAGTTATTATTGAGAGCGCTAAGAATGGAATTGTTGTTGAAGGCAGAGATATAGGAACTGTTGTCGCCCCTGGTGCAAATCTAAAGATATGGCTACAAGCAGATATTAACGCTAGAGCAATAAGGCGAGATTTAGAGGATAAATCAAGGGGTTTAGAGACAAGCTCTCCAGATAGCGTTGCTGCATCTTTATCAAATAGGGATCAAGT
>JANQVH010000013.1:13239-37662 GCA_030730425.1 Candidatus Nanopelagicaceae bacterium
GGTATTGCTCTTAAAATCTCAGATGCTGCAGAGTCTGCCATCTCAGATGCTGATCTAGTTCTCTTTGTCGTTGATGCTCAAGTCGGCCAGCAATCAGATGATGACGCTCTGATATCAGTGCTTCGTAAATCTAAAAAGCCTGTGATGCTAATTGCCAATAAAGTTGATTCTGAAAAAGATGAACTAGATGCACACTCACTATGGAATCTAGGTTTAGGTGAACCACATTTTATTTCTGCAGCACATGGCAGAGGAAGCGGAGATCTTCTTGACTTAATAGTTTCACAGCTTCCAGAAGTTGGAGCAAGCCGGATTGATGATGGATATCGAAGGATTGCAATTGTTGGAAGACCTAATGTTGGTAAGAGCAGCCTTCTAAATTCTTTTGCTGGCTCTACTCGCTCGTTAGTTGATGATGCAGAAGGAACAACAAGGGATCCAGTAGATGAGCTAATTGATTTAGGCGATAAGACCTGGCGCTTTATCGATACTGCGGGAATTAGGAGAAGGGCTCACCAAGCCTCAGGCTCTGAGTATTACGCCGCCCTTCGAACTGAGAGGGCCATTGAAAATGCCGAAGTGGTCATCATGATTATCGATGCCTCAACGCCTATTACTGAGCAGGATTTAAGAATCATTACTATGGTTGAAGATTCAGGAAAAGCTTTAGTCATTGGATTAAATAAGTGGGATCTAGTTGATGAAGATCGGCGAGTAGTTCTAGATAAAGAAACTGATCGAAACTTTGACCAGGTGGAGTGGGCCGAGCGGGTCAATATCTCAGCCAAGACAGGTTGGCATAAAGATAAATTACTTCCAGCTATTCAAAGATCTCTGGAAAGTTGGGAGTCAAGGGTTCCTACCGGCAGGCTTAACTCTTTTCTTGGCCAGCTAATCGGGAGTAATCCACCTCCTATTAGAGGTGGAAAGCAACCTAAAATTCTCTTTGCTACTCAAGCTGGTATCGCTCCGCCGACCTTCATTATCTTTGCGACAGAATTTCTTGAAGCCTCCTATCGTCGATTTATTGAAAGACGCCTGCGTGAAGAATTTGGGTTTTCAGGCTCACCAATTAGAGTCTCTGTTCGCATAAGAGAGCGTTAATAAGGAAATTAAGTAGTATCTGTCTAAGTTTTTGCGGGACGTAGCGCAGCTTGGTAGCGCACATGGCTGGGGGTCATGTGGTCGGAGGTTCAAATCCTCTCGTCCCGACGTGTTTACCATTCCAAATCTATTGACCATGGCCCGCGCCTTGGGTATTCCGGTATTTCTCTATCTGGTTCTAGTGCGAGAAGAGATGGGCCTTGCGATCCTTACCTTAGTTGTTGCTGGAGCCACTGATTACTTTGATGGAAAACTTGCAAGGGCTTGGAATCAAGAATCTCGATTAGGCGAGCTAATGGATCCAGCTGTTGATCGCCTCTACATAATCTCGGTTCTCATAGCGATGTTTGCAACCCAAGTGGTTCCGCTATGGGTATTAGCTTTGATTGCCGGTAGAGATATTCTGCTGGGTCTCCTTCTAATAGTGATGAAATCAAAGGCCATCCCGCCTTTTAAGGTTACCTATTTAGGAAAGGCAGCAACCTTTAACCTGCTCTATGCCCTTCCCTTACTGCTACTTACTGATTCCACCTCAGGGTCGATCTCTGATGCTGCTTATATCTTTGGGTGGGGCTTTGCAGGGTGGGGTATTGGGTTATACCTATTAACTGGTTTAAGTTACGCTCGCTCAGGTATTAAGAGCTTACAGAGGGGATAGTTGTGGCCAACGTTCCAGATCAGTTGAAATACACCAAAGAGCATGAGTGGGTTAGCGAAGTTTCAACTAATCGCTACCGGGTAGGAATTACTGATTATGCTCAAGTAGCACTCGGCGATATTGTCTATATTCAATTGCCAAAGGTTGGCGATGAGATAGGCGCTGGCAAAGTTTGCGGCGAGGTGGAATCAACTAAGAGCGTCTCTGAAATCTATGCCCCATTAAGTGGCAAAGTTGTATTGGTTAATGATTCTTTAGATAGCGCGCCAGAGACTTTGAATAAAGAGCCTTATGACCAAGGCTGGATCTTTGAAGTTGAGATTTCAACTGCTAGCGAGCTAGAAAGCTTGCTCTCAGCGGGGGATTACGCCTCACTCACCGCTTGACTCACCCCTTATCTCGCGCCTAGTGTCAGCCTCAAGATAACGGTGAGGCTCTTTAGAGCTTTAGCCTTTGGTAGACAGTAAGGAGGCGCTGTGGAGCAAGAAGATGGCCAGCGCGACCTAACTCGAACTATCAATATGGGCTCGCTAAGACCAGTTTCAGATCAGCTCTCGCTACTGCTTGATAAAACTAGCCAAGAAGAGCGAGATGTAATCAACGCACTTGGCGAGGGTTCTGCAATGTTAATTTCATTAAGCGGTCCGGGAAAAGGAGCTCGCTTTTTAATTAACTCAGATAGAACTGTGATTGGTAGAGCGGTTGAGAGCGATATTTTCTTAGATGATGTAACGGTATCTAGAAAACATGCTGAAGTTATTAGAAGTGGAAAGAGCTATAGCTTTAAAGATAGTGGAAGTTTAAATGGAACTTATCTTGATGGAAAGATAAGTGAGCAAGGCCAGCTACATGATGGTTCAGAGCTACATATTGGGAAATATCGTTTGCATTTCTTTATTGGGGGAAGGGTTAGAGGATGAGCGTTCCAGCCAGAGCGTATTTAAGTATTGGAGAGGTATTAGGAAAGTTGCGTTCAGATTTTCCAGATGTGACTATCTCAAAGATTCGTTTTCTAGAATCAGAGGGGCTCATTGAGCCGCAGAGAACTCCCTCGGGATATCGCAAATTCACATCAGTTGATTTAGAGCGCCTTCGCTATGTTCTCCTTGCGCAGCGCGATCAATATCTGCCGCTAAAAGTTATTAAAGATAACCTCGATGCTCTTGATAGAGGCCTTGAACCAGCAGCTAGCGTTAATGGAGCTCCAATAGCTCGCCTATCAAGTGTTGATAGCGCCCTATCTGCCTCTGCCTTCATTGAGCAGAGTGAGATGAAGCTTTCAAGAGATGAACTCCTATCAAATTCGGGTATTAGCGAGGAACAATTATTGGAGCTTGAAGGTTATGGGCTTATCGAGCTAAAGGGTCGTCATTATGATGGCGATGCGCTAACCGTTGCAAAAGTTGTTGCGGAGATATCTAGCTTTGGTATTGAGGGAAGGCACCTAAGAGCCTTTAAAACTGCTGCTGATCGTGAGGTTGGACTTGTTGAACAGGTCATTACGCCACTTCTTCGTCAGAAAAATCCTGATTCAAAAGCAAGAGCGCAAGAAGTATCTAGAGAGATTGCATCACTTTCTGTAAGACTTCACGCCGCTCTAGTTCGCTCTGGTTTGAATCGCGCAAGATGAATTTCCACGCCCTTGATGTAATTGGGGTGAGAGTTGAGATGCCCTCGAATCAACCAATTGTTCTCCTTAAAGAAATTGGCGGAGTTAGATACCTACCAATTTGGATTGGGGCGGTAGAGGCTACTGCTATAGCTTTTGCGCAGCAAGGAGTAACACCACCAAGGCCGCTTACCCATGACCTTATGAAAGATCTTCTAGCCTCGCTTCAGGTATCGATTGATTCAATACATCTGACAGAGTTGAAAGATGGAATCTTCTACTCACTTATCAATCTTCAAGGGGGCGTAATTGTCTCTTCTCGTCCTAGCGATGCGATAGCAATTGCGCTAAGAACAGGCGCTCCAATTCTTGCAAGCGAGGCTCTTCTTAGCGATGCGGGTATTGAGATTCCAGATCAATCAGATGATGAAGTTGAAAAGTTCAAAGAGTTTCTAGATCAGATTAATCCAGAGGACTTTCTGGGATAGGAGAAGAGATGTTGGCAAGGCGCCTGGCTTTAACCCTTCGTATGGGCGCGATAGTTTTTGCCCTCTCAGCTCTAGCTCTTGTTGCAACTCCAGAGTTTTTTCTTGAGTTTCTTAAAATAGCTAAAGAACAATCTAGTTATAGCGAGGAAATAATTTGGGCGATGAGAATGATTGGTGTCTGTCTGCTTATAGCCTCGGTGATGATGCCTCTTGTTGCTGCTTTTGCTCCGGAGCGAGCTCTGCGACAAGTTGGAGTTTTGATGGTTGGGATCTGCAGCCTGTTAACTTTGCTCACTTTCCTAACTCCCGCCCCATGGGGGATAGGTAAGGTGGCCTACCTTCTTGTGGGGGCGTTCTTTACTCTGGCCTATATCTATGGCTTGAGGGGGAGAAGGCGACACTCTTAACCTCAACTTTAGGTTTGGAGAGTGTCGGTCATTGATTCCAAGCATCTCTAGCCTTACCGTTACTTCCTTACCCGCAGAACTTCCCTGATTGAATTGCGAGGCGCAAAAATGGAGAAGGATCAAGTGAGTTCTCAAGAACTTGGTTATCGCGGCGCATCTGCCTGCTCAGCAGCTGGAATCTCCTATAGACAGCTCGATTACTGGGCAAGAACTGGTTTGGTTGAACCAACTGTTAGGGGAGCAAGCGGTTCTGGTAGTTCAAGGCTCTACGGTTTTAAAGATATTTTGGTACTAAAGATTGTTAAGCGCCTTCTAGATACTGGTGTATCGCTACAAAACATTAGAAGCGCTGTTACCCATCTTCGCGAGCGCGGGGTTGAAGACCTAGCCAGAATCACGCTAATGAGCGACGGTGCTTCAATCTATGAGTGCACTAGCTCTGAGGAGATCTTTGACCTGCTTCAAGGAGGCCAAGGGGTATTTGGTATCGCTATTGGCAAAGTCTGGAATGAGGTTGAAGGCTCGCTCTCTCACCTTCAAGCCGAGAATGTCAGCGATGGAGCGATATCTGCCCCAACTGATTCAGATGAGCTGGCTGCAAGACGCAAACTTAGAGGGGCGTAAGTAAAGCTCAGCCTCTATCCTTTCCGCCATGGCGCGAGCGGAATTTTCAGATCGGCATATAGGTCCATCAGGTGATGAGATCTCAACAATGCTCCTTGAGCTTGGCTATAGCGACCTAGAATGTTTTACCCAGGCCGTTCTCCCAGATTCAATCAAATTAACATCTAAGTTCGGCCCGCTACTTCCAAAACCAATATCAGAGGTTGAAGTAATTGCGGAGTTAAGAAAGTTGGCTTTAGAAAATCGCAAAATGGAATCTTTAATTGGCCTTGGATATTACGCAAGTATTACTCCGCCGGTAGTGCTTAGAAATGTTTTGGAAAATCCAGCTTGGTATACCGCATACACCCCTTATCAACCTGAGATAAGTCAGGGAAGACTTGAAGCTCTCTTTACTTTCCAAACTATGGTTAGTGATCTAACGGGCCTGCCAATCTGTAACGCCTCAATGCTGGATGAACCAACGGCTGCAGCAGAGGCAATGACACTTGCAAGGCGAAGCACCAAGCTTGGCGATGAAGCCCGATTTGTAATTGATTCAAGAGTTCATCCGCAAACCCAAGCGGTAGTGATGACAAGAGCAAAGCCGTTAAAGATTAATTGTGAAGTTCTTGATTTAAGTAGCGGTGTTGATTTGAGTAATTGCTTTGGAGTCCTTCTTCAATATCCAGATACTTTCGGATCTCTAAATGATTTCTCTGACGCAATTGCAAAAGCACATAGCGGCGGGGCGTTAGTAATTATGGCAAGTGATCTTCTTGCGCTTACCTTGATTAAATCACCGGGGGAGTGGGGAGCGGATATCGCAGTTGGCTCTGCACAGAGATTTGGCGTTCCTATGGGATTTGGTGGACCGCATGCAGGATTTCTTGCAGTTAGAGAAGGCTTGGAGAGATCTCTGCCAGGAAGACTCGTTGGACAGAGTATTGATAGCCATGGAAATCCAGCGCTTCGTCTAGCTCTTCAGACTAGAGAGCAACATATCAGGCGCGATAAGGCAACAAGCAATATCTGCACTGCTCAAGTTCTTCTAGCTGTCATCTCTGCCTTTTATGGAGCATGGCATGGACCAGAAGGGCTAAAAGAAATTGCAGTGAGAACGCATCAACTTGCAAGAAAACTTGCCGGTTTTCTCAAGGAGAGCGGCTTTGAACTCTATAGCCCTAACTTCTTTGACACAGTTTCATTTCTTGCAAGTAATAGCGATGCGCTTATTGATGCTGCGCAAAAAGTTGGAATAAATGTTAGAAAGATCAGTGGGGGAGTAAGTGTTGCCTTTGATGAGGTGAGCACTAGCGCAACTGTTGAGAAATTGATTCGTGCCTGGGGTTTAAAGCAGAGCAGTTCTGAACCATATGGCGCGATTGCATCGCTACGTTCAACCTCCTATATGCAGCATCCAGTTTTTAATTCCTATCACTCAGAGACAGCGATGCTTCGATACATCAGGACTCTCTCAGATCGAGATCTAGCACTTGATAGAACGATGATTCCACTTGGTTCTTGCACAATGAAATTAAATGCTACAACTGAGATGGAGGCTATTACCTGGCCTGAATTTGCAGATCTTCATCCCTTTGCGCCTAGTAACCAATCTGCAGGAACTAGAAAGATAATCTCTGAGCTCTCTAAGTGGCTCATTGATATCACTGGATATGACGCGGTATCTCTCCAGCCAAATGCCGGCTCTCAGGGAGAGTTTGCCGGTCTTCTTGCAATTAGAAATTACCTAGATTCACTGGGCCAGAGTCAGCGTGATATCTGTCTGATCCCATCAAGTGCCCATGGAACAAATGCGGCGAGTGCGGTTATGGCAGGAATGAGAGTAGTTGTTATCGCCTGCGATGAAGCGGGAAATGTTTCACTTGATGATCTCAAGGCCAAAATTGGTGAATATGGCGAGCAATTGGCGGCTTTAATGGTTACTTATCCATCGACCCATGGAGTCTTTGAATCAGAGATAAGTCAGATCTGCGCTCTTATCCATGATGCTGGCGGCCAGGTCTATGTTGATGGCGCGAATTTAAATGCTCTAGTTGGACTTGCTCAACCTGGAAAATTTGGAGCTGATGTTTCACATCTAAATCTTCATAAAACATTCTGTATTCCACATGGCGGGGGAGGACCGGGCGTTGGTCCGGTAATTGCTAAGAAACATCTTGGACCTTTCTTGCCAAATCATCCACTTGATTCATCAGCAGGACCGCTAACTGGACCAGGGCCTATTAGCGGCGCTCCTTTTGGATCAGCGCTAATTCTGCCTATCTCTTGGGCCTATATAAGGATGATGGGGGCAGAGGGTTTAACGAAGGCAACCCAGGTGGCAATTCTTTCTGCAAATTACATCGCAAAGAAACTTGCTCCTGATTACCCAACTTTATACACTGGCAAAAATGACTTAATTGCTCATGAATGCATCATTGATATTCGAGAGATTACCAAGCGAAGCGGTGTAAGCGTCGATGATATTGCCAAGCGTTTAATGGATTATGGATTTCATGCACCGACTATGAGCTTCCCAGTTCCTGGCACGCTAATGATTGAACCAACAGAGTCTGAAGACATAACCGAGATAGATCGCTTCATTGCCGCCTTAAGATCGATTGCTCAAGAAATAAGGGCCATTGAATCGGGGGAGATTTCAATAGAGCAATCGCCTCTAAGAAATGCTCCTCATACCGTTGAAGCTTTGTTAAGTGATAACTGGAGTAAGCCATACAGCCGCCAGGATGCCGCTCTACCCATGGGCAGTGAGATTGGAATGGAGAGGCGTGGAAAATATTGGCCAACGGTAGGAAGGGTCGATGGAGCCCACGGGGATAGGAATTTAGTTTGTGCTTGCGAGCCGATTGAGAGCCTGGCGATAAACTAGTTTTACTTTACATAATGTAGATTATCGGGTATATACTCAGCGTGAACGGCGTTGTCCAAATACGCATAAAAGCCATAAAACACTCAAAATACCCATCCAGAGGAAACTCCCTCGTACTCTGGTCGCTCGATCTTTAAAGGCCTCAATCTCTATCTCTAAGGCAACCGGTCTGAATTGCTCTGCCACTGTTAAAACGTTTCCATTTTGATCAATATGTGCGGTTAATCCAGTGGTGCTGACAACTGCAAATTGGCGTGAAAGTTCTGCAGCTCTAGCTCTAGTAATTTGAAGCTGCTGAGCTGCTTGATAACTATCACCAAAGGTCGCGTTATTGGTCTGTGCCACGAAGAATTCTGCGTTAACTGCTCCCGACTGAATGTGGTCATCATCTAGCACTTCAAAGCAGATAAGTGATTGAAAATCTATGTTATTGACTCTGTGCTTTACCCAATTATCGCCTGGAATAAAATCTCTAACCTGTCTGGCAAGAGGGGAAATCATTTCCGATATTGATCTAAGCGGGATATATTCACCAAAAGGAGCTAAATCTTGTTTAACATATCGCGAGAGTAACTCCCCATCTGCCCCATATAAAAGACTGGAATTTAGAGGCCCAGAGCCTCTCTGCTCCACCGCACCAATTAATAACGGCTTCTTGATCTCCTTAATGAGATTAGCAATCCCCTGACGAGCCTTTAAATTCGTTATTGGATCGACATCAGATGCATTTTCAGGCCAGATTATTAGATCAGCGCTGCTCTGCTTAGGAGTAGCATCTATATGATTGTTTAAAACCGCTAAGGCGCGTTGATTAAATTCCAATCCTAGTTGGGGAACAGAGCCTTGGACAGCAACGATCTTTAGACTTTTCCCTAAGGACGTATTTGGATTGATATCAAAGAAACTGAAGGCAAATATAGGAACGAAAAGAAATGCAAATTTCGGTCTTACGATTACTAATGCCGATAGAGATAGCGCAATAAAGCTGATTCCAACAACGCCGATAATTGGATAAAACATTTGTAGCGAATCAACTTGAGTAAATCCGATTCGACCCCATCCAAAGCCGCCAAATGGAGCTTTCATCCGGAGTAATTCAATCAAGGTGAATGAGGATGCGAATACAATTGCTCCATAGATACTTCTCTTTATCGGAGCTAGAGCAATTAATGAAAATATTAGGCTCTCCCCCAAAGCCAATATCAGCCAGGGCAAGGCTCCAACATAGATAGAGCTCCAATGTAGAAGTGGGGCAAAGAAGGCTCCCCCAGCCAGTAGAGCTAGGAGAAAACGTCGGCTTAGCTTCTCATCAGCCAATAAAAAAAAGAGAAGTCCAGCTCCGAAAAAGGCTGCGGGCCAGAGAGTAAATGGAGGAAAGGCGGCAAAAAGGAGTAACCCTGACGCAATTGCAAGGCCAATTTTTTTCATTCTCTACGACCAATTAAAGGCTGAGAGAAGACGATCAACGCTTGCTCCAAGTCCATAATCACTTTTCATTGTCTCTAGATATTTAGCATTCTTTGCAGAGTTTGGAATACTCAAATCCATCTCTGGAAGATTTACATCTCTTGCGCACTGTACTAATCGATCTGCCACAGAGGCATAGTCAAGATCAGCAATTATTTTCTTGCGATGATTTGGCGAAAGCTTGGAATCATCAGCTTTTGCTGCCTCTATTAGCTCTGCCATACTGGAATAATTCTTAGCTATCTCAGCAGCCCCTTTTTCGCCAATTCCTTTTATACCCGGCAATCCATCAGATGCATCTCCCCTGATCATTGCAAAGAGAGCGTATCTCTCACCTGGTATTTCATACTTCTTTTGAATCCAGGAGTGATTAACTAAATCATGATTACTGATGCCTTTAGCAAGGTAGGCAACTTTCACATCGCGTTTTTCATCAACTAATTGAAATAAGTCTCGATCGCCAGTTGCGATTCGAATTGGACCCTTCTCCCTAGTTGCAAATGTTGCGATGACATCATCTGCCTCATAATCATCCATTCCAACTATCGCTATTCCTGCAGCCTCAAAGAAATCAAGAATTAAAGGAACTTGGGGGGTTAAAAGATCTGGCTCTTGCTCTTCCTCACCATCATCATCTACGCGATTGAGTTTATATCCAGGAAAGAGCTCCACTCTCCAAGATGGTCTCCAATCACCATCTAGACAGAGCGCTAGGCGATCTGGTTTGTACTGATTAATTAGCCTTGCGCTCATATCAATAAAACCCTTAACTGCATTTATTGGCTCTCCTTGAGGCGAGAGCAAGGTATCTGGCATTCCGTAATAGGCGCGATACCAGAGCGATGCGCTATCAATTAATAGCAGGCTCATGCAACCACTGCGGAGTAGGCGATTACTCCCCTATCAATTTTCTTAACTGCTTCCTTAACGGTTGTAGCCATCTGCGGATTGGCATTTAGTAACTGCCCAAGCAGATCAATTATTTGGCGAATAGCTCTAACAAAATCTCCCACGGTTATTTCAGTCTCTCTCAAAATAGTTTGGAGGCTATGGCCATTAGCCCAACGATATGCGCTCCATGCTAGATCAAAATTCGGTTCCTTCTGTGGAGTAATTCCATGATCTTCCTCCAGCTTTACGATACTGAGCCAGATTTTCATTACCATCGGAATTGAGGCATCAAGGCTCTTGGGAAGTCTGGGGCTCCTGCTGCGTTCACCTCGTCCGTCATAGACCAACGCGGATAACAATCCAACTAGATCTGCAGGAGAGTATTGGTTGAGCAAGTCAGAGCTAATTAGCTCGGATAAAAGCAGATCGCTTTCTGCATATATCTTGGTAAGTACTCCTCCCTTAGGAGTTAATTGGTCACCGCTTAAATAGTTCAATTCCTTTAGTACCTCACTTACGCGATCAAAGGTTCGAGGAATAACGTTGGTTCTCCCCTCCATTCGCGCTTTAAGACCTGCCGACTCTTTTTCTAACCTTGCTGCTTTTTCAAACCCACGGGCATTGCTCTCTCTATTTGGACAGCTATTGCAGGGGTGGTTTTTAAGAGATCTTCGATGTTCACTTATCTGCTCTTCGATATTTTCATGGTGCTTTCTCCGGCTACCACCAGTGATTCTCCTAGATGAGAATTGAGCTTCAAGTTCCTTAATGGCAAATCGAGCCTTCATATATTCACCCATATCGCCAAGATCGCTCTGAGATCCCTCGATAAGAGTTTTGATTGCAATTTCATTTTTTGCTATTTGTTTGGCTAAACCAACAACAGCTTTATCTGCTTGAAATTGAGCAAAGGAGAAACCGAGTGATTTTCTTGCTCGCTCATGACCGAATCTTGAAATCAGATTAGCGCTCATGTTATATGTTGGTGAAAATGATGATCGAAGAGGATATGTTCTAGTGCTTGCAAGACCTGCAGCAATAGAGCTATCCATCTGTTCGTTCCAGAGAATTAATGCATTACCTTCGACATCTATCCCACGTCTTCCAGCTCTCCCTGTTAGTTGGGTGTACTCACCAGGTGAAACATTGACATGACTCTCACCATTCCATTTAACAAGTTTTTCTAAAACTACACTTCTTGCTGGCATATTAATTCCAAGAGCTAGAGTCTCGGTTGCAAAGACAATCTTTAATAGCCCTCTCTGGAAGAGCTCTTCAATAGTCTCTTTAAACATTGGAAGTAGCCCTGCATGATGAGCAGCTATGCCTCGCTCTAGCGCTTGAGCCCACTCATGAAAACCAAGAACTCCGAAATCCTCTGAAGGCAGCTCATGTGTCTTTAGCGCAATTACTCGCCTAATCTCCTCTTTCTCAAGAGAGTTCGTTAGTGATAGTCCCTCGCGAATACAAGATGAAACTGCGCCATCACAGCCAGCGCGAGAGAAGATGAAGAAAATAGCTGGCAGGAAACCACGCTCTGAGAGCTTTTCAACGATCTCTGGTCGTGTCAAAGATTTAATAGAGTTAAATTTGCTCTCCTTCCAACTTTTACTTCCTCCAGGAACTTTCTTTATCGAGTTCTTCTCAATTCGCAGAATCTCTGGGTTTACCCGCCCTTCATCAACAAAGAGATCAAGAATTCGATTTCCTATCAAAATGTGTTGATAGAGCGGGACAGGCCTTATTTCACTCAAAACCACCTCAGTCTCACCGCGCACCGTTTTCAACCAATCCCCAAATTCTTCCGCATTCGAAACAGTCGCTGATAGAGAGACGATCTGGATTCGTTCTGGAAGATGAATCAGGATCTCCTCCCATACCGCCCCACGAAACTTATCTGCCAGATAGTGGACCTCATCCATAACAACATACCCAAGATCTTCAATCGCATTTGATCCTGCATAGATCATATTTCGCAGAACCTCAGTGGTCATAACAACTATGCGAGCCTCACTATTAATCGAGGAATCTCCGGTAAGAAGTCCAACTTCCGAATCACCATATAGCTTTACCAAGTCCTGATATTTCTGATTTGAGAGAGCCTTAATTGGAGTGGTGTAGAAACAACGATTACCATTTTTTTCAGATAGAAAAGTAGCAAACTCTCCTACAATTGTTTTTCCAGCCCCTGTCGGAGCGGCTATCAATACGCTCTTCCCATCTTCTAGATGATGACAACCGAGATTTTGAAAATCATCAAATCCAAATTCGTAGCTAGCCATAAACTCAGTTGTTAATGGGTGTGAACTTCTCTTCTTTGCAGCGGCATATCTTTCAGCCGGAGATGGGCTATTCACATGCGCCACGTTAGTAGGCCGCGCTCAACTACGCTGGCTTTTATCGGCAGAGAACCTATTCTCTCCCCATCAGCGTAAGCCACAGCATCTGAGTTAATCTCAACAAGTTTGCCTCGTAAGATTTTCACTGCGGGATGAGTTATATGCTTTCCGGAAAAGACCTTTGGAAATACTCTTAAAAACTCAAAGCGGGATACCGGCGTAAGGATGAGAATGTCAAAGAATCCATCATCAATTTTTGCATCGGGAGTCACCTTCATTCCTCCCCCATAACTAATCCCATTGGAAACAGCTATCAACATAGCCTTACTTTCAAAGGAGAGCCCATCAATGCTGAATTCATAGTTCTTAGGCTTGAAGGTAGATAGCACCAAGAGAATTGAGAGGTTGTACTTAGCTCTCCCCTTAATCCTATGCATGGCATTGGCTCTCTCATTAACCATTGAATCAAAGCCGGTACTTAGAACATCTACAAAATATCTCTCGCCTACTTTCCCCACGTCAACAAGAGCGGGCTTATTTGAAAGGTAAAAACTGATTAACTGTCTTGGATCCTTAAGGTTGAGATTTAAGGTTCGAGCAAAATCATTTCCAGTTCCTGCCGGTATCAAAGCAACCCCTAGGCTAGTTTTAACTAACTCCTGAATTGCAATATTTAGAGTTCCATCACCGCCGACTAAAAACAGGCCTTCAAAACTCTGACTGGAAACCAATCTACTTTTAAGATTTTCCTGGCACTGCTTTGCGCTATTTGCTGATATGTCGATGTACTCAACGTCTAAAGCCGCTAGCTCTTCTTTGACTATTCTGCCAACCTTTTCGCCGCGTCCATTTCCAGAATTTGGATTAATGAGCAGAAGCCACATAAAGCTCTATCAATCTATTCAGCAAGAGGTTCATCAATTGGCGAAGCCTGATCAATATCGGCTGCTTGATTATCGCCTATCGCCTGGGACTTCTTTTCTCGCTTTTTATCGACCAAAAGCCCAATTCCTCCCGCGCCAAAATAGAAGAGTATTAGCGGTAGAGCAAGAGCAGCCATAGAAAGGGGATCTGCAGTTGGCGAGAAAGCAGCAACAAAAAGCGTTATTCCAAAGATAGCAAAGCGCCAGGGTTTTAGAATAGCTTTCCCAGAGAGTACGCCTATCAAATTTAGTGAGACTAGAAACACGGGTAGCTCAAAAGCTAGACCAAATATTAAGATGATTCGAAGTACAAAACTTAGGTAATCATCAAATCTAACAAGGTTATTTAAACTATCAGGAGTGAAACCAAAGAGAACTCTGATTGCGATAGGAAGGATGTAATAGGCAAGAGCAGCTCCGAAGGTAAAGAAAGGCGTTGCACCGATGATGAAGAGAACTGACTTGCGTCGCTCTTTTCTATGTAGAGCAGGCGCAATAAAAGCCCAGAGTTGATAGAGCCAGAATGGGGCTGAAATGATTACCCCAGTTAAAAAAGCTACTTTCACTTGAAGATTGAGCGGACCAAGGACGCCACTTATGAAAAGTGATCCACAATTATTGGAGCCACTACTTTGAGCAAGTTTTAAATCACAGACTGGCTCAGCCAAGGTCGTAATGATTTGGTCGTAGTAGACAAAACCGAGAATAGAGAAGATAAAAATGAAGAATGCGGCTCGCATGATTCTCTTGCGTAGCTCTCGCAAATGATCCAATAGCGGCATTGTGCCGCGTTCTCTGGCTGCCATATCGCTCCGTTTACCTAAAGAGGATTAATCTCTCTCCTACCAAAAGTAGGCGCGTGTTGAAATCAAGATTTCAACTTAGGACTTAGCTGAAGTATCGCCCTCTTCGCTCTTCTTCTCATCCTTATTTAATTCTTTAACCTCACTCTTAAAAATTCTTAGTGAACGTCCAAGTGAGCGAGCTGAATCTGGGAGACGCTTTGCGCCAAAAAGTATTACAACGACCAGAATTACTAAGAGCCACATTTGTGGATTACGACCGAACATGAGATCAACCCTTCCAGAAATCAGGCCCACACTTAGGTAAGGCTTAGAGTCATACGCTACCACGCGCAATTTGAAGCTGTCTTGCTACCCCTTATAGGCCAGAAGCGCTTTCCTAGCCCGTTCTGCAATCTCCGCCCTTAGCGCAATTGGTTGAGCCAACTCGAGAGAATCAGCGCCAGCCAAAACAGAACGAACAATCCACTCTGGTTGAAAGATATCAATTTGATAACGAGAGTTTGAGAGTTCTTTAAGAGAAGAAGCATTCTCAAGTAAAAAGCTTGATTCCTCTTCTTTGATGAAGACTTCAGCACTTGATCCCCGAGACTCCTCAAGTCGCTCTAGATCAGCACGTGTTGATCTTTCGATCGTTGAAGCTTCCGTAATTTGACTGAGATTAAAAGTTCTAAGTGCTTTAGCGCTATGGCAGTAGGCACTTACCAGCGTTCTCTTATCTTCAGCGATGATTGATATTGGCGTAATACTTCTTCTAGTTGATGAATCTTTGGTTACGTTGTTATAAGTTATCTCTAGATCTAAATCCTGCTTTATTGCTCCTTCAATATTTTCAAGCATCACTCGCTCTTTATCGAGAGAGTATGTAATGGCTGAAGCTGGAATGGAGCTACTAAAAGCCTTTGCAATCTTCTCTCGTAGCGCAACAATTTCTGGATAAGCAGCCGAACTCTTTGGCGCACTCTCTTCAAGAGCTGCAAGGGCAATTCTTGCTATCAAAGCTTCGGATTCGTTTAGGTTTCTAGGAGCAGCAAGGTTCTGTGGATCTCTAATTACCACGCTCTCTTCATCAAATGAGATATCAATTAGCTCCAAAGGCGTATATCCCGGTAAGCCACAGAGAAAGAGAAGGTTAAGATCTTTAAGAACTTCATCTCGACTAATTGAGAACTCTCTGGCAAGTTCAGCAATTGAAATTCCTGGATGAGAGACAATGTATGGAACTAGATCAAGTAATCGAATAGCTCTAAGGGCTGCGTTTTCAACCATGGGACTTTGCCACCTGTTCAAGAGAGGTAAGAATCGAAGATCTCAACTCTTGAGGCTCCTGCACAATCAAACTATCGCAGTACCAGAGCGCTTCTTTTAGGGCTATGCCATTGGATTCACTCCTATAGAGAATTTCATCCCACTCTTCATCAAGGCTTTTTACCTCAATAGCTCTTGCTCGAAGAGCCTCTGCTTGGCGCTTTTTGACTCTTGCCTTAATTTCGATTCCTTCGGCGTTATACATAATTAAGTAATCCTTGATGTTGAAATCTGAAGGTATTTCATACATATCGCGTTTCTTTGAAATATCGATCTTTGAAGTGATTCGAGAGAAATTAAATGTACGGATATCACTTCGATCTAAATCTTCTCCAACTAAATACCACTCCCCTTTCCAGGCGCTTAGCCCCAGAGGATTTATGCGGCGATTATCTGATTTAGTAGCCCCTGTTTTGCGATAAGAGAAGGCAACTTCTGATCTACTAGCAAGGGCTTTGGTCATATCAAGTAAGCCCTCAGCTGAGAGATTCAAATTGCGTATTGAGGAAATTTCAAGAGCAGGGTTAAGTTGCGCTGTTGAATTAACTCTTCTTGCAGCACCGAGCGCAATATCTTCCAGACTGCTATCTAGCCAGAGACCAAGGGCGGTAGAGAGAATTCCAATCTCTGTTGGAGTAAATGATTTGATAGGCATTTGATATGTCTCAGGTTTTATTCGATAACCTGGTTCATCTTCAAAAAGCGGGTCAGCAGAGGCGACTTCAATCTCGATACCAAGGGCTCTTAAATCATCTTTGTCGCGTTCAAACATCCGCTCTTTAGTCTCTTGAGTTCCGCTATAGCCAGCCACTTTTCTAAAGATTTCACTCTTTTGCATATATCGTGAGGTGGCAAGCAAGGCCATCGTCAGATTGACTAAACGCTCGGTCTTGGCACTCGACATGGAGATGAGATTAGCGCGCTCGGCGCAAATTGGTAGGCTTGCGCTATGAAACCAAGCCGAATTATCGTCATTATCTCAAGCCTTACCCTTCTAATTTCTCTTACTGCCTGCAGCACAGATGGCGGAGCTCCTTCAGATGGGCCAAAGGGTGAAGGTAATCAAATAACAGGAGGAAACTTGTCTACTCAATATGTTGAAGTAAGCGCTGAGGCTGGCCTAGCTCCCACAATCTCTTCACCTAGCGGAACTCCTCCAGCAACTCTTGTTACAGAAGATGTGATCATAGGTTCTGGCAAAGTTGCTAGCCCAGATTCCACTCTGACAGTTCATTACACACTTATGGCTTGGTCAACAGGTGAGATCGTTGAATCTTCCTGGAGCGGGCAGCCTGCGCAGTTTCCATTGAGCGGAGTTATTCTTGGTTGGCAGCAAGGAATTCCTGGGATGGCAGTTGGCGGGAGACGACTACTAGTTATCCCACCAGATCTTGGTTATGGAGAAGCTGGCGGCGGGCCTATTGGAGCGAATGAAACGCTGATCTTTGTTGTTGATTTGATTGATGTTGCTTAAGCCTCATCAACAAGATCATTAGCTGATTTACTAGGCCTGCGTTTTCTTCTAATTGGCGCATTTCCCTCTGCCAATTTTCTAGTAAAGAGCAAGAAGCCGGTATGAGCATTCATGGAGTGCATTGGCCTCACAGCTAGCCCTTCATGGTGCCAAGATCTAAGAAGTGTTTCAAAACTCTCTGGTTCGGAGAAATCTCCACGAGCCTTTATCGCCTCAGCTGTCTTTGAAAGCTGCGTTGTTGTTGCTACATAACAGCAGAGCACTCCCCCTGGAACTAATGCTTGAAATGCGCTCTCTAAACAATCCCAGGGAGCAAGCATGTCAAAGATCACTCGATCAAATTGACCATTAAAAGATGCCTCTTCAACCCTGCCATGTATTAACTTCCAGGTAGTGGGAAGATCGCCAAAATAGTTCTTCACATTACCTTTAGCATTTTCTAGAAATTCATCACGAGCTTCATAGGAAGTGAGTTGGCCGTTTGGGCCGATAGCTCTAAGCAGCGAAATAGATAGCCCGCCACTTCCTGCCCCAGCCTCTAATACCTTTGCTCCAGGAAAAATATCAGCATAGCCAACTATTACCGCTGAATCTTTTGGATAGATAATTGTTGCCCCTCTTGGCATTGAGAGAAGATAATCATTAAGAAGTGGCCGCATAACTTGGTATTGAGTTTCACTACTACTAAGAAGAGTTGTTCCCTCGCTTACTCCAATAATAGAGTCATGGTTTATCCAGCCTTTATGAGAGTGCCATTGACCACCCTTTGAGAGATAGAAGGAGTACATCTTGCCCTTGCTATCGGTCAATTGAACCCGATCACCCTCTTTAAATGGCCCTGAACCTATAACCTGCATCTGCTCATCAATTCTTTACTAGTAGTGGCTGAAAGAGTTCAACTATCCCTGATAGCTCTAAAGCAATCAAGTTCTCAACATGGCAGACCTTCTCAGCGCTAGGCAGGGGCCCTGAGTGAGTGATTCCTAGGAGATAGGCACCTGAAGCTATTGCAGCTGTTGATCCTGTTATTGAATCCTCTATTACTAAGCAATCTTGAATAGGAACGCCAATTGTCGAAGCTGCTAATTGATAACCCTGGGGATCTGGCTTAGATCTTTCAACATCAGCATCAGAGATTGTAGTTTTGAAGTAATGAGTCCCAATGCTTTTCAAAGCCCCTTGCATAATCGCTCTACTTGAAGCTGTAACAAGGGCCATTGGAATTGCTGCCTCATACATTTGATCAATCAATTCTTTAGCGCCTGGAGAAAATGGAACATCGGTTTTGAATCTCTCCACCATCGAGTTAAGAAGAATTCTTGTTAGGTCATATTCACCAAACTCTTCTCTTCTATTCTCAGGAAGCTTTGAACGCATATAAGCATCAACGCGACTCATTGGCCCACCTATGCAATAGAGAGCATCTTCCTTGCTCCAGGTAGCGCCAAGTGACTCCATAATCCTTCGCTCTTCGCCAATCCAAATTGGCTCACTATCTATAAGAGTTCCATCCATATCCCATAAAACTGCTTTGAAGGGAAAATTGCTAATTTGCATTGAAATACTTTGCCTCTGGATGGTGGACGATGATTGCCGAGGTGCTCTGCTCCGGATGTAATTGGAACTCATCAGATAACTCAACTCCAATTCGATCAGGCTCTAACAGCTCACATAGCTGCACTTGAGCGCCAAGATCTGGGCAGGCAGGATAACCAAAGCTATATCTAGAGCCGCGATAACCTTGATCTAAAATTTCGGAGAGTTCCCTACTATCATCGCTAGCAAAACCAAGTTCAGATCTAATGCGTGCATGCCAGTGTTCAGCAAGGGCTTCTGTTAACTGAACACTTAGCCCGTGAAGTTCTAGATATTCTCGATATTCATTTGCTGCAAAGAGCTTTGCAGTTGCTTGGCTAACAGATTGCCCCATTGTCACAACATGGAAGGCAACAACATCGATCTGTCCTGATTCTTTACTCTTAAAGAAATCACTTAAACAGAGCCTTCTATCTCTCCTCTGACGGGGAAAGGTAAATCGCAATCTCTCGCTATCTTTCTTCTCCCCCTCATGATGCAAGATAACTAGATCATTGCCTTCGCTGTAGCAAGGAAAATATCCATATACGACAGCTGCATTGATCCAACCTTGAGAGACTGCATCATTTAGCAATGAGCGAAGCCTTGGTCTTCCTTGATCTTCAACCATCTCTTCATATTTCCCACGCTCGGATTTAAGACCCCATTGGCCAACATAAAGGGCTCGTTCATCAAGCATTGAGCTGTAATCAGCAAGTGCGATGCCTTTAACAACTCGAGAACCAAAAAATGGAACAGTTGGTATTTGATTATCTGATGCGACATCACTTCTTGTCGTATCAGTTGTAAGTGGTGCATCAACTGATGTGACTCTTGTTCGTCGTTCTTTTAAGGCAGGAAGCGCTACCCCTTCAACGCCCTTCTTAATTCCCATCATCGTATCCATAAGAGAGAGTCCTTCAAAGGCATCTCTGGCATATCTAACTGTGCCTGGAAAAACCTCTGCTAGATCTTTCTCGACAAATGTCCTAGTAAGGGCTGCTCCTCCAAGAATTACCGGCCACTTATCTGCCAAGCCTCGTTTATCTAACTCTTCCAAATTCTCTTTCATAATTACCGTTGATTTAACTAAGAGTCCACTCATACCGATGACATCAACCGAGGAATCCTGGGCTGCATCAATTATCTGATTAATCGTTTGCTTAATTCCAATATTCACCACGCGATAACCATTATTGGTCAAGATGATGTCTACAAGATTCTTTCCAATATCGTGGACATCGCCTTTTACAGTGGCAAGAAGAATAGATCCGCGATCACTTGCATCGCTCTTCTCCATATGGGGCTCAAGTAGAGCAACTGCGCTCTTCATAACTTCGGCAGATTGCAGAACAAATGGCAGTTGCATCTCTCCTCTTCCAAAGAGCTCTCCTACCTCCTTCATTCCTTCAAGTAGGTAATCATTGATAATTGCAAGAGGAGCTATTCCGCCAAGACGCGCCTGATCAAGATCTGCTTCAAGTCCAGCTTTCTCTCCGTCAATAATTCTTCGAACAAGACGCTTCTCGATAGGAAGAGCGGCAAGTTCAGCTGCTCTTGATTGACGCGTTGAAGTGACTTCAACTCCAGCAAATAGTTCTAGAAGCTTTGATAGAGGATCATAAACACAATCATCACCTTCAAATTTTCTTCGGTCATAAATAAGATCTAGCGCCACTTCAAGTTGTTCTTGAGAGATGCGAGAGATAGGAGAGATCTTTGATGGATGAACAATGGCGCTATCAAGGCCTGCTTTAACAGCTTCTGAAAGAAATACTGAATTTAAAACGATACGAGCTGCAGGATTTAGCCCAAATGAGACATTGCTAATTCCTAGCGTGGTCTGAACCTGTGGGAATTCTTTCTTTAATTGAGCGATTGCATTTATAGTTTCTAGGCCATCTTTGCGAGTCTCTTCTTGTCCGGTTGCTATTGGGAAAGTCAGACAATCTATGATGATATCTGAGGTCTTAATCCCCCACTTTTCATTGAGATCTTTAATAAGACGCCTTGCAACTCGTAATTTCCACTCTGCGCTTCTTGCCTGACCCTCTTCATCTATTGTTAAGGCAATTAGCGCCGCTCCATGCTCTTTAGCTAGCGGCATGATTCGCGCAAATCTGGAATCAGGGCCATCTCCATCTTCATAGTTAACAGAGTTGATCACACATCTTCCGCCCAAGGATTCAAGTCCTGCCTTAATTACTGCTGGCTCTGTTGAATCAAGAACAATGGGAAGAGTTGTTGCTGTTGCAAAGCGAGATGCAAGCTCGCGCATATCTCTCACGCCATCACGACCTACATAATCAACGGAGAGATCGAGCATGTGAGCTCCTTCTCTAACCTGATCTTTGGCGATATCAACGCACCTCTGCCAATCCTCAACAAGGAGGGCATCCCTAAAAGCTCTTGAACCGTTGGCATTTGTTCTCTCGCCAATTGCTAAATATGTGTTCTGCTGGCGAAATGGAACGAATTGATAAAGCGAAGAGGCGCCAGCCTCGTCGATAAAAGCTCTATCTTTCAACTGAGTTCCATGGACCCTTTTTACAACAGCTGCAAGATGCTCTGGAGTTGTTCCGCAGCAGCCTCCGATAAGACCTACTGAGTAATCCTTAACGAATTGATCGAGCGAGAGGGCTAATTCATCTGGACCGAGAGGATAGTAAGCGCCTCCATCTTTCAAGATTGGAAGTCCCGCATTTGGCATGACAGAGATTCCAACAGGGCTACTTTTACTTAAAGTTCTTAAATGTTCGCTCATCTCAGCAGGGCCAGTGGCGCAATTCATTCCAATTAGATCTACACCAAGAGATTGCAGAGAAGATAGCGCAGCAGATATTTCTGAGCCAAGAAGCATCGTTCCAGTAGTTTCAACAGTTACTTGGGCAATAATTAATACATCTCTATCGCACTTATCAACAGCTGCCCTTGCACCATTTACGGCAGCTTTTGCTTGGAGAAGATCTTGCGTTGTTTCAATTAATAGCGCGTCAGCTCCCCCATCAATTAAACCTTCTGAAGCTATCTGATAAGCCGCGCGCAACTCTTCATAAGTTGTGTGGCCGAGAGTTGGAAGTTTGGTTCCGGGCCCAAGAGAACCTAGAACCCATTTAGGTTCCCCACTTGAGATAGCAAATTCATCTGCCACGCTTCGAGCAATTCGCGCCCCTGCTTCAGCTAATTCATAGATACGCGATGGAATGTCATATTCACTTAAGTTGGCCAAGTTTGCGCCAAAGGTATTTGTCTCAACTGCATCAACGCCTGCATCGAAGTACTGTCGATGGATATCGGCGATTAACTCTGGACGGGTAATGTTTAAAACCTCATTACAGCCCTCAAGTCCTTGGAAATCATCAAGTGAGGGGTTAGCGCTCTGGATCATCGTGCCCATAGCCCCATCTGCTATTACCACCCGTTTTGCAAGGGCAAGGCGCAGCGAAGAAGCCTCTTTATTTTTCAATACACTCACTTAAGTGAGTTTATCGTAGGCTCTGCATATGCAAATCAGTGAGAGCTCCTTTAACCTTAGAAAGCCCATTCTCATTGCCGCTTTTGAAGGCTGGAATGATGCTGCTGAGTCTGCAACATCTGCAATTACCCATCTTTTGACTATCTGGTCACATCAACAAATCGCTGTTGTAGATAGCGAGGAGTATTACGATTTTCAGGTCAATAGGCCTTACATCAAAATCGATGAGAGCAATATCAGAGAGATTATCTGGCCTGGCACAGTTGTTTATGCAGTAAGTGCGCCAAGTCTTGCTAATGACTTTTTGATTGTCAGAGGCGTTGAACCATCAATGCGCTGGAAGAGCTTTGTTGAAGATCTACTTGATCTTGCAGATGATTATGAAGTTTCAATGATTATCTCACTCGGTGCGCTCCTTGCAGATACTCCCCATTCAAGGCCGTTTCATATCGCTATAAGTGGCGCTCATCCTGAAGTCTCTGAACGATTTGGCCTTGAGATATCAAAGTATGAAGGCCCTACTGGAATTATCGGAGTACTTCAAAACCAATCATATAAAAGAGGAATAGATGCAATATCTCTTTGGGCCGCTGTTCCTCATTATGTTGCTACTCCCCCTTGTCCAAAAGCTGGCCTTGCCTTGATAAATGCTTTAGAGGACTTTCTAGAAACCTCTCTATCTCTCGGTGATCTTCCTGAGAGAGCGAAACAATGGGAGCTCCAAGTTGATCAGATGGCAGCAGATGATGTTGAGGTTGGCGATTACGTAAGGCAACTTGAGAGTTCAAAAGATTCTGCAGAGCTGCCAGAGATTTCTGGCGAGAGTATCGCTAGAGAAGTTGAGCGATTCTTAAGAAGAAATCCAGGGATTTAAAGAGTAATACCAAGGTATGTATCAAGGGCCCTTGATATCTCACCAGGGCTTCCTCCGACTTGGCCCTCCTCAGTTTTCAGAGACCAAGTATTTAGAAGATCAAAGACTTTCGGGGTATTTAAATCATCAGAGATAGCGTTAACAATTTCTTGAACAACTTCAAAGGTTGGAGCAACCTCTTGCCTAGATAAGGCGCTTAGTAATCTGGTTAGAAGCTTGTTTGCCTCATCTACCAATTCTCTGCTCCACATGCGATCAGTTGAGTATCTATTCGCAAAAAGAGCAATTCTTATCAAGGCTGGTGAAACGCCTTCTTGGCGAAGTTTTGATACAAAGACCAAGTTACCCTTGCTTTTACTCATCTTCTCGCCATCTAAGCCGATCATCCCTGAATGGCTATAACAGCTTGCAAATTCAACTCCAGTAAGGGCCTTTGCCTGAAGAGCTGTCATGTAATGATGTGGAAATATTAAATCAGAGCCTCCCGCTTGAAGAGTTATCGAAGTAGAAGATGCCTTAGGAAGATTTTTTAGCGCTATTGCGGTGCATTCAATATGCCAACCTGGTCTTCCCTGGCCAAATGGAGCTTCCCAGAAAGGATCATCTCCTTTACGCGCTTTCCATAGCAGCGGATCTAGAGCATGGCGCTTACCAGCTCTTGCTGGATCTCCTCCTCGCTCTTCAAAGATTTTAAGGGCTTGTTCTAAAGCAATGGGCAAATTCTCTATTGCGCCATCAACTTGATTTAAATCAAGATAGATATCGCCCTCTAATTGATAACTCTTTCCTGTAGCAATCATTTCTGCAACGGTAGAGATGATTTCATCCATAGATTCAATGACTCCCCGATAAGCATTGGGAGGAAGCACTCCAAGTGATGTCATATCCTCGCGAAAAAGTTCTATCTGCGATTCGGCCAGCTCTCTCCAATCTTGGTTATCACGGGTTGCTCGCTCTAGTAGCGGATCATCGATATCTGTAATATTTTCAACGAATGAAACGTTTTTGCCGCTTGCTTTTAAGTATCTATTTACGAGATCAAATGTTAGATAGGTAGCCGCATGTCCCATATGGGTAGCGTCATAAGGGGTAATACCGCAGATATAGATTGAACTCTGCTCACCTAAGATATCTACTTTCTTACCCTTGTAAGAATCAAAGAGTTGTAGCGTTGGATGTTTAATACCTGCCAGAGCTGGCGGCATATAGGCATCTGGCCAAGAGAGCATTGCCCTAGCCTACAAATCTCTCAAGGATTTTCCTCACACTCATACCGGCGGCCAGGGAACTGCAGGCCACTGCTCAGAAGGGTAAGGAAAGCCCTCTGAGATCAATGTATCGATCCTTTCAAGGAGGGCTTTGATCTCATCTGCAGTGATTAGCTCTTCAAGGGCGGCTCTAGATTTATCTGCAATCTGAATCTTTAAACCTTTAAGCTTTTCAATTTCATTTTTATCTAGCTCTTCTCCTGCGTAATGCCATATCACTGTTCTTAATTTGAATTCCTGATGAAAGGTTAAACCATGATCACA
>JANQVH010000013.1:37762-40162 GCA_030730425.1 Candidatus Nanopelagicaceae bacterium
GGTTTATAAACAACTGAATAGCTTGATTGATTATCTAGTAATACCTTGCCGAATAAAGTTGCATTTGAAGCATCGACTAACCGACCTTCTACTACCAACTCACCTGCTAACAGCTCTTCTCTACTTAACATCTAATTCATTCTGGGGCAGATATGGCCATCAGGATTAATTGGAGCTCCACAGAACATACAAGGAGGGCGCCCAGCTTTAATAACGCTAGACGCTCGATCAATGAAGCTGCGGGCCTGTGATGTGGTGATGCGGATTCGAAGGATTGGTGGAGCCCCATCGATTTCATCGCTAGCTAATTCATCAAATATAACCTCATCGCCTTGATCGCCGGTAATCGCTTGACCTTCAAACCTAATCATCTGAGAATCTATCTGCCAGGTTAGCGCCATAACCCCTAGGCTAAATTCAGATTCAATTGGCATCTCAAGTGGCTCGTTATCTCTTGGAGCAGCGCCCTCAGAGCTTTTTACCTCGCGGAGCATCTCCTTAAAACGCTCAGTAAGGGCTTGAGCTTGGGCTTTCTCAAGAGCGAATGAAAATACCTGACCGGCTTTCTTTACTTGAATATAGAACTCTCGCTCCCCGGGCTGACCAACAGTGCCAAGGATGAAGCGATCAACCTCATCTAGGTTATAGATCCTTCTATGCGACATCTTTTGATCCACCTAATGTATTGCCAGATCTTCTCGTCTTTCTCTTCTTTCCGTTAATGGAGACGATCTTTTGATTGAAGGAAATCAGAGTTCGACTCTTTGCGCTCCAAGAAATTGTTGTCAATGAACATGGATCAACTGCAAACTTTTGAAAATTATCTAAACCTGAACCAACTGTGAGGCTGGCAGCAATTTTCACAATATCGCCGTGGGTGATTAGAAGAATTGTTTCTTTAGGATACTTGCGAGATAGCTGCTTAAGCAGTGATTCGATTCTCGCCTCCAGCTCTTTAAAGCTTTCTCCTTTAGGAAATCTAAAGGTAGATGGCTTTGATTGAATCACTTTCCAATCCTTCATCCGACTCAATTTAGAGAGTTTCTCTCCACTCCAAGAGCCATAATTCATCTCAATTAATCGCTTATCGATTGAGACGCGCTTCTTTTTTGATTTTGCTAAGTTTTCAACTGTTTCAAGGCAACGCTGCATCGGACTTGAAATTATTCGATCAATCTTGAGATCATTCAAAGCTGTTGAGAGTTTTTCTACCTGGGCATAGCCATCTTTAGAGAGCCCTATCCCCTCTAATTGCCCTGCAAGAATTCCTGCGCTATTTGCCTTTGAATGGGCATGACGTAGAAGCAGGAAAGTAGTCATAGCCTTAAGATTATCTCTTTAAGGCTTCCACTTCTTTTCGAAGTATCTTTGCTAGGGTCATTACATGGAGTTACGTCAATTAGGTCGTAGCGGGGTTAGAGTCTCCCGTCTGGCCCTGGGAACAATGACCTGGGGTCGAGATACCGACGAGCATGAGGCAGCAGAGCAGCTGCGTTTCTTCTTAGATGCTGGTGGAAACTTCATCGATACTGCAGCCGTTTATGGCAATGGTGATGCGGAGCGAGTTCTTGGCGGTTTTCTTGGGGTTATGGTTCCAAGAGATGAGATCGTTATCGCGACAAAGGCCGGAATATCTTTCAAAAACGGCGAGAGAATAGTTGATAACTCTAGAACCTCACTTATTGCAGATCTCGATCGATCTTTATCTCACCTTCGAAGTGAGTATGTAGACCTCTGGCAGATTCACACCTGGGATCAAAAGACTCCCCTCGAGGAGGTATTAAGCGCCCTTGATTATGCAGTTACTACTGGAAGAGCCAGACATGTAGGAATTTCCAATTTCGCTGCTTGGCAATTGGCAAGATCAGTAACTCTACAAAATCCAATCTTTGGCAAAGCGCCAATAATTAGTACTCAGAATGAATACTCACTGCTTAATAGAAGGATTGAAGGAGAAATTTTGCCGGCATCTAGAGAGTTAGGAGTTGGCGTTTTGGCCTGGTCTCCGCTTGGACGCGGGGTATTAACTGGAAAATATCGCTCAGGACTTCCCTCTGATTCAAGAGGGGCCTCTCCCCATTTCTCATCTTTCATAGAACCATATCTAGATGAGCGTTCAAGAAAGATCGTAGAGGCAGTCATGGTGGCATCTGATGGACTTGGTTTATCGCCACTGGAGGTTTCACTTGCCTGGGTTAGAGATTGCCCTGGAGTTACCTCAGCAATTATTGGAGCTAGAACAGGCGCCCAACTTCGCGGGGCGCTAAGTGCGGAGTCGGTAACTCTTCCTATTCCAGTTCGTGAAGCACTTGATGAGATAAGTGCTAATTAGGCATTAACAAGGAAGTGAAAGAGAGTTCTTGCCCCAAATTGCAGTGAATCAATTGGAACTCGCTCATC
>JANQVH010000014.1:0-18882 GCA_030730425.1 Candidatus Nanopelagicaceae bacterium
AATTAGCGCAGGACTTTCTATTAACGGCAATGGAAGTTATAGCGTTAAGTATCGAGTAGTTTCAAAAGATGGCCATGTCATTGAAGATAGCTACGACTTTGAAGTTCAATCACCGATTGCAATCTCTGCCCCAATTAAAGAAGATGTAGTTTCTATTCCTAGCTCTTCGCCTATTCCAATTACTTCAGCCCTTGTTCTTGCGCTAGTTATTGGGCTAATAACCTTAATTAAGAGGAGAAAGTAGTTAGCTAAGTAGCTTCTTTATCCTTGTCACACCTTCAATAATGTCTTCATCTGATGTGGCATAAGAGAGCCTGATATATCCAGATGGTCCAAAGGCCTCACCTGGAACAACTGCTACTTCGGCCTCTTCCAATATGATCGTAGCAAGCTCAGCAGAAGTAGTTGGAGTGCGGCCATTAATCTCCTTGTTAAGAACACCTTTAACAGACGGATAAGCATAGAAAGCTCCTTTAGGCATTGGGCAGGAAATTCCTGGGATTTCATTTAGAAGTTTTACGATTAGCTTTCTTCTCCTATCAAAAGCCTCACCCATCTTCTTAACTGCGCTTAAATCGCCATCGAGCGCGGCAATTGCAGCTCTCTGAGCCACATTTGAAACATTAGATGAAAGATGTGATTGCAGATTGGTAGCAGCTTTAATTACATCCTTTGGCCCGATCATCCAACCCACTCGCCATCCAGTCATGGCATATGTCTTAGCAACGCCATTAATAATAATTGTCTTATCAGCCATTTCAGGAACGATAACTGGAATTGAAGGAGCGCTCGCTCCGTCATAGAGGAGATGTTCATAGATCTCATCGCTAATTATCCAGATGCCGTGCTTTGCGGCCCAATTACCAATTGCTTTAACTTGCTCGTTTGAATAGACAGAGCCTGTTGGATTAGAGGGGGAACAAAAGAGCAGCGCTTTAGTATTTTCACTTCTTGCTGCCTCGAGCTGTTCAATACTTACTAAATAATCTTGTGATTCATCGGCAAATACTTCAACTGTTTTTCCGCCAGCTAATTTGATGCACTCTGGATATGTTGTCCAAAAAGGCGAGGGGAGAATTACCTCATCGCCAGGATTAATAATTGAAGCAAATGCTTGATAGACCGCTTGCTTACCGCCATTTGTTACTAGAACTTGATCAACGCTAATTTCATAATTTGAATCACGCTTTGTCTTATTAACAATTGCTTGACGAAGCTCAGGAAGTCCCGGAGTTGGTGAGTAGCGATGATTAGCAACTACCTTTGTTGCAGCAGCTGCTGCCTCAACAATGTAATCAGGAGTTGGAAAATCTGGCTCGCCTGCGCCAAAGCCGATTACAGGGCGGCCGGCAGCTTTAAGGGCCTTTGCTTTGGCATCAACGGCTAAGGTCGCCGACTCTGCGATAGCGGCAATTCTTGAAGAGATTCGAGGCTTACTCATAGGACTTAGTCTTTCACAGGCGCGCGTGAGCGCGAGTTCTACCCCCTTTCATGCGGGTTTTACCTATTGGGTAGACCTGACCTACACTTGCCCATCCTGGCGCTTGCTTGATCGGGTAATTAAAAAAATCTGATTATGAAAAGTCCATGCTTTGTCATGTTCAAAAGCGCCATATAGGGCAGTAGCTCAACTGGCCAGAGTTCCGGTCTCCAAAACCGGCGGTTGGGGGTTCAAGTCCCTCCTGCCCTGCGCAGTTGTAAGAAGAAGAAAAAAAGGTAACGAGAGAGAAAGGTAAGGATGCAAAATGAGTGAGAACTCAGAGAGTAAAGAGTTAGGTTTCTTTTCTCGCATCGCCCTGTTCTATCGCCAGGTTATTAATGAGCTACGTAAGGTGGTCTGGCCATCTAGAAATATGTTGACCACATATACCGGAGTAGTTCTTGTTTTCGTGGCTTTTGTTATCGCAGTTGTTTCAGTCTTTGATCTAGGTTTAACCAGATTAGTTTTCTTCATATTCGGCGATTAATAGGTAAGGAGGGATGATGAGCGAAGAGCAGATAACTGCCACTACTGATGAAGTAGTAGCAAGTGATGTAGCAGTAGATACAGATATTGAACTTGAAGAGGAAGAAGTTCAAGAGATCGTATCTCCTGAGGTCGCAGCATTCCGCGCCGAGCTAGCAGTAAAGAGCGGGGATTGGTATGTCGTCCACTCTTATGCCGGTTTTGAAAAGCGAGTCAAGGGCAATCTGATGCAGCGCATCACCTCACTTCATATGGAGGATTTCATCTTTGAAATCCAAGTCCCTGAAGAAGAGGTAACAGAGATTAAGAATGGTCAGCGCAAGCAGGTTAAGCGCAATGTTTATCCTGGTTATGTATTAGTTCGTATGGATCTATCTGATGAGTCTTGGTCATGTGTGAGAAATACTCCAGGAGTAACTGGCTTTGTTGGAAACTCTCATCATCCAAGCCCACTGCCGCTATCTGAGGCAGAGAAGATGCTGATGCCAAAAGAGCTTAAGAAGACTATGAAGCCTGAGGTTAAAGTTGTTGATTTCACTGTTGGTGAGTCGGTAACTGTTATGGATGGCCCATTTGCCACTCTTCCTGCATCGATCTCAGAGATCATGCCAGAGCAGGCAAAGCTAAAGGTTTTGGTTTCAATATTTGGCCGTGAGACTCCGGTTGAGCTCTCATTCCACCAAGTTCAGAAGATTTAAAGAGAAAAGGTAAAAAGGGGAGAAGAAGATGGCACCGAAGAAGAAGGTCCAAGCACTTATCAAGTTGCAGATCCAAGCTGGAGCTGCCACACCTGCCCCACCAGTGGGCCCTGCCCTTGGTCAGCATGGTGTGAACATCATGGACTTTGTTAAGCAATATAACGCTGCCACTGAGAAGCAAAAAGGCGAGATCATCCCAGTTGAGATCACTGTCTATGAAGATCGCTCATTTACCTTTATTACTAAGACCCCTCCTGCATCACGTCTACTACTTAAAGCAGCAGGACTGGAAAAAGGATCTTCAGTTCCACATAAGGATAAAGTCGGATCAGTTACTTGGAAGCAATGTGAAGATATTGCAACCTTGAAAAAGGATGACTTAAATGCCAATGA
Source organism: Candidatus Nanopelagicaceae bacterium (assembly GCA_030730425.1). GTDB lineage: Bacteria > Actinomycetota > Actinomycetes > Nanopelagicales > Nanopelagicaceae > MAG-120802. The sequence goes on from JANQVH010000014.1 coordinate 3,058, forward strand.
TGTCAAAGCTGGAGCAAAGATCATTGCAGGAACTGCAAGATCAATGGGAATTGTCGTCAACTAAAAAAATAAGTCGTGGGAGGACCGCGCTGGTCTGCTAATACCACTGCTTCCAAATATAAAAAAAGGAAAAAGATATGAAGCGCAGTAAGAAATACACCGCAGCAGCGGCGAAGGTAAATCAAGATCAGCTCTACACACCACTATCTGGTATGAAGCTGGTTAAAGAAACTAATGTCACCAAATACGATGCCTCAGTTGAGGTCTCAATGGTTCTCGGCGTTGATCCTAAAAAGGCCGATCAAGCTGTTCGCTCCGTGGTTAATCTGCCACATGGAACAGGTAAGACTGCGCGAGTTCTAGTTTTCGCAACTGGCCCAAGAGCAGAAGAGGCTAAGGCGGCAGGAGCTGACATTGTCGGCGGCGATGAGTTAATTGAAGAAGTTAATAAGGGCCGTCTTGATTATGACGCAGTAGTTTCAACCCCTGAGTTAATGGGCAAAGTTGGACGCCTTGGAAAGGTTCTAGGACCACGTGGTCTTATGCCAAATCCAAAGACTGGAACTGTCACAACTGATGTGGCAAAGGCTGTCGGTGATATCAAGGGTGGAAAGATTGAATTCCGCGTTGATAAAGATTGCAACCTACATTTCATTATTGGTAAGTCCTCATTTAGCGCAGAGGCGCTAGCTGATAACTATGCAGCTGCATTTGATGAGATCTTGCGCGCAAAGCCTTCCTCATCAAAGGGTCGCTATATTAGAAAAGCAGTTGTCTCAACCACTATGGGACCTGGCGTAACTCTTGATCCAAGCTATGCCCGTGAAGGTGGACCAGCAATAGAGTAAGCAAGAATTCATTAAAGAAACCCCATCACTTCACTGTGGTGGGGTTTTCTTAATTCCTAGCCTTTAACCAATATCAATTCTCTGAGTTAAAAACCACAGATATACGGTGAGTGGTGGACGTGATAGTTCAATTAAGGAACCTTTTTGCCACGAGAAATTGTCTATTCCTGCTTGATTTTGACCAAAAGCCCCCTTTGCTTCTAATATCTGCTCTCTCACCAGAGACTGCTGGTTTCAAATCGCAAGGTTTGAAGTAAATGTCGAAAGACAACCCGCATAGGTTCGAGCGGATACCCCGCGCGTCTCTATGCGACGGGGTTTTTTTATATTTATCACCCAATCAGTAGGTACTTCTTCTGGGGAATATAAGTAGAAAGGAAGCTAGATGGCACGCTCTGATAAGGCGGCATCAGTTGCTGAATTGGTTGAAGACTTTAAGTCTGCCGATGCAACTGTTGTTACCGAGTATCGCGGTCTAACCGTGACTGCAATTAAAGAGCTACGTCGCTCACTTGGTGTTGGCACTAAATATAAAGTTGCTAAAAACACCTTGGTAAAGATTGCTGCAAAGGAGGCTGGAGTAGAGGTCGCTGACTCACTACTAACTGGTCCAACTGCTGTTGCCTTCGTTCAAGGCGATTCAGTTGCAGCTGCAAAGAGCTTAAAGAATTTCCAGAAGGAAAATCCATTCCTAATTATTAAGGGTGGAATCTTTGAAGGAAAAGCAGTAACAACAGCTGAAATCATGAAACTTGCCGATCTTGAGTCGCGCGAAGTTCTCTTGGCCAAGCTTGCTGGCGCTATGAAGGCATCTATGGCAAAAGCCGCTAGAGCATTTGATGCGCTGCGTATTAAGAGAGAAGCTGAATCTGGAGCACCTGCTGCGCCAGAGCAGGCTGCCCCCGCTGCAGAAGCAGCACCAGTTGTAGAGGCAACAACTCAGGAAGTTGTAGCCGAAGCAGCGCCAGTTGCAGAAGCAACAAACGAGGAAGTTGTTGCTGAGGCAGCGCCAGAGACTTCTGCGCCAGTAGAACCAACAGAGAACGCTTAAAGAAAAGGAAATACGAAAATGGCAAAACTAAGTAGCACAGACCTATTAGCTCAATTCAAAGAGATGACTCTTGTTGAGCTCTCAGATTTCGTAAAGGCATTTGAGACTGAATTCGATGTTACTGCCGCAGCGCCAGTTGCTGTTGCAGCAGCAGGCGGAGCAGGCGGCGGCGGAGAAGCTGCAGCAGCTCAAGATGAGTTCACAGTAGTAATTGAAGAAGCCGGCTCACAGAAGATCGCGGTGATTAAGGAAGTTCGCGCCCTTAACTCAAGCCTCGGTCTAAAGGAAGCAAAGGATCTAGTCGATTCAGCTCCAGCCACCGTGCTTGAGAAGGCTGATAAGGCAACAGCTGATAAGGCAAAGGCCGCCCTTGAGGCAGCTGGCGCAAAGGTCAGCATCAAGTAAGTTCTTCTATAAGCGAGCCCCCCTTATACAGGGGGGCTTTGCTATTTATTGAGCCTTGCCTCTGATTAGACAGCGGCGTGTCGCTAGGGATATCCTGCCCCCTCGCTCAAAAATCACAGGTCAGGCATATAGCGGCTGAGGCCTTACGTTTGCTGTGCGAGCAAGAAGAGATTTAAGAGTTACTAAAAAACTTAAAGAAGTAGTGACTAACTTTGGAAGGAAAACTCTTGGCCGCGAAAACGAAATCAACAGCTCCTAACCGCATTTCTTTCGCCAAGATCCGCGAACCACAAGAAGTTCCTAATCTATTAGCTCTGCAAATTGAGAGCTTTGATTGGTTACTTGGCAATGATGCCTGGCGCGCAAGACTTGGTAAGAATGAAAGACCAGATCGAGGAGAAATTCCTAAGACCTCTGGACTTGAAGAAATATTTGAAGAGATTTCACCAATTGAAGATTTCCAAGGCTCGATGTCACTCTCCTTCCGTGATCATCGCTTTGAACCTTCCAAATACACAATTGCAGAGTGCAAAGAGCGAGACATTACCTATGCCGCTCCACTATTTCTTACTGCAGAATTTACTAACAATGTAACTGGTGAAATTAAATCCCAGACAGTATTTATGGGCGACTTCCCGCTAATGACCCCTCGTGGAACATTTGTTATCAATGGAACAGAGCGCGTAGTTGTTTCACAGCTAGTTAGATCTCCTGGAGTTTATTTTGAGAGAACAGTTGAGAAGGCATCTGATAAAGATATCTTCACAGCAAAGATCATTCCTAGCCGCGGAGCATGGTTAGAGTTTGAAATTGATAAGAAAGACTTTGTTGCTGTTCGTATTGATAGAAAGCGTAAGCAATCAGTAACTATCTTTCTTAAAGCACTTGGCTGGAGCAATGATCAGATTCTTGCTGAGTTTGGTGAGTATCCATCAATCAAAGAGACTCTTGCTAAAGATAACGTTTCAACTCAAGATGAAGCTCTGCTTGATATCTATCGCAAGATGCGTCCAGGTGAGCCGCCAACTAAAGAGGCTGCACAAACCCTTATTGAAAACCTCTATTTCAACCCTAAGCGCTATGACCTTGCAAAAGTAGGGCGTTTTAAGGTTAATAAGAAGCTTGGCCTAGATCTTGATCTTGGTAAATCACTTCTTGCTATCGACGATATCGTCGGAGCGATTCGCTATATCGCAGCACTTCATAAAGGCGAGACTCTTATTGATTTAGGTAAGCAGGTTCGCGTTGAGATCGATGATATCGACCACTTTGGAAATCGCCGCCTTAGAACTGTTGGCGAGCTAATTCAAAACCAGGTTCGAGTTGGTCTCTCTCGTATGGAGCGCGTAGTTAGAGAGCGCATGACTACCCAAGATGTTGAAGCGATTACTCCGCAGACACTTATCAATATCCGTCCAATTACTGCATCTATCAAAGAGTTCTTTGGAACATCTCAGCTCTCACAGTTTATGGATCAGACAAATCCAATCTCAGGTCTTACCCATAAGCGTCGTCTATCAGCGCTTGGACCCGGCGGACTTTCAAGAGATAGAGCTGGCTTTGAAGTAAGAGATGTTCATCCATCTCACTATGGCCGCATGTGTCCAATTGAAACACCAGAAGGTCCAAACATTGGTCTTATTGGCTCTCTTGCAACTTATGCTCGAATCACGCCATTTGGTTTCGTTGAGACTCCATATCGCAAAGTTTCTAAAGGCAAAGTTACAGATGCAGTTGATTACCTAACTGCTGATGAAGAAGATGAACACATCATTGCCCAGGCAAATGCTCCTCTTACTGAGGATAGCCACTTTGCTGAAGCGAGAGTTTTAGTTCGTCGCCGCGGCGGAGAAGTTGAATACATCCCAGCTGAAGAAGTTGATTACATGGATGTCTCACCTCGCCAGATGGTCTCTGTTGCAACTGCGATGATTCCATTCCTTGAGCATGATGATGCTAACCGCGCTCTTATGGGTGCAAATATGATGCGTCAGGCAGTGCCACTACTTCGCGCAGAATCACCTCTTGTTGGAACCGGTATGGAGTATCGCGCAGCAGTTGATGCTGGAGATGTACTTCTTGCTATTAGAGGCGGAGTAGTAAGCGAAGTTGCCTCAGATCTAATCGTTATTACAACCGATGATGGCGAGGAAGATACTTATAACGTCGATAAGTTCATCCGCTCCAATCAAGGAACTTCTCGCAATATGCGAGTAATTGTTAGCCAAGGACAGAAGATTGCTGCCGGCCAAGCTATTGCTGATGGTCCAAGCACTGAACTTGGTGAGATGGCTTTGGGTAAGAACTTACTTGTGGCATTTATGTCATGGGAAGGTCATAACTATGAAGATGCCATTATCTTGTCCCAACGTTTAGTTCAAGATGATGTGCTCTCCTCAATTCACATTGAAGAGTATGAAGTTGATGCTCGTGATACCAAACTAGGAGCAGAGGAAATCACTCGTGATATTCCAAATGTCTCTGAGGAAGTTCTTGCAGACCTTGATGAGCGCGGAATTATCCGCATCGGAGCAGATGTTGTTCCAGGCGATATCTTGGTTGGAAAAGTTACGCCAAAGGGTGAAACTGAGTTAACTCCTGAAGAGCGCCTACTTCGCGCAATCTTTGGTGAGAAGGCAAGAGAAGTTAGAGATACATCGCTAAAGGTTCCTCATGGTGAGGGCGGAAAAGTAATTGGCGTAAAAATATTTGATCTCGATGATGGCTACGATCTTGCAGCTGGAGTTAATCAAGTAGTTCGCGTCTATGTCGCACAGAAGCGCAAGATTCAAGATGGTGACAAGCTTGCAGGACGCCATGGAAATAAGGGCGTTATCTCCAAGATTTTGCCAGTTGAAGATATGCCATTTCTTGCTGATGGAACTCCAGTTGATGTAGTACTTAATCCACTCGGTGTTCCAGGACGTATGAATGTTGGTCAGGTTCTAGAGACTCACCTTGGTTGGGTTGCAAAGAGCGGCTGGCAAGTATCTGGCTCCGATAAGGGATGGCAAGAGCGCTTAGGCGCAATTGGCGCACTCTCTGCAGAGCCTGGAACTCGCGTAGCAACACCTGTCTTTGATGGCGCAAGAGAAGAGGAGATCACAGGACTTCTTGGATCAACTCTTCCAAATGCTGATGGCGATCGTTTAGTTGGAGAGCATGGAAAAGCGATGCTCTTTGATGGCAGAACTGGTCAGCCATATCGCGAGCCAATCACTGTTGGTTATATGTATATCTTGAAGCTGCATCACTTAGTTGATGACAAGATCCATGCTCGCTCAACCGGTCCTTACTCCATGATTACTCAGCAACCACTTGGTGGAAAAGCTCAGTTCGGTGGACAGCGATTTGGTGAGATGGAAGTTTGGGCCCTTGAAGCATATGGCGCTGCCTACACCTTGCAAGAGCTACTAACAATTAAATCTGATGATGTTCTAGGTCGCGTTAAGGTCTATGAAGCAATCGTTAAAGGTGAAAACATCCCAGAGCCTGGAATCCCTGAGTCATTTAAGGTTCTAGTAAAAGAGATGCAATCACTATGTCTCAATGTAGAAGTACTTTCATCTGAAGGTGTTGCTATTGAGATGCGCGATACTGATGAAGAAGTCTTTAAAACAGCCGAAGAGCTAGGAATCAACTTGTCACGAGTTGAACCAAGCTCTGTAGAAGAAGTTTGACAGGGGGAGAAATAGATATGTTAGATGTCAACTTTTTCGATGAGTTAAGGATTGGTCTTGCCTCTGCTGGCAATATCCGTGAGTGGTCATTTGGTGAGGTCAAAAAGCCAGAGACTATTAACTACCGCACCCTAAAGCCTGAAAAAGATGGTCTCTTTGATGAGAAGATCTTTGGACCAACTAGGGATTGGGAGTGCTACTGCGGTAAATATAAGCGCGTACGCTTCAAAGGAATTATCTGCGAGAGGTGCGGAGTTGAAGTAACTCGCGCCAAGGTTCGCCGTGAGCGCATGGGACATATCGAACTTGCTGCCCCAGTTACTCATATCTGGTATTTCAAGGGCGTTCCATCACGTCTTGGCTATCTTCTAGATCTTGCTCCAAAAGATCTTGAAAAGGTTATCTATTTTGCTGCCTACATGATCACTGAAGTTGATGTAGAGGCGCGTGAGGAAGATCTTCCAAAACTAGAGAAGAAGATCAACTCAGATCGCAAAAAGATTGAGACCAAGCGCGATAACGATCTTGCTCTTCGCCAAGAGAAGATGGAAAATGATTTAGCAGAGCTCGAAGATGAAGGCGCTAAAGCTGATCAACGCCGTAAGGTGAGAGAAGCTGGCGAGCGCGAGCTAAAAAATATTCGTGAGCGTTCTCAAAAAGAACTTGATCGCCTAGAGGAGGTCTGGAGCCGTTTTAAGAATCTAAAGGTCCAAGATCTTGAAGGTGATGAGAATCTTTATCGTGAGATGAGTACTCGCTACGGTATTTACTTCAAGGGATATATGGGAGCTGCTGCAATTCAGCGCAGACTTGAAACCTTTGATCTCCAAGCTGAGTTCGACAAGCTAAATGTCTTAGCTGAAAGTGGCAAGGGACAGAAGAAGACTCGCGCCATTAAGCGCCTTAAGGTTGTTAACTCATTTCTAACTACCTCTAATAAGCCAGCTTCAATGGTTCTAGATTGCGTTCCAGTTATTCCGCCAGATCTTCGTCCGATGGTTCAATTAGATGGCGGCCGCTTTGCTACCTCTGATCTAAATGATCTCTATCGCCGCGTTATCAACCGTAATAACCGCTTGAAGAGATTAGTAGATCTTGGAGCGCCAGAGATTATTGTCAATAACGAAAAGCGTATGCTTCAAGAAGCAGTAGATGCGCTATTTGATAATGGTCGTCGTGGTCGCCCAGTAACAGGACCTGGAAATCGTCCACTTAAATCACTTTCCGATATGTTAAAAGGAAAGCAGGGACGCTTCCGTCAGAACCTTCTCGGAAAGCGCGTTGATTACTCAGGTCGTTCGGTAATCGTCGTTGGTCCACAGCTAAAACTTCATCAATGCGGTCTGCCTAAGCAGATGGCACTTGAGTTATTTAAGCCCTTTGTAATGAAGCGCTTGGTAGATCTAAATCATGCCCAGAACATCAAGAGCGCAAAGCGTATGGTTGAGCGTTCCAGATCTGTAGTTTGGGATGTATTAGAAGAGGTCATTGCTGAGCATCCAGTGCTACTAAACCGCGCACCAACTCTGCACCGTTTAGGTATTCAAGCATTTGAACCACAACTAATTGAAGGAAAAGCAATTCAGATCCACCCTCTAGTTTGTACTGCCTTTAACGCAGACTTCGATGGTGATCAGATGGCGGTTCACGTTCCACTATCTGCCGAGGCTCAAGCAGAGGCTCGTATCTTGATGCTCTCCTCAAACAATATCCTCTCGCCAGCATCTGGAAGGCCGCTAACTGCGCCAACCCAAGATATGGTCCTAGGTCTATATTTCCTAACCTCACTTCGTGAGCAGCAAGTTGGAGAGGGACGTAGCTTTACCTCGATCTCTGAAGGTCTAATGGCCTATGAGCAAAATAGCCTCTCACTACAAGCCAAGATAAAGATTCGCGTCAATATCAATGGCGAGCTAGTAACAAAAGAGACAACTCTTGGAAGAGCAATCTTTAATGAAGTACTCCCTGAGTCATTCCCATATGTTGATTACGATGTAACTAAGAAAGCACTTGGTTTAATCGTTGATAATTTAGCTGAAGGCTATCCAAAGGTAGTTGTAGCTCAAGTACTAGATGCCTTGAAGGAACTTGGTTTCACATGGGCAACTAGAGCTGGCGCAACGATTGGAATTGTTGATGTAGTAACTCCAGGAAGAAAGCTTGAAATCCTTGAGGGCTATGAGACAAAGGCCGATAAGGTCCAATCTCAATATGAGAAGGGTCTAATTACCGATGATGAACGTCGTCAGGAGCTAATTGAGATCTGGACTCAGGCAACAAATGAAGTTGCTAAAGAGATGGAAGATAATTTCCCAAGAACAAATCCAGTCTGGATGATGGTCTTCTCTGGAGCCCGCGGAAATATGATGCAGATTCGCCAGATTGCAGGTATGCGCGGACTTGTAGCAAATCCAAAGGGTGAAATTATCCCTCGTCCGATTAAATCTAACTTCCGTGAAGGACTCTCAGTTCTTGAGTACTTCATCTCAACACATGGTGCTAGAAAAGGACTTGCAGATACTGCTCTTCGCACCGCAGATGCTGGTTATCTAACTAGACGCCTCTGCGATGTGGCTCAAGATGTAATCATTAGAGAAGAGGATTGCGGAACTGATCGCGGTCTAACTCTAAAGATTGGAAATATCGTTGCAGGAAAACTAACCCGCGATGATTATGTTGAGACTTCAATCTATGGCCGAACCCTTGCAGATGATGTTGTAGTAGATGGCAAGACCATCGTTGCATCAGGTGCTGATCTTGGCGATCGCTTGATCAATGATCTAATTGATGCTGGCGTTAGCGAAATTAAAGTTCGCTCAATTCTTACCTGCGATAGCAAGGTTGGACAGTGCGCTAAGTGTTATGGCCGCTCAATGGCATCAGGCAAGCTAGTTGATGTGGGCGAAGCAGTGGGAATCATTGCAGCGCAATCAATTGGTGAACCAGGAACTCAGTTAACAATGCGTACCTTCCATACTGGAGGCGCTGCAACTGCATCAGGTGATATCACCCATGGTCTGCCTCGCGTAGTTGAGCTCTTTGAAGCGCGCACTCCAAAGGGCGTTGCTCCAATTGCAGAGACTGCTGGAGTTGTTAGCTTCCTTGAAGATGCTAAGGGTAAGAAGATAATTGTTACCCCAGAGGATGGCTCAGAGGCTGTTGCTTATCCAATTACTCGTCGTCAGAAACTTCTAGTTGAAGATGGCCATAAGGTAAGCGTTGGTCAACAGATGGTTGTGGGAGCAATTGATCCTAAGCAAGTACTAAAAATCTTAGGAGCAAGATCAACTCAGACCCATCTAGTCCATGAAATTCAAGAGGTTTATCGCACCCAGGGTGTTGGTATCCACGATAAGCACATTGAAATCGTGGTTAAGCAGATGCTTCGTCGCATCACTGTCCTAGAACCAGGGGATACCGATCTATTACCAGGTGAATTAGTTGATCACCTAAGGTTCCAATCTGCTAACCGCGAAGCGGTGCAGAAAGGTGGCAAGGCTGCAAATGGTCGCCCAGAACTTATGGGTATTACCAAGGCATCACTTGCTACTGAATCTTGGTTATCAGCAGCCTCCTTCCAGGAGACAACTCGCGTCCTAACAGATGCGGCGCTTTCTGAAAAGAGTGATCCACTTCTTGGCCTTAAAGAGAACGTCATCATTGGAAAACTCATCCCAGCAGGAACCGGCCTTGCTCGTTATCGCAACGTTCGAGTCGAACCTACTGAAGAGGCAAAGGCTGCGGTCTATGCAGCTTATGAAGAGTATGACTATGCGCCATTTGATACCACAGGATCAGGAGAGGCAGTTCGCCTTGATGATTACCAAGTTGGAGAAAATCGCTAGTTAGTAATTTATAAATAATCCCCGGCCGTAATGGTCGGGGATTTTTTTTAAGGTTTTAGAACTATGCGAATTGGATTACCGATTTTCTTCTCAAGTGTCTCTAGCGCAAGAGCTGCTTGATCAAGTGAGAGAATTTGAGTAACTGAGTCAGAGAGCTTTAATCTTCCATGCTTAACCATCTCCACTAGCTCTTCGGTGTGATGGCGCTCAGATCCATAATGTCCTAGGAGCTGGGTTCTCATATAGGTAAAGGCCATATCATTTGGAATAGTGATTGCTTCATTAGCGATTCCAACAATTACCAATCTGCCCATCTCGCCAAGAAGTGAGAGCCCCTGCTTTCTTACCGATGCCACTCCTGCAAAATCAAAGACAGCATCTAGCCCTCTATGTTTTTTTAGCTCTTCATCACTTGGGTCAAAGGCGAAGTGGGCCCCTACTTTTAAGGCCTTTTCTCGGGCTTCTAGTCGAGGATCAATGGCAATTATCTTGCTGCAGCCAATGATTTTAAGGAGCTGAACTGCGTGAATTCCAAGGCCGCCGATTCCAAATACTGCAGCGCTCTCACCTGCTCGCATCTTTGCAGTTGATGAAATCGCAGCCCATGGAGTTGATACTGCATCGGGGATGATTGCAGCTTCTTCAAAGGGCAGTGAATCAGGAATTTTCACAACTAGTGATGCTTTAGTAATTACATATTCAGCATAACCACCATCGTAATCAAAACCTAGAGTTGTAATTTGATTTGCTTCATTACGCTGCCCAGCGATAACTATTACTCGATCTCCAACTTGGTATCCAGATACTTCACTACCGAGTTGATCAATTGTTCCTGCCACTTCATGGCCGATAGTTACTTCATCACCTTTTAGATATCCTGGCGAGAGCGTGCCATCAAGTAAGTGGACATCAGAGAGACAGACTCCAGCTGCGCCTACTTTGATACGAACCTCTCCAAGACCAGCAGTTGGAGTTGGAACTTCTTTTACTTCAAACTTTCTAGTTGAGATTCTTATACGACCAGCTTTCATGTAATCAATCCTTGCGCACGATTAATCAAAATGTTAACTCCCATGCCGAATCCTTTAAAGGCAGGATTTGTAGTTTGACCTGCTCTATATCGAGCCCAGATTTGTTGGATGATCACTGTTAATCTAAATAAACCAAAGACTTCATAGAATGTGAAGTCATCACATTTTCTATCGCTTAGCTCAAGGTATTTTGCGATAAATTCCCTGCGAGTAGGCATTGCCTCAAGATGGCTAGGTTGGCGGCGAAGTGAGGCAAACATTGGCTCATCATCTCTATCGACCCAATAAGCAAGGGCGGAGCCCAAATCCATTAGCGGATCACCAACTGTTGCTAGCTCCCAATCCAGCACTCCTACTAGCTTTTTCTTGCCTAGATCAAAGACCATGTTATCTATCCGCCAATCACCATGAATGATGCATGAACCAACATCATCTGGTTTACTAGCATCAAGCCAGGCCATTACATCTTCGCCATCATAGACATCATCAGTTAAGGCGTTTCTATATCTTCTTGACCAACCCTCTACTTGGCGAGCTACATAGCCTGCTCCTTTATTAAGTTCTGCCAAAACAGAGGCATCAACTGAGTGAAGCCTGGCAAGGCCAGAGACTAGAGAGTCAGCCATAATGGAGATATCTTCTTTTCTTAGCGTCTCTGGAACATCTCTTCGAAATATCTCGCCCTTGACTCTTTCCATCACATAGAAATCAGAGCCGAGAATTTGATGATCATCGCAGAGCGCAATTACATTTGGAACCAAATCAAATACCGGCTTTAGACGAGATTGAATTAGAAACTCTCGCTTCATATCATGGGCAGAGACTGCTTTTGTTCCAACTGGGGGACGGCGAAGGACTAACTCACGATCTGGATATTTAAGTAGATAGGTCAGATTTGATGCGCCAGATCTAAACTGAAAAACTTCAGGAAGGTGACTTTGATCTATATATGGCGCAAGCCAGGAGTGAACTTTGCCGATATCAAATGCATCTTCATCTCTTACTGGAGTGAGATCACTCATGGCAGATAGGACTTGAGCTCTAACCTTGCAATATCGCGGATATGAACCTCATCTGGTCCATCAACAATTCTTAAAGTTCGAACTCCTGCATACATAGCTGCAAGGGGAGTATCTTGGCTAACACCTGCTCCGCCATGGGCTTGAATGGCATTATTTATTATCTCCTCTGCCATTCTAGGAACTACTACTTTAATAGCAGCAATTTCTTTGCGCGCAGCCTTAGCGCCTTGATTATCAATGATCCACGCTGTTTTTAAGACAAGTAGGCGAGCCTGCTCAATATCAATACGCGCCTTTGCAATCCATTCTTGAATTACTCCTTGGCGAGCTAACTCTTTTCCAAAGGGAGATCTAGTAAGGCTACGTTTAATCATTAGCTGCAGCGCTCGCTCTGCCATTCCAATAGCTCTCATGCAGTGATGGACCCGGCCCGGACCAAGGCGAGCTTGAGCAAGAGCAAAGCCCTCTCCCTCTTTGCCTAGAAGATTACTTGCAGGCACTCTTACATCTGTAAATGAAACCTCTGCATGGCCATGTTGATCAACATATCCAAAGACAGTTAAGTTTCTAACTACTTTTACTCCCGGAGTATCAATTGGAACCAATATCATCGATTGTTGGTGATGATCATCTGCTTCAGGATTAGTTTTTCCCATCACAATAAGAATCTTGCATCGCTCATCCATAGCGCCAGTGGTCCACCACTTAACGCCATTGATTACATAGTCATCACCATCTCGCTTGATGCTAGTTCTAATATTTCTTGCATCACTTGATGCAACATCAGGCTCGGTCATGGCAAAGCCAGAGCGAATCTCACCTGCTAGTAGCGGCTCAAGCCATTGTTTTCTCTGCTGCGGCGTTGCAAACATATCTAGTAACTCCATATTTCCAGTATCAGGAGCTGCGCAATTAATTGCCTCTGGAGCAATATCTGGCGACCAACCAGTAATTTCAGCAAGGGTTGCATAATCTGTAACAGTTAAACCATGGTCAAGATGAGGCAGGAAGAGATTCCATAGCCCCTCAGCTTTGGCTCTCTGTTTTAACTCTTCAATAACTGGTGGCAACTTATGTGGCGTTCCAGCTTTCATAAATTCTTCGCGCTGGCTGTAATAAGTGGCCTCGGCTGGAAAGACCTGCTGATCCATGAAAAGTTGAAGTTTCTCGGCGTATTTGCTGGCCTTCTCAGTGAGGCTAAAGTTCATGCCTATACCGTACGCATACTTGCTCGAAATTAGGAGAGGGAAAATGGGTGTTCTTGATCGCTTTCGCCTTGATGGCAAGGTTGCTGTTGTTACTGGAGCTTCATCAGGTCTTGGAGTTGCCTTCGCTAAGGCGCTCGCTGAGGCTGGAGCAGATCTTGTCTTAGGCGCCAGGCGCGAGGAGAGATTGCCTGAAACTGGAAAGTTAGTAGAAGCTGCGGGCAGAAAGTATGCCTATCGAAAAACAGATGTCACAAAGCCAGAGGATTGCGATGCGTTAATTGCTCTTGCAATTGAGAAATTTGGCAAGGCAGATATCTTGGTTAATAACGCAGGCGTTGGAACTGCAGTGCCAGCAACTAGAGAAACTCCAGAGGCATTTAGAAGTGTTATTGATGTTAATTTGATGGGGGCTTATTGGATGGCTCAAGCATTTGCTAGAGCAAATAAAGATGGCGGAGTAATAGTAAATATCTCAAGCATCCTTGGAATTAAACCTCAAGGACTTCCGCAGGCTGCCTATGCTTCAAGTAAAGCGGGGCTAATTGGATTAACTCGAGATCTTGCAGCGCAATGGACTGGGCGAAAGAAGATTCGCGTAAATGCACTTGCGCCAGGATTTTTCCCATCTGAGATGAGTGATGAGCTACCAAAAGATATGGTTGAGATGTTAAAGATGTTTACTCCAGCTGGTCGTCTTGGAGAGCCAGAGGAGCTAGCAGCAACTCTAATTTGGTTAGTTAGCGATGCCTCAAGCTACGTCACTGGAATTACAGTTCCAGTTGATGGCGGCTTAGTAATGCCTTAAGTAATTAACCGTTAAGTGCTGCATGGAGCGCGACTTCAACCATGTCGTTTAAGGTGCGCTCTCTAGCCTCTGAATCCATAGCTTCATGAGTAAAGACATGATCTGAAATAGTCATAATTGCTAGCGCCCGGCGCCCTTTTCTAGCTGCAATTGAGTAGAGCTGGCTTGCCTCCATCTCAAGTGCTAAAACGCCATGGGCAGCAAGTTTCTTAGCAGAATCAGTCTCATCATAGAAAAAGTCCATCGATGAAACCCCTCCGACATGAACTCGCTCAAACTTCTTTGATGCTTCATAGGCAGCCATAAGTAATTTGAAATCACAGTGCGGAGCAAAGTCAAGGCCATTGGTCATACGTCTATTGATATTGGAATCAGTTGAGGCGCTCATTGCAAGGATTAAATCCCCAACCTTAGTCTTATCTTGAATTCCTCCAGCAGTGCCAATTCGAATCGCGACTTGAACATCATATTCGTTAAAGAGCTCAGTGACATAGATAGAGGCAGAGGGAAGTCCCATTCCCGTTCCTTGCACTGATATTTTCTCGCCCTTATATGTTCCAGTAAAGCCAAACATATTTCTTACCGAGTTATATTGTTTAACATTTTCTAGATAATTCTCAGCAACCCATTTAGCTCTTAATGGATCTCCAGGAAGAAGGATTCGCTCGGCGATCTCGCCCTTTTCTGCTCCGATATGTACGCTCATAATTAGCCAACTATAACCAGAATCGCAGCGATAAAGTGTGAGATAAATGCAGCAGCGGTCATGGCGTGAAATAACTCATGGAAGCCAAACCAGTTAATGGAAAAATTAGGCCACTTAACGGCGTAGATAATCGCCCCCAGTGAATAGAGAATTCCGCCAAAGGCAACTAAGAGAAAGACAATAAGCCCGCCATTTCTGTAGAAGTCAGGCAGATAGATCAGGGCGGCCCAACCAAGTGCTAGATAGATCGGCACATAGAGCCAGCGCGGAGCGCTAAGCCAGAAGACTCTAAATACTCCAGAGAGCAGGGCCCCGCCCCAGACTAGAGAGAGCAGTATTACCGCCTGATTCTTATCTAATAGATAGATCGCAAAAGGGGTATAGGTGCCAGCAATTAGAAAAGGAATATTGGCATGATCAATTCTGCGCCAGATTGCCTTAGCAGAAGGGCCCCAAGGAACGCGGTGATAGATCGCGCTACAAGTAAAGAGCGAGACTGCAGTGAGAGTAAATATCGTTAGAGTGATTCTTCCCCGAAGCTCTGTTGTGATTGTTATTAGAACCAGCCCAGCAACTAGTGCAAGTGGGGACATAACTAGATGAATAATGCCTCGCAGCCTTGGTCTACTTATTGCGTTCATAGACCGCTTTCATATTCTTATCGAAGGTGAGAAGTTCACTATCTTGATCAAGAGCTGAGGCAATAACAATTGCATCACCCAAGGTTATCTTGCTACTTGAACGAATCTGTGCAGCGCTAATGGCAATTTCTTTACTTAACTCTACGATTGGTGAGAAAGATTTTTCAATCTCTCGGAGAGTTACTGGGATACTTCCAATATCGCTTTTTTCAAAGCTAACCATTAGTTCAGCTAAGACAAAGGTGCTAATCGAGGCTGGGGCATTTAGCTCTTCAAGTTGGCGCATTGCTAATTTGTGAGAGATATCAAGAGGATTTAGTAGCGCAATTAACCAAGAGGTATCTGCGTGGCTTTTACGTCCCACTCTTGGCGCTCCTTTTTATAATCAAAATTCGAACCAAGCTCTGGCATACTTCCAGCCAGCTGCATTAAGTTCTTTTTCCAAGTTGCTTGATCACTTGGGGCAAGAATTATTCGCTCTTGTTTATCAATCATGAATTCCACTTTATCTCCAGGCTTTAAATTCACCTCTCGAAGCACCTCCACAGGAATAGTTATCTGGTTCTTAGAACTTATCCGAGAA
>JANQVH010000014.1:18982-34394 GCA_030730425.1 Candidatus Nanopelagicaceae bacterium
CTCTCGAAGCACCTCCACAGGAATAGTTATCTGGTTCTTAGAACTTATCCGAGAAGTAGTGGCCCGCCCGCGCCGAGGGCTCTTAGCTGTGGATTTCTTGCCTGTCTTCTTAGCCTTTACTTTGCCTGCCATAAGTAAAGGCTAATGGTATTTTGCTCGGCGTGTTGCCCTCAAAAATCGGCGTGTTTGGCTTACTTACCCGTTTTGACCTGCAGTAGATCTTTCCTATAACCTCGCGCCCTTGCGCTCAAAGTAGCGACACACCCGACCGCGTGGGTCGGATAAGCGAGATGGAGATGAAGTAGTGCCAACAATTCAGCAGTTGGTCCGTAAGGGCCGGGTTGATAAGTCAGATAAGACAACAACTCCGGGTCTTAAAGGAAGTCCGCAACGTCGTGGCGTCTGCACACGCGTTTACACCACAACGCCAAAGAAGCCGAACTCAGCTTTAAGAAAAGTTGCACGTGTTCGTCTAACTAGCGGTATGGAAGTAACGGCATACATTCCTGGTGAAGGACATAACTTGCAAGAGCACTCCATTGTTTTAGTTCGTGGTGGTCGCGTTAAAGATCTTCCTGGTGTTCGTTACAAAGTAGTACGTGGTTCTCTTGATACTCAAGGTGTTAAAGATCGTAAACAAGCTCGCTCTCGTTATGGCGCTAAGAAGGAGAAGAAGTAATGCCACGTAAAGGCCCTGCTGCTAAATCTCCAGTTATTGCCGATCCGGTATATAACTCTCCAGTTGTTACAGCGCTTATTAATAAGTGTTTAGTTCATGGAAAGCGCTCAACTTCAGAGGCTATTGTTTATAAAGCGCTAGAGAATTGCCGCGCTAAGACTGAGGTAGATCCAGTTATTACTCTTAAGAAAGCTTTAGATAATGTAAAGCCAGCTGTTGAAGTTAGATCACGCCGAGTTGGCGGAGCTACCTATCAAGTACCTGTTGAAGTTAAAGCTGCTCGCTCTATGACACTTGGTCTTCGTTGGTTAGTTGATAATGCTCGCCTCCGTCGTGAAAAATCAATGGCAGAGCGTTTAGCAAATGAAATGATCGATGCCTCCAATGGCCTCGGCGCTGCAGTTAAAAAGCGTGAAGACACCCATAAGATGGCAGAAGCTAATAAGGCTTTTGCACACTACAGGTGGTAATTAATATGTCGACAGCGACTGCAATTGATCTAGCCAAGGTGCGAAATATCGGCATCATGGCCCATATCGATGCTGGTAAAACCACCACCACAGAGCGCATCCTTTTTTACACAGGCATTAACTACAAAATCGGCGAGGTTCATGAGGGCGCAGCCACCATGGATTGGATGGAGCAAGAGCAAGAGCGAGGCATCACTATTACCTCAGCTGCTACAACTTGCGAGTGGCGAGGCCACACCATCAACATCATCGATACCCCAGGACACGTTGACTTCACAGTTGAAGTTGAGAGATCACTTCGAGTTCTAGATGGCGCAGTAACTGTCTTTGATGGCGTTGCTGGCGTTGAACCACAATCTGAGACTGTCTGGCGTCAGGCTGATAAGTACAGCGTTCCTCGTATCTGTTTTGTTAACAAACTAGATCGCACGGGTGCAAGCTTTGATCGCTGTGTTGAGATGATCGGTTCGCGTCTTGGCGCAACCGCTCTTGTGCTTCAAGTTCCAATTGGAGTTGAAGGTGACTTTATTGGAGTTGTTGATCTAATCGCTATGAAGGCTCTTACCTGGAGAGGTGAGACCCAAAAGGGTGAAGATTATAAAGTTGAAGAAATTCCTGCAGATCTAAAAGAAAAATGTGATGCAGCTCGTTTTGCTCTTATTGAAACTCTCTCTGATGCAGATGATGCGATTATGGAGAAATACCTAGAGGGCGCAACTTTGAGTGAAGAAGAGATCATCGCTGGAATTAGACGAGCAACTCTTGCTTATAAGTTAACTCCAGTTCTAACCGGTTCTGCCTTTAAGAATAAGGGCGTTCAACCAATGCTTGATGCCGTTACTCGCTATCTGCCATCACCTCTTGATGTTGATGCGATTAAGGGAACCAAGATGGGCGATAAGAGCGTTGAAATTGATAGAAAGCCAGATCCAAAAGAGCCTTACTCATCACTTGCTTTTAAGATCATGAGCGATCCACACCTTGGAAAGTTAACTTTCGTAAGAATTTACTCCGGAGTTTTAGAATCTGGCACTGGAGTTCTTAACTCCACAAAAGATCGTAAAGAGCGCATCGGCAAGATCTATCGGATGCATGCCAATAAGAGAGAAGAAATTCCTCAGGCATCAGCTGGAGATATCATCGCTGTGATGGGTCTTAAGGACACCACCACTGGAGATACCCTCTGCGATATTGATGAGCCAGTGATCTTGGAGTCAATGGATTTCCCAGCTCCAGTTATCCATGTTGCTATTGAGCCAAAGACCAAGGGCGATCAGGAAAAACTTGGCGTTGCGATTCAAAGACTTGCTGAAGAAGATCCAACATTTCATGTTAGAACTGATGAAGAGACCGCACAGACCATCATTGGTGGAATGGGCGAGCTTCACCTAGAAATCCTTGTTGATCGTATGAAGCGTGAATTTAAAGTAGAGGCAAATGTTGGAAAGCCTCAGGTTGCTTATCGCGAGACTCTAAGAAAGCCAGTGCCTCGCTATGACTACACCCATAAGAAGCAGACCGGTGGTTCTGGACAGTTTGCAAAGATTCAGATCGCACTTGAGCCACTTCCAGTGGGAGAAGTTGAAGGCGGATATGAATTCGTAAATAAAGTAACTGGTGGTCGTATCCCTAAGGAGTACATCCCTTCCGTTGATGATGGTTGCCAACAGGCGCTACAAAATGGCCCACTTGCTGGTTATCCATTAACTGATGTACGAGTAACTCTTCTTGATGGCGCTTATCACGATGTTGACTCATCGGAGTTGGCCTTCAAGATTGCTGGTATCGCAGCATTTAAGGAAGCGGCAAAACTTGCCGGTCCGGTATTGCTAGAGCCATTGATGAGCGTTGAAGTCACCACTCCTGAAGATTTCATGGGTGATGTCATCGGCGATCTCAATAGCCGTCGTGGACAAATTCAGTCCATGGATGAGCGAGCCGGTGCTCGCATCATAAAGTCGCTAGTTCCACTCTCGGAGATGTTCGGCTATGTCGGAGATCTGCGCAGTAGAACTCAGGGCCGTGCGAGTTACAGCATGCAATTCGATTCCTATGCTGAAGTTCCAGCTGCGGTTTCGAAAGAAATCATCGCGAAGATTCGCGGCGAGTAAGTCAAATCCAATAACGAAATAAAGAAGGAGAAACCACAGTGGCAAAGGCAAAGTTCGAGCGGACAAAGCCGCACGCAAACATTGGCACCATTGGTCACATCGACCACGGTAAGACCACTCTTACTGCTGCGATTTCCAAGGTGCTGCACGACAAATACCCAACCTTAAATGAGGTAAGCGCATTCGATCAGATCGATAAGGCTCCAGAGGAGCGCGCTAGAGGTATAACCATTTCGATTGCACATATCGAATACCAGACAGAGAAGCGTCACTACGCACACGTTGACTGTCCAGGCCATGCTGACTACATCAAGAATATGATCACTGGTGCAGCTCAGATGGATGGAGCAATTCTCGTTGTTGCTGCAACAGATGGACCAATGCCACAGACCAAGGAGCACGTTCTCCTTGCTCGCCAAGTTGGCGTTCCATCAATTGTTGTCGCTCTTAATAAGTCTGACATGGTTGATGACGAGGACATCCTTGGTCTAGTTGAGGAAGAAGTCCGCGATCTACTAACTAAATATGAATTCCCAGGAAAAGACACTCCAATTGTTCGCGTCTCAGCACTTAAGGCTCTCGAAGGAGATGCTGCATGGGGCGAGAAGATCCTGGAACTTATGAATGCTGTTGATGATTTCATTCCTCAGCCAGTACGCGAAGTTGATAAGCCATTCTTGATGCCAGTAGAAGATGTATTCACAATCACCGGTCGTGGAACTGTTGTAACTGGTCGTATTGAGCGCGGTATCGTCAAGGTCAACGAAGAAGTTGAAATTGTTGGTATCCGTCCAGATTCACAGAAGACCACAATCACCGGAGTTGAAATGTTCCGCAAGCTTCTTGATGAAGGTCAAGCTGGCGAAAACGTTGGTCTACTTCTCCGTGGTCTAAAGCGTGAAGATGTTGAGCGTGGACAGGTTGTTTGTAAGCCTGGCAGCGTGACACCACATACTGACTTTGAGGCATCTTCTTACATCCTTTCAAAGGATGAAGGCGGACGTCACACACCATTCTTTAACAACTACCGTCCTCAGTTCTACTTCCGCACAACGGATGTAACTGGCGTAGTAACACTTCCATCAGGAACCGAAATGGTTATGCCTGGTGATAACACTGCAATGACTGTGACTCTAATCCAGCCAGTTGCGATGGAAGAGGGTCTGCGTTTTGCTATCCGCGAAGGTGGACGCACAGTTGGCGCAGGTCGTGTAACAAAGATCGTTAAGTAAAGAAAAAGAAGTAATTAAATGGGGCGCGACAAGCGCCCCATTTAAAACAAGAAGCACTTAAGTAGAAGCGAGGGAATGAAAATGGCGGGACAGAAGATCCGCATCAGGCTCAAGGCCTATGACCATGAGGTGATTGACTCTTCAGCGAAGAAAATCGTTGAAACAGTTGAGCGCACAGGGGCAACGGTCGCAGGCCCAGTTCCGCTGCCTACTGAGAAGAACACCTATTGCGTGATTCGCTCACCACATAAATACAAAGATAGCCGCGAACATTTTGAGATGCGCACCCATAAGCGCCTAATCGACATCATCGATCCAACTCCTAAGACAGTTGATTCCTTGATGCGTCTTGATCTTCCTGCTGGCGTCGATATTGAGATTAAGCTCTAAGGGGACCTCGAGAACTATGACAACTACTCAATCAAAGGGCAGCGCCATCAAGGGAATCCTTGGCGTCAAGCTCGGCATGACTCAAGTCTTTGATGAAAATAACCAAACTATTCCAGTAACTGTTGTGCA
Organism: Candidatus Nanopelagicaceae bacterium; assembly: GCA_030730425.1. Classification (GTDB taxonomy): domain Bacteria; phylum Actinomycetota; class Actinomycetes; order Nanopelagicales; family Nanopelagicaceae; genus MAG-120802. Next base: position 23,994 of record JANQVH010000014.1, read on the forward strand.
GGCAGGTCCATGTGTTGTGACTCAGATCCGCACTCTGGAAAAAGATGGTTATGAAGCTGTGCAATTGGCATTTGGCGCAATTGATCCAAGAAAAGTTTCAAAGCCAAAATCTGGTCAATTTGCTAAAGCTGGAGTTACTCCAAGAAGGTATGTTGCAGAGCTAAGAACTGCTAGCGCCTCTTCATACACTGTGGGACAAGAAGTTAAGGCAGATATTTTCACAGCTGGCGAGATCGTTGATGCGCAAGGAACATCTCTAGGTAAGGGATCTGCTGGTGTTATGAAGCGCCACAATTTCAGTGGTTTTGGCGATGGCCATGGCGTTGAGAGAAAGCACCGCACCTCAGGATCTATCGGTAACCGAACCACACCTGGACGCGTATTTAAAGGAAAGCGCATGATGGGTCGTATGGGCGTTGAGACCGTTACAGTTCAAAACTTAACTGTGCAAGCAGTTGATGTTGAGAAATCACTAATTCTTATCAAAGGCGCAATTCCAGGAAGAACTGGGGCGCAGGTCTTTATTCACTCAGCTTCAAAGAAGGCTCTTAGTGAAGTTATCAATAAGGCAGGTGCATAAAGATGTCGTTATCGATTGAAATTAAAGATGCAAAAGGTACAAAGGCTGGAACCTTTGATCTTCCTGCAGAAATATTTGATGTCCAAGTAAATGTGCCGCTAATTCATCAAGTAGTTACAGCTCAGCTAAATGCAGCAAGAGCTGGAACTGCTAAGACAAAGAACCGCGGTGAGGTTCGCGGTGGTGGTAAGAAGCCTTTCAAGCAGAAGGGAACAGGAAGAGCTCGTCAGGGTTCAACTCGTTCTCCAAATCAGCGCCATGGTGGCGTTGCTCAAGGACCAGTTCCTCGTAAATACGATGAGCGCACTCCTAAGAAAATGATTAAGGCAGCACTTACTGGAGTTCTCTCAGATCGTGCAAGAAATGAGCGAATCCATATCGTTTCAACAATTGTTGAGAGCGTTAATAGCAGAGCTGCTATCGCTGCAGTTCGCCAATTCTCTGATCGTCGCCGAGTACTTGTAGTTCTAGCTCATGGCGAAGAGGCCTCATGGCGCTCACTTCGCAATGAAGAAGATCTACATCTAATCCGTCAGGATCAGCTAAATGCCTACGATGTTGTAGTTGCTGATGACTTGGTATTTTCCAAAAAAGCTATCACTGACTTTGTTGCAGGTCCCGCCAAAGGCAAGAGCGTTACAGCTAGAGCCTTTGAATCAGAGTTAGAGGAGGCCTCAGCATGAGAGATCATCGCGAAGTTCTAATTGCACCTGTGGTTTCAGAGAAGTCATATGGAATGCTCGATGAGAATAAATACACCTTCATCGTCGCACCTGATGCCAATAAGACTGAGATCAAGATTGCAGTTGAGAAGATTTTCAAAGTTCGCGTTCTCAAAGTCAACACAATGAACCGTGAGGGCAAGAGCAAGATCACTCGTTATGGAGTTGGAAAGCGAAGCGATACTAAGCGCGCGATTGTGCAAATCGCAGCTGGAGATCGCATCGACATCTTTGGAGGCCCTGTCTCCTAGTAATAGGCGATGGGATTAATAAGAAAAGGGATATGACATGGCACTTCGTAAGTTAAGACCGGTAACGCCGAGCTCTCGTGGCCAGAGCGTTTCCGACTTTGCTGAGATCACCCGATCTACTCCAGAGAAGTCACTTATTCGTCCGATTAACTCTCGCGGTGGTCGTAACGCCTCAGGCAAGATCACAACTCGCCACCAAGGCGGCGGACATAAGCGGGCATATCGCGTAATTGATTTCTTGCGTAATGATAAAGATGGCGTTCCTGCAGTAATTGCACAAATTGAATACGATCCAAATCGCTCTGCCCGCATTGCACTTGTGCACTTTGCTGATGGCGAGAAGCGCTACATCATCGCTCCTCTTGGCGTTGAGCAGGGAACAAAGATTGAAAATGGCCCAACTGCAGATATTAAGCCCGGCAATAACTTGCCGCTAAGAAATATTCCAGTTGGAACAATGATTCACGCAATTGAAACTCGCCCAGGTGGGGGAGCAAGAATTGCAAGATCAGCTGGAGCATCTGTGCAGTTAGTTGCAAAAGATGGTCCATATGCCCAGCTCCGTATGCCATCTGGCGAGATTAGAAATGTTGATGTCAGATGCCGCGCCACAATCGGTGTTGTTGGTAATGCTGAGCAATCAAATATTAACCATGGAAAAGCAGGACGTATGCGCTGGAAAGGCCGTCGTCCAACAGTTCGTGGTGTTGTTATGAACCCAGTTGATCACCCTCATGGTGGTGGAGAAGGAAAGACCTCTGGAGGTCGCCATCCTGTTTCACCTTGGGGTAAACCTGAGGCTCGTACTCGTAAGAAAAAATCAAGTGATCAGTTAATTGTCCGCCGCCGTCCAGCTAATAAGAGCCGATAAGGAGCCCTGAAACCAAATGCCACGTAGTTTGAAGAAGGGTCCATTTGTGGATCTACACCTGGAAAAGAAGGTGGATGATCAGAATGCGAAGAACACCAAGACGGTAATTAAGACTTGGTCACGTCGCTCAATGATTACTCCATCAATGATTGGTCACACCATTGCAGTCCATGATGGACGCAAGCATGTTCCGGTCTATGTAACTGAGGCAATGATTGGCCATAAGCTCGGTGAGTTTGCCCCAACAAGAACATTTAGAGGACACGTCAGACAAGAAGATCGGACGGTGAAGCGTGCCGAGTAATACTCCATTAGTAGCTAGAGCATCACTTAGCTCAATTCGTGTAACTCCTCAGAAAGCTCGTCGCGTAGTAAATATGATCCGCGGCCAGAGAGCTGATGAAGCGTTAAGAATTGCTAAGTTCTCACCACAGATTGCGGTAAGTGAAGATCTCTACTCACTTCTTAACTCTGCTGTGGCAAATGCTAAGCAGAAGAATCCTGCAATTAGAGATGCCTCAGAGCTCTGGGTAACAGAGGCTCTAGTTGATGAGGGCATCACAATGAAGCGCTATCGCCCGCGCGCACAGGGCCGTGGCTATCAGATCTTGAAGCGCTCTTCACAGATTTCAGTAGTTCTATCTGATGATAAGAATTATCGAAAGCCGACAAAAGAGCAGGCAAGAAAATTAGCAGCAGCATCTCTTGCAGCAGCTAGTGAAGTTGTCGCAGATGAAAAACCTGCAGCAGCTAAGAAGGCTCCGGTTAAAAAGGCTAGCGCCAAGAAGGCAGCAGCTAAGAAAACTACAGAGCAGGGGGCGAAGTAAATGGGTCAAAAAATTAACCCTCATGGCTTCCGCCTAGGAATCACCACTGAGTACAAGTCTCGCTGGTATGCCGAGAAGCTTTATAAAGATTATGTAAAAGAAGATGTGATGATCCGTCGCATGATGGAGAAGAACATGGAGCGAGCTGGAGTATCTCGAATTGAAATCGAGCGTACTCGTGAGCGCGTCCGTATCGATCTTCATACCGCTCGTCCTGGAATTGTGATTGGACGTAGGGGAACTGAGGCAGATCGTCTCCGTCTTGATCTTGAGAAATTAACTGGAAAGCAAGTTCAGTTAAATATCTTGGAAGTTAAGAATCCTGAAATTGATGCCCAGCTTGTAGCGCGCGGTGTTGCAGAGCAATTAGCAGCTCGCGTCTCTTTCCGCCGGGCAATGCGTAAGGCAATGCAGACTGCATTTAGAGCAGGAGCAAAGGGTGTTCGTATCCAATGCGGTGGACGTCTTGGCGGGGCAGAGATGTCTCGCTCTGAGTTCTATCGCGAAGGTCGAGTTCCGCTTCATACGCTAAGAGCAGATATTGATTATGGCTTTGCAGAAGCGCACACCACATTTGGTCGCTTAGGTGTAAAGGTCTGGATCTATAAGGGCGAAGTTATCGCTTCAAGAACTGAACGCGAAGCAGCAGCTCTTGCCCAAGTTCAAGCAGCTAAGGCTGAGAGGGCACCAAAGCGTGCACCTCGCGCGCCAAAGGGCGAGGTAACAAAGACCTCCGTTGCAGAGCGAGCAAATGAAGCTGCTGCAGTTATCGAGAGCCAAGCCGCTCCCCAGGTTGATAGCGAAGTAAGCCCTGAAATTAAGAGCGAAGGAAGTGATGCGTAATGTTAATTCCTCGTCGCGTTAAGCATCGCAAGCAACATCGTCCAAAGCGTTCTGGTAATGCTAAGGGCGGAACAGCGGTTGCATTCGGCGATTTTGGTCTGCAAGCAACTGAGGGTGGTTATGTAACCAACCGTCAGATTGAAGCAGCTCGTATCGCAATGACTCGTCATATTAAGCGTGGTGGAAAGGTTTGGATCAATATCTATCCAGATCGCCCGCTAACTAAGAAGCCTGCTGAAACCCGTATGGGTTCTGGTAAGGGATCTCCAGAATTCTGGATCGCAAATGTGAAACCAGGAAGAGTGTTATTTGAAATATCTGGTGTAACGCTAGATGTTGCAAAACAGGCGCTCTCTCGCGCAGCTCATAAACTCCCAGTCAAATCTCGCGTAGTAATTCGCGAGGAGGTATAGCGATGGCAAAGATGATCACTACTGAAGAACTTAGAGCTCTAAGCACTGAGGATCTTGCAGCAAAGTTAAAGGATGCAAAGGAAGAGTTATTTAACCTTCGTTTCCAAGCTGCAACAGGTCAACTTGAGAGCCATGGACGCCTAACAGCTGTCCGTAAAGAGATTGCCAAGATCTATACCGTTATTCGTGAACGCGAACTAGGAATTGGAGGAGCGGCATGAGTGAGGATAGAAAGTTTCGCAAAACACGCGAAGGCGTAGTTGTTAGCGACAAGATGGATAAGACAGTGGTAGTAAAGGTCGAAGACCGCGCTGCTCATGGTCTCTACTCCAAAGTTATTACCAAGAACAAGAAGTTTAAGGCTCACGATGAAGAGAACACCGCCGGTGTTGGAGATCGCGTGCGCATAATGGAAACCCGTCCACTTTCGGCAACTAAGCGTTGGCGTGTAGTGGAGATTATCGAGAAGGCTAAGTAACCATGATCCAAGCAGAGTCACGACTACGAGTCGCCGATAACACAGGAGCTAGAGAGCTTCTCTGTATTCGCGTGCTAGGTGGAACCCAACGTCGCTATGCCTCAATCGGTGATGTCATTGTCTGTTCCGTTAAGGATGCAATTCCTGGTGGACAGGTTAAGAAAGGTGAAGTCGTTAAGGCTGTCATCGTTCGAACTGTTAAAGAGAACCGTAGAGCTGATGGTTCCTACATTAAATTTGATGAAAATGCTGCGGTAATTCTCAAGGAAGATAACGAACCAAGAGGAACCCGTATTTTCGGACCTGTTGCTAGAGAACTTCGCGATAAGCGCTTTATGAAGATCATCTCACTTGCCCCGGAGGTGCTGTAATGAGAATAAAGAAAGGTGACACAGTTCTAATCATCGCAGGAAAAGATAAAGGTGTAACTGGCAAAGTATTAGCCGTTAATACCGTTACTGCCCGCGTAACTGTTGAAGGTGTTAACCGCGTGAAGAAGCATACGAAAGAAGATACTTCACAGCGCGGAGCCAAAGTTGGCGGAATTCTCACCATTGAAGCCCCAATTGCTTACTCCAATGTGATGTTGCTTGATAACGATAATAAGGCAACTCGTATCGCAGTTCGCAAAGATGAAGAGGGCAAGAACATTCGCATCTCAAGAAGAACCGGAGGAGATCTCTAATGACCACCGTATTCGCGCCTCGTCTAAAAGAGGTATATAAGTCTGAAATTGCTCCTGCCTTGCAGAGTGAGTTTAATTTCGCAAACAAGATGCAGATTCCAACCCTGTCCAAGATTGTGGTCAATATGGGAGTTGGCGAAGCAGCTAAGGATTCAAAGTTGATTGAAGGGGCAATTAGAGATCTTGCAGCAATTACTGGACAGCGTCCATTAGTTACTAAGGCGAGAAAATCAATTGCTAACTTCAAACTCCGTGAAGGCCAGCCAATTGGCGCCCATGTCACCCTAAGAGGGGACCGGATGTGGGAGTTTATGGACCGGCTATTAACAGTTTCTCTGCCAAGAATCCGCGATTTCCGCGGACTTTCTCCAAAGCAATTTGATGGCAAAGGAAATTACACCTTCGGTCTTACTGAGCAAGTGGTCTTCCTTGAAATTGAGCAAGACAAGCTAGATCGAGTCCGTGGAATGGATATCACCATCGTAACTTCAGCTAAGAACGATAATGAAGGTCGTGCGCTACTTAAGGCGCTTGGTTTTCCCTTCAAAGATCAAGGGGAGAAATAAATAATGGCAAAGACATCACTGAAGGTTAAGGCAGCCCGCAAACCTAAATTTAAGGTTCGTGGATACACACGTTGCCAACGTTGTGGCCGACCACATTCGGTCTATCAGAAATTCGGCATCTGCCGAGTCTGCTTCCGCGAGATGGCACACCGCGGTGAACTTCCTGGTATTACGAAAGCTTCCTGGTAACAACTATTGGAGAGGTCCCTTATATGAGGGAAACCAGCCAAAGAAAGGCGATGAGCCAACTATGACAATGACCGACCCGATCGCAGACATGCTCTCTCGTTTGCGTAACGCCAATATGGCCTACCATGAAGTGGTTTCTATGCCATCTTCATCGGTGAAGGTTCGTATTGCCGAAATTTTGCAGAGAGAGGGATATATCGGTAGCTATAAAGTCAACGATAATCCTGAAGGTTTTGGAAAGACCTTAACTCTTGACCTTAAATATGGTTCAAATCGCGAGCGATCAATTGCTGGTCTGCGCCGCGTTTCAAAGCCAGGTCTACGCGTTTATGCCAAATCAACCGGACTTCCTAAAGTATTAGGCGGACTTGGTGTGGCAATTATTTCAACTTCCCAAGGATTACTCACTGATCGACAAGCTAACAAGAATGGCGTAGGCGGAGAAGTTCTCGCTTACGTATGGTGATTGCTATGTCACGTATCGGAAGAATGCCAGTTGCTATTCCATCAGGGGTTGAGGTAAATATCTCTGGTCAATCAATCTCTGTTAAAGGTCCTAAGGGATCTCTTAGCCATGTGCTTCCTGAGTTGATTACTCCTAAGAAAGAGGAGAACTCACTAGTACTAACGCGCGCTAATGATGAGCGCGCAGCAAAGAGCCTCCATGGTCTTTCTCGCACCCTTGTTTCAAATATGGTCACCGGCGTTACAACTGGTTACTCAAAGAAAATCATGATTGTTGGAGTTGGATATAAAGTAGCGGCAAAGGGCAAAGATCTTGAGTTTGCACTTGGCTACTCACACCCAATTAATTTCACAGCTCCTGCCGGAATTACCTTCACCGTTGAAACACCTACTGATCTAGTGGTTTCAGGCGTTGATAAGCAGCTAGTTGGAGAAGTTGTTGCCAAGATTCAAAAACTTCGCAAAGCCGATCCATATAAAGGCAAGGGTCTGCATCTACAAGGTGCGCGCATTCGCCGCAAAGCTGGAAAGACAGGTAAGAAGGCATGAATATCTCTAAGAAGATTGTTAAGGGCTCTACTCAAGTTGCCCGCGCCCGTCGCCACTTTAGAGTGCGAAAGAGAGTTACCGGAACATCTGAGCGTCCACGTTTAGTTGTTACCCGCTCTGCTCGCCACTTAGTTGCACAAATTGTTGATGATTCACGTGGCCATACTCTGGCCTCTGCCTCAACTATGGAGAAAGAGCTAAGAGCAACATCTGCAGATAAGACTAAGAAGGCAAGAAGTGTTGGCCAATTAGTTGCAGATCGCGCAAAAGCAGCTGGAGTTACCACAGTGGTCTTTGACCGTGGTGGAAATCGTTACACCGGGCGAGTAGCAGCGCTTGCCGAAGGTGCTAGAGAGAATGGGTTGGACTTCTAATGGCCGATAAAGAAGTAGTAAGTACTGAGGCAGAGAAGCCAAAGCGCGGACGCGATAAGCGCGAACGTCGCGATGATCGCCAATCTGATAAGTCTCCCTATATCGAGCGCGTGGTCTTTATCAACCGCGTAGCAAAGGTTGTCTCTGGAGGTCGTCGTTTCTCATTTACCGCACTTGTTGTTCTAGGTGATGGCAATGGAATGGTTGGTATTGGTTATGGAAAAGCAAAAGAAGTTCCACAGGCCATTGCTAAAGCTATTGAAGAGGCGAAGAAATCATTCTTCAAAGTTCCAAGAATTCAAGGAACTATCCCGCACTCAGTTCAAGGAGAAGATGCAGCAGGAGTAGTACTACTTCGCCCTGCAGCTCCTGGTACTGGAGTTATCGCTGGAGGTCCAGTGCGCGCAGTTCTTGAGTGCGCAGGAATTAGTGATGTACTAACTAAATCACTTGGATCAAATAATCCAATTAACATGGTTCATGCCACAGTAAAGGCGCTTAAGATGTTGGAAGATCCAGCAGCAATTGCTGCTCGTCGTGGTCTGCCACTAGAGCGCGTTGCTCCAGCTGCAATCATCCGCGCTATGAGCGCAACGGCAGGTGCATAAGATGCCACGTCTAAAAGTTACTCAAGTTCGTTCAAAAGTTGGCAATCCTCCTGATCAACGAAACACTCTTCGCTCACTGGGCCTTAAGAGAATCGGTGATGTTGTAGTTAAGGAAGATCGTCCAGAGATTCGCGGAATGGTTCATAGCGTTCGTCATTTAATTAAGGTTGAGGAGGTCGAATAAGTATGGTGCTTAAAGCTCATCATCTCCGTCCCGCACCTGGTGCTAAAAAAGCAAAGACCCGTAAAGGTCGAGGCGAAGGCTCCAAGGGAAAGACTGCTGGTCGTGGTGGTAAAGGAACTAGGGCTAGAAATGTAGTTCGCGCAGGTTTTGAAGGTGGAGCGATGCCTCTTGTGCAGCGCTTGCCAAAACTTCGTGGATTTAAAAACCCTGAGACCGTTACCTATCAGGCTGTAAATGTCTCAACTATCAATGCGCTATTTCCAAAAGGTGGAGAGGTCTCCATCGATGATCTCTATAAATTAGGCGCTGCTCGCAAGGGTCGCCCAGTTAAGGTCCTAGGAAATGGTGATATCTCCGTTAAGGTAAATGTCACAGTCCATGGCTTCTCATCATCGGCATCAGAGAAAATCTCTGCCGCTGGCGGAAGTATTAAGACGCTCTAGATAATATCTAGTTGAAATAAGAGGAGAAGATAATGTTGCTATCAGTTTTTGCTAAGGCTTTCAAAACTCCTGATCTGCGCCGTAAAATCTTCTTCACTCTTGGAATCATGGCCCTGTTTCGCTTTGGTTCTGTTATTCCAACTCCAGGTGTTTCCTATGGAGCAGTTCAGCGCTGCCTAGCAAATGTTGATACTGGTGGCCTTTTTGGACTCATTAACCTATTTAGCGGCGGGGCTCTATTGCAGCTCTCAGTATTTGCACTTGGCATCATGCCTTACATCACTGCTTCAATTATCGTTCAGCTATTAACTGTTGTTATTCCTCGCTTTGAAACTCTAAAGAAGGAAGGCCAATCAGGAACGGCTAAGTTAACTCAATACACTCGCTATCTAACTATCGGTCTTGCACTCATGCAGACCACAGGTTTGATTGCAGTTGCTAGAACTCCAGGTCGTCTAATCAATGGCTGTACTGAAGCGATCATCCCTGATACTTCTTGGCAGCGTATTGTCACCATGATCGTTGTAATGACTGCTGGAACTTCGGTAATTATGTGGCTAGGTGAGTTAATTACTGATCGCGGTGTTGGTAATGGAATGTCAATCTTGATCTTCACCTCAATTGCAGCGACATTTCCTGGTCAGCTCTGGTCAATTAAGCTCTCACGTGGATGGGCAACATTCCTATTTATTATGGCGGTAGGAGTCTTGATTGTGGCGGCAGTAGTCTTTGTCGAGCAATCCCAGCGGAGAATTCCGGTTCAATATGCAAAGAAGCAGGTTGGAAGACGCCAATATGGTGGAACTACAACTTATATCCCGATAAAGGTTAATCAAGCAGGAGTTATCCCGGTTATCTTTGCCTCATCAATTCTCTATATTCCATCTCTTGTTGCTAACTTCACCAACTCTCAAGCGCCTTGGGCGGTATGGATTTCAACTAACTTTGTTCAAGGTGATCACCCAATTTATATAGCGCTTTATGCGTTAATGATTATCTTCTTCGCCTACTTCTATGTAGCAATTACCTTTAACCCAGAAGAGACTGCAGAGAATATGCGTAAGTATGGCGGCTTTATTCCAGGTATCCGTGCTGGAAAGCCAACTAGTGATTACCTTGCATATGTATTAAATCGAATTACCGCGCCTGGCTCGCTCTATCTAGCACTTGTTGCAATTATTCCAATCATTGCACTGGTGTTATTTGGCGCATCTCAGAACTTCCCATTTGGTGGAACTGCTATTTTGATCGTGGTTGGCGTTGGTCTTGATACTGCTAAGCAGATTGAGAGCCAGCTGCAGCAACGCTCTTATGAGGGGTTCTTGCGCTAATGCGCTTAATCCTGGTTGGACC
>JANQVH010000015.1:0-4557 GCA_030730425.1 Candidatus Nanopelagicaceae bacterium
GGAGTTAACCCATCTTGCCGGTTACGTAAGCCTCAGTTCTCTCATCATCTGGGGTACTAAACATCTTCTTTGTTTCATTGAATTCCACAAGCTTTCCAGTGCGGCGATCTGAAGTTAGATTCACCTCGGTGACATAGAAGGCGGTGTATGAACTCACGCGAGCAGCCTGCTGCATATTGTGAGTCACAATAACAATGGTGTACTGCTTCTTAAGCTCTGCCATCAACTCTTCAATGCGCAAAGTGGCAATTGGATCAAGTGCCGAGCAAGGCTCATCCATCAGGATAACATCTGGCTCAACTGCAATGGAGCGAGCGATACAGAGACGTTGCTGCTGACCGCCTGAGAGGCCAAGGGCTGATTCATTTAAGCGATCTTTAACTTCATCCCAGAGCGCTGCTGATTTAAGAGATTTTTCAACAATGTCATCTAGCTCTGATTTTTTTGGTCTGCCATTTACTTTTGGACCAAAAGCGATATTCTCATAGATGCTCTTAGGAAATGGATTTGGTTTCTGAAAAACCATACCGATGCGCCTTCTTACCTCAACTGCGCTTGCACTTGGGTGATAGAGGTCTGCATCATGATAAAAAAGTGAGCCATGAACTTTTGCGCCCGGGATAAGGTCATTAGTTCTATTTAAAGTCCTAAGCAGCGTTGACTTGCCACAACCAGAGGGACCGATAAAGGCTGTGATGTCATGAGAAGGAATCTGCATATTTACATCACTGACTGCTACGAAATTACCATATGAGACAGCAACATCTTTGAGAGTGAAGACCGGGTCAACGAACTTTAAAGGCTCGCTTGGCTTTCTACTGGCGGTTGAGCTGCTCATTGGGTTTGACCCTTTCTTTGGCTCTGATGCGACAACTTTACTTGCCTGTGACTGATTTGAAATCATCGACATTAAACGTTCCTCTTTCTCAAGGTGAAATCACGGAGCAAGATGGCAAATAGATTCATCGCAAAGAGAATCGCTAGAAGAATCAAGCTTCCAGCAGAGGCTAGAACTTGGTATTCCTCTCTGGAATCTCCCGCATATTTAAAGATCGCAAGCGGCAGAATGGTAAAACCACTATCAAGGCCAGTTGGATTAAAGGTGACAAATGAGAGGGCACCTAGAAGCAGTAGGGGGGCTGACTCACCCATAGCTCTTGATACCGCAAGAATCGTTCCAGTCGCAGTTCCAGGGATAGCAGATGGAATAACCAACTTACTAACAGCCTGCCATTGTGTGGCGCCAAGTGCTAGCGCACCCTCTTTATATGAGGGAGGAACAGCTCTAATGGCTTCGCGAGTAACAATAATGATCACGGGAAGGATCAACATCGCAAGAACGATGGCGGCAGATCCCACTGTAAAGCCCCAGCTAAGTGGGCCGCGAGCAATGAAGGCAAGTCCAATTAATCCAAAGACTACCGCCGGAACACCTGCAAGGTTTTGAATATTTAATTCAATGAGCGCAGTAAAGCGATTTCGCTTTCCAGCAAACTCCTCTAAATAAAGCGCGGTCATTACTCCGATAGGGATTGCAAAGAGGGAGGCAAATCCCACTACCCAGATGCTTCCCATAATTGGTGCTTGAAAACCCGCAGTATCAATGTCGTAGGAAGGAAAGAATCTAATTAGATCCCAGGAGAGTAGGTATCCAGCATTGTTATAGAGGCGATAAATGATATAAAAAATAAAAGCAAGAGAGGCTACGATGCTGATCGAGAGAAAGGTAGTAAAGCTATTATCTTTGATCCGGCGATTAACAGATACGCGACTTTGAAGAGAAGTACTAGTAGTTGCCATCACTCATAAACCTCTCTAAATCTTGAAATAAACCTATTTCCCAAGATATTAAGAATCAAAGTAACTGTAAACAAGACCGTTCCAACAAGGAAGATTGTGTTATAGGCAGAAGAACCAACTTCCGCATCACCAATTCCCGCAAAACCAATAAAGGATGCCATCGTCTGCATTGGATCACCTGGATTTGCTGAGAGCTTCGCATAGCTTCCAGCAACCATAAGAGCGATAGTGGTCTCTCCAAAAGCTCTCGAAAAGGCCAAAATCAGAGCAGCCACAACTCCAGAGAGCCCGGCATTTAAAACTACTTTTGTCGCAACCTCTCGCCTAGTTGCACCTAAGGCGTAGGCCGCCTCACGCATTGCTCTCGGCACAGATGAGAGAGCATCGTCAGCAACTGAGGCGACAATCGGAATAATTAGAATTCCGGTCATCAACCCAGCGCCAAGAGCGGTGTATGCCAATGGCTCACCAATTGGCCAATATTTCTCCACAAACTCTGGGTTTACAACATAGAGACCAAAGAGGCCTAGAACAACTGTGGGAATTCCAGCTAAGATTTCAAGAATTGGTTTAACAATTCGGCGAAGATTAAAAGTTGCATAATCACTTAAGAATATCGCTGCCGCAAGTCCAATCGGAATTGCGATGAGCATGGCAATCAAAACGATAATAAAAGTTCCGACTAACAAAGGGGCCATGCCATATTGCGAAGGCTCAAATAAAGGTGCCCAGACGGTTCCAAATACTTGCGTGGTTATCTCTCTCAGAAGTCTAAAGGTGGTAGGAAGAAGAGATAGAACAATTCCTACGGTTACCAGCACAGAGATCACAGTGGCTAAGGCCATCAATCTAGTTGTTACTAGCTGAATCAAATTTCTTCTGCGAAGGTGGGTAGAGGGAGCCAGCGACATTACGGCGCTGCCGCTCTGTGCTGTGGTGCTCATCCTCTACCCCTCTTCGTTATAACTTTTTAAAGCTTTCTGCTACTAATAAAACCTTACCTTATTTGGCAAGCTTCTTTAGTTCAGCAAGATCTGCTTCCAACTTCTTGGTCTGCTCAGCAGTTAGGGGTAGGAACTTCGCCTTCTCGGAGAGGTTCGCAAGATCTGCTGCATAGAACTCAAGGAATGGAATAACTGCTGGATTATTCTTTACTGCATCGTTTTTGACGTAGACAAAGAGTGGTCGAGCAAGAGGGGTGTAGGAACCATTTAGAACGTTCTCTAGTGATGGCTCTGCGCATCCCTTACCTCCATCAATCTGGACTGCCTTATTGATGTCGGTGTTCTCTTTATAGTAAGAGAATCCGTAGTAGCCCAAACTGCCTGTTGCGCGCTTAACTAAATTTACAGTGACGTTGTCATCCTCTGTTGCTAAATAGTCAGTGCGTGAGCGCTTTGCAGGTTTTCCATTGATGGATTCAGTGAAGTACTCAAATGTTCCAGAGTCTGTTCCTGCGCCAGCCAGCGCCATCTTGACTCTTGGGAACCCTTGACGAACCTGGTTCCAGTGAGTGACCTTACTTCCTGGCTCCCAAATTTTCTTTAGCTCTGCAACTGTTAGGCACTTTGCCCATGTGTTCCTTGGACTTACCACAACAGTGAGCGCATCGGTTGCTACCGTAAGTCGCGTGAACTTAATTCCAGCATCTTCGCATTGTTTGATCTGTGATTCCTTATAAGCTGATGATGCATTTGCGATATCTAGCTCGCCCTTACAGAAACGAGTCTGTCCACCGCCAGTTCCTGAAATACCAACTGTGATCTGTGTCTTTGAAACTTTCTGGAATGCTTCAGCTGCTACACCAGTAAGAGGTGCAACTGTGCTTGAACCATCAATCTTGATTGTTCCAGTGACATTTGCAAACTTTGCTGTGTCCTGTGTTGAAGCGCTTGAAGATGTTGAGGCTGAACCTTGCTTATTGCCAGTCCGCTTCCACTTCAAACCGCCACCTGCGATTGAACACTTAAATTCCAAGCCTTTTTCTTTCTTTTTAACGCTGCCATCACCATAGGCAATCTTGTTTCGAGAGCTACACTTTCCAAGTTGAGTGACCGGACCATCTTCAGCCTTTGAGGCTAGAGCTGGTGCGCTCATCAGAGAGAGTGCAAGCCCTGAAGCTGTAAATACTGCCAGGATTCGCTTCTTTGAGATCATTTAAGAAAACCTTTCAATCAAAGTAAGTGCCGAAGGACTTCGGCGTGACTGAATCTGACCCTCTTGGGGTAAATAGCAGATAGGCAGTTGGTAAACGGCAGGTGAACTCTGACCTAGAAGTTGGGGGTATCGTGCCCGCGTGGCCCAAGAGAACCCTGCGCTAATTTGGATCGATTGCGAGATGACTGGGCTCAATCTAGCCTCAGATGCCCTTATTGAAATCGCAGTCTTGGTAACCGATAGCGAGCTAAATCTGCTTGGAGATGGGATCGATCTAGTTATCGCAACAACTCCAGAGAAATTAGCGGCAATGAGCGATGAAGTTAAGAAAATGCATAGTGAATCTGGATTAATAGAGAAGGTGGCAGATGGAGTTAGCCTCTCGATAGCTGAAGAGAAGATCCTTGAGTATTTAAAGCAATACACCGCAGAGGGAAAGTCCCCCTTAGCTGGTAACTCAGTAGGAATGGATAGAAACTTTATTGCAAGAGATATGCCGCTACTGAATAGCTTTCTTCACTATAGAACTATTGATGTCTCATCGATAAAAGAGCTAGCAAAGAGATGGTATCCAAAAGTTTATTTCCAAGCTCCAAAGAA
>JANQVH010000015.1:4657-97512 GCA_030730425.1 Candidatus Nanopelagicaceae bacterium
TTATCACTTCTCTGCGCCCAGGACCTGAGGCGATGTAGCGATTCATAGAAATAGACAGGGGTCATAAGGCCGGTAAGTGGATCAAAGGAGCTGCTATCAAAGGAGGCCATAATTAGCTAAGCCTTACTAGCTTTTTTGATAATAACTAGAGCTGCCTCATCCCCTATTCTTAAGGGCATATATGAAGCTCTTTGGCTCCAAGGTCTATCAGATAGCGGCAACGCTAGTAAGAATTGAGGCGTTATTTCTCGCTGGCCTTGCCATTTACCTTGCTGTAAGAACAGCGACAAGTAAGGTTGAAGAGCTTGATGCCATATTGGCTGAAATTATCTTCTTAAGCTTTGCTAGCGCTGGGCTCTTCTTTGCTGGCAGAGGATTTATAGCGAAGCGAAACTTCGCCCGTGCGCCAACTGTTCTTGCTAATTTGATAGCCCTCGGTGTTGCTTATTACATGATTGATGGTGAGAGAGATTTGCTAGGAATTAGCCTTGGAAGTTTTGCTCTAGTTACGCTACTCGCTGCTCTCTCGGCAATGCCTCACCAAGGTACTACTTCCTGATCCTCCCAGAGCAACCCAGTCTGATCTCCAGGATTAAAACTTCTAGTCGCTAGCCAGATTGCAGTTGCTGCTCCCTCTGCAGCGCTCCTTGGCGCATCAGCTCCGCCCATATCAGTTCTACTATGGTTGGGACATATTGCATCAACCAAAAATCCTCTAGCGCCATGATTTGTTTCATGAGCAAGATTTCTTACTAGCGCATTTACTCCAGCCTTTGAGATGCGATAGGGAGCAAGTCCTCCTGCATTTCCAGGACCGCTCATTCTTCCAAGGCAGGCAGAGAAGATAATTACTCGCCCATTTCTTGCCTCAGCCATAGGAGCTGCTAAGGAGTTAACTAATGTAAAGACTGAATTGAGATTGATATCTAAAACTCTTGCCCACTCTTGATCATTGGTCTTAAGTGTCTTTGCCATCTTCTCACTCATTACCCCATGGGCAAGAACCAAAATCTCTGGAGTTCCATACTTTGAGAGCAGTTCCCCGCTAACGCTTCTAACTTGAGCAATCTGCTGGCAATCCATTAGCTCAAAGGCAATCCCAAGCTCACTTGATGCCGCCTCGGCCCGCTGGCGATCTCTACTTATACCTATTACTTCATCGCCTCGAGCTTTAAGAGCCTTTGCCACCTCATAGCCCAGCCCCCTGCTTGCCCCAGTAACAAATGCCAAAGCCATTTCTTAAGCCTGCCCTAGAGAAGAGCTTTTTGCATCGCCAAAGTGTGGCCAATAACGCCGCTTGGAGGTAGGAAGGGATCTCCCATCGCAGATAGGCTTACTTTCTGTGGCAGGCATGACTCCTGAGAATAAATTTGGCGGCTCATTCGGCTCTAATGAATGGCTCGTCGATGAGATGTATGAGCGCTACCTAGCCGATCCAAATTCAGTTGAAGCCAATTGGCAAGAGTTCTTCTCTGGATATAAGCCAGCAACAAATGGCGCAGCAAGCCCAGAGGCAAAAGCAGCCACCCCGCCAATTCCAAAACGTCAACAAGTAAGAGAAACTCCTGCGCAAGAGATTTTAAATACTGCAACACCTGTGCAAGAAGTTGTTAGAGCAAAT
This sequence comes from Candidatus Nanopelagicaceae bacterium, assembly GCA_030730425.1. GTDB lineage: Bacteria > Actinomycetota > Actinomycetes > Nanopelagicales > Nanopelagicaceae > MAG-120802. The sequence goes on from JANQVH010000015.1 coordinate 6,279, forward strand.
CCTGCTCCTATACCAACTCCAGCAGAGGTAGTTAAGAAATCTGCTCCACAAGTTGCAACCCCCTCTGCTGCAAGAGTTGAACCACTTAGAGGAGTCTCTGCTCGAGTTGTTACAAGTATGGAAGCTTCATTGACAGTTCCAACTGCAACAAGTGTTAGAGCAATCCCTGCAAAATTAATGATTGATAATCGCACTGTAATTAATAATCATTTAAAGCGAGCAAGAGGTGGAAAGGTTTCATTTACCCACCTAATTGGCTATGCCATGATCAAGGCGCTTCGTGAAAATCCAGAGATGAATACCTTCTTTACTGAGCTTGAAGGAAAACCAGCTATTGGATATCCCGATCACATCAATCTTGGAATAGCAATTGATTTAACTAAAGAAGATGGATCTCGCCAATTACTTGTGCCATCAATTAAGGGATGTGAAGGCCTTGATTTTGGAAACTTTTGGAGCTCTTATGAAGCGCTAATTAAGAAAGCTCGCTTCGGAGCGCTAAGTGTTGAAGATTTCAGTGGCACAACTGTCTCGCTAACCAATCCTGGAACTCTAGGAACAGTTCACTCTGTGCCTAGGCTAGTAACAGGACAGGGCTTGATTCTTGGCGTTGGAGCAATGGATTATCCAGCAGAGTTTCAAGGGGCTAGTGAGGAAACTATTGCAAGCCTTGCAATCTCTAAGGTAATTACTCTGACCTCCACCTATGACCATCGTATTATCCAAGGAGCGCAATCTGGCGACTTCTTAAAGAAGATCCATGAAATTTTATTAGGGGCAGATTCTTTCTATGAAGAGATATTTGCCGCCCTTCGAATCCCCTACGTTCCAATTACTTGGCATAACGACATCCCAGAAGGCAAAGAGCAGTTAAATAAGGCAGCTCGTTTGCAGCAGTTGATTCAGGCCTACCGAACAACCGGGCATTTAATGGCCGATACAGATCCGCTGGAATATAAACAGCGTAGCCATCCTGACCTTGATGTAATCACCCACGGCCTAACGCTCTGGGATCTTGATCGAGAGATTGCCACCGGTGGTTTTAGCGGGAGCCCTTATGCCAAAATGCGAAATGTTCTAGGAATCCTGCGCGACTCTTACTGCAGATCAATTGGCATTGAGTATATGTATATCGACTCTCCAGAGGAACGGAAGTGGATTCAGAGCCAAGTTGAAGTTGGCTCTCCTTTCTTCCCAAGGGAGGAGCAGTTGAGAATTCTCCGCAAATTAAATTCAGCGGAGGCTTTTGAAACATTTCTCCATACCAAGTTTGTGGGACAGAAGCGCTTCTCACTAGAGGGCGGCGAATCAGTTATTCCAATTCTTGATGTGATTGCAAGATATGCAGCTAAAGCAAAATTAGATGAAGTCTGTATTGGTATGCCACACCGCGGAAGATTAAATGTCCTTGCTAATGTTGCTGGGAAAAACTACGGACAAATCTTCCAAGAATTTGAAGGCCACTATCAAGAAAATGAAGTCCAGGGCTCAGGAGATGTGAAGTATCACCTTGGAACCTATGGAGATTTCGCAACTGAATCTGGTGATCAAACCAAGATATATCTTGCGGCAAATCCCTCACATCTTGAGGCTGTTAACCCAGTTCTTGAAGGAATTGTTCGAGCAAAACAAGATAAGAAGAATGTAAGAGATATCTACACCGTGCTTCCAGTATTAGTTCATGGCGATGCTGCATTTGCCGGACAGGGCGTGGTTTCAGAGACGCTCAATATGTCTCAACTTCGAGGCTATCGCACCGGAGGAACTATTCATGTAGTCATTAATAATCAGGTGGGCTTTACTACTTCGCCAGATTCTGCCCGCACCTCTAGGTACTGCACTGATATTGCCAAGATGATTCAAGCTCCAGTATTTCATGTCAACGGTGATGATCCTGAGGCATGTGTAAGAGTGGCAAGGGTTGCCTTTGAATATCGCCAGAGCTTCAATAAAGATGTCATCATCGATATGGTCTGCTACAGAAGGCGCGGACATAATGAGGGTGATGAGCCAAGCTTTACTCAACCAAGAATGTATAAATTAATTGATGCCAAGCGCTCAACTCGAGTTCTCTATGCCGAAGCTCTAGTTGGACGAGGCGATATCACCCAAGAAGAGTCCGATGAAATTGCAAAGGAATTCCAGGGTCAACTAGAAGCAATCTTTAATATGGTCCATGACAAACTTCCAGAAAAGCCTGCATTTAATAAATTAGAAGAGTTAGATCCGCTAAAGGCAAATACTGCGATTAGTGAAGAGGTAGCTAGAAAGATCGCTGCTACTCAAGTTGCAACGCCGCAAGGATTTAAAGTACATCCAAAACTTGCTCCACAATTGCAACGTCGCATCACGATGTTAGATGATGGAACAATTGATTGGTCAGGCGGTGAGATGCTTGCACTTGGTTCACTACTGCTAGAAGGACATACGGTAAGACTTGCAGGTCAAGATGTTGGCCGGGGAACTTTCTCTAATCGTCATGCAGTAATTCATGATTATGAGAATGGATCGGAGTGGATTCCACTTCGAGAGTTAATAAGCGGAAGTACTCATCTATTTGTTATTGATTCACTGCTCTCGGAGTATGCAGCCCTAGGCTTTGAATATGGTTACTCACTTGAGCGTGAAGATGCTTTAGTGCTATGGGAAGCTCAATTCGGTGATTTTGCCAATGGAGCACAGACCATTATTGATGAATTTATCTCTTCATCGCTGCAGAAATGGGGCGAGAGATCATCGCTAGTAATGCTTCTGCCTCATGGGTATGAAGGACAAGGCCCTGATCACTCATCTGGACGAATTGAGCGTTTCTTGACCTTGGCAGCTGAAAATAATATGACTATCGCCCAGCCAAGTTCTGCTTCCTCATATTTCCATCTCTTGCGTTGGCATGTGAAAAACCCAGCTAGAAGGCCGTTAATAATCTTTGAACCAAAGTCAATGCTTAGGTTAAAAGCTGCAGCTGCGCAGCTCTCGGATTTCACCTCCGGAACTTTTACTCCAGTTCTAAGTGATCCTGCACTTAATAGCGCTTCAAAGATAGTTCTCTGCAGCGGAAAGATTTATTGGGAGTTGGTAGCAGAGCGAGCAAAACGCTCAGATAACTCAACAGCGATAATTCGTCTTGAGCAGCTCTATCCACTTGCTATCGATCAAATATTGGCAGAGCTTTCAAAAGCGCCAAACGCCAAGCTGATCTGGGTTCAAGATGAACCAGCAAATCAAGGTCCATGGCCATTTATTTCAAGTAATCTCCAAGAGGCACTTGGTGCAAGAAAGCTAAATAGGATTTCAAGAAAATCTGCTGCAAGCCCTGCTACTGGAAGTATCTATATGCATGAGCAGGAACAGAAAGCACTTCTTGCAGAAGTCTTTGCAAGCTAGTTTTACTTCTACTTGCCCTCAGAGATAAGCGAGAGCGCTGCAGTTCTTGCAAGAAAAGTTACTCTCTCAACAAGTGCTCGGCGCATAACTGATGCCGCAATTAACCTAGAGCCATCGTGTATCTCGCAAGCAAAGGTAAGAAAGCCCTCTTCATAACTAACACATGTTGCAGAGCCTTGAATTTCACTGCCAATACCTAGAGCATCATGAATCTCAAGTTCCATATCAGTTAGCGTTGTAGTCTCGCCATTTTCTAAAAACTCAGCAATAGCAGAATTACAGGCACTTTCCATCAGGGTGATTAGAAAACTCGATGAGAGTATCGGCATATCTCCACTGCCATGAGCTAGAGCGGTATCTCCAGGCCTAACCACCATCTGGGATATACCAACAGCTCCAAGAATTAACTCTGCTTGCATAGAAATTAACTTAGCAGGGCGGGGTTAACTAAAAGGGAAAGTCGCGCCTGATTTCGTGAGAAGTTTCAATCTCTATTGAAGTTTGGCCATCAATTGTGATTTCAGTTCGGCGATACTGGGTAATAATCTCGCTCTGAGTAGAGGCAGATATCTCCTGGCTTGCAAGCTCCGAAAGACGGAGAGCAATCTGTTCTTGGAGGCTAGAAGGCGCGCTCTCGCAACATGATCTAGTTAATAGAGATTGAATTAGATTAAGAGCAGTTCTCTGACTCTCCATCTCACCGCGACATCCTTGGCAATCTTGCAGGTGAAAGGCAATTTCATTAAAAGTGGCAGAGTCATCAATTTCGTTATCGATAAATAGAACTAAACTCTCACAGCACCTATCGCATGGGATGCTCATTTCTTGCCTCCCTTTACATATCCAAGTTCAAGGGCGTAATCAGTTAGCTTCTCACGTAGTTGCTTGCGCCCTCTATGAAGTCTTGACATAACTGTTCCGGTTGGCACACCAACAATCTCTGCAATCTCTTTATAAGAAAATCCTTCAACATCTGCTAGATAAACAGCAATGCGAAACTCTTCAGGAATTTCAGCTAGCGCTCGTTTAATATCGCTATCAGGCAAGTGCTCTAAAGCAACATCTTCTGCTGATTTTCCTTGATCGCTGGTATGAGATGAGGCATCTGCTATCTGCCAATCCTCTAGCTCTTTATCTGATAACTGTGGTCTTCTCTGATCTTTGCGATAAGTATTTATAAAAGTTGTAGTTAATATTCGATAAAGCCAAGCTTTTAAATTAGTTCCGGGCTCAAATTGATGGAAGGAAACATAGGCTTTGGCATAAGTATCTTGAACTAAATCTTGGGCATCTGCTGGATTCTTGGTATATCGAAGTGCTGCCGAATAGAGCTGATTCATATATTGCAGCGCATCATCTTCAAATCTCTTGCGTCTCTGCTCAGCGCTTTCTTTCTCGCGATCAACGCGAACTAGCCCTCCAGCATCCCTGGAGCCTTGCTTTGAAATTTCCGTTGGCATTAAATCCAAGGTTATCGCCATAGCAGCCTAACCCGCATACCCAGCGCTTTATTCCCCGCCTAAAAGAGGGTCTCCGGCTCTCCTAATTCAATTGGCGCTATTAGCTCTGGCCCGCTTCCAGTAATTGAGTTCACCGCACTTGATACTGGATGGAAGCCAAGATTTGCTTCGGGATTTGGAATATCCATAAGAGATCTAATCTTCTCAACATCATTAATCTTGGGATTCATCCAATCTGCCCATCTATCTCTTGGGAGAAATACTGGCATCCTGCTATGAACTAGCGCTAATTGACCAACTGCTTGCCTGGTAATAATTGAAACAGATTGGATAACTCTTCCTGAAGGTGAGGTCCAACTTTGAAAGATTCCAGTAAAGGCTAGTAATTTATTATCATCTCTTGAAATATAAATCGGTTGCTTAGTCTTATATTTTCCAAGCTCACTGGCCCATTCATAGTAACCAGTTGCCGGAAGTAAACAGCGATTACTTCTAAAGGCGCTTTTAAAAGTTGGTTTCTCATGAACACTTTCAGATCTAGCATTAATAGCACTTGATTGAGATTTCGCTGCCTCATCATCGCTTTTGGACCAATGAGCAATCATTCCCCAAGAGGCAATTTCAATTGCTTGATTTTTAATGATGTAGACATCATTGGTCGGCTTTATATTCCAATCGGCAGGAAGGCTGAGTTCTGGAGCGCTATTGGTAGAGAACTCTTCAGCGATATCGCTAATTGCCGCCGATAGGGCATATCTTCCGCACATACTCCTAATCTAATACTTAAGGCGATGAACTAGACTTTCAAGTATGTGGAGCGCACCCTTTAGGGCATCAAAGCCAATCTTGGGCGCTATAAATATTCCAGGTTCAAAATCCGTTACAAATCGAGCCCTGGTGTTAAGCGCACTTGCCGCATCGCCTTCAACTTTAAGAAGGGGCTTGCGTTCAAGAGATACAGATCTAATGATCAAGGCGCTATCTAGCCTCGGTGTAAAGATTGAGATTGAGGAAGATCTTTGGAAGATAACTCCAGCGCCATTAATGGGACCTGCAGGAATTGATGTTGGAAATGCTGGAACTGTCATGAGATTTCTTCCACCTCTTGCATCACTTGCAAAGGGATTAATCTCCTTTGATGGAGACCTGCGTTCCCATCAGCGCCCTCTAGCTCCAGTGATTAAAGCTTTAGAGAGCCTTGGGGTAAGTATTGAACATCAAGGTCGATATAGCTTGCCCCTAGTTATAAATGGCGCAGGCTATATAAATGGCGGAGATGTTGAAATTGATGCCAGCGCTTCAAGCCAATTTCTCTCCTCACTTTTATTAGTAGCGCCGTTGATGAAGCAGGGTCTTAGAATAAAAAATATTGGTAAGAGTCTTCCTTCAAAGCCCCATATTGAAATGACTATCGCGATGCTCGCCCAATATGGAGCAGTTGTTGATACTTCAATTGATAATCAATGGAGCGTTGAGCCAACAATATTATCTGGAGTTGATTTAGTAATTGAGCCAGATCTCTCTAATGCTGCTGTCTTTATGGCAGCGCCTTTAGTTTGTGGCGGCGAAGTTGTTATTAAAGATTGGCCAAGAAAAACTACCCAACCAGGTGATCAATTAAGGCAGATATTTTCAGAAATGGGCGGTGAGATTGACTTTGTAGATCAAGGTTTAAGGGTTAGATCAAGTGGTCATATAAGAGGTATCGATATTGATCTAGGTGATGTTGGCGAGCTAACTCCAGTGATTGCAGCACTTGCCTCTCTGGCAGACTCCCCCTCATATCTTCGCGGCATCGGCCACTTAAGACTTCATGAGACAGATCGATTAAGCGCCTTAAAAAATGAGTTAACCGCACTTGGAGCTGAAGTCCTTGAGGAAGAGAGCGCTCTTAGAATCAATCCAAAGCCAATGAAAGCTGGAGTTTTTCATACCTATGAAGATCATCGCCTAGCAACAGCTGGCGCGCTCATTGGCCTTGCTGTTGATGGAGTTGAAGTTGAAAATATTGAAACAACTAGAAAGACAATCACTGATTTTCCAGCCCTTTGGAGCCAATTACTAAATGGTTAGACGCCGCCCTGATGAGAGCGATATTCGCATTCGCCCGGCTAAATCAACGCGCCGGCGCAGTAAGGATAGGCCATCTCATAGTGACTCAATTGCGGCTCAAGTAATAACAGTCGATCGTGGCAGAACTCTATGTCGCATAGCTAGCGGACAGTTAGTTAGCGCAATGAAGGCTAGAGAGCTTGGAAAGAACTCAGTAGTAGTTGGAGATTTAGTAAATATCGTAGGAGATGTAAGTGGTGATACCGGATCCTTGGCTCGAATTGTTGCTGTCCAACCTAGACGTAACAGCTTAAGTAGAACCATTGATGATGCTGGGGCATTTGAAAAAACAATTGCAGCAAATCTTGATCAGATGATTATTGTTGCAGCATCTGCTGATCCCGCTCCTAGACAGGGATTTATTGATCGCTGTTTAGCTGTGGCATTTGATCAAGGTATCAAGCCAATAATTGTTATGAGTAAGGCAGATTTAGCAGATCCTGATGAGTTCTTAAGTGCCTATAGAGATTTGGAAGTTGATTACTTTAAGTTAAAACGTGGCGATGATTTAACTCAATTGCATAAGACTTTAGAGGCAAAAGTTTCAGTATTAATTGGCCACTCCGGAGTTGGTAAATCAACTCTTGTAAATGCACTCCTTGGAATCGAAAAGCGTGACACTGGAGATGTTAATTTAACAACTGGTAGGGGTCGTCATACCTCATCAAGTGCTATCTCTTTTGAATTGCCAAATGGGGGCTGGATTATTGATACCCCAGGGGTTAGATCCTTTGGCCTTGAACATATTGATAAATCAAGAGTTATCGCCTCATTTACTGAATTTGAATCAGTTATCGCAAGCTGTCCTAAGAACTGCTCTCATGATGAAGCAACTTGTGCTCTAAATAACTATGTAAAGACAAGTCCTCAAGCATCCTCCCGCCTAGCCAGCTTGCAGAGGCTGCTTGATTCAAGCCGCCAAGAGATAATCTAGGGACTATGGCTTATCCAGGAGATCTCCTAGGAGATATTGAGTTACTTAAATCTCTCGCTGATTTAAGCGATGAGATCTCATCATCTAGATTTTTAGCTCAAGACCTTAAAATAGAGAGTAAGCCAGATCTCTCACCTGTTACCGATGCTGATAAGGCTGTTGAGGAGAAGATTAGAGAAGTACTAAGCGCCAAGCGCCCAAATGACAAAATCGTTGGAGAAGAGTTTGGAAGCGCAGAAGATATCAAGGCGATGGATAGATATTGGGTAATAGATCCAATTGATGGAACAAAGAACTTTTTAAGAGGCCTTCCAATCTGGGCCACGCTCATTGGTTTAGTGCATAGGAATGAAAGTGGCCAAGATCGGGTTATAGCTGGCATGGTCTCCTCCCCCGCTCTATTTCGCAGATGGTATGCCGCAGAGGGTTTTGGAGCATTTACTGAAGTTAATTCAGGTACTGCAATTCAAATTAAAGCATCAAATGTGAAAGAAATATCTGATGCATCAATTTCATTTTCAGATTTAGTAGGTTGGGGACCAAGAAAGAATTCATATCTAGCATTTATGGATAAGGCATGGAGAGCTAGAGGAATCGGTGATTTCTGGTCACATATGTTGGTGGCAGAGGGAGCGGTAGATATTGCAGCAGAGCCAAGCCTTGCCCTCTGGGATATGGCAGCGGTTGCGATAATTGTTACTGAGGCTGGTGGAAGATTTAGTGATTTAGAAAATGTTGCTGGTCCTTTTGGTAAAAGTGGAGTTTCGACAAATGGCCATCTTCACCAAGCATTTATAAGCGCGGTGAAATCATGAGTGATACTCAAGTAGTAGACCTAGAGCAGATTGATTTAAGTATTACTGGCATGACCTGCTCATCATGTGTTGGAAGAGTTGAAAAGTCGCTAAATGAAGTGCCTGGAGCAAAGGCTTCAGTAAATCTTGCTACCGATAGCGCTCATATCCTCATTCCTCGAGGGGCAAATCCTAAAGATCTAATAGCTGCGGTAGCTAAAGCAGGCTATAGCGCCAAGCTTCGCGGCGATGGTTATGAGAGTTTCTCTCATTCAAGGGCTATGGGCTTTCGATTAATTGCAGCAATCTTTCTTACCATCCCAGTAATTACTCTCTCGATGTGGCATCAACTCCATATGCAGGTTGATAAATTTATTCTCACCCAATTAGATTCACTTAATATTGCAGCGCCTCTTTATTCTCCGACTGGCTGGTTAGTAATTGCTCTTAGCGCCCCAGTTGTTCTCTTAATTGGTTGGCCAATTCATCGAGCAGCTATTAAAAACATTACCCATCCGAGCATGGATAACTTGATTTCATTAGGCTCCCTAACTGCCCTTATCTGGTCCATCTATGCCAACTCAACTGGAAACGGTGATATCTATTCTGAAGTTGGCGCATCAGTTGTCACCTTTATAGTTCTTGGAAGATATCTTGAATCAAGAGCCAAGAGAAAAGCTGGATCATCACTTGCCCACTTGCTCTCCCTAACTCCAAAACAGGTGATCATCATTAGAGGTGGCCAAGAGATAACAGCGCCTATTGCTAATTTAGTAATCGGTGATCACTGCTTGGTTAAAGCAGGTCAAGCTATTCCAACAGATGGAATAGTTGTTCAGGGATCGAGCGCTATTGATAATTCACTACTAACAGGTGAATCACTGCCAATAGATGTTCAAGCTGGAGCAAGCGTTATTGCTGGCGCTATTAATCTAAATTCTCCAATAGTTATTGAAGCAAGAAGAGTAGGAAGTGATACTGAACTTGCTCGTATTACCAAGATGGTCTTAACCGCCCAAGGCGAGAAAGCACCTATCCAAAGACTTGCAGATCGAATAAGTAATGTATTTGTGCCTATTGTGATTGCACTTGCAATTGCAACCTTTGCCACTTGGTATGGCTTGGGAAATTCACTAACTGAGTCGATAACTGCATCTGTGGCGCTTTTAATTATTGCCTGTCCCTGCGCCTTAGGCCTTGCTACCCCGGTTGCCCTCCTTGTGGCATCTGGCAAAGGGGCTACAAATGGAATTATCCTGCGAAAGACTTCATCACTTGAGATTGCAACAAAGATTGATACCGCTATCTTTGATAAGACTGGCACCCTTACAACAGGTGTAATGAAGGTGCAGAACATCACCATTGCCGATCTTGGAGCCGCTGGGCCTAAGATTTCAACATCAGATCTACTAATTGCAGTTCATAGCCTCGAGCATGAAAGTAGCCATCCAATTGCAGTTGCTATTAGCAAGAGCCTTAGAGAGCAAGGAATCGCTAGAAAGAAATTTACTGATTATGTGGAGAGCGCTGGAATGGGAATTGCTGCTCGCATGCAATTTGGAGATGCGCAGATGCCAGTTCTTATCGGAACTCCTGCCTCAATAAGGCGAGCAACTGTCTCGCTTCACCCAGAACTAGAAGAGGCGATCTCATCTGCTCTCTCAAAGGGGAATTCGGTTGCCCTCGTTGCAGTAGATGGCGTTGCTATGGCTCTCTTTGAAGTCGGAGATAGCTTAAGAGTCGATGCGAGAGAAACTATTGCAGCTTTAAAAGAGAGAAGTATTGAGAGCTGGCTCATTAGCGGCGATAGCCAAGAGGCTGCTAAACAGATTGCTGAGCAAGTAGGCATCCCTCTTAGTAATGTGATTGCTCAAGCAACTCCAGATCAAAAGATTGCAAAGGTCAAAGAGCTACGTAGCTCTGGCAGAAGAGTTCTAATGATCGGCGATGGAATAAATGATGCCGCAGCACTTAGTGAGGCTGATCTAAGTATGGCCCTTGGCACTGGAACTGATACGGCAATATCAAGCGCTGATATCACCCTAATGCGTCCAACTTTAGCCACAGCAATTGCAGCTCTAAATCTCTCAGCCAAGACTCTAAGAACTATCAGAGTAAATCTGGGATGGGCCTTTATCTATAACGTCATCGGTATTCCTATTGCAGCTTTTGGCCTCTTAAATCCTATGTATGCCGCAGGAGCTATGGCGATGTCTAGTCTCTTAGTGGTTCTAAACTCGCTAAGGATTAATCGGGGCGCTACCCTCACGGCGTGAATTTATCTGGCGCAATCTGGATTGGAACCATCGCCTTCATAATCGCCCTTCTCCTCTTTGACTTAGCTGCCTCATCAAGAAAAGCTCATGAGGTTTCATTTAAAGAGGCGAGCTTCTGGTCAATTTTCTATATCTCCGTTGCCGTCATATTTGGCCTATGGGTATGGATTCAATTTGGAGATCAATTTGGCAAAGAGTATTTCGCCGCATATATAGTTGAGAAATCTCTCTCTGTCGATAATCTCTTTGTATTTGTAATTATTCTGACAAGTTTTGCAGTCCCCTCTATCTACCATCAGAGAGTTTTGATGGTGGGAATCATCCTTGCCTTAATCATGCGGGCAATTTTTATCGCACTTGGCGCAGCTGCGCTTGCCGCCTTCTCCTTCACCTTTGTCATATTTGGAGCGATATTGCTCTGGACCGGGGTGAAGCTCTTTCAGCATTGGGATGAAGACCCTGATCTAAATGACAATGCTGTGGTGCGCTATGCGCGAAAGAAATTTGCCTTTACAGATCAATACCATGGCACAAAAATGTTTATCAAGGAAAATGGCAAGAGATATGCCACTCCTTTGCTCCTGGTAATGATAGCCATTGGCTCAACTGATCTCTTGTTTGCTCTAGATTCAATCCCTGCAACATTTGGAGTGACACAAGAACCGTTCTTAGTGTTTGCAGCTAATGCATTTGCTCTTCTAGGACTCAGAGCTCTCTACTTCCTAATTAAAGGTCTGCTGCAGAGACTGATTTATCTCTCACTTGGCTTAGCTTTTATCCTGATATTTATTGGCGCAAAGTTAATTCTGCTCTGGGCCCATGAAATCTGGGTTGAAGTACCAAAGGTCTCTACCAATATCTCATTACTTGTAATTTGCTTAATTCTGATAGTTGCAACGATAGCTAGCTTAATTAAGTCTAAGCGCGACCCAAGTGCCATTGCTCATGCTGGCCGGATGAGCGGCCCAAAGAAAGAGAGAGAAAAGTAGAGATCTCAAATTAAAAAAGCGCCTCTTAATTAAGGCGCTTTTTATTTTGGTAGCGGGGGCAGGATTTGAACCTACGACCTCTGGGTTATGAGCCCAGCGAGCTACCGAGCTGCTCCACCCCGCGTCGGAGGACTTAGCCTAGAGGCGTCAGCCCTTTTGAACCAAAACGGTTATCTGTTTTGCGCTGCAACTGCTGCGGCAATCGCTGCTTTTAATCGATCTTGAGCTTTGCCATATGCAGCAAAGTCACCCTTAGCAAGAGCTGCCTGCGCATCAGCAAGAGCTGATTGAGCGCTAGCAAGTGCGCTAGCTAAATCGTTACTTGATCCTGGAGTATCACCAGAGCCTGAGCCACTTGATGGTGGCAGATTAGTACTTCCTGCATCGCCGCCAAATACTTGATCTAGCGCGCCTTTAAGGGTGTCATCAAAGCCAATCTTCTCTCCAAATGAAACGAGAACTTTCTGTAGCAGTGGATAGGCAGCGGTATTTGCTGTTGCTCTTACATAAACTGGTTGAACATAGAGCAGACCGCCTCCAACTGGAAGAGTTAGTAGGTTTCCAAGGACTACATCAGATCCACCTTGGCGAAGAAGTGATAGCGAGAGCGCAACTGTTGGATTGGCCTCAAAGTTAGATGCAACCTGCGAAGGTCCTGCAACGTTTGTTGAGCGTTGCAGCTGCAGCACGGTGAACTTGCCATAATCATCACCAGGATCTGAATTAACAACAGCAAATGCCGAGAGGTTCTCTCGTCCACCTCGTGGCACAAATGGAGTTGTTATAGCAAAGGATGCTTTCTTCTCACCAGGTAGTTGCAAGGTGTAGTAGTAAGGAGGCTGTGCTCCGGCGTTGGCTCCAAGTGTTGAAGGATCTCTTGGTACGCGCCAGAAATCTTGTCCACCATAGAAGGCATTTGCATTCTTTACATGATAGAGCGAGAGCACATCTCGCTGCACTCTAAATAGATCCTCTGGATAGCGAACATGTGAGATTAAATCTTTACTCATCTCAGATTTTGCCTTCACAATTCCAGGAAACGCTTTCATCCAAGAGGCAAGAACTGGATCTTTCTCATCCCATGCATAGAGGGTGACCGTTCCATCATAGGCATCAACTGTTGCCTTAACAGAGTTTCGAATGTAGTTGATGGTTGAGTTAGGAATTGCAGTTAGTGGATTGCTATTGATATTTAGCGCATCGGTTGTAGCCCCTGATACATCAACAGTTCTGGAGTATGGATATCCAGAGCTGGTGGTATATCCATCGATAACCCATTGAATTCGATTATCAACAATTGCTGGATACGGATCGCCATCAAGCTTTAGCCAAGGAGCGACTTTTGCTACTCGCAGGCGCGGGTCACGGTCAAAGATAATCTTGGTATCAGCATTTATAAGATTGGAAAGCAACATTCTCTGCTCTTGATATTTAATAGCAAAGAGCAACCTTGAAAAAATTGAGCCCATTGGGACTCCACCTTTTCCAGTGTATGTGTAATTCTTCTGACCATTAGCTGAGGCATCATCTGGATAATCAAACTCCACTGCCTCACCATCTGTGGTGCCACCGATAATTGAGTACTCAGGATTCTTCTCACCAAAATAAATTCTTGGCTGGAAATCTCCAAGTACGCCCTGTGGCGGGATGCCGCCTACCGAGAAGACTGGCTTTCCATCGATATCTTGAATATTTCCAAATGAACCAACAAATCCAAAGCCATGGGTATATACCAAGTGATCGTTAATCCAGTTTCTATTTGGATTTCCATCAATATTTATCTCTCGAACTGCAACGACCATATCTCGAGTAACCCCATCTATGGTGTAGCGATCAATATCAAGGGATTCATTGAAGGTGTAATAAGGCTTTAGTTGTTGAAGTTGGCGGAAGGTAGCTGATAAGACATTTGGATCCATAAGGCGAATATTTGAAATTGTTGCTGCATCATCTGCAAGTTGCCCGGCTGATGTATCAACAACTGCTGAGTAATCCTTAACTTCTACCTTATCTAGGCCATATGCAGCGCGAGTTCCTTCAATATTTCTCTGAATATATGGAGCCTCTCTTGAGGACTCACTTGGCTTTACTTGAAATTGTTGGATTAGCCCTGGATAAACCCCTGCGATTAGAAATGAAGAGATTCCAAGGAGAGCAACTCCTGCTGCTGGAAGGACCCAGGAGCGACGGATGATGTTGGCAAAAAATAGCAGCGAACAGAGAGCTGCAATTCCAGTAAGAATTGATTTTGCTGGAAGGAGGGCATTTACATCGGTATAGGTAAGGCCAGTGACAATTCCATCATCAGAGGTAGCAAGGGCAAATCGATCTAGGTAATAGGCAATGGACTTAATTGCCACAATAAATCCAAGCAGGACTGAGAGCTGGACTCTGGCAGCAACTGTTGTGCGATCTTGCCTGACCTGAGGGCGAATGCCGCCATAAACATAGTGAACAGCAAGGGATGCAAGGGTTGCCAAGATAAGAGTAGAGATAGCCCAACCAACTATTGATTGATAAAAGGGAAGTTCAAAGGCAAAGAATGAAACATCTCTTCCAAATTGTGGGTCAACAACTCCAAACTCTGTTGCATTTCTAAAAAGTAACCAACTCTCCCAGAACCTTGTTCCCGCCATTCCTGCAAAATAAAATAGCGCAACTGCAACGCCGATTAAACCAACTTTTCGTAGTGGTTCAAGCTGAGCGCGATATCTCTCAAGGTTATCTGCCTCAACTGTTACTGGAACATAGATTGGGCGGCGCTTATAGGCAATATAGATATTTACCGTGATGATCGCTGAAGTTAATAGACCAAAGATAAAGAAGAGAGCAATCCTTGTAGTTAGTAGGGTGGTCCAAACTTGGCTGTAATCAACTGATCTAAACCAGAGAAAGTCTGCATAAAAACCACTTAGTGAAACCAGAATCACTGCAAGGATGGTCAAGATAATTACTGTTAGCGGCAGGGCTCCAATTTTTGGCCTGGGGCCACCATTTGAATTTCTTGAAGGAAAGCGGAAGTTGCGGAAGGGATTATCTGGGTTATCTCCAAAAGTCATAGGCTCAGATTAGCCAAAAAGAGTTAACTTAACTATTCGGGCAGGAGCGGGGTTTAAAGCTATCTGGAGCGCGAAGGGCCGCGATTGCCTCAGCTAAAGTTGAAACTGGAATTACCTTAAGGCCTGCTGGGATATTTTTAATATCTGGGCAATTCTCTCTAGGCGCAATAAAGACAGTCGCCCCAATTCGAGAAGCCCCAATCATCTTCTCTTCAATGCCTCCAATTGCTCCAACTTGGCCTGAAGGGGTAATAGTTCCAGTGCCAGCAACCTTTCGCCCTCTTAAGAGATCTTCCTCGGTGAGTTTTTCAATTATCCCTACCGCAAAAATTAGCCCTGCACTTGGCCCGCCAACTCCGCGAATATTAAAGTCAATATCAATTGGAAAGCGGGCAGTTGCTCCCACCAATATCCCAATAGCAGGTCTTTTAGAGCCATCCTCATTAACTACCTCTTGGTTTTCAACCAGAATGATCTCATCGGTAATTCGCTCCAGCTCGCCCTTAGCATTCTCTCGATCTACTGCAATTAGCAGCGGGTCGCCAATGTCTTTTTCTGCATAAGAGGAGCGAATCTCCTCTATCTCTCCTATTACCTTGCCATCTATTTCCTTGATGAAGTCCCCGACCTTAAATTTCTCTTTAGCATTGGAGTAATCCCTAATATCGCTAATAAAGTAAAGCTCAATAAAGTCATAGCCTAGATAGCGAAGAGCTGCGGCAGTTGAGGTGATCTTTGATGTTTCCATCTCACTTCTACTATCGCGCTGAATAACTTGTGCTGGCTTTACCGGTGGATATACCGCATCTCTTGGCAGAACGACATTGGCCCCAATCGCCCAATTAACTATCGTCTCTGCTCCAAAGACTGGAGAGTCTGGGTTAGTAACTAAAATTGAGGTGATGTATAAATCACCATTTACAGGATAGGTTTTAAAGTCATTTACCTGAATAAGACTTCCAGTAACTTTATCTGGAACCCCAGGCTTAAAGAAGATAAAAGGAATTGGCGCAAGTAGCGTTGCAAGGGTTAATAAATAGAAGAAGAATTTAACTGGAAAAGACCAGCGATATCTAAGCGGGGAGATATTTCGCATTAGAGCTACTCTTTATCACTTTCACTTGATTTAAAAGATTTCTGAAAACTCTGAAATCTTCCAACCGATCTCTCAGTTTTATTCTCATATCTCTTTTGAAACTTTGTCACCCAGATGACATAGCCAGCAGCTCCGATAGCAGCGGTTAGAGGAATAAACCACCAGATAAAAGCAGATAGCGGGGCTGAGGCAGATTCAGCAGCCAACTTCATCGCCATCAATTCCCTCATGGCGCAAGCCTAGGCTAGGTGAGGCTAATTAGTAATTTGAAGCATCGCCCCGCTGCCTTGGGAATAAAGCTGGGCTAGATTTGTTCTCCTAGGCAGATCAGATTTACTAGCTTTAGAGATAAGCAGTAATACTTAAATTCTATTGAGATAGAAGGAGTTATCCAGATGCCAGGTTTTGGCTTTACGCCAGATAACGGTGATGAGCAAGAGCCAGAAGGTAATAATCCCTTTGGCTTTGAAAACTTCGGAGAAATATTTAAGCAATTCTCCGGAATGGGTTTAAATCTTCCTGCACTTATGGCATCTCTATCGGGTCAAGCATCTCCTGCCTCGCTATCAAAGGAGATGATCCGCGATATCTCAAGAAAGTATTTAAGCGCCCATGGCGAGGTTCCCGTAACCGTTGAAGATTTAACCCAGATTCAAGAGGCGATTAATATCGCAGATCTCTGGATCAATGAGGCGACAACATTTCCATCACTGCCGCTAACAGATTCGATTGCGCTATCAAGAAGAGATTGGATTGATAGCACTTTAAATGGCTGGCAAGAGCTCACTAAGCCCCTAGTTGATTCGATGTCAGGGGCTCTCTCATCAATGCTTGATCAAGGGCTAGGTGAACAGGGCGAAGATAATGGAATCTCGATTCCTGGTTTTGGCCCAATGTCGATCTCCAAATCAAGTATCAACGCCATCATGGCAACCTTTATGAGCTCACTTATCAGCACTCAATTAGGCCAGAGTATTGGGGCTCTCTCAACGACAGTTACTGGCGCTAATGATGTAGCTCTTCCTTTAAGTAAAGATATTAAGGCTCAATTACTTCCACAAAATGTTAGAGCTTGGGGATCAGGCCTTGAAATCCAAGAGGGTGAGATAAGAATTTATCTTGCATTAAGAGAGATTGCTGCTGCTCGACTCTTTAAACAGAGCCCCTGGCTTAGCGGATATATCGCAGAGGTAATCTCGGCATATGGCAGTGGAATTCGCATTGATATAAGCGCTATTACCCAGAGCGCCCAAGATGCGATGGACTCTGGAGCAATTGATCCAAGTAATCCAGAATCAATGGCCTCCGCGCTCTCAGGTGGTCTCTTTACTCCAGAGACAACTGCTTCACAGAGCGCTGCTCTAGAAAAGTTAGAGACGCTACTTGCGCTAATTGAAGGATGGATTGATGCAGTAGTTGTAAAGGCTGCATCAGATCGTCTTCCATCGCTAATAAAATTAAGAGAGACTCAGGTAAGAAGGCGCGCTACCAATTCTCCAACTCAACAATTATTTGCAACACTTCTCGGCCTTGAAGTTTCACCAAGATTAACTAGAGAAGCTATTTCATTCTGGGAAAAGCTTGAGAAAATCGATTCAATCTCTGCAAGAGATAAAATCTGGGAAGAGGCCTTCCTACTTCCCACCGCATCTCAGCTATTAGATCCGGAAGGCTTTTCTAAGAGTCGAAAAATCCCTGATGATCTCTCAGGTTTGATTTAGAAAAAAAGCGAAGACCCCGGTCGCACATTTCTTATCTGCCTTCCCCTTGCAGATATGAAAGAGTTTTCCGAGGTCTTCGTAGGCGCAAAGTACGACAGATAGATATAAATAATCAACTTCAACTGGCGAGTTTTCCAACCCTAAAGACTCATCTTCTCCTATAGAGTTTGCAGAGGTAATACCTTTTAGAAAGGTTGCGTTGTGGAAAACTTCATCCAAGATGAAATCTTCGACGCTAACCTGCCCCAGATGCGAGATGACGGCCAGAGAGCAGCTTCAGTAATCAAAATTCCACCAACTCCAAGCTCTAATGGAGCCGAGGTGAAGGTAATTAGAAGTACGCGGCGAAAGAAATCAATTAGCGCCTACCGCCAAGCAGGGGCAATCGTTATCTCAGTTCCAGCTCGCTTATCTAAGAGCGAGGTTCGCCAAGTAATTCCTGAGATGGTGAGCAAAGTACTCTCACTTGAGGCCAGGGAGAAGATAGGCGAAGAAGATCTTTATAAGCGCTCACTTGAACTTCTTGCTAAGTATCTTCCAGAGTGCCCAGTTAAACCCGCCTCTGTCACCTGGCGCACGATGAGCGAGCGTTGGGGCTCCTGCACCACAGTTGAGCGAAGTATCCGTATCTCAGAGCGTCTTAATGGCGCCCCTGGCTATGTTCTTGATTACCTACTAGTCCATGAACTCATCCACCTGATGATTGCCGACCATGGCCCAGCCTTTGAGGCCCTTCTAGCCAGGTTTGAGCTTGGAAAAGAGGCTAGCGCCTACCTTGAGGGCTATGAAGCAGGGGTTCGAGCGGGCAACTAGGAAGAAAAATTATCCCCATTGAGCGTGGGGAGCGCCTGAGTTGAGGGTATGCGGGGGTATGGTGAGCCTATTCGCAGGCTATCCCAGCGCTGCGAGGATCGGAGGATAGCTATGGCAGAGACATATAAAGGTGAGGCCTACTGCGTAAAGTGCAAGGCTAAGCGTGAGTTCGAAGGAACCGTAAAGGTCTCCGAATCAGGCCGTCGTATGGCACAGGGCATCTGCCCAACCTGCGGCACTAAGGTCAATCGCATTTTAGGCAAGGCTTAAACCAGCTTTTAAAAATAGAGCGCTCGCAGCAATAGCTGTGGGCGCTCTATTTATTTTCGCATCTAAATACTCTTAGTAAGTCCCGGGCATACCAAGTTACTTAGATACAAGCCCCCCTGCCCAGATCAGCGCCGCTGGCTTAACGCCTTCCCTCAATGGTTATAGATGATCGCCCCCTTATGGAATCAAGGCCGGCAATTAAGAGCGCGCTTAGCATCTGGCTTGGCTCAAGCGGGGCTCAGGTATTTATCGGCTCGCCCTATAAATCCATCTGCCTACCAAGCCTCTGGTTTGGCATCTCAACTCGATTATTGCTGGAGAGTTTTAATGGCCAATCAAGCCTTGAGCAGATTGGCAAGAAATGCGCCCTTACTATCTCTCAACTCCAAGCACTCGTTGATGAGCTGCAAGCCCATGACTTAATAGATCTAGAGCGAACCGCTATCTCATACTTAAAGAGATATGACCCTAGAGCTAAAGCCATTACACCTGTTACAGACCTTGAAGACTTTAATGAAGATATCGCTGCTCAATCATTCATCAAACGCATGGAGATTGAATCTGAGGCAGCATCTCTTGCAAGAGGAGATATCGATGGGGGAAGAAGCGCAGTGACTAGGCGCCGTGATTTCTCAATCTTAATTTTTGGATATGGAAAAATTGTTAACTCGCTAGTTGGATCACTTAGCGCCTCAGGATTTACCAAGGTCTTAGTAATCAATCGTCTCCAACAGAGATCTAGCGCTTTAAAGATTTTAGAGAGCGATCTCTCTGGTGGATATATCTCAAGAGCTGATATAGGCGCATCAAGAAAAGAGGTATTGGCAAGAGCTCGAAGTTCATCTGCGCTCTTTACTGAGGCTGCGCCAGTTATTTATCGACCAAGGCTAATAATTAGCGTTGGTCCGCCAACGCCCGATGTATTGCAGCGCTGGATATCTGAAGGTAGTAATCACTTAATTATTGAGCCCCATTCATCAGCTGAAGTCCGCATCGGGCCATATGTAATTCCAGGAAAGAGCCCTTGTTATCGCTGTCTACAAATATCTACTGAAGAGATATCAAGTTCAGTAGAGAGAAGAGAGGTGGGATCAGCACTTGCTCTTGGCTGCGCAGCGATAATCTGTCTTGAGGTGATTAGCCTTGCCTCAAGTGGGATAAGCCACTTTCTTGGAAAATCTATGATTTATTCAAACTCAAATTTTCATAATCCTAAAGTGGAGAGGTGGTCAATTAATCCTGGCTGCGGCTGCAACTGGCGATAGTTTCAATTCGCGCTATCTCCCAGGCTAGATAAGAATGTGCAGGTGTCAGAGCAACTCCCCCAGGGAACTAGTAAGCGAAGCGCCAAGATGGCCAGTATCCCGCTATCCCTTGCTGGCCGCGGAGCCATTGGCTTTGGCCGCCAATTAATTGGCCAATCACCTGATTTTGCCTTTGCAGATCTGCAAGAAAAGACCGCTGAGCAGATCTTTAAAGTATTGGGAGAGCTAAAAGGCGGAGCAATGAAATTTGGCCAAGCTCTATCTGTCTTCGAGGCAGCTCTCCCTGAAGAGATTGCTAAGCCTTATCGCGAGACGCTTGTAAAGCTGCAGGAGGCTGCTCCCCCACTACCAGCAAGAGTTGTCCATAAAGTATTGGCAAAAGAGCTTGGCGAGCATTGGCGAGATAACTTTGCAGAATTTAATGACACCCCAGCAGCCTCAGCATCTATTGGCCAAGTTCATAAAGGGATTTGGAAAGATGGTCGCGAAGTTGCAGTAAAGATTCAATATCCCGGAGCAAAAGAGGCGCTAATTTCTGATCTCAATCAGATTCAACGCTTTGCAAAGATTTTCCAATTACTTCTTCCTGGCGTTGAGATGAAGCCATTGCTAGAGGAGCTCAAGGCAAGAATTATCGAAGAAGTTGATTATCGCTATGAGGCAAGTGCGCAGAGCGCCTGCTTTGAGGCCTATAAAGGCGATAGCGATATTGCAATCCCTGAAGTGATAATGGCAACTGATCGAGTACTTGTAAGCCAGTGGCTCGAGGGAACTCCGCTTTCAAAGGTCATTACCGATGGCACACAAGATGAGCGAAATAACGCAGGTATCCGTCTTGCTCGTTTTCACTTCACCGCTCCAATGAGAGCAGGTTTATTACATGCAGATCCTCATCCTGGAAACTTTAGAGTTTTAAAAGATGGTCGTCTTGGCGTTCTAGATTTTGGCGCATGTAATCGCCTCCCTAATGGATTTCCAGAGCCATTTAAACGCCTACTTAAAAACGCACTTGAAGGTGATGCAATTGCTTTATATAACGGCTTTAAAGAAGATGGCTTTATCCTCTCTGATGTTGAGGTAAGCCCTGAGCTGGTTTTAGATTATCTACTGCCTCTAGTTGAGCCTTTAAGAACTGATTATTTCGCCTATAGCCGAGATTGGCTTAGAACTCAGAGCGTGCGAGTGGGAGATCCTAGAAATCCAACTGCAAAGATAGGTTTCCAATTAAATCTTCCCCCTGAATATGTCTTGATTCATAGAGTCACTCTTGGAACAACTGGAATCTTCTGCCAATTAAGAGCTGAAGGAAATTTCAGAGATGAAGCTCTCTCCTGGTTTCCAGAGATAACCCCAACTCATCTGCAGAAGAGTTAAGAGGGATTAATTCTGCTTGAGACAGGGCGGGTTAGATAAGATTCTTAATATTGCCTCTTTCTCTGCTCTTGTGAGCCAGAGGTTATATTTAACTTTTACCTCAACTTGTCTTGAAACATAATCACAGCGAAATGGCTTATTTGGTGGTAGCCAAGTTGCAGCGTCGCCATCTCTCTTCTGGCTATTTAGAGATCCTTTAACTGCAAGAAGATTTAGCGGGTCATTAGCAAAGCTCTTTCTAGTAGCAAGATCTGACTTAAAGATTCCAGTCTGCCAGGCATTAGATAGCGCAACAACATGATCAATCTGCACCAGGGCGCTAGTTCTTATACCTCTTTGAAAATTAATACTTCCACCAGAGAATGGATCTGTAAGAATTCCAATTTCAACTATGCAATCTTTTGTTTTTGCCCTGAACGTAATTTGAGTTAGATCTCTCTTTAGAATGTCATTTCTAGTATCACAGCCATTTCTATCAACATCTGCCCAGGCAGGGCCAAAGGCAGATCTTGAATATCCAGTCTTTGGCGCTCGACCTTTAACTGCCAGAGTTTCAATCGCTTTAATTGGATCAAACTTAGCTCCACTAGCAGAGGCAAGTTCAAGTAATTCAATCTGATATTTAGAGCTGGGAGATGCAAGGGTAAAAGAAGTAATAGCAAGGCTTCCAACGAGAATAATCGCAGTTGCTGGATAGGAAAAAGTTGCTCTGTATTTGAGCACTCGCGCTGACTTCAAAAGGCCAGAGAGAGCTTTCTGCCATTTGGAGTTCATGGCTTGATTCTCATCTATTTGGCTGAGAAATTGGTATCTAAGGCGGTACTGGTTATAGTGTGCTCCGCTTGATCACGACAAATGATCAACGGGTTGTTAGCTCAGTTGGTAGAGCAGGTGACTCTTAATCACCGGGTCGTAGGTTCGATCCCTACACAACCCACTTTGAGCGCGTTTATGCTCTGAAACGAAAGATCATCTAGCCATCATGCTATTGATTGTTATCTGATAGCGCTTTCTAGAATAAGAGGGATTGGCGACTCTGAAGTTTAAGGCACCTTAAATGTCTTATTAAATATTCTCTCTCCACCGCTAGTCACTACTACTTTTCTAGTGCCTGGACCAACTTTGTTCTTACCAACTTTTGCTTTACTACCATTTATTGTAACTTTTGCGGAAGCTCCAACCACCGAAACTGTTAGAACTCTTCCCTTTAACTTAACCGATACCGAGGGTTTTACAACGATTGAGGTTGCAACAACGCCAGATGAGAAATTCTTACTACTTTGCTGGGCTGCTGTGATTATTGCTGTACCACTCTTCTTTCCTACAAGTTCTCCATTAACGAAATCAGCTATATTTGGATTTGAGCTTTTGAAGATAAAGGCTCCATCTGAGTTGGTAACTGGCTTTCTAAAGCTCTCTGTCTTAGAGCCAGCTTTGATCACAAAGGTCTGCCAGGAGAGTTCTGGTGAACTCTGCGTTACACGAATTGAGAGGGTGGTGATGGTGGGGGCAAAATTCTCATCAGAGCTTTGGCTTGCAAAAATCTTGGTGGTGCCAACCCCAAGGACTGAGAGTTTCCTGCCCTCTATTTTTGCAATCTCTGGATTCTCAATAGAAAAACTCCATTCACCCTTTGAGTTTGAGGTGGGAGGCGTTAAATCTATTGGAGTGGAGTTGTATCGAAGATTGATATCGGTCATTGCCGCGTGAGTTGCGCGAGGTTTTACTGTCAATGTAGTTGTTACCGGCTTTGACGCTCCAAAATTTCCCGAGATGGCTTGAATGGCAGTAATAGTGACTCTACCTACCGCAACAGGAACTAGCTTCTCGTTTTCGATTCGCGCAACGCTGTTATCCGAGGATGCAAATGACCATACTCCTGGAGAGTTTGAGGTTGGTGGTTTGATCGCTATTGGCTCATCTCCAATTCCCGCCTCTAGCAATACCCATTGTCCAAGAGTTGGATCAGTGCCAGAGATAGTTAAGGTAAGTTGACTCTCACCGGCCTCCCAATTCCAATCTGCTGCCTGAGTGCCTTTAATTACTGCCTGTCCCACTCCCTTTAATAAGACCTCAGTTCCATCTACCTCTGCAATGGTTGGATCTAAAGATTTAAATGACCATTTACCGCCAGAGCTTGAAGATGGTGGGCTAATGATGAATCTACCCTCTGAAATATTTTTCGTTACATTCTCCCAAGATCCAATTACAGGATTGGCGCCAGTTACTGTCAATTCCATCGTAACTGGACTTGATGCGCCAAAATCACCAGCTGCTGCCTGAGTGGCAGTTATTGTGACCGTTCCTTTATTTAGGAGCGTAGCTATACCTCCGTTGACACTTACTATCTGTGAATTGGAAGTAGTAAAACTCCAAGCTCCAGCAGAATTTGATATCGGCGCAATCAATGCCAATTGATTCGAGGCAAATGGTTGGAGACTGGCCGTAACGTTTTTGAACTCACCAAGAGTTGGAGGACCACCCTGCACAATCAATGTCATGGTCTTAGAGAGCGAGCCATAATTTCCAGAAGCAGCCTGGGTTGCAGTTATTGTCGATGTTCCAATTTTAAGCGGGCGCAGAATATTGCCCGTTATTGTTGCAACGGCGGTATTTGAGGAGGTAAAGGTCCAGGCTCCCAATGAATTTGATGTTGGTGGCACTAAAGCCACATTAGCCACCGACCCTAGGATCAAATTTAGGTCTGCAAAAGGCCCTGTTGTTGGAGATCCACCAGTTATTGTGACTGTAGTTGCTCTACTAGTTGCAGCCCAATTGAAATTTGCACTTTGTATAGCGGTTAATGTCACTGTTCCAATAGCCCTTGGAGTCAAAATACTTCCTGAGATAGAGGCGATTGCAGAGTTTGAGGTAGTAAAGCTCCAAGTTCCTGCCGAAGTTGATGTAGGTGCGGTAAGAGTAATTGGGGCAGCATCCACTCCTAAGGTAATAGAGGCGAAATTTCCTAGAGTTGGAATCGCCGGCAGAACTGTAAGCGTTGTGCTAATGCTCTTTGCATCATAAATTCCATTGGCTGCCTGGATTGCAGTTATCGTTGTGGTTCCAACGTTCTTTATTGTTGCAATGTTTCCCAGGATTTGAGCAGTATTGACGTTTGAAGAGGTATAGCTCCAGGCTCCGAGAGAGTTTGATGTGGGGGGCGCTATTGAAATCGCCCCTACACCCCAAGTTGCGGAGATAGGTGAGAATGCTCCATGAGTTGGCGCCACCGCAAATGCTGGCGTCTGAAAACCCGAGAGAGCAATTACAAAGGCAATTAGCGCCCCCAAATAACTCTTTTTTCTTTGAAGCAAAATACTCATAGGAATAACCTAAGCCCGTAAACAATATTTTGATTGTTCATTTCTCAAGTGGCTCAATTTTTTTCACTTAGAGTTGTCTTAAAGAAAGCGCTTGCCTCTCAGAACTCAAAGCGAGAGCCTCTTGACCTGTAACTTCGATCCCCACTGAGTCCATTTAAGTTTTTCGCATTGGCGCCATCGCCCTTGAATATGAAGACGAAAAATTTACTAACCGCGAATATCTTGAAGAAATCCATACCTGATGATTCACAAGAAATACTCAGACTTCTATCAGGGAACACGCCCAGGGATTTAGAGACTTTGATTGAGGCCACCTGAAATCTTTGCCTCTTATGCTTTACACCTAGGACCAAGGGGCGCTGTGGACGATCAAATCAAGCCTATATTTTCAGGAGGCGTTGGTAGAAGTGGTACCACAATTATTGGGAGGATACTGCGCAAGCATTCAAAGGTATTTGTAGGTTCACCCTTTGAAATAAAATTCATTACAGAATCTTATGGATTAATTGACTTGGTCTTTGGGGTTAGAGAATTTCTTCCTACTCAAATCTCTCGCAAGGGTTATTGGCTATCAAAATTAAGCTCTCATGACTCGACCAAGATTCGATATTTGAAGTTTAAGAAAAGGATTGAGAATGACTGGTGGATCCGTACTAATCGATTAGATCGTGAGAGTGGATTGCATCGAGCTTTGAGCAAAACTACTCTAAATAAGCTGCTTAAAGATCTTGAAGCTAGTCTAGATACCCCGCTTGAGGCAGCTAGACAATTTACTTTTGGATACGTTAAGAGCCATCGCAAATGGCAGGGTCAAAGGTATTGGATGGACACATCACCTCCAAACATTATGTATTCAGATTACATATATCGCATTTTTCCTGAGGCTAAATTTGTAGAGATGCGAAGAGATCCTTTCGACAATATCGCCTCAGTATTAAAGGAGCCTTGGGGGCCCAATGACCATAGGAAAGCAATTCTTTGGTGGCGCGACAGAGTTGGCTTGGCAACAAGCGCCCAGAAATCTATCCCGATTGAAAGTTCAATAACTTTGGAGTTAGAGGATTTAGTTAAGAATAAGAGAAGTGAGACTTATCAACGACTAATCAACCATATAGGGCTTGAAGACGAAGTTGAAATGCGCCAGTACTTTGACTTAGAAGTTACCTTTGAAAGGGCCCACATTGGTAGATGGAGAAGTGATTTTGCTGATCCTGATAAATTTGAAAGTCTCTTTAACCAACTAACAAAATAGTTTTGGTTGATTGACATTTAGGAAGATAAGACCTGGCTTGGTTTAATCTTTCTGGGTATGAGGCGCTCTTAAATGGGTCAGGCGACTATCTAGCAGGATCAATAGCAGCATAACTCTCAATTTCTCTTCACTATTCCAGAAAAATCAACTTTCTTTCAGATATCCTAAAGCTAGTTATGAAGCGCCTCCTAGGACTTACCAGGTATGCAGTAGTTGTTCCTGCCCTTGCCTCAATACTTGGTGCATTGCTTCTTATGGCTCAGGGATCCTTTGCCATGGTCCTAGCTGTAATTGATTCAATTCAGAATCAATATGGACTCAAAGAAACAATTGTTGAAGTATTAACAGCTATTGATGCCATATTACTGGGCACAGTACTTCTAGTTATTGGCTATGGCCTCTATGAACTATTTATAGATACTGACATTGATGTGCCAATGTGGCTTAGAGTTGAAGATCTTGATGATTTGAAATCCAAACTAATAGGTGTCGTTGTAGCCATTATCGCCGTGGTCTTTGTAGGTGTATTTGTTGATTCAAATCGAGCTGATGATGTCATTGCCTATGGCGTTGGCGCAGGCGCGCTCGTTACAGGACTTGCTCTCTTTGCTTTTGCTACCGGAAAACCGGGAAAGAAGAGTAGAGAGAAGCTTTAAAGAGAGGTTTTCTTAGAGCGCTCTTGAGCGTTTTGCAAGGCGCCAGTGCATAAAATAAATAGGTCCAGCAATGATTAAGGTAGTTAGTGAATTAACCATGCTCTTAACTGCTTGGCGTTGATTATTCTCGGTTAAATTCTCTTTGATTTGATCAGCGCTTAAGGCTGAGTCCTTAGGAACTGAGTAGGGATCAAAGTAACCAGGATCAGGCCAGAGGGCATCAACTATTCCTCGAACAACGCTCACCAATGAAAATAGGCAAGTTAGCAGAGTTACTAGACAGACTGCATAAATATAAAGTGAGTACCAACCAATACGATCTTCCCTCTTGGCAACAGGTTGGCTTTGGGTTAGAACTGGAGAGCTCACCTTTGAAGTGGGGCTCTTTCGTTTAGCAACCTGCTTACTCTTAATAGCTTTACCTGCCATAGCTTGATTCTGACCCTAACTGGCAAGGTTTTCAATCAGCCGAGCCGATATTAGACTTGGATACATGTTGCCGAAAATCATTCTCTATTACGGATTTGCCCCAGTTGCAGATCCTGAGGCGCTCAGGCTCTGGCAGAAGACTCTGGCAAACTCTTTAAATCTCAAGGGTCGAATCATCATAAGCCGCCATGGAATAAATGGCACCTTAGGTGGCGATATGAATGATCTGAAGAAGTATGTAAGAGCAACTAAAGAGTATCCAGGATTTAAAAAGATTGATTTTAAATGGTCAGAGGGCGCTGGAGATGATTTCCCAAAGCTGAGTGTGAAGGTGCGAGATGAGTTAGTGACCTTTGGAATTCCTGAAAATCTAGAAGTCAATGAAAAAGGCATCGTTGGAGGAGGAGAACACCTCTCCCCTGAAAAAGTAAATGAGCTAGCTGAGCAATTAGGTGAGGATCTAGTTTTCTTTGATGGCCGTAATGCCTATGAAGCTAAAGTTGGCCACTTCAAAGATGCAGTTATTCCAGATATTAAATCCACAAAAGACTTTGTAGCAGAGTTAGATAGTGGCAAATATGATTACTTAAAAGAGAAGACAGTGGTCACCTACTGTACTGGCGGAATTCGCTGTGAGATATTAACGAAAGTAATGAAAGAGCGAGGATTTGATAAGGTTTATCAGATTGCTGGCGGGATAGTGCGCTATGGAGAAAAATATGCAGATAGTGGTCTCTGGCAAGGTTCGCTATACACCTTTGATAAGCGATTGGTGATTGACTTTTCAGAGTCATCTGAGTTGATTGGCAAGTGTGATACTTGCAGCAAGCCAACTAAGCAATTTCATAATTGTGCCAATGTTTTTTGCCATAATCTCTTTCTTCTCTGCCAAGAATGTGGCAAGGATAGAAAGAATTTAGAATGCATCCATGAGGGTGTTGTTACCTCAAGTAATCAGTAAGGACACTCCCACTCCTTGAGCAAATCGCTTTAGGCTGATTAGATAGCGCAATGGCCGAGTTCATCCCCAATCCCGCTAGAGGTAAAGAGGTCTACGACCTTGATAGAAAGTATGTATTTCACTCCTGGTCTGCTCAGGGTCAAATCACACCACTTCCAATAGCAGGCGGTAGCGGCTCATATTTCTGGGATTTTGATGGAAAGAAGTATCTAGATTTTTCTTGCCAACTAGTTTTTACCAATATTGGATTTCAACATCCAAAAGTTATTGATGCAATAAAAAAACAAGCAGACCTTCTAACAACTATTGCTCCACAAGCAGCAAATGAGGCGCGCGGAGAAGCCGCCTCCAGAATAGTCGGTCTTGCTAGTCCAAATCATGAAAAAGTTTTCTTTACCAATGGCGGGGCAGATGGCGTAGAAAATGCGATCAGAATGGCTCGCATTCATACATCACGCCATAAAATTCTCTCTTTCTATCGCTCCTATCACGGCAACACCACCTCTGCTATTTCAGCAACAGGAGATCCAAGAAGATGGCCAAATGAATTTGGCTATGGCCATGTTCACTTCTTTGGACCATACCTTTATCGAAGTGCTTTTTGGGCAAAGAGTGAAGAGGAAGAGTGTCAAAGAGCGCTCGAGCATCTAGAGAGCGTTATTGAATTTGAAGGACCAAAGACAATTGCAGCTATCTTGATTGAATCTGTTGTCGGCACTGCTGGAGTCTTGATTCCACCAAAGGGATATCTAGAAGGAGTAAGGCGCCTCTGTGATAAGTATGGAATTTTATGGATAGCAGATGAAGTTATGTCAGGATTTGGAAGGACTGGGAAGTGGTTTGCCTACCAACATTCAACTGCTCATCCAGATTTAATCGTCTTTGCCAAGGGAGTAAATTCAGGATATGTCCCACTTGGTGGGGTTGTAATCTCAAAAGAAATTGCAGAGACCTTTAAAGATCGAGTATTTCCCGGCGGCCTCACCTACTCCGGCCATCCCCTAGCTTGCGCAGCAGCAGTTGCAACTATTGATGCCATGAAAGCTGAAAAAATCGTTGAAGCTGCAGCCCATATTGGTGAGAAAGTTATAGGCCCAGCTCTGCGTGGTTTAGCTAGCAAACATCGCGTAATTGGCGAGGTTAGAGGCCTTGGAACCTTCTGGGCTCTTGATTTGGTGACAGATCGGGCAAGCAGAGAGCCACTTGCTCCTTATGGCGGATCATCTC
Source organism: Candidatus Nanopelagicaceae bacterium (assembly GCA_030730425.1). Lineage (GTDB taxonomy): Bacteria > Actinomycetota > Actinomycetes > Nanopelagicales > Nanopelagicaceae > MAG-120802. The sequence goes on from JANQVH010000015.1 coordinate 35,674, forward strand.
CTGCGATGAATGAGCTAGTGGGTGAATGCAAAAAACTTGGTTTGATGCCTTTTACCAACTTTAATCGTATGCATGTAGTGCCACCTTGCAATATCACTGAGGCGGAATTTAACGAAGGACTAGCAATATTAGATAAAGCATTTGCTCAAATTGATAAGTATTACACGGGGGCAAAATAGAGATGGGTGAAGTAAGAAGAATTACCCATCACATAAATGGGGCCTATTGGAAAGAGGGCTCTGCAAGAAGTGGTGATGTCTACAACCCCGCAACAGGAAAAGTTACTGCACAGGTTGATTTTGCCTCCCCAGAACTAATTGATCATGGCGTCAAAGTTGCTAAGAAGGCTCAAGAGCAATGGGCTCAAGCATCTCTTGCTAAGAGAGTTCAAGTTCTTTTCGCCTTTAGAGAAATCTTAAATGCTAGAAAAGAAGAGGTAGCAAAGTTAATTACTGCTGAGCATGGAAAAGTCTTATCAGATGCATTGGGTGAGGTAACTAGGGGACTTGAAGTGGTGGAGTTTGCCTGTGGTATCCCCCATCTATTAAAGGGTGCATACTCTGAAGGAGCTTCAACAAATATTGATGTCTATTCAATTCGCCAGCCACTTGGAGTTTGCGCCATCATCTCGCCCTTTAATTTTCCAGCCATGGTACCTATGTGGTTCTTTCCCATCGCTATCGCTGCAGGTAATGCAGTAATTATTAAGCCAAGTGAGAAAGATCCATCTACTATCAATCTCATAGCTGAATTCTGGAAAGAGGCAGGTCTTCCTGATGGCGTCTTTAATGTTATCCATGGCGATAAAGTTGCAGTAGATAGCCTGCTATCTCATCCTGATGTGGCTTCAATTTCTTTTGTGGGATCAACTCCTATTGCTCGATATATCTATGAAAATGGCACCAAAAATGGCAAGCGAGTTCAGGCTCTCGGCGGGGCAAAAAATCATATGTTGGTCCTTCCTGATGCAGATCTTGATCTAGCAGCAGATGCAGCAGTAAATGCTGGATTTGGCTCAGCTGGTGAGCGTTGTATGGCGATCTCAGCTCTAGTTGTTGTTGAACCAGTAGCTGATGAGCTAATTAAGAAAATTTCAGAGCGCATGACAAACCTAAAAACAGGAGATGGCAGCGCAGGTTCAGATATGGGCCCCCTTGTTACCGCCGTTCATCGCGACAAAGTTGCCTCCTACATCGATGCAGGAGTAAGCGCTGGAGCAAAGTTAGTTGTTGATGGTCGTAATCCAAAAGTTAATGGAGCAGCAGAGGGTTTTTGGCTCGGACCAACTCTCTTTGATCAAGTAACACCTGAGATGAGTATTTATAAGGATGAGATCTTTGGGCCAGTTCTCTCAGTAATTCGAGTATCAACTTATGACCAGGGCCTTGAGTTAATAAATAAGCATCAGTATGGCAATGGCACTGCAATCTTTACCAACGATGGTGGAGCAGCTAGAAGATTCCAAAATGAAGTTCAGGTTGGAATGATTGGAATTAATGTACCAATCCCTGTGCCAACTGCTTATTACTCATTTGGCGGCTGGAAGAACTCACTCTTTGGAGATACCCATGCTCATGGAAGTGAAGGTGTTCACTTCTTTACTAGAGGCAAGGTAGTTACTAGCCGCTGGCTTGATCCAAGCCATGGCGGGATAAATCTAGGATTTCCTCAGAACGGGTAAATCTCTCTTAACTCTCAAGAGCTCAAGTGCTGCAACTGTTGAGTCAAAGCCTTTATCTTCCTTACTTCCACTTGCGCCACTTCTAGCAATTGCTTGATCTACGGTATCTACCGTCAAAACTCCAAAGCCAATTGGCTTCGATCTTGTAAGAGATACTTGCATAACTCCTTGAGTTACTCCCTGACAGACATAATCAAAGTGAGGAGTCTCCCCCCTTAATACCACTCCAAGAACAACTGCAGCATCAAAGCCGCTATCAAGTGATAGCTGGGCAGCTAGTGGTAATTCAAATGATCCTGGGACGAAAATAACTGGCTCTGGCTCAATTTTCGCCTCTAGAAGAGCTCTTCTAGCTCCTGCGATTAAATCAGCACAGATCTGCTCATGCCAACTAGCAGAGATAATCGCTACTCGAAATTGGCTCAAGTTACCAAGTGATATTTTTGGAACTACACCTGACATTATTTATGCCCCAGTCTCTCTTTTTTAGTTGCAACGTATTTTTCATTAAAGGTATTGATCTCACCTGAAAGAAACTGAAGGCTAGCTTTTATTCCAGTTGAGGTAAGACTCTCTAGCTTCTCCGGATTATTACTCAACAAAATTACCGAATTAATTCTTAAAGAGTTGAGAATCTCAGCTGCATCACCAAAGTCGCGTTCATCAATATTATGACCAAGAGCTAGATTGGCATCGACTGTATCAAGGCCTTGATCTTGTAATTGATAAGCCTTGATCTTTTCAGAGAGCCCAATACCTCGCCCTTCTTGATCTCTTAAATATATAACCAATCCAGAGCCAGCTCTTTCAATCTCATTCATAGCTCTCTCTAGCTGTGATCCGCAATCACAACGAAGCGAGCCCAATACATCCCCAGTTAAGCACTCTGAATGGATTCTCACTAAGAGAGGATGCTTTGAGTCAATACTTCCAAACTTCAAAAGCGCATGATCAACTCCGCCTCGGCCTAAGAAGGTTGTAATCTGCCACTTTTCAATCTGACCGCTGCTGCTTCGTGGAAGTTCTGCCCAATTAAGGTTGATTTCCTTCGGGCTATTAACTGTATTTGTAACATCTAGTGTCTTTAGTAGCTGAGCAATACTTAGGATAGGAATGTTTTGCTCGCTAGCGAACTTGATGAGATTTTCTCCGCGCATCATTGAGCCATCTTCATTAACTAATTCACTGATAACTCCAACATGGTTTTCACCGACCAGCTTGCACATTTCAACGATAGCCTCAGTGTGTCCGCGTCTTGCAGCAAGGCCGCCTTCATGGGCAACTAGAGGAAATATATGGCCAGGTCTTATGAAATCCTCTGCTGTAGAAGTTAAATCAGCTAAAGCTCTTATCGTGTTAGCGCGCTCTTTTGCGCTGATTCCAGTAGTAATTTCGTGCTTGGCATCAACCGTTACGGTAAAAGCAGTGCGCTTAGTATCTTGATTCTGTTTCACCATAAGCGGAAGATGCAACTGCCTTGAGCGCTCCTCAGTCATTGCCACACATATAACACCTGAGGTGTAGCGAATCATAAAACCAATTTTCTCGGTTGTGGCAGCGCTAGCAAGTAAGAAGAGATCACCCTCATTCTCTCTATCGACATCATCTGTAACAATTACAAAACCACCATCCCTGAAGACATCAAGTGCCTTATCTATTGAAAGACTCATCACTGACCTCTATTCATGAGGCGTTCGACATATTTAGCGATAACATCAACTTCAATATTAACAATGTCTCCATCTGATTTTTGCGAAAGATTGGTTCTCTCTAGGGTCTCTGGGATTAACCAGAGCGTTAGTAGATCATCAGAAATTTCACCTACGGTAAGTGATACTCCATCTATTGCAATTGAGCCCTGATTAACTATGTATTTAGTAAGGCTATTTGGTACTTTTACTACAAATTTGTTCCACTTCTCACCTACTGAGTTCTCAACAATACTTCCAATTCCATCGACATGTCCTTGAACAATGTGTCCACCAAGTCTTGAATCTGCCCTTGTGGCTAGCTCCAAATTAACAAAATCACCTTCGCTAAGTTTTCCAAGGCTTGTCACCTTGAGCGTTTGAATCATCACATCAGCTTTGAAACTACCTCCACTTAATTCAATTGCAGTTAGGCAGGTTCCATTAATGCTCACTGAATCCCCGGTCTTTATTTCAGGGATGAGAACACTCTCAATTTCAATCACAGCAGATTCAGCGCCTCTAGAAATAGAAACAACTCTTGCCTTATCAGCAATAAGACCTGTGAACATTATTTACTCACCGCCAAGAGGTGAAGCCTTAAATTCTTATCCTTATTACCAAGTAAATCCGCAGCAATTAGCTCAAGATCCAGCCTTTGATTAAGGCTCTCTATTCCAAGATTGCCAGCAAAATCAAGGCCGGATCCAAGAAGTGTTGGCGCTTGGTAGAGGAAAACTTCATCAAAGAGTCCAGCTTTAAGAAATGCGCTACTTAACGTTGGGCCAGCTTCAATCAGAACCTGATTCCAGCTGCGTTCTTTAGCTAACTCTATAAGCGCACCTAGATCACTATCGTTAATCTGGATTGTTTCAGCGCTCTTATCTAGAATCTTAGAATCTATTGGTATCTCTCGTTTTCCAAGGATTACTCGCACGGGTCGAAATTCAAAATTTTCGCGCTCGACATTTCTGACCGTTAGAGATGGATTATCAGCAAGGACTGTCCCAGTACCAGTTACTATGGCATCACATTGACTACGAAGAATTGCTACATCAGATCTTGAAATCTCACTTGTAATCCATTTTGAGCTGCCATCTAGCGCTGCAACTTTTCCATCAAGACTAGCTGCAATCTTTATCGTTATATATGGACGAGAGTTATTAATCTTTCCAAGCCATGCTCTATTGGTGAAGGAGACTTCATCTTGGAGTAGCCCTTGCTCAACAATTATTCCTGCATCTATTAACTTCTTTACTCCACCTTGAGCAATTGGGTTTGGATCGCTAACTGCAAATATCACTTTCTTAATACCTGCGGCAATTATCGCCTCACTGCAGGGCGGGGTTTTTCCCATGTGATTACATGGCTCAAGTGTTACAAAGAGAGTTGCTCCTATTGATTTCTGCCCAGCGCTATCAAGGGCGACAACTTCTGCATGCTTTCCGCCGCCTTGGCTATGATGAAAACCTTCACTAATGATCTGGCCATCATCGCCAATAATTACTGCCCCAACAATTGGATTCGGTGCGCTCTTTCCAAGACCAAGTTTTGAAATTTCGTTGGCCCGGCGCATTGCAGATTCTGCATTTATCATCATCGCCACCCCCCGAATAGATTTCCGGGGTGCGCAAAAGAGTGCGCGCAAGGATGCACGCATTTTGTTTCCTCTTATCCGGACTTTAACCGTCGGTCTTGGAGTTTCACCAAGTCCACCGCTAGCTGGATGCAAGCGGGTCGCAGACTTTAACTGCCGGTTCGGAATTACACCGACCCCGGAAACAATGAAGCGAGTCTAGCCGAGAATTATTCTCCGTCCCAAACGGCCATTTCAGCCTTAAAGGGATCAAGGCCCATAGGTCCAAGGTTTAATACATAGGAGTGGAATTTCTTTAGAGAGAACTTTGATCCAAGTCTCTTCTTTGCGTCTTCTCTTGCCTCCATCATGAAGCGCTCTCCAACTTTGTAAGAAATTGCCTGTCCTGGCCAGCCAAGATAGCGATCCACTTCACTACGTGCGGAAATCTCATCAAGTAAAGCTCTCTCATGAAGAAGCTTAAATGCAGACTCTGCATTCCAAACTTCACCATTAAAGTCTTTATAACCACAGTGCATTCCAATATCAACGACGATACGCGCCGCTCTTAGCCCTTGAGCAGAGAGATATCCCATCTCATAACCTGGATCTTCAAAAGCACCTAGTTCATCCATCAAGCGCTCTGCATAAAGCGCCCATCCTTCGCCATATCCAGAGACCCAGACTCTGTTGCGTTGGAAACGATTTAGACGATCGGTATTTATCTTTGTAGTTGCCACTTGAAGGTGATGTCCTGGAACTGCTTCGTGATACCAAGTTGAGACAATGTTCCACCATCCGAAAGTTTTTCTCCCCATAGTTGGAAACCAAGTTGTTCCAGGTCTTGATAAATCCTCACTAGGTCCCATGTAATAGGCAGCAGAGGCGCCTCCTGGCGGAGCAAGGCGTGCTTCACAATTGCGAATCCTGGGATCAATATCAAATTCTTTTCCATCAAGTCTCTCCACGGCAGCTGTTATGAACTCACGCAGTTTCTTAAGTAGTTCTTCTTCGCCTTCAACTGTGTATCTAGGATCTGAGTCAAGGCGATCTGCAACTTCTCTAAGAGTTTTTGCATCTGGATAGAGCTTCTTTGCTGCGCTCCACATCCGCTCATTAATTATCTCTAGTTGTTTGATTCCCCACTCGTAGGTATCTCGCAGATCAAGATTTGCTCCAGTGAAATGGCGAGCCCACATCTTGTATCTCTCCTCGCCTACACCATCAACTGCAAGGCACTTAGGCGCATAAGAATCGCGCATCCAAGATGAAAGTGAAACGCAAGCAGCCTCAGCGCTTTTTGCTGCAGCCAATAAAGCTTGATTATCACCGGCAGGGTTAAATTTCTTGGCAACTGCAGTAAATGCACCCTTTGAGAAAGACTCTAACTGACCAGCAGTTGCAAGAACTTGTCTACGAGAATTGAATTTCCCTTTCTCTGCTGCAAACTCCAAAGATGATTTCCACCCAGCAAAAGCTGCTTCAATTCCAGCAAGACGCTTTGTTACATTTGAAATCGTTTCTGCTTGAGCTGCCTTCATCATCTCAAAGACCTGGCGAATGCTTGTGACGGGAGATGAGATTAGATTAAAGAGAATGCGCGCCTCAAAGGTGTCATTGAGGTTTAGCTCGGAGGTTAGCCGCTCTACTGCCACATCTTTGGCGATTCGATCAAACTCATTAATTGGAGTTTCATTCTTAATTGCAGCGAGAGTCTTTCGAGTTAGCTCTGCTCGCTTCTCATTGCCTTCCATTGAAAGGTCATCTAGTTGATCATCAAGACCAGGAACTCCAAGCATGGTTGCTCCAATTGGCGATAGCTTGATTCCCTCCTCGAGAAAGTTATCGAGAATCGTTGAAATCGCACTGGTTGTCATTTATTTACCCTTCTTCTCATTTTTTCCCTGATTTTCAATCTCTACTAAATCAAAGTTTCCCTTACCAATCTGGCCCTGATCTCGATACATTTCAAGCTTCTGCCTAGTATCTGCAATATCTAGATTGCGCATCGTTAACTGCCCAATTCGATCCTCTGGTCCAAAGGCTGCTGACTGCGTTCTCTCCATTGAGAGTTTCTCTGGGTGATAACTAAAGTTCTCGCCTTTGGTATCAATAATTGAATAATCATCGCCTCGCCTTAGCCTCAAGACAACTTCACCGCTTACAGCCGATGCCACCCAGCGAGTTAGTGATTCTCTAAGCATTAGCGATTGTGGATCTAGCCATCTTCCTTCATAGAGCAGACGGCCAAGCTTTCTTCCTGATTGATAGTAATTAGCCAGAGTCTCTTCATTGTGAACTGCGCTAAGTAGGCGCTCATAGGCAATAAATAGCAGCGCCATTCCAGGTGCTTCATAGATGCCTCGGCTCTTTGCCTCAATAATTCGATTCTCAATTTGATCTGACATTCCAAGGCCATGGCGGCCACCAATCAAGTTAGCTTGCTTCATCAACTCAACAGGATCGCTGAAATCTTTATTATTTATTGCAACTGGTCTTCCCGACTTAAAGGTTATTTTCACATCTTCTTGCGTGATTGCTACTGCGGGATCCCAGAACTTGACTCCCATTATTGGCTCAACTATCTCAATTGAAGTACTTAGCTCCTCAAGTTTCTTAGCCTCATGAGTAGCTCCCAAGATATTGGCATCTGTTGAGTAAGCCTTCTCAGCGCTATCGCGATAAGGCAAGTTATGGCTCTTAAGCCAATCTGACATCTCTTTTCTACCACCAAGCTCTGCGACAAATTCGCTATCAAGCCATGGCTTATAAATCTTTAGCTCAGGATTTGCTAGCAGGCCATAGCGATAGAAGCGCTCTATGTCATTGCCCTTATATGTCGAGCCATCTCCCCAGATCAAAACGTTATCTTCAAGCATCGCTCTAACTAGAAGTGTTCCAGTAACAGCTCTTCCAAGTGGAGTGGTGTTGAAGTAAATCTTTCCAGCGCTTCTAATATGAAAAGCGCCAGATGCTAAAGCAGCAAGGCCCTCTTCAACTAGAGAGTTCTTGCAATCAATAAGGCGAGCAATCTCTGCTCCATACTCTTTAGCTCTTGAAGCGATACTTTCGATATTGCTTTCATCATATTGGCCAAGATCTGCGGTGTAAGCACAGGGCAGCGCCCCTTTTTGTCTCATCCATGCAACTGCAACAGAGGTATCAAGGCCGCCAGAGAATGCAATTCCAACCTTCTGGCCAGTAGGAAGTGATGCTAAAACTTTGCCGCCAGATTGCTTTGAGGACATTAGCCAAGCCTAACTGAGAGCTCTTCTTTAAGGCGAACCATTAAGGCAGGCTTGATTTTCCACTGCGCAATCATCTGCTCTAACTCTTCGATATCAGCCCGCTGCGCTGGCGCTCCAGTTTTAAAGGCGCGAATCATCAGATTTTTAGGTGTGTGCTCCCCTGCAACAAATTCGATGATATCGGTGCGATATCCCAAAATCTTTAGCACGCTAGCTCTTATTGAATCTGTGAGAATATCTCCCACTCTCTGATTGATAATTCCATGTTTAGTAGCGATATTCCATGGAGCTGGAGAGTGCTTCATCTGTCTTTGAATGTCATGATGGCAGCAAGGGGCAACCAAGATCATTTCTACCCCGCTTTTTACTGCCCAAGAGATTGCATCATCACTTGCCGTATCACAGGCATGAAGAGCAATTGCAATATCAAAGTTAGCTAACTCTAAGTTTGCTATTTTCGTTGCTTGAAAGGAGATTTCTTTACTCATTTTTAACTTATCAACAAGAGCTATGTTTCGCTCTCTGCTCTCTTGCCTCTCATCAATACCTAAGGTTTTCACTTTATATCCCTGATTAATTAAGTACTTATGTGCTGCAAGGGTTAGATATGCATGGCCACAGCCAAGATCGATTACTTTCAGTTCTTGGCTCTTATCTCGCTTCTCATCAAGGCTATGGCTCAAGATTTTAAGAAATTCTTGAACTTGAATAAATTTATCGCTCCTACTTGGCTTTAACTTTCCGTTATGGTCAGAGATACCGAGCTCTATAAATATTTCATCATCTGCGCTTAATAGCCGCTCTTTAGACCTATCGTGAGATAGCTCAGCTGCATCTAACTCAACTCTCTTTGTTGAAAGTTGAGCATCGCCTGACTTTGTTAATCGAAGACTTATCTCTTGGCTAGTGCTCTCTATCAAAATATTTGCATAACCTATTTCAAATAATTTGGCTAAAGAGAGCTCGTTTAAAGCAAGATTTTTTGTAGTGTCACGCTTTCCATCATGGCTAACTACCTGCCAATGAAGGCCTGCTTTAAGAACAACTGGGCGAATATCAATCCGAACTTGTTCTGGTTGTTTACCTTTCGCCTTTCCTGAAATGCAGATGCGCCTGATTGACTCTGGGCTAGCTAATACCTCTTGCGCGCGTAAGAGCGCTTTATCAAGATTTTCAATCACGCGCTCTGCCTTCCTAAAATGAGAAAAAGTTAGAAGATAAGTCTAAGGGAGCACTTACTTGCAATGAACAATATTGCTAATCCTTTGAGCCACGAAGCTTTCGAAGGCTAGTGCGATCTATATCTTTACTCCGCTCATGGCGCTTACGCAGTTGAAGCTCAACAGCTTCAGCCGCTTCATCAAATGCTGCTAAATCATTAAAGCCTGAGCCCTCTGCTCTAAGAAGTGGCCCACTTCCATGGGAGGTGAGAACTACTCTATGAGAGCTCTTTCCAAATCTGGGGTTTGCCTCATGTTTTACATCTACATCAATTCTCTCAATTGGAATACTAAATCTACTTAGCCTCTCTAAGCGTTCAACTGCAATCTTTTGAAAATCTATCGCTAACGATTCTCCATGGTTATGAATTATTATCTTCATCGCTCTCCTTAATTTCTCTAGAGCATTATCTTGCTTGTAACTATGCCAAAGTACTCCTACTTTTAAGGCGTAGGCAAGAGTTATCCTCCGGAATTAACTGAGAGTTAAGCCTGAATTTATTACAGAAGAAGGAGAGTAAAGGCCCCTGTAATCCCTAGCGCTAGCGCTGTTGCTTGAGCCAAGATTAAAAGAGCGGTTTTGCGATCTGCAGGTTTATCTTCTGGATTTGCTACCTTTGATATCTGACCAAGTTTTCCCAAATTAAAAGTTCCAGCAAGTCCATAAGCGAGGCAGAATTTTTTCCTTGATTGAATAAAGCCGACTGAGAAGATAATGAGCGGGGCAAAGAGAGTTAGACCTGAGGCTTGAGGTGCGGAGGCAGCAATTAAGCCAATCGCTAGAATCAGTGAAATTACAAAACCAACTAGCGCCACAACCTGGCGGCTACGTACTTCGGCTTTACCTAGATTACAAGTTCCAGGAATATAAGTATCACTCACTAGAAAGCTTCTTCTAAATCCTCGTCTTCAGACCAGACCGCTTCAACATCTTCTTGTTTTTCAACCCAAGATAAGAATGAGAGAGCCCCTTTTACAGCAACAAGAATTAAAGCAACGAGTGCTGTAATTCTGCTAATTGCTTTAATCATGGCTTGATTCTATGTCAGCCTTGCCAAAGTTTCCAACGCAGCCATAGCAGCGTTATGTCCGGCAATTCCACTAACCCCGCCGCCACGAAGCGCGCCAGCGCCTGCTAGGAAAATTCGCTCCGAACTAGTTTCAACTCCCCACTTTCTACTATCCCCATCTTGCTTCCAGGGAAATTGGAGATCGCTATGGAAGATATTTCCTCTAGGTAGTCCCAGCTCTTTTTCTAATTCTTGCGGGGTCTTAACCTCAATACAGAGATGGCCGTCACTATCTTTAGCTAAATAACTCTCAATTGGCCTCTCTAAAAACTCGCTAAAACCATCCAAAATTCTCTTGCTCACCTCAGCCTTGATTCGGTCATGATCTTTATCAAAGAGTGAAGCTGGAAGATGAAGAGCAAAGAGAGTAAGGCTCTGGTAGCCAGCAGCTATCAAATCTGGATGCAGAATCGTTGAATCGGTGAGGGTATGGCAGTAGAGCTCGGAGGGAATGACATCTGGAATCTGACCAAGGCTTGCTTGAGCAAAAGCCTGCTCTAGCTCAAAGTAGCTCTCGTTTACATGAAATGTCCCAGCAAAGGCCACTTTAGGATCAGCCCCACTTTTTAGCTTAGGAAGCTCTCTTAAAACCATATTTATCTTCACCTGCGAACCATCTCGAAGTGGTGGCGCCTTAAAGTCAGTGATTCTCTCTAAGACTCTGGGCGCACAATTTGCTAGCGCGACTTTTGCTTTATAGCTCTTTCCATCTTGAGTCTGAATTAAAAGATTATTATCGCCTTGAGTAATTGAAGTAACCTCTTGGCTGGCAACTATCTCAACGCCCAATTGCTTTGCCCTAATTAGTAGTTGATCAACTAGAACCCCCATCCCACCTTTAGGAACGCGCCACTGCCCACTTGAGTTTCCAATAACGTGATAGATAAAGCACTTATTAGCTAGGTGATCATCAGCGCTAGTAAATGTACCGATAAGTCCATCGGTAAGGACTACACCTTTTACTAGATCATCAAAGAAATTATCGTTTAGGCTCTGAGCTAAGGTGTTTTCAACTAGCTCTACCCAGGTGAGTGGATCTACTAGCTCCTTTATCTCTGACTCTGTTGGCACTGGTTCCAACATAGTTGGAGCAACAACTTCAGCAAACTCTTTAATAGATCGATAGAAGCTCTCCCAGGCTATAGCTTCATCATCACCTTCTGTTAGTTCAGAGAGTGAATCTCTACTTTCTTGATCAAAATCTGAATTGATTAATAACCCTTTATCACTCTCGCCATCGAAGTAAGGAGTATATGAAGATACTTTACGGCCAATAGTTTCAAAGTTAAGTGATAGGTCTTTAATGATTTGATCTGGTAGAAGAGAGACTAAATACGAATATCTAGAGAGTTTGGCATCAACTCCCTTAAAAGCTTTCACACTAGTTGTTGCTCCCCCAAGTGAGGCGCTCTTTTCTAGAACTAAAATACTCTTCCCAGCTTTAGCTAGATAGCAAGCTGAAACAAGCCCATTATGTCCACTGCCAATTACTACCGCGTCATAGCTCTTCATAGAGATTTTAGGATGCGATCAAATGCTTCAGTAATAATCTCAGGGCTAGTTCCAAAGTTAAAGCGAATATATTGTTTATGGTTGGGGCCATACATATAGCCGCCTTTAAAAGCTACTTTTCCTCTCTCTAAAAGATGCTTTGCTGGGTCATCTCCTAAGTTAAGAGCTGAGAGATCAAGCCAGGCCAAATAGCTAAAGTCAGGCTCTCGATAGGCAATAGATGGAATCTTGCTATCAATTAAATTTCTTATTAATACTTTATTCTCTTCAAGTGTCGTAATTACCCCGTCTAGCCAATCAATTGATTGGGCAAAGCCAGCAGTTGTCGCAACTGCCCCAAAAATAGAGGCTCGATAGCCAACAGATTCAGGCATTGCGTTAATTCGCTGCTTTAGCTCCTCCGTGCCTGTGATGATTAAAGCGCATTTGAGTCCAGCTAGATTAAACGCTTTCCCAGAGCCAGAGATAGCTACGCATACTTCGCGAGCATCATCGCTAACGGCCATAAATGGATGAAACTCGCGCCCTTTATAGACAAGAGGTGCATGAATTTCATCGCTAATTATTACTACGCCGTATTTTTTAGCTAAGGAGGCAAGTGAGGTCAAAACTTCTTTAGCAAAGATAACTCCAACAGGATTATGAGGATGGCAAAGCAGATGAACTTTAACTCCAGCTTTATATTCTCTCTCAATGCCATCTAAATCAAGCCAATAGTTTTCTCCCTCTTGTTTTAGCGGGACATCAACTAAAGTTGCACCTACCTCTTTAGGCCAGGTCCAGAAATTTTCATAAACTGGAGAATTAACCATTAGTTTCTCGCCGGGTTTTAAGAGAGTTCGAATTACTTCAACTGCTGCCACGCCAGCATCGGTGGCTGTGCGAATATGAGCAGGATCAACTTTCCAACCCCAACGTGTATCTGCAAATTTAGAAAATGCTTCAAATAGCTCCGGCATTGGACCTAAGTAACCAGTATCAGAGCGATCAATCATGTCGCGAAGTGCTTGCTTGATTGGCTCGGCTATCGGGAAATCCATTTCAGCAACTGGAAGGGGAAGAACATCGCTAGGGAAAAATCTCCACTTATCGCTCTTTCTGCCTCGTAGCTCATTTAGCCCAGGGGCTCTAACAACTTCGGCCATGGGCAGGAGTATGCCACTGCTATCAAATTAAATGAAAGGTATTAACCCTTAACGGAACCAGCTAATAAACCTCGCACAAAATATCTCTGTAGCGCAAAGAAAACACCTACCGGCACCAAGATAGAAACAAAGGCGCCTGCAGTTAACAACTCCCAATCTCCCCCTCTAGTTCCAGTCATTTCAGCAAGTCTGACCATGAGAGGTGCAATATCTCGCTTCCCACCACCAAATGTGAGAGCAACAAGTAAATCATTCCAAACCCATAAGAATTGGAAGATCGCAAAGGATGCAATTGCCGGGATGCTAAGTGGCAAGACTATTTGTCTAAATAGCTTGAAATAATCGGCGCCATCAACCCTGGCCGCCTCCATCAGCTCTCTCGGTAATTGCGCAATAAAGTTATGGAGCAGAAATATCGCAAGCGGAAGACCAAACATAGTGTGAGCCAGCCATATTGGAATAAAGGTTCCAGTGATACCAAAACTTGGAATCACAGTAACGCTTCCAATATGAAGTCCTCCAGAGAATAATTGAAGCAAAGGAATTAGAGACATCTGAAGTGGAATTACTTGGAGGGCAAAGATTCCAAAGAAAATAAAGTTTCTTCCCCTAAAGTCAAACCAAGCAATTGCATAAGCTGCAAAGATTGCAATTGTTATTGGAATAATTGTTGAAGGAATAACGATGGCAAAGGTATTTACAAAGTACTGACTCAAAGGAGGAGTAGCGCCGCGACCTTCAAACAAGACTCTGCTGTAATTCTCAAGAGTAAATTCAGGCTTGGTAAGTACTGTCCACCATCCAGATGAGTTGATTCCCGTCTGAGGTCTTAAGGAAGTAACAAAGAGGCCAAAGGTAGGAATCGTCCAGAGTACTGCTACCAAAATTGCTACAAAGCTTGCCCAGGGAGAGCTTAAGTGGCTCTTCACCGCTTCAACTTTGCCTTTCTTTATCGCCTTTGCCATCACCGCTCCGATCTCTCACGTCGCAGATGCATCACGTTATAGGCAACTAATGGAATAACTCCAAGGAACAAAATGATTGCCAGGGCGCTTCCAGTTCCGTAATTCAGCGCTCTAAATGACTGGTTATACATCTCGTTGGCAATTACGCTGGTCTTAAAGTTTCCACCAGTCATAGTTCTAATGATGTCGAAGACCTTAAGTGCTCCGATAGTGATTGTGCTTAAAACCACGATGATTGTTCCTCGAATCATAGGAACAGTCACTCTTGCAAATCTCTTCCAGCCACTTGCTCCATCAAGCATCGATGCTTCCAAGATCTCCTCAGGAATTGCTTTTATCGCTGCAGAGAGAATCACCATGGCAAAACCTGTTTGAATCCAGACGAAAACAACTATAAGCAAGAAGGTGTTTAAAGGAGCGGTCAAAATCCAATTTGTTGGAACAAAACCTAGCCATTCGGCTATCTGGCTTAGTAGACCAATTTCGGCAACTCGATCATTCGGCTGGAATTGATAGACAAATTTCCAGATGATTCCAGCTCCAACAAAGGAGATTGCCATTGGCATAAAGATCAAAGACTTAACTAACCCAGGCCGCTTCATACGATCTGTTAGAACTGCAATAGTTAATCCAAGAGCAGTTGAGGCTATTGGAGCAACGAGCATCCAGATACCGGTGTTCCGTAAAATCTGGAGAATCTCTGGCTGAGTAAAGGCCCAGATGTAATTCTCTAAACCAACAAAATTATCTCCTCTTGCATCTCTGAAAGATAAATAGAGCGTCCTAATGGCAGGAGCTATCAATCCTACAAAGAGAAATATGAGCGCTGGAGCAAGAAAAAGTAAGTATTTAACTAATCTCTGTACTCGCTCTGAAGTTCTCTCAGCCAAATAAAAGGCGAGACTTACAATGATTGCAAATACAATTATTGTGATTACAAGGCCAGTTAATTTTGAGGCAGCCTGTTCAAGTTGAGATTGGCGCGCCGCTAACTCAAGCATCAAAGCTCAACTCCCCTTAAGTAATAATTCTTTGCCAGATTATTTAAAGCCTATAAGCATTATTGCAAAGAGTTCTATTTTGCATAAGGGGTGTAGCAACTTTTATAAGTGCTACACCCCTTACAACTACTACTTCTCAGGGGCTATTAGGCCACTGAGGCGCCGAAGTCTTTTTAAGACTTAGGCCAGGACTTCTCGATTGCATCAAGAACAGCCTTATCAGACTTGTTCTCAGCAACCCAAGCAGTCATTTCTCTCCAGAATGAACCGGTGCCAACTGCTGCAGGCATTGCATCTGATCCATCAAAACGGAAGATGGTTGCATTCTTGAGAATTTCAACCGCATTCTTATTTACTGGATCTGCAACATTTGCAGTATCTAGACCCTTGTTAGCTGAGAACCAGCCACCAAGTGCTGCCTTCTTGTTATTCCATTCAGGAGATGTTAGGTAAAGCTGAACTGCTCCAACTTCACCGCGATCTGAGAATGCGCCAACGAACTCTCCGCCACCGAGGGCAGGTCGTTGATCAGCAGTCACACCTGGGAAGTAGAAGGTAGTAATTCCGCCTTCAACATCAGTATCTTCTGGAGTAACAATGGTTGCGCCGTAATTAGCGGCAAGAATTCCGCCAATAAATGAAGCCTGACGATGCATTGCGCAGGATCCATCAACAATTCCAGCTCCACCATCTTGGAAGGTAGTTGTGGCAATTGCTGAAACATTTCCTACGTACTTAGCGTTCTTTAGAACCTTACCAGCTTCCTTAAGAACTGCTGCAACCTTTGGATCATTAAATGGCATGGTGTGATTAACCCAAGCATCATAAGTTGCTGCGTCATTAACACGGAGCATGATGTCTTCCATCCAGTCAGTTCCAACCCAACCTGTTGCATCTCCGGAGCCAAAGCCAACGCACCATGGTTGAACTTTGCCTTCAGCAGCAATCTGGTCAGAGAGAGCTAGTAACTCTGGCCAAGTTGTTGGAATTGTCCATCCGTTGTCAGCAAATGTCTTTGGTGAATACCAGACAAATGACTTTACGCTTGCACCAAGTGGAGCGGCATAGAAGGTTCTATCAACGGTTCCATATGCCTTCCAATCTGGGCCATAGAATTCATCTGCATTAGCTGAGACATCGCTAGTTGCAGGGAACATCTTTCCAGTAGCAACCATTGCCTTTAATAGACCTGGTTGTGGGAAGACTGCAAGATCTGGAGCTGTGCCACCTTCAACACGAACTGGAAGTTGTGCTTCAAACTCAGCAGTTCCATTCCAGCTAATGATGATTCCGGTGCACTCTTCAAATTCAGCAAATGATTCCTGAAAAATCTCTGCCTCTGGGCTACGGATAGAGGTATAGATTTCTACCTCTGTTCCGTCATAGCCTTGATAAGCTTCATAGGCATCACAATTTTCCCCACCAGCAGAATCATCTGAACTGGAGCAGGAACTTAATACAAGTGATAGCGCTGCGAATAAAGATGTCGCCAACAGAAGCCGACGACGCCGCAATGATGCGGTCATATAGTTTCCCCTTTCGAAAGGACCATAGAAGTTCCGCAGATTTCTCTGAGGAATTAGACCTCATCCTTCTCTTGAGCCCTCAACCAAGCAATAGGGAGGCTCTGTAAAAGGGCGGTAAATGACTAACTATTTTGTTATTTTCCCGAGCCAAACCGTGCTCTCAGCAGGCAGGGTGAGCGTGCCTGACGTTAATTGAGCCTGAGCAGATGAGGCCAGGATGATCTGGCTATCACTCTTGAGCTTTAGCTCAAGGCTCTCACCTCCAGTGTTGGCATAGAGGAGGAAATCATCCCCTCGGCTAAAGGCTAGAACTTCCTTGGGGGTATCAATCCAAGTTATCTCATTTGATGTCGGTAGCTGGCGCGATAAAAGTTTTCTCATATGAAGTGACCTGCGATAGAGAGCTAAGTGGCTATCACCATCTACTTGCGCTTCAACGCAGTGATCTTGCCAATCACTTGGAATTGGTAACCAAGGTTTTGTAGTTGTAAATCCATAATTTGATAATTGAGAGCTCCAAGGAATTGGAATGCGCGCGCCATCTCGACCTTTATCAACACCTTTGGTTCTAAAGAAGACTGGATCTTGGCGATCTTTATCTTCAAGCTGGCCATCTTCAAGCCCTAGCTCCTCGCCTTGATAAATATAAATACCGCCAGGAAGGCCATGGGTTAGTAGCGCCATCGCTTTTGCTCTCTGCCTTCCTAGCTCTCCGCCACCAAGTCTTGATACAAGTCTTGGAGAATCATGATTTGAGAGAACCCAGGTAGGAGAGGCGCCAACTTGCCCAACTTCAGAGAGAGTTTTATTGATAGCACTTACTAGAAATTCTGCATCCCAAGGAGCGATTAGAAAGTCAAAGTTAAATATCTGATGGAGTTCATCACTTCTTACATATCTCATTGCCCTGGAGCTGGGATGAACCCATGCTTCAGCAACGCTCATTCTCTGACCTGAATAGGAATCAAGTATTTTTCGCCAACTGCGATAAATCTCATGTACTCCCTCATTATCAAAGAATGGAACATCGGCAAGAAGTGATTCGCGCTCGAATCTATCCATATCGCTAACATCAAGGCGAAGAGCTCGAGTCAAACCTTCTGGATCTCTATGATCCTTAAAGATCTCCTCTTTAACTAGGCCTTGAGCAACATCAATTCGAAATCCATCAACGCCCTTATCAAGCCAGAATCGAAGGGTCTTTTCAAAGTCTTCTTTCACCTCATTGTTTTCCCAATTTAAATCGGCTTGAGTTGAGTCAAATAGATGTAGATACCACTGACCAGGCTTGCCATCTGCCTCGATAACTCTGCTCCAGGCAGGACCGCCAAAGATTGAGCACCAATTATTTGGAGGGATCGCTCCGCCTTCACCTTTGCCATCATAGAAATGAAAGCGCGAGCGTTCTAAAGATCCAGGTAGAGACTTAAGAGCTGCCTTAAACCATTGGTGCTCAGTTGAGAAATGATTTGGAACTAGGTCAACGATGATTCTTAAATCAGATCTATGTGCAGCTTTAATTAAATTAACAGCATCTTCCATACTTCCAAATCTTGGATCAACCGTTCTTGGATCTTGAACATCATAACCACCATCATTATTTGGTGAAAGATAAAAGGGGCTTAGCCATATTGCATCGATGCCAAGTGATTTTAAGTAGGAAAGCCTTGAAATAACGCCAACTAAATCTCCCTCACCATCACCATTAGTATCTTGAAAGGAGCGGGGATAAACCTGATAAATCGAAGAATTTGACCACCAATCCACCTTATTTTCGCTATTAATTTCTAGGCCTCCAAGCGCCTGGTGGAGTTTCGTACTACCAAAGTAGTTGGAAGGGTTAGCGAATGAGATTCGCTCTTAGGAAGTTTTAAGCGCTCCATAATCGACCATGCAGCCATCTCCCCCATTAGAGCGACTGGTTGCTCAATAGTGGTTAGGTCTGAAAACTCTGCCATTTCATGGCCATCAAAGCCAATTATTGAAATGTCATCGGGAACTTTTAAACCATTTCTTCTAATAGCTTGTAGCGCACCAAGTGCCATCTCATCCGATTGGCAAAATATCGCTGTTGGTCTATCCGCTCTTGCCAATAAATCATCCATAGCTCTACTTGCTCCATGCATTGTGAAATCACCAAAGACTTCTCGAGATGGCTTAAACTCCAAACCGCTCTCAGCTAAGACTTGCATAAATCCCTTACGGCGATCTTGTGGAACGCTAAAACCAAATGGATCATCAGGCCGTCCTGAGAGAAGAGCAATTTTTTTATGGCCTAAATTAACTAAATGCTGAGTTGCTGTTCTTGCCCCTGCAACATCATCAATAGCCACGCTAGAACACTGTGCATGATGCATTCCAACGAGTGCGATGGGAATTCCAAGGCTTAACATCGAATCAAACTCTTCCTCCGTTGGCGGAAGACTGATCACAATTAAGGCATCTACTCGACCCTTTAGTAATTGATGTTGGAATAGGCGCTCACGCCCTTTTAGCTGTGAGAAGTTATAGAGGAGAAGATCAAGTCCTGCTTCCCGAAGGGCTTGCTCTGCGCCATTAATAACTTGGGCGAAATACCATCTAGAGATAAATGGAGCAACAACTCCAACTGAATTAGTTCTTCCAAATAAAGCTTTAGCAGAGCTCTGCGGGATGGGATAACCAAGTTTCTCTGCAGCATCAAGAATTTTCTTACGTGTTTCAGGATTAACATGATTTAAGCCTCGAAGAGCTCGCGAGACTGTGGCGATAGAGACTCCAGCCTCACTAGCTACTTCCTTGATACCGGCTGCCATGAAAACCTTTCAAAGCCCCTTATGCAAAGAGCTCGATTAAGAATGTAAAACTCTGTAAGCGGCTAAAAATAGACTGAAAAACTGAAAATGGCTACCCTGCCTTCTCATGGCAATCACGCTGGCGCAATCTCGAAAAATTGGCGTAGAGATCGCCAAGAGAAATCCCAGATTCAAGCCCATCATCGAAGAATTTGGGCCCTGCCCAATTGGCCTTAACTCAAAGAAGCCATTGGAAAGTAATTTCTCCACACTTGCTTCATCAATTCTCTCTCAGCAATTATCAACTAAAGCTGCAGCAACAATTATTGGAAGAGTTAAGCACCTTTCAGGCGGCAGAATTTCACCGAGTGGAATAGGTAGATTGAGTAGAAGTGAGTTAAGAGGCGCTGGTTGCTCAAACTCAAAGGCTCGGGCTTTAGAGGAGTTAGCTCAAGCTGCCCTTAGCTCAAAGGTTTCTATGAGCTCTCTTCATCGCCTAGAAGATGAAGAAATCAGAGAGCAGCTTCTGCCACTCTTTGGAATTGGAATCTGGACCGTTGAGATGTTTTTAATCTTTCAATTAGGCAGACAAGATGTTTGGCCAGTGGGAGATCTTGGAGTCAGGCGTGGTTGGGAGAGAGTGCATCGCATGAGAGGTGAGATAAAGCCAGCTGAGCTTCTTAAATTAGGTGAAATCTATAGCCCATATCGCAGCCACTTAGCTTGGTATTGCTGGCGCGCTACTGAAACTGCCTAGGAGTTTTTTGGTTCAAGTGTTAAGGCAACTGAGTTAATACACCAACGCTGATCTGTTGGAACTGCATAACCCTCACCTTCAAATACATGCCCGAGGTGTGAACCACAAGAGGCGCAGCGCACCTCAACTCTTATTCTTGGCGCAAGCGAGCGATCCTCTAATAGCACCACTGCATCATCACTTTTTGGAGCATAGAAGGAGGGCCAGCCGCAGCCGGAATGAAACTTAGTTTCACTTCTAAATAGCTCTGCGCTACAGGCTTTGCACTTATAAACTCCAATGGTTTCACTTTCATAATACTTTCCAGTAAATGCAACTTCAGTTCCAGCTTTACGCAGCACATCATAGGAAAGTGGATCTAGACTCTTAGCTAAACTCTCATCATCTAATTGAACTGGGAAGGCTTTTCCAGTCTTGGGATTAATTTTAGGAAGATCAGATTCGCTATATGACATCGCTATCTCCTTAAGCCTTCAAAGCTGGGTATGCAATCCCAGTACTTGAGTGACAGTCGTATCCATTGGGATTCTTCTCTAAATATCTTTGGTGATACTCCTCTGCTAGGAAATACTCATGTCCAGCTGCGCTTTGAATCTGAGTAACAATTTCACCAATTCCTGCGCTCTTAAGGACATCGTTGTAAACCTGTCGAGTCTTTTGGGCAACATCTAACTGTTGCGGGGTAGTAGTGAAGATTGCACTTCGATACTGAGTTCCAATATCTCCACCCTGTTTATTTAGTGAAGTTGGATCATGCATTACCCAGAACTCTTCAAGAAGTCTTTGATATGAAATTTGCTCTGGATCAAAAACTACCTCAACCATTTCAGCATGATTTGTTTTTCCAGTGCAGACCTCTTCATATGTTGGCGACTTAGTATCTCCACCCATATATCCAACCGATGTTGAGATTACTCCAGATAAATTCCAGAATCTTCGCTCTGCTCCCCAGAAGCAACCAGTTGCAAAATACGCTCGTTCTTTCATGGGCCAATATTGGCAGAGGAATCACTGATAATCTTTTCCAAAGAGCCCCCGTAGCTCAGGGGATAGAGCACCGCCCTCCGGAGGCGGGTGCACAGGTTCGAATCCTGTCGGGGGCACTTGATCTAAGAATTATTCAAAATCTAAAAAATTAAGAGCTCTAGCGCTCTATCTCACTAATTTCTGCGAAATCGCGGGCAAAGACTCTTGAGTAAAGATGTTTTAGCGTGGATAATAACGCGGTAATCGCGCCAATATCTGGTTTGCATTACACCCAAAGACGCAAGAATGGTCAATCTCGGTTTCCCCGAACTGCCCCTTGCCTGAAGATTGATGAGGTCTTATGAGCTTGGATTGGCGCCACCGCGCTGCCTGTCGCGATATCGACCCTGAACTCTTCTTTCCTGTTGGAAATACTGGACCTGCAATCGCTCAAATTGAAGAGGCTAAGAAGATCTGTGTTCCTTGCATCGTTAGGCAAGATTGTTTGCAATGGGCGCTTGAGAGCGGTCAAGACTCTGGAGTTTGGGGTGGGTTATCTGAGGATGAAAGACGAGCTATGAAGCGTCGCGCTGCTAGAAATCGCGCTCGTTTATCTGAAACTAGCTTTGAAGATTAGATCTTTAACGCTCTAGTGGAAACGAAATCGCTACCTGCGTTCCGATATTTTGCTTGATAAATTCTATCTTCCCGGCTAACTCATTTTTAGTTAAAGTCTGAACAATCTGCAAACCCAAATTGGTGTTTAATTCAAGTGAGAAGTCACTTGGAATTCCAGCTCCATTGTCAGTAACAGTAATTGTCATTGACGCTGCTTGCCGATTAATTCTTAACTCCACTAAGTCACCGCTAGTACTAAGGCCGTGTTCTAAAGCATTATGAATCAACTCTGTTAAAACTAAGGCAAGAGGCGTTGCCACCATCGATGAGATTAGGCCAAATTCCCCCATCTTCTTGATCTGGATTTCATTCGGTCTAATATTTAACTCTGATGCGCCTTGAATAATCTTGGTAATAACCTCATCAAATTGCACTAAATCCTGCGAGGTGGCAGATAGGGTCTCGTGGACTAAAGCTATTGATACAACCCTTCTAACCGCTTCCTCAATTGCAGCGCTAGCTTTTGGGTCTTCGATACGCCGTGCTTGAAGGCGCAGGAGAGCTGAAACTGTCTGTAAATTGTTCTTTACTCGATGATGAATCTCTCTAATAGTGGCATCTTTACTAATTAGAGCTCTATCTTTTCTCCTTAGCTCTGTGACGTTATGAACCAAAATCACAGCTCCAATTCGATTATCACCTTCTGTTAACGGAATGGCCAATAGATCTAATACCCCGCCGCTATTTTCAAACTCTTCTCTTCTTAACTGCTTTCCACTCATACTGATCTGCCAATTTTCTTCTTTTGGATTTAGCGGAGATATTGGGCTCACAAGAGAATCTAGAACCTGGCCAAAATTCTGCCCTTCAAGGTCTTTATCCCAACCAACTCTATTTAAGGCAGAGCGTGCATTTGGGCTAGCAAAGAGCACCTCTCCTGAAACATTTACTCGGACCAAACCATCGCCAACTCTTGGAGCAGCCTCTGCCAGATAGACATTGTCCTTTACGGGAAAATTTCCCTCAGCAATCATGCGATAAATGTGGTTTGCGATCTCACGATAATTTAGCTCAAGCCTTGAAGGAGTTCTCATAGTCTCTAGATTTCTATGACGCGAGATAACAGCTATCACGCGACCTAAGAATAAGACTGGGATGCACTCAACCTTTATCTCTATCTCTCCAACTTGTTCAGCTCTATTATCTCTAATGATTTCACCGCTTGATAGCGCTTGATCTAAATCTGTACGAGATCCCCAAGTGACTTCATTGCCAATTAAGTCGTGAGTAAAAACAGTTGCTGCCGTCATAGGGCGAATTTGCGCTACAGCTCTATGTCCTTCAGGCCAACTCTTTTGATCTTGGCGCTTTGGAATCCAGAGAACTAAATCAGCAAATGAGAGATCTGCAAGCAATTGCCATTCAGCAGTTAATTCTCCAAGGCGAAGCACATCATCTTGCGTTAGTGAACTCTGATCTGAGAGCAGATGACGAAAAGGCATAGGCGAAAGAGTACTTCAGATTTTTTCATGAAGATAAATGGCTAACTCCCGTAGGGCTCGAGAGAGGCTGCTACGAGAGTTGACTTCAGATAGCGTGGCATATCTACTGCGAGCTCGCTCCAAATTGGCATACTCATAGGGCATAAAGAAGTGAGGCTGATTTTCAATCTTGCTTCGAAAGCTTCTTCGAAAGAGTGGGCGGCTAGAGCTACTACTCTCCTTATTGAGAAGATAGATCACATTTAGCTCCGATGAGAACTTCTTATATGACTCCTCAAATTGCTCTAATTGATAGAGAGCGCGGCTATCTTGATGTATTACATAAATTAGATGAGCGCAGCTACTAAAGGCCTGCATAAAAAACTTCCCCTTAACTCGTCGATCAGATACTGCCTGGTTCATTGTTGGGGCGCTTCCCACATCGATAAATACGCTCTCACCTAGCTTAGAGTCAATCTCATCAAATGAACTTATGCTCTGAAGTGATAGCGCGCTACTTAACGAGCTTCGCATATGACTATCTCTCTCCCCCACCATCTGGGAGAGACTCTGATGAGATAAATCTCCATCGATTAGCAGCATCTGGGCTAATTTTGAATACTCCTGCGCAGTATTTAGTGCAAGCGTTGAGATTCCTGGAGAACCATCAGAACCAGTAAATAAGACCCAAGAGTCTTTGCGAAGCGCGTTTCTGGAGAGGTCAACTTCATCATTTCCTCTTAAGGCCTGATTAGATAGTTCTAATATCTCATCACTACTAACTCTCTTGCCTATATCAAGAATTAATATCGAAAGATTCTCATCACTTCCCCTCTTTATCTCTCGCCAATTTGCTCCAAAGTCTTTATCGGTAATTATCAAAGTTCGAACGGTAGAGGGGCTTGCGATTAGCTCTGCATCAAAATCTAGCGATGATAGAAGGCGCTTTTGAAGCTGAAAGTCATGCCTTAATAGAACTTCAATGACTTGGTCTTCAATCTGATGAGAGGAGAGTGCGGTGATTAGATTAACTCTCACCGATTTCCCACCAGAACAAAGTTATAATTTCCCATATCTTCAATCAAGCTTGGAATTATTGGTTTTGGGACAAGAAGTGTGATTACTAAATCTCCTCCCAGAGCGCTTGCCTGGTTATCCACTTGATCTATCACTAAATCACTGGCAATCAAGCGACTCTTAAACTTGCCAGATGTAAGGCTCTGCGAGCGCAATTCAGATTTAGTGATTCCATAGATATCAACTCTCTGCCCACTACCAATATCTTTCGGCACTTGAGTAAGAGAGATAGCGATAGGAACCTGCTTTAGCTGCTCATCAATCTGACTACTTAGAGCATAGGCCGGTATTAGCTCATCAGCTCCAATTGCTCTAACTACAGAGCTTCCAATTATTGATACCTCTCCATCAATGTAATTTGCCGCATTACTAGGCAATAACACTTTGCTGATAACCACATCATCTGATGTGATTACCTCTCCTTGCCCAAGTTCAACAGCTGCGCTCCAAACAGTAATCATGCGGCTAGATGAATTAGAGATGACTAGAGCTGAGATAAATGAGGCAGCAATTAAGCATCCCCCAAGAATTGTTCTTAGATAACTACGGATAGAGAAGTTAAAGGAGTTTCTTTGAAGCTTATTGGTATTTTTCATAGGCAATGAATACCCAATTTCCCGCCCTTGCAACCTCCTACTTCCACAGCTAAATAGAGGCCATCAACACGCTGTGGATAAGGTCTCATCTCTTTAGAGGATAGTTAACTAGCAACTCTCACACGATGCTCCGGTGATGAAAAGTGAAGCAGAACTCAACGATAAAAGTTTAGACCTTAATGATTATGACCTATTAAATCACCCAGCTTTAGAACTCTTTGAGCAAGGTAATTTTTATTCAACCCCACTCTTTGGAAGAAAAGAAAACCAGGTAAGTAACAAGCTCTATCTAATTCCCACAAGCCATGGTGAGAGTTATGAAGCAGATTTTGCTCCCACTGCCTCATCTCTTTCAGAACTTCCAAATGCTACGCGCTGGACTCTGACTTATCTAATTACTGCCTTAGAGATTATGGCAACAAGGCGTCCAGCATCGCAGGTGGCTCGCACCACTCATCGCTACACCTACAACTGCCTACTTGCTCAAGTAGGCAGCTTGAAAGAGGTACCAAAGATCAAAAGTATTAGAAGGAGCCAACCAATAGCTGGAGTGATTGAACTAAGTGCAACCTTAATATTTAAAGAGAGAATTAGAGCGCTGGTTGCGCGCTTTGAAGGAGTAGATCACAAATGGCTCTGCACTGAATTGAACCTAATTTAGATAAGGAGCTAGACAGCTCCATGGCAGCGTTTATATTTCTTTCCAGAACCACATGGGCATGGTGAATTTCTAGATACTCCACCATTTGCTGCCTGCGGAGAGTTTGGAACCTGGCCGCTCTCACTTGGCGATGAGTAGCGAAGCTCTTGCTTTGGAGCAGCTGGAGTCACACCCTTTGCTTCAACGTGTTCATTTTCAACTTTGACTTCAACATTGAATAAGAATCCAACTAGCTCTTCTTTAATCGCATCCATCATCGCAGAAAATAGTTCGTATCCCTCTTTCTGATACTCAACAAGTGGATCTCGCTGCGCCATAGCGCGAAGACCAATTCCCTCTTGGAGATAATCCATTTCATAGAGATGCTCGCGCCACTTTCTATCTAAAACAGAAAGGAGAATCTTTCGCTCAAGTTCTCTCAGAACTTCAGCTCCTAGATCTTGCTCACGTTTTGCATAGGCAGCAAAGATGTCTTCTAAGACTTTTGCGCTAAGGAAATCATTATCTAAGCCAGTTCTGCCGCCTACTTCAGCTTCAATATCCTCGACTTTAAATGAGATTGGATAGGTTGCTTTAAGGGCGGTCCAAAGTTGATCTAAGTCCCACTCTTCAGGAAATCCTTCATTGGTAGCTGCTCCTACATAACCGCGAATAGTATCTTCAATAAATACAGTGACCTGCTCTTTAATATCAGCGCCCTCTAAGACTTCACGTCGCTCGCGATAGATAACCTCGCGCTGACGGTTCATCACATCGTCATATTTGAGAACGTTTTTACGCATCTCAAAGTTCTGTGATTCAACTTGAGTCTGCGCTGATTTAATGGCATTTGTGACCATCTTTGATTCAATCGGCGTATCTTCTGGAATGCCTGCAGCGCTTAAGAAACGCTCGACAAGAGCCGAGTTAAACCTACGCATTAATTCATCTTGAAGTGAGAGATAGAAACGAGATTCACCAGGATCTCCCTGACGACCAGATCGACCTCGAAGCTGATTATCGATACGGCGTGATTCATGTCGCTCAGTTCCCAGAACATAGAGCCCGCCAAGTGCAACTACTTCATCATGGCCCTTTGAGACTGCAGCTTTCTGTCTCTCAATCTCTGCTGGCCACATCGCTTCATACTCTTCAGGGTTTTCAACTGGTGAAATTCCTTGGCGTTGTAATTCATAATCAGCCATAAATTCTGGATTTCCACCAAGCATGATGTCAGTTCCACGACCTGCCATATTTGTTGAAACCGTAACTGCTCCAACTGTTCCTGCTCTTGCGATAATGGCTGCTTCGCGTTCATGCTGTTTAGCATTTAATACTTCATGAGGTATGCCCTTGCGCCTAAGAGCGCTGGAGAGAACTTCTGATTTTTCAACGCTAACTGTTCCAACCAATACTGGTTGTCCCCTTCGATGGCGCTCGGCAATATCGTTAGCTACAGCCTCAAACTTGGCATCCTCTGTCTTATAGACCAGATCTGATTGATCAAGTCGTTGCATGACTTTATTAGTTGGAATAGGGATTACTCCAAGCTTATAGATCTGCATAAATTCTGAAGCTTCAGTCATTGCTGTACCAGTCATGCCAGCCAACTTGTCATACATACGGAAGTAGTTCTGCAAGGTGATTGTGGCTAAGGTCTGGTTTTCATCTTTGATCTCAACCCGCTCTTTTGCTTCAAGTGCTTGATGAAGACCTTCGCTATAGCGACGACCAGAGAGAACTCGACCGGTATGTTCATCGACAATTAAAAGCTCTCCGCTCATAATCACATAATCTTTATCACGCTTAAAGAGCTCTTTAGCTTTAATGGCATTATTTAAATAGCCAATCATTGGGGTATTTACCGCTTCATAGAGATTTTCAATACCGAGTAGCTCTTCTACCTTTGAAACTCCAGCATCAAGAATTCCAGTGTTGCGCTTCTTTTCATCAACTTCATAATGCTCACCACGGGTTAAGCGTGCGGCAATGTTGGCGAATTCTTGATACCACTTTGTTGCCTTATCAGCAGGTCCACTAATAATCAGAGGAGTTCTAGCTTCATCAATCAAAATTGAGTCAACTTCATCGACGATGGCATAGTTATGTTCGCGCTGCACACAATCAACTAGGTTCCAAGCCATATTGTCTCGAAGATAATCAAAACCAAATTCATTATTTGTTCCATAGGTAATATCGCAGTTATATTGTTCGCGCCGCTCTGCTGGACTCATTGAAGCCAGAATTACTCCAACTTTTAACCCTAAGAATCTATGGATGCGTCCCATCCACTCGCTATCGCGCTCTGCTAGATAATCATTTGTAGTAATAATGTGAACACCCAAGCCAGTTAGCGCATTTAGGTATGAAGGAAGAGTTGCTACCAGAGTCTTTCCTTCACCAGTTCGCATCTCTGCAATGTTTCCACGGTGAAGTGCTGCTCCTCCCATGATCTGAACGTCATAGTGGCGCTGTCCCAGTGTTCGCTTTGATGCCTCCCTAACCAGAGCAAATGCTTCTGGAAGAAGGTCATCTAAATCTTCTCCTTGCGCAAGACGTGATTTGAAGGTATCGGTCATAGCCCGTAGCTGCTCATCACTCATCGCGATATAAGTTGCCTCATGTGAGTTAACAAGACCAGCAATCTTTTCCAATTGCTTAAGCGCGCGCCCTTCGCCGGCGCGCAGAATCTTGTCGAGAATTGCTACCACGGATCAACCTTCCACTTGAGGTTCTAGGGCTCTATCGTATTAGCAGGCGGTGGGCTGACGCACATACCGTTGCTGCGCCCAAAACTGTCAGATTTCTCTCCCTTAAAGCCCAGAAAGCGCTATATAACGTAGCCCCAGTGGTCAATACATCATCTATTAGCAAGATTGGTCTTTCCATTACTAAGTCATCACTTCTAAGCCTAAAGGCGCCTGCCATATTGCTCTGGCGCGCAGTGTAGGAAAGTTCGCTCTGATCTCTAACCATCTTATGATGGATCAAAAGTTCCTTCCAGCGCCAGCGCACTCCATTTTTATTCATCTGCAACTCTACTAATTTATCAAGGATTGGATGGAGAAAGGATTCACCTCTTCTTCTTATCGCAGATTTACTTGAAGGAATCGGAACTAGTAGAGAGCGAGAAATACTTAGCGCTGGATTATCTGATTCAAATTTCTCCAAAGCTGCACTTAGCGCAGATGCCATCCAATACTGTGCTATTCGATTTCTATTCTCTTTGGCTTGAATCACTACTCTGGAGCTTGCAACGTTATAGGCAAGAGTTGAATTAACTGCTAAGCCTTTGACATATCGTCGCTGAATTGAAGCAAGCCAGAGCTGCTGACAATTTAAACAAAGAGATGCAAACTCATTTTGGCAGTAAATACAAATCTTTGGAAACACTAGCGAACTTAGAGCTTGGAATATTCCTTTATCTTTATCATCATCAAATGTCACTTAGCCATTATTAGCAAGGCAAGTAAATAATTAATCAGCTAGAACTTTAATATGTGGGTAACTCGCCTATGGGAACTTCAATGATTGGTTGATCTTGAGTTAAAGGAAGAGTTAAAACAAATTGTGAGCCAGCACCTAGCTCTGACCAGAGCTGGATTTCTCCACCATGAAGATTTGCATCCTCTCTAGCAATTGATAGGCCAAGCCCAGTTCCACCTCTAATA
This sequence comes from Candidatus Nanopelagicaceae bacterium, assembly GCA_030730425.1. Taxonomy (GTDB): domain Bacteria; phylum Actinomycetota; class Actinomycetes; order Nanopelagicales; family Nanopelagicaceae; genus MAG-120802. The sequence goes on from JANQVH010000015.1 coordinate 64,886, forward strand.
CGAGAGCGGGAAGGATCTGCTCGCCAGAAACGATCAAAGACTCGCTCGAGGTGATGGGTAGCAATGCCAACTCCATAATCCCTAACTGCTATCGAAACTGCGCTCTGACTATCTTTAATTGTTAAATCCACAGGATTGCCTTCAGCATGATCTATCGCATTTCCCAATAGATTTCGCATAATCCGCTCAATGCGGCGAGAATCCCCATCAATTAAGAGCACTTCTTGGGGGGCATCGATTCGAATCTTCACATCTCTTTGCTTAGCATCCATCGCTAAATCTTCAACGCAGCGATTAACTAATTTAGTAATGTCAATTCTTGAAAGCGAGAGAGTGGCAACTTGAGCATCAAAGCGACCAACTTCCAATAGGTCTGTTAAGAGCTCTTCAAAACGATCAATCTGAGAGAGCAGAAGTTCAGCGCTCCTTGCAATAGTTGGATCAAATCCCTCTCTTGCTGCATAGATTAAATCAGAGGCCATACGGATAGTTGTCAGGGGAGTACGTAGCTCATGAGAAACATCAGAGACAAATCGCTGCTGCAATCTGGAGAGATTCTCTAGACGAGTAATCTGCTTTGCAAGAGTATCTGCCATATTATTGAAAGCAGTACCAAGCCTGGCAACTTCATCGCTTCCTTTAACTTGCATTCTCTTTAATAAGTCACCCGATGATAATTGCTCAGCCACTTCAGCGGCATACCTAACTGGCTTAATTACTTGCCTTAGGACCACTGATGCAATAACCATAATCAAGGCCATCAAAAGAAGTCCTGTGCCCCACATCGAACGACCAATTAGATCAATAGTTTGCTGTTGTGATGCAAAGTCAAAGAGGACATACATTTCATATCGACCTACAGGCTTAATATCTATGCGATGTCCAACAGCAACTCCAGCAACACTTTCACCGTTGAAGTATTGCAAGTTGGTGCGCTGCCAATGAATCTCATCATCTCCTATGACAAGCTTTCTTAGCTCTCTTGGAATTGATGAAGGCTCTAAAAAGTTTGAAGTCGATCTTGAGGGAATTCCAGCAACTCTCTTGCCACTAGTACTAAGAAGTGCAATCTCTCGACCAGAGGCCTTGGCGCTGACATTAGTTGATTTCACAATCTCATCAACGATTGTTTTGTAATTAGTATTGTTGTTAAGGCTGCCTATTAAGAAGCGGTAATCAGCATATTGAATTGCCGCCTCTCCTTCAGAGATTGCTGCTGAAATCTTCTCCTCGATAATGCCGTCAGAGATGCGGTTATAGAGATTTGAGCCAAGAAAATAAATTAAAGCAATTGAGATAATGCTTGAGACAGAGAAGACTTTTCTAAATAGAGAGGTCCGAAAGTATTCGCTTATCTTCACTTGGCAGAGCCTCTAACTTCTATTACCTGGGGCGCCTGCCTTATAGCCAATGCCGCGAACGGTGCCGATGATGGTGGGAGTTTCGGGGTCATGCTCAATCTTGGCGCGCAGCCTTTGAATATGAACATTAACTAAGCGAGTATCAGTTGAGTGGCGATAACCCCAGACTTCACCAAGGAGAGCTTCTCTCGTAAATACTCTTCCTGGCTCTTTAGCTAGCGATACTAAGAGATCAAATTCAAGGCGAGTTAAAGGAATCTCTTTTCCTGCTCGAGTTACAGTGTGCTCCACAATATCAATTGCTAAATCACCGATTGTTAAGGTGCTAGAGATTTCTCCGCTTGCTCTGCGTAGCCTGGTTCTAATTCGCGCCACTAACTCTGATGGTTTAAATGGCTTGACCATGTAATCATCAGCGCCTGCTTCAAGCCCTCGAACAATGTCATGGGTATCACTCTTTGCCGTGAGCATCACGATTGGCACTCGCATAGAGTGTTTACGAATCTCTTTACAGACTTCAATTCCATCAAGACCAGGAAGCATGATGTCTAGCAATACTAAATCTGGCGGATTATTGCGAAATACCTCAAGTACTTCATCGCCCCTACTAACTAGGTCGACTTCAATACCTACGCCATTTAAAACGATTCCCAACATTTCGGCAAGGTCTTGATCGTCATCAACGACCATTACCGAAGTCATTAGCTACCGTGCTTCCAAGAGTTTAGATACTCATTCTGGATTGGAGTCAAAGAATCAATCCTTGCACCCATTGACTTCAATTTAAGTAGTGCAACTTCTTTATCAATTTCAACTGGAACCATATGAACTCCGGCGCCAAGTCCCTTTGCGCTCTTAACTAACCACTCAGCGGTTAGAGCCTGATCAGAAAATGACATATCCATAACTACAGCAGGGTGACCCTCAGCTGCGCCTAGATTTACTAAACGCCCCTCAGCAATAAGAAGGACTCTTCGACCATTTCCTAGTAAATACTCATCGGTTTGATGGCGAATCTTTGGGTTCTTCTGTGAATTCTTCTCAAGCCACTCCACATCAATTTCGATATCAAAGTGACCGGCATTGGCCAAGATTGCTCCATCTTTCATCACCTGGAAGTGCTCTGCTGCAATAACGGTGCGATTACCGGTAACAGTAATAAAAATATCTCCCACCTTTGCTGCCTCTGCCATTGGCATAACTCGATAGCCCTGCATCAGCGCATCAAGAGCTTTAGTTGGATCAATCTCAGTTATTACAACCTCAGCGCCCATTCCTCTAGCGCGCTCTGCCACTCCCTTGCCGCAATAACCAAAACCAGAAACTACAAATATTTTGCCAGCAATTAATTGATTTGTGGCACGAAATATTGCATCCATTGTTGATTGCCCGGTGCCATAGCGGTTATCAAACATGTGCTTTGTATCGGTGTCATTAACAGCAATCATTGGGAACGTTAGCGCGCCATCTTTTGCCATCTGCTGAAGACGAATTACTCCAGTAGTTGTCTCCTCACATCCTCCGGTGATATTTGGAAGTAGTTCAGTTCTTGTAGTGTGCAGGGTATTTACCAAGTCACATCCATCATCAAAGACTTGGTGAGGTTCAATATCAAGGGCAGCATTAATATGTGAGTAATAACCTTCGCGATCAACTGCGTTTCTAGCAAACACACTAATTCCATATTCATAAACAAGTGCAGCTGCAGTGTCATCTTGTGTTGAGAGTGGATTAGAGGCGCATAGCGCAAGCTCTGCCCCTCCAGCTTTTAGGGTTCTCATTAGATTGGCAGTCTCAGTTGTTACATGCATACAGGCAGCAAAGCGAACACCTTTAAATGGCTGTTCCTTCTCAAATCGCTCTCTAATCTGGGCAAGTACTGGCATATTTCGCTCAGCCCATTCAATCCGCTTCTTTCCTTCGGCGGCAAGTGAAGCATCAGCAATGTCGTGTTTTGGCGTGGTCATAGTTGTTGGATTCACTTAAATATCTCTCCTGATTGGTTTAGTGCTTGCCTCTGATTAGAAGGCGTAGTTTACCCGTTTCCTATTAACTGCAAGACCAGATCTCGCATAGTAGCCATCTGCTCCTGGGTATCTGCCTCGACATTTAGCCTTAATAGCGGCTCGGTATTTGAAGACCTTAGGTTAAACCACCAATTTTTAGCGCTAACAGTGAGGCCATCAAGCTCATCAAAAGTTAAACCTGGCTCATAATCTTTAAAGTAAGAGTTGATCTTCTCTATCGCTTTGCCTTGATCAGCAACTGTTGTATTGATCTCACCACTGAGGCTATATCGATTAAAACTCTGCATTAGCTCTGATAGCTTCATCTGATTTTCAAGAAGCGCTGCAATTGCATGAAGAGCTGCAAGCATTCCAGAATCTGCTGACCAAAAGTCCTTGAAATAAAAATGCCCAGAATGCTCTCCCCCAAATACAGCGCCTTCAGCTGCCATCATCTGCTTTATATATGAGTGACCTACTCTGGAGCGAAGCGCTTTGCCGCCTGATTCAGTAATTACTTCAGGGACAGCTTTTGAAGAAATCAAGTTATAGATAATGGATGCGCCAGGATTTTTAATGAGTTCTCGTTTTGCAATTAGAGCAGTGAGGGCAGATGGTGATACTAGCTCTCCTTTTTCATCAACGAGGAAGCAACGATCAGCATCTCCATCAAATGCAAGACCTATATCTGAACCTTTCTCTTTCACTAAATTTTGTAGATCAACTAAATTCTTAGGATCTATCGGATTTGCCTCATGATTTGGAAAGCTTCCATCTAATTCAAAATAAATGCCATCAACTACCGCATTTATCTCTCGCATAACAGCAGGTGCGGTATGCCCTCCCATCCCATTTCCCGCATCAATTGCGATACGAAGCGGCCTTGATTGAAAATCTGGAGCAAAAGATTTCTCTGGAAAGAGTGAGAATAGGAATTTAACGTAATCAGCTAGTAAATCCTGGCTTCGCTCTTTTCCCATAGGGCGATTTGGAATGGGAGAGCCTTGAGCAATTGCCGATTTAATCCAACCAAGCCCTGATTCTTGGCCAATTGGCTTAGCCCCACTTCTACATAGCTTTATTCCATTGTATTGCGCTGGATTATGGCTCGCGGTGAACATTGCTCCAGGCATATTAAGCGCTCCCGATGCAAAATAAAGTTGATCAGTTGAGCAGAGCCCAATGCGAATTACATCAAGTCCTTGCGAGGTTATGCCATCTGAAAATGCGGTTGCTAAATCAGGAGATGAAGGGCGCATATCCTCTCCCACAACGATCGTTGCTGGTTCGCGCTCTTGTTCAATGAATTTAGCAAAGGCAATACCAAGTGCGAAAGTAAAGTCAGCACTTATCTCTTCATCAACTAGGCCACGAATGTCATAGGCCTTAATTACTTTATCAAGCAGCTCTTGATCCACCTTTAAATCTTAGCGCTCTTACTTATTATCGGGTATTGCTCTAAGGTGGCCACGACGACCAACTTCAGGAGTTACTGCCTTTGGCACAATATCTTCGGCAAAGCTCTGGCGAATCGCATCAGCAATTGCTATTAAATCTTCCGGAGATGGTTCAACAATTTCTCTATCAGGATTATGTTCAATAACGCTCCAGCCTTGCGGCACTGTTAATTTTGCTGAGTGTTCTAAGCAGAGATCATAGGCATGTGGTTCAACATATGTTGAAAGTGGTCCAATCAGCGCTGTGGAGTCAGAGTAAATATAGGTGAGAGTTTTAATTGCATGCGCGCTACATCCAGAGCGCGTGCAACGTCTACCAACGGCGCTAGGGCGAGAGTTTGGCCTTGAGCTATTAGTAGATGACATGGCGCGAGATTAGTCTCTTAACTCTAACTTTTATGGGATTTACTAGCCGCGAGGCTGAATAACTGCGATATCAGCAACTGGTTTGGTGGCGCTTTCAAGGTTTGTACTTGGAGCGATACCGAGACGGGCAACCCCATCACCACTTTTCCAACTCATCGCTGCAACTACCGGGTTTGTACTATTGATAGTCATTAGTCGAGCATTTGGTGGAACTCGCCAATTGACTATCTCATCGCCTCGAATCAATTCACTATTGCCTCTGCCCTGCCTATCTCTCCAGGAAATAGAGAGAATAATTCTCTCCCCTACAAAGCTCATTACGGGTTCAAGGCCATAAATATTAAAATTCACAGTATTAAAGCTCCGACTTGGAGCGCTCCAAGTAAAGTCTGAAATAGAACCGCTCTTAACTTCGGATAGAACGGATGCAACTATTTCATTTGTTGCGTTAATTTTTAGAGCAAATGTCTTGCTACCAAAATCAACGCCACTTAAATCGATATCTGTAACTTCGCGAGCATTTAGCGAGATCTCGCCAATTTCCACCGGAACATAGACTCCATCAGGTGAGATGATCTCAACGCTAGCGCTAGCATCAACTTCTCCAACGCTCATAAGCCTTAAGGTATGTTTGATCGAACTACTAGAGCCAAGCTTTACGGCAAGGCCTGCAATGACTAATTCTCTACTTGCCTCTGATATTGCTGGAACAAAGTCTGCGCCAATATTGCTTAAGCCGCGCACTCTTTCATCTAATAGATATGAAGTTACTCGACCACTTCTAGTCTCAACCTTTAAAACTATTCGCTCAGAACCAGGTGATAGAGAATCGATACGAACTACTTTCTCAGATGAAGCTCTAACTGTTACTGGAAGGCTCTGACTAGAGCCACTTTCAGAGTAAGCGGTGAGATCAATTAGAGCATCACTTAAACCACTATTGATCAGAATTAACTTTGATTGACTGGTGACATTAGCCGTTCCTCCAACAAACCAGTTGACAGGACCGCTGATTGTGCAGGTTGCAGCGCTCGTCCACTTGCCAGATCTGGTCATAATTACATTTGTATTTGCGACATTTCCAGCTACCAAAATAGCTCCACGATTGAGCGGATAGCTTCCAGAGCCATTCTTCTTCAGCTCAACATTTGGTTGATTGATATTTCTAATCTCTATATTTTTAGAGGCAAGTAAGGCAGTTTCTTGCGCTCCAGATACCCCAGCAGGACATGCTGTTGCTGGATATGACTGAGTAACAATAGAAGTCGAGGAGCTCTGGGGTAGTAGGTGAGCAATATGGGCAATGATGATAAAAATTAACAGCGCAAAGCTGGCTCGAGTCTCTTTCATGCCAACTCCTGCTCACTCATCTGACTTCTTCTGCGACGAGAAGGAAGGGCGAGAACAATTAAGGTAAGAAAGGTCAATAGTTGCAGCGAGACCCAGGCTCTTCTTGAAGTGGCGTCATGAAAGATTAGGAAATCTCCAGCTTCTGGTGCATAAAACCTTGGTACCCCATTTTCAGTTTGGGTTAAAGGCAGATATGTGCCATTAAGTAGCATCCTCCAACGTTTGTCATACTTTTCAGTAATTACTATAACTCCAGCAGATGTAAGTGTTCCTGCTGCGCCAATTTCGCCACTTGGTAGAACTGAGTAGGTTCCATCTTGAGATAGAAATGAGATATGGCCAAGCGCTCCTGGAACTTTCCAAGTTATTCCTTCATCAGTTGAGGCAGCTCTTGTAAATCCTCCCGCCCCATCAATAGTTCTAACAAGCTCCTCATCAATAGGCTTTGCTAAAAAGAGATATCTAATTCCAAACTCAGCAAAAACTTTACTGCTACTAACGCCAGATCCTGCTATTAAATCATTTATTGCTTTAGTAACCACTGGGGCAAGACCTGTAATGACATCTGCTTGTCCGAGTTGAAGGTCTCTATCTCTAGCAATGAAGTATTTAACCTTTGCTGACTCTGCCCTTAAAACCAGAGTCTTATAACGCCCCTCGGTCTGAGCGCTAGCACTTAGAAAAGCAGGAAGTGCGGACTTTGAATTGGATTGAACTGGAGCGCTACTAGCTGAGCTCAGCCACCAAGTGGCTGAGGCAAGAATAGAGAGCGCAGAAATCAAAGAGGTGAAACCAAGGAGAATATGGCGATAATCAATATGAGATTGGCTAAGGCTAGGTAGATAGTTATCGATCATGATTACTGCTGCAAGAAGGGCAGTTAACGTCGGAATTACTAGAAGAGAGCCAACCCAGAGTTGCTCAGGGGTAAAACTTCCATGTCCTGAAACCTGCCTTGAACCAAGTAGCGCTGCAATTGCGATAAAAAATAGCGCTACCTCTCCTAAGCGCGCTGTCTTACCAACAAAGATAGCTATTACAGCAATAAGAAGTATTGGTGAAATTATCCAAATCGGAGGAGCTCCAATTCCACCAGGGTTTCCTAGAAGTAAAGAGATCACTTCGCCGCCAGCAAGACTTAAACCTGGATCAAGAAGGATTCTTGATGGATGAAGAATGAATTCAATAGACCAAGGAGCATTAACAATTAATGGCGTAATTGTCACTGCAATACGGCGGGCATTTCTTTTATCAAAGACTGCTTTATCCATCGCATTGCTTTTGGAATTAAATGCAATAACATCAAAGATCACCAAAATAATCTGCCAGAGCAGGATGGACATAAATGTCATTGGTGAGAAGGCGCAGACAAAGGTTAGTAGCAGCGCAATCCAGCATGTCTCTCGCCAAGTGAGATTTTCGAGCTGCTCAAGACCAAATAGTGATCTAATCAACCACGGTCCAATTACTACTAAAACTAGAGTTCCAACTCGGCCACTATTGATAGCACTTAGCGTCGTTGGGGAGAAGGTATAGAGCAGGGCTGCAAGGAGTGCAAGAAAGTGTAGATCGGTGAATTTCTTTGCAAGTAGATATGAACCCCAGAGCGCAAGAGGGACTGCACCAAGAAATAATCCAGTAATGAAAAGTGACGAGTTTGCGCCGGTAAGTAAGGAACCAAATCCAATATAGGCCACCCAGGGCGGTGCGCTAGTGCTTGATCCAAGGCCGACGGTATGCCAAGAGTCAGAGTACATTGCAAATAGTTCAAAGGCTTTTGTAGGTGTTGCCGCTAGAGCGCCACCAACTATTGCTCCAAGGCGATTACGTGAGGCAATTAACGTCAATATAACAACAAGAAGTGAGACGCTAAGAATTGGGCGACGAGTAAGCCATCTAATTGGTGATGGGGCTTGGACTAATTCAATATCAGCATTTTCTAGAGCTTCATCATTTAGATCTAGAGTAGAGCTAGTAAGACTGCTCTCTTCATATATAGAGGAGCGGCGCCAACTTCGAGTAATGGAAGAGCTAGATCGCTCAATTGCCAATTGTAGTTGTGATCCTCTAGGGGGAACAAAACGAGAGATAACCCTTGATGACACTAAACGATTCTTCCTACGCTTTGCTCTAGCTCTAATTAAGTCCTGCGGCTGCAGAATTACCAGAGCAACTGCTGCAATTTCATCTAAGGCATATCCTGGAAGTTTTGCTAGCAGATAACCAATTGCGCGAAATAGAGATGCCGAGAGAAGTTGGAGAGCAATTAAGGGCAAGAGCCACCAAGAAGTATTGGCCATTAAGACATAGGCGGCATGCCTGCGATCTAGAAGTAGCGGGCGATGAAGAAAAGCATCTGAGACATCGATGCGCCTTCGTTCATTAGAGGCAGCCTCAGCGTGATAAGCAATAGCCTTTGGAACTGCAATTACTGAATGTCCAGCAGTATGCACGCGCCAACCAAAATCAACATCATCTCTAAATAAAGAAAGTTCTGGATCAAATCCATCTAACTCTTCAAAGACATCGCGGCGAATTAACGCCCCAGCGGTACTAACGGCTAATACTTCACTAACTCCATCGTGTTGGCCTTGATCAGATTCGCGATATTCAAGTCCCGTCCAGCGAGCACCATTTGAGGCGATGCTAATTCCTAGCTCTAACAAATGGTTTCGATCATGCCAGCCGCGCAATTTGGGTCCAGCCATTGCAACTGCTGGTCGCTCATCAAGGGCTGCTAAAAGCTCTTTAAGTGCGTTTGCATCGGGTGCGCAATCATCATGAATCAACCAGAGCCATTCAGTTTCTGATTCATTTCCTCGTTTAACTTTAGAATTACTAAGCGCTTCTTTAATTGCTGCGCCAAAGCCAGTTTCCTTAGCAGTGGAGATTGTTGCAATGCCAGCTCCCCGCAGTAATTTCACTGAACTATCTTCAGATCCAGTATCAATGGCAATTATCTGATCTATTGCCCGCCTCTGCTTAGCAAGGGATGCCACAACTTCAGGTAACCAGAGGGCTCCATTGTGAGAGACGATAATTGCAGTGACAAAGTTATTATCTAAAGTAGGCATTACACCGCCTCTTGTTCAAATAAAAAGTTAGACCAAATTCCCTTAACTCTTCTAGTTACTAACTTGGTTTTCTTATAGCTATTAAATTTAAGCTGGACGGCGCTTAAGACGGCGGCGTTCGCGCTCTGAAAGTCCGCCCCAGATACCAAAGCGTTCATCATGCGCCAGAGCGTATTCAAGGCACTCTTGTCTAACATCACAGGAGAGACATACTCGCTTAGCCTCACGGGTTGAACCACCTTTTTCAGGGAAGAAAGCTTCCGGATCGGTTTGGGCACATAGCGCTCTCTCTTGCCACGATAGCTCAACGATCTCGCCATTTCCCAATTTGATACTTGGACCAGGAATGAAAGTCTGCTCTATTCGACGAGCATCAGTCATCAGTTATACCCCTAAAAAACAGAGCCCACGCCTAATGGTGGGCCTACTAGGGGCTAATTACACGCTTGTTATTCATATGTGTCAAGTCGCTGCCGTGACTTTTTGGGTAGAAATTAATCCCCTAATTGTCGATTTTCCGCTAATTTTTTAGCAAAAACAAGCTAATTATTGATTATTTCTCCAGATATTTTTTTATTACTTGCAATTGAAACATTAGGTGCGATATAGCAGTTATCAATTATTGAACCATCACCAATGCTTGCCCCAGCTGAAATAATTGAGCCTTTGATTTGGCAACGCGCTCCAACTATTACTCCAGATTCAATCACAGAGCCATCGGAGATCATTGCTGTGGCATCTACCTTAGCCTCTTTAGAGATAATCACTGCATCTCTTACCTGCCTAGTAGCAGGTGAGATTGTAGAGTTTAAAACTAAATCTTTTGAGGCTTGAATATATGAAGCTGGAGTTCCCATATCAATCCAATATGAATCATCAATATATCCATATAAGGCGCCCTTGTTCTCTAAAAGCTCTGGGAAGGTCTGCCTCTCAACACTGACCACTGCATCTGGGCGAATCTGCTCAATTGCCCTGTTATTAAAGATATAACAACCCGCATTAATAGTATTAACTTTGGGCTGATCCATTTTTTCAAGAAACTCTAAAACCTTTCCATCTAAATCAAGAGGAACGCAGCCATAAGGGCGAGCATCTTCAACTCTAACTAAGTGCAGAGTCACATCAGCGCCCTTGCTTTCATGAAACTCTGCCTGGGCTTTTAGATCATGGCCACTTAGAACATCGCCATTAAAGATAAAGATAGATTCATCTTTTGCTAGATTCAAAGATTTTGCCGCATTAGCAATTGCCCCACCAGTTCCAAGAGCTTGCTCCTCGACCGCATACTTAATTGATAGGCCAAACTTTGATCCATCACCAAAGTAAGGCTTAAAAACCTCAGCTAGATATGAGGTTGCTAGGACTATTTCACTTATTCCAGCTGCTTGCGCTCTAGCAATTTGATGCTCTGTAACTGGAGCTCCTGCTACCTTTAACATTGGCTTTGGAGTATTTTTAGTTAATTCTTCAAGACGGGTTCCTCTGCCCCCAACAAGCAAAATAGCCTTATTTATCATGGCTTTATCGCCTCGATAATGCGAGAGGCTGCACTTGATATGTTCTCATCGCTAGCAGTGAGCGCGATGCGCACATATCTATCGCCTTTACTTCCATAGAAACTTCCTGGCGTAACAAGAATTCCTAATTCTGCAAACCAAGCCACACTGTCCCAATCTTTTTCATCTCTACTACACCAGATATATAGCCCAGCTTCTGAAAACTCAATTTTAAATCCTGCTGCTATTAGCGCTTTAGCAAGCACCTCTCGCCTTGCTTGATATTTTCCTGCCTGCTTATCAACATGGCTCTGATCTGAAAGTGCAATGGCCATTGACTTTTGAATCGGCAGCGGAAGCATCATCCCCATATGTTTTCGAATCTCTAGTAATTGCGCTACTAACTTAGGATCGCCAGCAACAAATGCCCCTCTATAGCCCGCCATATTTGATCGCTTTGAGAGCGAATGAACCGCCAGCACTGAGGTGTTATCACCACTTGCGATTGCCAAAATAGAGTGAGCCTTTATTCCATTGGTAAAGGGCAGATAACACTCATCACTTGCAAGGATTGCTCCAGATTCTCTTACCCAGGCAAGGCAGGCCTCAAGTTCTCCTTTGCTATGAACCCGACCTGTTGGATTTGATGGTGAGTTAATCCAGGCTAAATCCGCTCTCTTTGGCCAAGTATTTGCATCAATTCCAACTTCAACGAGTTCAGCTCTAGCCAGTAGCGCTCCGACTTTATAAGTTGGATAGGCAATTTCTGGAATTAGAACTGATTTAGCTTCTAACATATATGCCAATAGCGCTACTAATTCTTTTGAACCAATTGTTGGCAGAACATCAAAGTCGCCACTTACGCCAAGGGTTTCAATACAATATTTCTTAAGCGCTTCTCGAAGCGGAGCGCTTCCAGTGGTTAACGGATAGCTTGGTGAATTACTACCTGCTTTAAGTTCTTCTTGAATGAAATCTGGAGTGGAATCAACTGGCGTGCCCTGGGAGAGATCAATAATTCCCTGGCTATGGGCTCGAGCTTTTTGCCCATATGGCGCAAGGGCATCCCAAGGAAAATCAGGGAGTTTTATCTCTGCCTACTTACTCGACTGTGGGTTTCTTTTGAATCTGCAGAAGCACTGGATGATCTTTGCCAACTCTTCCAACTTTTGCCGCTCCTCCAGGTGAGCCTAATTCGTCAAAGAATTCGGCATTAACTTCCTTATATTCACTGTACTGAGCTGGAACATCATCTTCATAATAGATCGCCTCAACTGGGCAAACTGGTTCACATGCTCCACAATCCACACACTCATCAGGTTGGATATACATCATTCGATCGCCCTCATAGATGCAATCAACTGGGCACTCTTCAATACATGATTTATCCATTACATCTACACAGGGAAGGGCGATGATGTATGTCACCTGAGACTCCTTTCAGAGGAAAAAACTAAAAGATATAAACACCGAATTGGCATAAGCGATGCTTACATTGAAGGGTCTAATCCTACAAAATAAGGGGGTGGAGCGCGAGCCAAAACCAAATAATGGGCTATATATCTATGACACTTTAGAGAGAAAAGTGCTGCCTATTACTGCGAGTGATGGCCAAGCCGTGAGAATCTACTGCTGCGGACCAACTGTCTATCGCGACGCTCATGTTGGCAATCTAAGGACTTTTTTGCTTAGTGATTTAGTTCGCCGGACTCTGGAGTTCTCTGGTCTGAAAGTCAAGGTGGTGCAAAACATTACTGATGTTGGCCATATGAGTGAAGATTTTGAAGAAGATAAAATGTTGGCTCAATCAAAACTTGAAAAGCGTGATCCTTACTCTATCGCAAGAGAGTATGAAGAGAAGTTTCATAGAGACTTGGCAGGGTTAAATATTCTCCCAGCTCACAACTATCCCCGAGCAAGCGAGTGCATCGAGATGATGCTTGAGCACATTGAGAAATTAATTGAATTAAATCTTGCCTATCAAGGTGATGATTCCTCAATATATTTTGATAGCACTAAGTTTGATAGTTATGGCCAGTTAAGTGGAAATCGTCTTGATGCGCTCAAACCTGGGCATCACTATGAATATATTGAAGCTGGAGCGAAGAGATTTCATGCTGATTGGGCCCTCTGGAAAGCTGCAGGCAATCGCAGAGAGATGATTTGGCAAACAACTTATGGTTCAGGATTTCCTGGCTGGCATATTGAATGTTCTGCAATGTCGCTTCATTATCTGCAAGGACATGTTGATCTACATATTGGTGGCATTGATCTTAGATTCCCCCATCATGAAAACGAGAGAGCCCAATCAAATCCTTTGGTAGAAGGTGAAGCAGTTAGCGCCTGGCTTCACGGCGAGCATCTCTTATTTGAAGGAAGAAAGATGTCAAAGAGTTCAGGAAATGTAGTTCTACTCTCTGATGTAATAGCGCGTGGATTTGACCCACTATCACTGCGTTTCTGCTTCCTTGAAAATCGTTATCGCTCTCAGATGGATTTATCTTGGAGCTCGATAAGTGCCGCCCATGCAACCTTGCAGCGCTTGAGAGCTAAATATCAACAATGGAAATTGGAGCCTAAGGATTATTCAGATGAAGCTAGAGTATTTGTTCAAGCAATACTTGCTCACTTCCAGGCAGATCTAGATACCCCTCAAGTGATGCTTAAGCTCAGATCTCTTGAAAAGGATAATCAATTTTCAGATGGCCAGAAGGCAGCGATATTAGAAGAGCTTGAACCACTTCTTGCTTTAAAACTACTTGAACAGATGCCGATAAAAGAGCTGCCAGATGAAGCTAAAGTCTTACTAGAGGCAAGACAGAGCGCGAGGGCGAGCAAAGACTTTGCCTTAAGTGATCAGATAAGAGATCAACTTCTCTTACTTGGTATCTCTGTAAGTGACTCACCATCTGGCCAGAGCTGGAGCTGGAGGAGTTAGAACTTAAATCCTCTTAAGTAATCGCCAAGAGATTAGCGCTGCTCCCCCAAATACAAAGAGATTGCCATAGGCATTAGCCTCAATTAGAACCTCTCCTCCATTGCCAAGACTTGATGCTCTAACAATTACAAAGAGCCAGCCAAAAGCAAAGAGGGCAAGAGATGACTTAGAGAGATACATATTTCTCACCAAACGAAGTCCTAGAAGTAGCGCTAGCAATGAAACTATTAGCCCTAAAGGTCTATATGCATTATGAAGAAATGTTCCAGAGACCCCAACTAACGCTCCAAAGAGCAGGCTGATTAGTAACTTCATAGCTGAATTCCTGAGAAGAGATCAGTCTCTCGCCCCTCTTGGTTAAATGGAGCGCTAGCTTTTCCATAGACCAAGCGATAAAACTCTTGTCCCCAGACTTTAAATCCTAAGTTATCAGAGAGGGCAAAAAATGGTCCATCTACTGCAATTTGAGTGGGATGAGCTCTCATCGCCTCCATCTTCTTATCAACAAATTCTTGGCCATCAATTACTGTTGTTACTAAATTATCTGGTTGGGCAAAAGGAAAGTCTTCTGCCTTCTCTACTCCCCAGAAATCATTTCCACTACCCTTCATCGCCTCAATTCCCTGTTCAATAACTGATATCGGAATTGTGTTCCAATAGATCTTTTGAATCTGCCAGCCGCGCTGGCCTGCTATCTCACTTGCCCGCATAGCCACTCTATGGGCTTGAATATGATCGGGATGTCCATAGCCGCCAATTTCATCGTAGGTCAACATCACATCAGGTTTAATCTCAAGTATTACCTCAACTAAAGATTCAGCTGCTTCATCAACATCTGCGTTCCAGAAATTATCTTTTCTTGAATTTGGCTCTGAATCCATCATTCCACTATCGCGCCATGATTTACTTGAAGCGCCAAGGAAGCGATAATCAACAACTCCCAAGACTTTCATCGCATTTGCTAATTCAACTTCGCGAACTGGACCAAGAGCATCTTCTTTTCCACTTGCAAGATGTTCGAGTTCTGGAACTAAAATCTCACCCTCTTCACCTCTGGTGCAAGTAACAAGAGTTACGCCATAACCCATGGCAACATACTTAGCCATAGTTACGCCATTGTTTATAGTCTCATCATCTGGATGGGCGTGAACTAGAAGTAAGCGTGGTTTTCTCATCTTGGTTCGGAAGGCTACACGAGTTCTATTAGTGAAATCTTGCCAAATCTCGTAGCATGGCGCCGATGAGCAATAGCGAGAAAGTTGATAATCGGGTTCGCCTTCCACGAGATGAACGACGCGCCCTACTACTAAGCGCCGCCCTTGAGGTCTTCACCGTCTCTGGTTATCACGCAGCTGCGATGGATGAAATTGCAGAGCGGGCCGGAGTTAGTAAGCCAGTGCTCTATCAACACTTTCCTTCAAAACTAGACCTTTATCTAGCCCTTCTTGATGTTCATATCGATTCCCTTGTCTTTGCTATTCAGAAAGCTATCGCCTCAAATAAAGAGAATAAGAATCGAGTCAAAGCCACCGTTGCTGCATACTTTGAATTTATCGATGATGAAGGCGGGGCATTTCGTCTCCTATTTGAAAGTGACATGAGCGCAGAGCCTCAAGTAAGACAGAGGCTTGATCGCATGACCTATGACTGCGCAGTAGCAGTTAGCGCAGTTATCTCACTAGATACTGGCTTTCCAAAAGAGGAGTCGATGGTGCTGGCTATTGGATTGATTGGTTGCGCTCAAATTACCGCCCGCCATTGGCTTGAAAAAGATGGAAAAATTAATCGCTCTGAAGCAACATCCCTAGTAACCAATCTTCTCTGGCGGGGAATCTCAGGCTTTCCCTTACAGAGCTAGAAGTGTTTAATATTATGAAGAAGCAAAATTTACTAAAACTCTTTAGGATAGGGCTATGAGTACAAAAAAGAGTGGAAAGCCAGAATCTGCAAAATCAGAAGTTCGCATATCGGTAGCTGATCAGCTTCGTGAGCTAACGATAGAAACTTCTCTTGATCGTGATGAAGTACTAGCCCTGGTCAACAAAGCTCTAACTTCCTCGGCCCCTTTAGCGCTAACTGATATTAGAGGTCGACAGTTTGTAGTGCCTGCAGGAAAAATTGGTTCAATTGAGATTGGCGATATTGCTGAGCGAAGAGTGGGATTTGCTGGAGCTTGAGTTAGATAAGTTCTAATTTTTCCAGTAATAGATAGGTAATTTCTCTATAGTCTGCAGCAACTTCACTCTTTGTATCGAGAGTTAATACGCTCTTAGCCTGGCTCTGCGAGGCAGATACTTGCAAAGAAGAGCGAATTGTTGGTTCAAGGAGCGCAAAATCTTCATCTATCAGTGATTTAAACTCATCATCTAGCAGTTGAGTTGCCTTAGTAATTAAAAGCTGGAGCTGCCCGCTATGGCCTGCGCTTTCTGCATAATCTTTACTATTTAAAGCTCCTCGAAGCGAGAGAATTTCCGTTGTGCTAGGAAGCACAATTAGATCAGCGCTGGCCATAAAGTAAGTAGTAATCCTTGAGACCCCAGTTGGTGTATCAATAATTACTAAATCAAAGCTGGCTAGCAGCTCAATGAGTTTTGCTGGAGAGATAGCTTGATCAATATCTATAGCAAGAAGGCGACTAGATGAGGCAATGATTGAGAATCGCTCTCCACTTTTAATTATTGAGGCATCCACTGAAAATTGTCCAGTTAAAAACTCTTTAGTACTGACTCTAGGGTTTTCAATACCGCAAGCAAAAGTTAAACCAGCTGATGGATCTGCATCTATTACTAAAACCTTTTTGCCATACTCACTTGCAGCTACCGCTATACAGTGAGCGGAGGTACTCTTTCCTACTCCCCCTGCGCTATTGGCAATTACTAGAGTTTTCACTTCTCTAAGCCCACCTGAGCAAATGCAAATTTCATTTCAGGTGTCTGTCTTAAGCCTTCAGGCACTAATAGAAGAGCGCTTCGAAGTGATCTAAGAGCGAGATTTGTAGCGATATCTTGGCCAGGAAGTGTTGGCCAGGCGTATAAAGACTTAGCCCACTTAGGAAGAGAAGCGGCTGCAATTGAAGTAATGCCTCCCCATAGCGGAGCGATTGGAGTTCCAAAGCGAAGAAGTGGTGGAAGCGGAGGAAGGGCTATAAACAAGGCGGCACGTTTGGCATCATCGCTGGCATAGAGTTCATCTTTAATATCTATGAAGTATTTATCTAATTGAGCAACGCTTCTTGGCACTTTCTCCTCATCAATACCCACTAAGCGAGCAAAGATCACCATCTCCTCGAGATATTGATCGCGCTCTCTTTCACTTAAAACAAGGCCAGAGCGAAGCGCTGTATCTAAGAATGAATCAACCATCGCCATATGAACCCAGAGCAGAAGCCTTTGATCATCAAGCTTTAACTTCTCGTGAACACCTCTAACTCTGGCAGCTAACTTCTCAGCCTTTTCCTTGCTAGCAAAGGTAAGAGTTGCAACATAATCTCCAGTCCTCTCAAGTCTTCCCCAAGCATCCTCGCGGAAGTTGGAGTGCGCTGCCACTCCTGCCATCGCCTCCGGATGCAGCGCTTGCTGTAGCAGCGCTCTAATTCCTCCCACAAACATTGAAGGATCAGAGTGAACCCTCCAGGTTATGGAATCAGGGGAAAAGAAACCTAAACTCATGAGGCAAAGAGATCCTTGATTCCAGTCATCAGCATCTCAAAAGCAATTGCAGCAGTTAGAAGGCCTGCAATCTTTGCAAGGAGAGCGACTCCAGATTCTTTTATAATTTTCACAATTCCAAGCGAGAACATCAGAGTTATACCAATAATCAGATGAGCTCCAAGTACAGCAAGTGAGAGTGCAAAGGTCATAGAGGTGCTAGAAACTTCTTGGCTAAAGAGCATGATTGTCACAATTGCTCCAGGGCCTGCCAGTAGTGGTGTACCAAGTGGCACTAAAGCCAAGTTCTTTGGAATCTTTCCGCCACCGTTAAAGTCACTTCCCTTGAGTAAATCAAGTGAGACCAATAGAAGAAGTAATCCCCCAGCTCCTCTTAGAGCTGGCATAGAAATCTCAAGATAATCAACGATAAATTGGCCAAAGAGAGCAAATAAAGTAATAACAAAGAGCGAAGTGCCGGCAGCTTGCCAGGCAAGAAGAGTTCTCTGACGCCGAGTGCGATCTCCTAGAACAGATAGGAATACTGGAGTGGCACCTGGCGGATCTAAAATTACAAGCAAGGTGACAAATGCCTGCAGGCCAAATGTAATGGTGCTGATATCGCTCATCGCTTCACAACTCTTCTTTCATTAGCCTTTGATTCAAGATGGGCCCATTGTTCAGGATTGGTAGTGAATTGCGCTAATCGATTTAATTTTCCATCTCCGTGGTAATCACTTGAGCCAGTAATAACAAGATTACGCGCAATTGCAAGGGAGACTAGCTCAGCTTTCTCACTATCTGAGTGATCTGGGTGATCCACTTCAATTCCATCAAGTCCAGCAGCAATTAAGTTATCAAATGCTTCAATTTTAAGTGTTTTGCCACGCTTTGAAGCAAATGGATGAGCGATTACTGCAACACCTCCAGCCTGCTTGATTAGCTTGATAGCAGCCTCTGGAGTTGGTGAATAATGATTGACATAGTATTTAGATTTATTATGTAAGAAAGTTTCAAATGCTTCTTGGCGAGATGCCACATGGCCCTTGGCAACTAAAGCATCAGCTAGGTGTGGCCGACCGAGCGTGGCATCTCCGGTTCGCATGGCATAAACCTCATCTAAGCTAATTTCAATTCCAGCTTCATTTAGGCGAGTAATAATCTTCTCCATACGAAATAGGCGATGCTCTCTTGTCTTATCAAGTTCATCAATGAGTGCTTGATGGCTTGAATCAAAGAGCAGGCCAAGCATGTGAATACTGAGCCCCTCTTCATCTTGGCAAGAAATTTCTGAGCCCAATACCAATTGCAATTGAGATTTAGAGGGATGATTAAGCAGAGCGCTAGATGCTTCCTGCCAGCCGCGAGTAGTGTCATGATCTGTTAGCGCTAAGACCCCAATACCTGCAGCAATTGCCTTATCGATTAATCCAGAGGGCGTATCAGTCCCATCGCTTGCATTGGTATGGGTATGTAAATCAATGAGCATGAGGGTAAGGCTACCCTTTTTCTCCATCCTTGCTGCGCATAACAAAAATCGCACACCCTGCCAATAAAAGAATCAACCCAGGAACAGTTCCAAGTGGTGGTAATTGATCAAGCCACCAAAAGGCAAGAAGAGCGCCGACTGGAACTTCAAAGAAAACAATTAAGGAAACAATTGCTGGAGATACTCTCTTAAGTGAGAAATTAAACATAGTGTGGCCAAGAATCTGTGCTCCCAAAATTAGCGCAAGTAATAACCACCATTGCTTAGCCTCAAAGCCAATTAGCTGCACTCCAGTAACTAGTGCAATCGGAAGAGCAGTTAGCGAACAAGTTAAATAACATAGAGTGGTATAGGTTGAAGTTGCTAGCGTTTGTTGCGCTTTGGAGCCAAGTAGAACATATAGGGCAGCAAGTGCAGCGCAGATAATTGCCGCTATATCTCCAATGAAAGCTCTAGTTGAAATCTGAAAATCAACTCCAGTAATGATTAAAACTCCAATAAAGCTAATAACCATTCCAATCCAAGCTCGCCTTGGAATATGGCCACCAAGTTTTTTAACAAAGTAAGCAGCAAAAATTGGTTGAAGTGCGGTAAGGGCAGTTCCTGCTGCCACAGTGGTGTATCTCATTGCTATAAAAAAACCAATAAAGTGAAGCGCCAGAACAAATCCTGCTGCCATTGACCAGGCAAGACCGCGACGATTTTCACTCTTTAGCCACTGTCCATTTCTCAATGCAAAGGGAGCCATGATTAGCGCTCCTCCAAGGTTTCGCCAGAAAATTAGAGTGATGATTGGCATCGCGCTCAAGGCAATTACTGGACCAGAGGTTCCAATTCCAATTACTCCGAGAAGTAATAATGGGATGTCACGACCACTGGGCATCTGGGTGTGGTTTTGGTTTTGCACGGCAGTTATGTAGAGACCCCCAGCGGAACGCCAACTAGAGATTTCTTTCGCTTTGTTAACTGATCAACAATTGCAAAAAAGCCCTTAGCAGCATCTGACTCTGGATCTCTAAATACTATTGGTGATCCTTCATCTCCACCTTCACGTAGCTTGATATCAAATGAAATTTGAGCAAGTAGCGGGACATCTACTCCAACAAGTTGACTCAATCTCTTTGCAGTCTCTTGCCCTCCGCCTTGACCAAATAGTGCTACCTGGGCGCCACTTACAGGATCTGTGTAGGCAGACATATTCTCAATTACTCCAATTACATGTTGCTTTAACTGATGAGCAATTCGCCCTGCTCGCTCAGCAACTTCGGCAGCTGCAATCTGTGGAGTGGTCACCACGATAATTTCTGATGCTGGAATCAATTGACCAAGAGATATTGCAATATCACCTGTTCCTGGAGGCAGGTCAAGGAGTAAGAAATCTAAATCTCCCCAATATGCATCACTTAAGAGCTGTTCTAAAACTCTATGAAGCAGTGGGCCGCGATAAGCAACCGGATCTGCGCGATCTGGTTTGAACATCTCAATTGAAACTACCTTAATTCCATTGGTTTCAACTGGAATGAATGTCTGATCGATAGCTGTTGGTCGCTGCCCTTCAATACCTAAAAGCCTTGGAATTGAGTGTCCATAGACATCAGCATCTAGTACTCCTACTTTAAAGCCGCGCTTACTAAGCGCTGCGGCAAGATTTACTGTTACCGATGACTTTCCAACACCGCCCTTACCTGATGAGATAGCCCAAACTCTAGTTAGGGAATCGGGTTGAGCAAATGGAATGAATTTCTCTCGCCCGCCCCGAAGAAGCTTTTTAACGTTATCTCTCTGGGCTTCATTCATTACCCCAAATTCAAGTTCAACCTTTTCAACCCCAGAGACTTTAGAGACAGCGCTTGTAACATCGCTCTTTAACTTATCTCGCATAGGACATCCTGAGATAGTTAGTAATATCTTGATATTTGCTAGCCCGCCATCAAAATTAACACTTTCAACCATTCCTAGATCTGGAAGTGGTCTGTGAAGCTCGGGGTCAGAAACAGTTGCAAGCGCGCTATGAATCTGACTTATTACTTCATCTCTTGAAAGGCTCATAGTAGATCTGGATCTATTTTAGCTGCCTCATCTATTACCTTTTTACTCGCCTTAGCCTGGCTCTTAAGGTCATTTGCTAATGGCTTAACATCATCTAGCGCATTTCCTAATACTTTCTGGGCTAATTTCTTTGGAGTTAAATCGCTAACTTGTAAATCTTCAAATCCAGGTCCTAAGTTTTCTTTTAATTCACGTGAGGCATAGGTTGTGAAGTTTCGAACCTTATGAATAAATCTGGCAAAATCCTTTGCTGCCTCAGGCAATTTATCTGGGCCAACTAAAAACAAGCCTAGGATTACTAATCCTAGAAACTCACCCATTCCAATGCCGAACATGCACCTATCCTATTCTTTAATTAAATCTTCGTCGCAACCATTACGCCGTCGCCAACCGGCAGCAACATTGGAAGCCAGAGCGTTGATGAGTCCTTAATCACCTTAATAACTTCTCGATAGGCAACGCTATCTTCATCTCGCTGCGTTGGATCAGCAACCTTTCCTGAGAGAAGCGCTCGATCTATGATCAATACTCCACCTGGGCGAAGTGAGCGATGAGCATTCTCTACTCCATCGAGTAAATCTGCGCTCTTTCTCATAATAAATATGTCATAAAGGCTATCGGCCAGCTTTCCTACAATCTCTCGAGAGTTTCCAGTAATTAAGCGATAGCGTGACGAATTAATCCCAGCCTCTTCAAAGGCTTGCTTTGCTAACTTAGCATTTTCAACTTCGTCATCAATTGATGTTAATAGTCCCTTTGGACTCATCGCTTGAAAGATCCATAAACCACTAACTCCAGCCCCAGTTCCGATTTCAACTATTGAACTGGCTCCTATTAAATGGGTGAGATAGCGAAGTAGCGATCCAACTGCTGGAGTGGCATCGTAGGTGCCAATTTCTTGCCCTCTACTTCTAGCTTTTTGAATAATCTCTGTCTCTGGAATAAATGTATTTGAAAATGCCCGCATATCTCCGCGTTCAGGGAATAACTTCTCTGTAAATCCCTTATCCCCGATGCCTGACATTAGAGGGTAGCTAGCCACTGGGTGAGAAGGCGAACTCCATATCCGGTTCCACCTTTTACATTTTCTCCTGCATCAACTTCAGATCTGGCAGGGCCAGCAATATCTAGATGAACCCACTTGCGCTTGCCAACAAAGTTCTCTAGAAATAGCGCAGCAGTAACTGAGCCGCCTTGAAACTTAAACTTATCGGCGGTGTGATTAAAGTCTGCGATATTGCTCTCTAGGGCTACTGAATAATCATCAATTAAAGGCATATGCCAGATTTGATCTCCTGTGTAATCACCAATGTCAGAGAGTTTTCGAGCAAGTTTGTTATCTCTTGTATACATCGCGCCGTAATAGCGGCTAAGTCCTAGCGTTGCAGCTCCAGTTAGAGTTGCTACATCAATCAAATAATCTGGATCTAGATTCTTATCAGCATAAGCAAGGCCATCTGCCAGCACTAATCTTCCTTCAGCATCAGTGTTGATTACCTCAACTGTGGTTCCACCATAATGAGTGATTACATCAGATGGGCGAGTTGATGTGCCTGAAAGAGAGTTCTCAGCAAGCATCAGTAGCGCTGTGATTCGAACATTTAATTTCAATTCAGCAGCTGCAATTGTTGCCATTAACACAACAGCTGCCCCAGCCATATCACTTTTCATTGGAGCCATAGCTTCATAAGGGCGCTTTAGAGAAACTCCTCCAGTATCAAAGGTAATTCCCTTGCCAACTAGGACCACATGTGGCGCTTTCTTTGATCCCTTTGGCTTGTAACTCAACTCAACAAATCTTGGAGGATTTTTTACGCTGGAATTACCAATAGCGCTAAGCCCGCCAAACTCTGCCAATTGGCGACCTGATTTAATCTTTAGCGAGAGCGTAGAGTCTCTTGCTAGTGATTTTGCCTGAGCTGCCATCCAAACTGGGTTTTTAATGTTGGAGGGAGTTTGTATTAAATCGCGCGCCTTCCAAGTTGATTTAACTTGCACCTTTGAACGCTCTAAAACTTTAGCAAAGTCACCTACTAACGTAATCTCTGGAGTTAGGCTCTTTGTGCCACTCTTCTGGCTCCAAATATAAGTAGCAAGGGCAGAGGAGATAAAGTGGAGTTGAGCATCGCTATCACTCTCAACTAAGAGAGAAAGTACTGAGGATTTACTGGCTTTTACCTTCCGCCCAATAGCAGCAGATGCTCTTCTAATATGGGAATTACTAGATTCACCAACTCCAACAAGAAGGATATGTACTACTTCTCCGCTTTCCTGCAATACTGGAATATCAATTACTTCTCCGGCTTTGCCAGTAACAGCGCTGCCATTCTTCTTGATTTCATCAGTAAATGAGATTGAGTAGATTTTCTCAATACTTTTAATTATTTTTTTGCTTAAAATAATTTCTATCTCAGGTAATTCTTTTGAATCTTTTGCTTTTATAGCAAGGGCGATATGAGTAAAGCCTTTAAAGAATTTCTCCGAGAATTCCCCCGGAGGTTTTACCGTTCCGAGTCTCGGAAGCGGTAGGTTCATTTCTTAAGAAGGGAAATTGACATATTCAAGACATCAGCAAGGTTTCGAGCCTCTTCTTGATTCAGCTCTACTACCAACCGGCCGCCACCCTCGAGCGGGATTCGCATCACAAGGCTTCTGGCTTCCTTGGTAACTTCCATAGGTCCATCGCCAGTGCGGGGTTTCATCGCTGCCATCTATAAGCCTTCTCTCTTAATAAATCCTTGAAAGATCTTCTAGCCTTAAGCCCCAGCTCCAAGCTGGGAGGGTGAATTATCCCTTATCTAGCTA
Source organism: Candidatus Nanopelagicaceae bacterium (assembly GCA_030730425.1). GTDB lineage: Bacteria > Actinomycetota > Actinomycetes > Nanopelagicales > Nanopelagicaceae > MAG-120802. The sequence continues at coordinate 88,927 of JANQVH010000015.1, forward strand.
CCTTGTGGGAAATTGAAAGCTGAGCTCATTCTCATCCGTCCAGAGCGCAATACCGCCGTAATTGCCCGCGTAGGAGCCCCTATTTTCGTTGATATTTCCTCGATGCTATATCTCTTTATGTAATAAAGGGTAAGCACGATCCGCTCCTCTTCAGGAAGAGAGTCGATGAACTCTTCTAAGGTCTGGTTCTGCTTACTCACAAGGCTAAGGCTACTGCCGATGGCGCCCCTTCAGTTGTTAAATCCTCGCGCAAACTTAGACAATGAGTAATTCACAGCAAGCAATATTCCTGGTTTTACCAAGGCCAGAATCGCAGTCGGGGCATCGATTCGTTCATACCAATCAAATCTAGTTTTTCCCGGAGCTATCTCTACTAGGCGAAATTCTCCAATTCCTTTAATCCAACGACCATAGTGATCAACAGCGCAGAAAGTCTCTGGGTTCCAAGCCGTTATTTTCATCTCATCCCAGATTCCAATTTTTCCAATTCCAGTAAATGCAGAAATTGTTGTTCCGATACTAGAGATGCCATCTATATCAGCACTTGAATTTACCTTTGTTAAAGCCATCCACTGACCTTGGCTCTTCCAATCAACTAACTTCTTCCAGACTTCACCAATCGGCGCAGAGATAGTTACGCTGGCTCTAAAGTCCGCGATCTTAGATTTACTCTTCATGCTCATGAAGTGACATGCTTTATCGCGTTATCGATAGTGCTACACCAGGAAACTAACTCATGTTGACCTGGTTTCATAAAGTTCATTGCAGTTAAATCATCAAGTGCTAATCGAAGTGATCCATAGACGCCGCTTGGATCTAGAATTGCAATTGGCTTGTTGTGAAAACCTAAATACCTTCCAACCCAGATTTCTAATAACTCCTCAAGCGTTCCAATTCCGCCAGGAAGGGCGATAAAACCATCGGCTAAGCTTTCAATTAAACCTTTACGTTCGCGCATATCTTTGACTACATGCATCTGGCTAGAGTCATGATCGATAAATTCCACGCTCATTAACCGCTCTGGAATAACTCCAATTGTTATACCGCCATTTTTTCTCGCGCCCTTGGCCACCTCGCCCATTACCGATATTGCTCCGCCGCCCCAGACCAATTCATGGCCTAATTTGGCAAGGGATGCCCCTAACTCAAAGCCAAGCTCTAGATTCTCTTTTGAAACTAGGGTCGATGATGCGCAGTAGACGGCAACTTTCATAGCCACACTCTAAAGCAGATTTTTTCTAATGCTCACTGAAGCAAGTGATAGCCAATAGTTGATAGCGTTGGTCTGTGAGCAAAGCTAACTCGGCATATGGTTATGGGATTTCAACCATTGCAAAAGATGGATCAACCCTTGATACCTATTTTCATCAACTAGGCCTGGGCGCAGCTGAAGCAAGCAGAGTTGATTTAGCAAGCCTTGAGGGCGCAGATAACGAGCGAGAGATAACTCGAAGAGTAGTTAAAACAGAAATTGAGCTAGATAAGCCGCCAGCAAGTGTTGCTGATGCCTATTTGCGACTGCACCTACTCTCTCATCGTTTAGTTAAACCACATGGGTTATCACTTGAAGGAATTTTCTCAATTCTCAATAATGTTATCTGGACCTCCCATGGGCCCTGCGCTATCGCTGGATTTGATCAGGTGCGTTTAAAGCTCCGCGCTAAATATGGCTATCTTGCAATCTATGGCGTAGATAAGTTTCCAAGGATGCTTGATTATGTTCTTCCCGAGGGAGTGCGAATTGCAGATGCAGATCGGGTAAGACTTGGAGCTTATTTATCACCTGGAACAACTGTGATGCATGAAGGCTTTGTTAACTTCAATGCGGGAACTCTTGGCGCATCTATGGTTGAAGGTCGAATATCTGCAGGAGTTGTTGTCGGCGATGGTTCTGATATTGGTGGTGGCGCTTCAATTATGGGAACTCTAAGTGGCGGAGGAAAAGAAGTAGTTTCCATTGGCAAGAGAACACTTCTTGGAGCAAATTCAGGACTTGGAATTTCACTCGGCGATGATTGTGTTCTAGAAGCTGGCGTCTACTTAACTGCAGGCTCAAAGGTGCTTCTGCCAGATGGCAAGATAGTCAAAGCAAGAGAGCTATCAGGCGCTAACTCACTTTTGATTCGTAGAAATTCCCAGAGCGGCGCAATTGAAGCTCTTAATAAAAATGGTAGTTGGGGCGGTTTAAATAGCGTGCTTCACTCTAATTAAGTCAGGCAGTATTTAACTCGTTCAAGAATTTCCGGTAGACACTCTTTAGCAATAAAAGGCAGCTTAACGATTGCCCTTGTGTTATGAATCCAGGTCGATGGAAGTTTTACTCTGGAGCGAAAGAGTTCTCCGGTTAGCGTTGCTGTTGCCCCAGTACTTGAAATTCCAGTAATTGAACTGATACTTCCCGTTTGAGTTCTTGAGTTGATGGTAAATGAGACGACATTAGGTAGTAAAAAGGCTTGCGCCATAACGCTCTGTGGCACAAATCTTGACCAAAGTGCATATCTTCGATTAATAGTTGGATCTAAGCTCCAAGGATCAGGTACTCCGGTTAGGTAAGGCAGTGGACTTCCCCAAACCTCAACAACATTTTGAGTAACTCCCCCGCTGGATGAGAAATAAAAAGCTTGAATGGGCTTGCCCTCGCGGGTTACTACTAGAGAGTTATTCTCATCAATAAAGGTGCGATCAACTGCCTCTCGCCATTTAATGCCATAGATGGCCTCAATTTCCTTGGCATAACCAACGAAATTCTGATCAACGGTGGTGTTATAAATATTGCAATCACATTCAACTCTTAGCCTAGATAATTTACCTAACGCATAAGTTCTTGCCGCTATTGCTTGTGCTTCAAGGGCAGCAGCTGGCCAAGATGACGGTACTTCACCTAGTCCATAGAGATACTCGTCATGAAGTCTTAAAGTATTAGTAACTGCTAGGTATGAGCTAAGAAGATTGGTTACGCTCTTAAATACTATTTGACCATACTTATATTGAGTTGCAGTTACTCCATTAGTTAATAGCGCAGTTGTAGTTGCGCTATCCCAACGAATAGTCCAAGCAGGGGCAGGATTGATTGCAGCATATTTAGCTGTAGGTGATGAGAGAGCTGGAACAACACTTCCTGCAAAATTTGTAAAGAGAGCAGTGGTATCACCTGAATATATTCCAAATGGCTCAGGGCTCTCACTCAATGGAATATCGCCTTGATATAGGCGAATCTCGCCAGTTGATCCAACTGCATTAAAAGTTACTGATGATATTAAGTTGGCGATATTTACTCTTATTAATTGATCATCTGGATAGGCAGTGACTTCAGTGCCTGGGTAGTAATAGTTAAGAATTTCAACAGCTGTCTTTGATTCAAGTGCTTGGCCGCGAGCGCCAATCTGACTCATTCCCACGCCATGGCCATAGCCTGAGCCAAAGAAACGAAAATCTGTTGGGATGAGAGTTCGTGCTTGAGCAGGGGAAAATAAGTTAAGCCCTAAGGTGAAGATAAGCGATAGGGAAGTAAGGAGAAACGCTCTTTTCTTCATATTTCTTAGGGTACCGCAGCGCTAGTAAATTAGTTGGTAATTAGCTTTCTTGGTGAGGTGATGAAACCAAATCCCCAGCAAAAATGCATGAAAATCAAAACAATTGGTAAGTAAATCCGCTGGGCTAGACCTTTTCCAATAATTAATGAAGTCACAATTATCGCGCCAAAATAAGTAATGATTGGAATAAAAAATAGTGATGAGGCAAAGATTCCCAGAGTTAATGAAGTAATTTGCAATATCAAGTTTAAAGGTGGAGCTAGATAGCGAAAATTAATAGTTCGGCTATGTTGTCGAATTACTGCTCTTCTCCATCTTCCATATTCAAAGTATTGCAACGCTAGTTTCTTGGGCGAACTTCTCGGACGATAGATAACTTTTAGCTCAGGGTCGAAATAAACTACGCCACCATTTTTTCTCAAACGATAATTTAGCTCCCAATCTTGAGCCCTAGTAAATCTCTCGTCATAACCACCAACTGCATCTAATGCGCTCTTTTGAAATACCCCGAGATAAACGGTGTCGGTTGGCCCTGCCTCTCCCCCAATGTGAAATCTTGATGATCCCACTCCAATTGGCGAGCGCATCGCTACTGCTACTGCTTTTTCAAATGAGGTGGTTCCTTGAGCAAACATAATGCCACCAGCATTGACTGCTCCAGTTTCTTTCAATGTTTTGACAGCCTGAGCTATGTATTCCTTATCAATTTCTGAGTGTCCATCAATACGAACAATTATTTGATTTTTTGCAATCTTTAGCGCAGCATTTAAACCGTTTGGAGTTCTTCCTGATTTATTCTCAATGACTTTGATTCTAGGATCTTGCTCTGCTAAGTCATTTGCTATCTGAAATGTCTGATCTGTCGAAGGCCCTACTGCCAAAATTACTTCTAGCTCGCCTTGATAGTTTGAAGATAGAGCAGCTTTAATTGCAGCGCGCAGATGAAGTGCTTCATTGATTACTGTGAGAATTATGGAAACTGGCGGGTAATTGGCTAGGTGAGCAGTATTACCTTGCTCAAGTGGGCTAGTCATAACGTTCAAACGCTATCGCTTCATTACTCTTGCCTCTGTGAAATCCCCTCGGGCAATTCGTTTCTTCACCATAGCCTCGATAGCTATTGTGGGGATTTCGGCTATCTCCTGGGCAGGTCTTGGAAGAATCACCTCAGCGATCCCAAGAGTTGATGCCTTTGCTGGCCTAGAAAATCGTCCAAAGAAAGAGTCCTCAGCAGTTAATTACTTAATTGTTGGTTCTGATACTAGAGAGGGATTAAGCCGAGAAGAGATTAAGCGGCTAAAAGTAGGTGGCACTGATGTTGCGGCAGGCAAGAGAAGCGACACCATGCTACTTATTCATATCTCAAAGAAGCGAGATAAAGCAGCAATCATCTCTATCCCGCGTGATAGCTATGCGCTAATTCCAGAGCGGAGTGATTCTCAAGGCAAAGTAATCCCTGCTGCTTATTCAAAGATCAACTCTTCCTATAACTGGGGTGGCGCGCCACTACTAATCGAGACTCTTGAAAATATGTCTGGCATAAGAATTGATCATTATGTTGAACTTAACTTTGTCGGCTTTGTTCGTATGGTTGATGCTCTTGGGGGCGTTGAAATCTGCACGAAGAAGGATATTGATGATCCTAAGAGCCATCTAACACTTCCAGCAGGAACACATGTATTAGATGGCGTCGACTCATTAAAGTTTGTTAGAACCAGAGTTTTTGATGGTTTAGGTGATTTAGGAAGAATGAAGAGGCAACAGGAATTTGCTAGCGCGATGCTGCGTAAAGCAACTAGCGCTGGAGTGTTACTAAACCCAGTAAAGATGGTTGATTTCATAAACTCAGCTTTAGATAGCGTGGTTACAGATGAAGGATTAAGTCAAGGCGACTTACTAACTCTAGGAAAACAGCTTCGCAATCTCTCAGCAAGTAACGTTAGAACACTTACGATTCCATTGAAGTATTACAACTACAATAAAAATGGAGTAAGCGCTGCAGTGCTCTGGGATCCAGTCTTAGCTTCAGAACTCTTTGAAAGAATTAAAAATGATGAAGCTCTTATAGAGCAGGTAAGGCCTGACCCATCATCATCACCTACTACTATCAACAAATTTAAGAGTGGAACTGCCGCTGATAACCCCTGTAGCGGCTAGTATTTGGCAGTCATGTTAAAGCTCTCTGTTATCGGAACTGGCTATCTTGGCGCTACCCATGCCGCAGCTATGTCCTCCCTTGGCTTTGAAGTTGTTGGAGTTGATGTAGACCAGAAGAAAATCGAGCTTCTCAATCAAGGCAAGGTTCCATTTTATGAACCAGGCCTTGAAGATCTTCTCCTGGCAGAGGTAAATTCGGGGAGATTAAAGTTCACCACAGATTTTGCTCAAATAAAAGATTGTGATGTTCACTTCATATGTGTAGGAACTCCTCAGAAAAAAGATGGCTTAGCTGCAGATCTAACTTATGTTGATGCATCTATCGCATCTGTTGCGCCCCATGCCAAAGCTGGCTCTCTAATAGTAGGTAAGTCCACAGTTCCAGTAGGCACTGCAGGTCGCCTTGCAAGTATGTTAAGAGAAGTAAATGAAAAAGTGGAGTTAGCTTGGAATCCAGAATTTTTAAGAGAAGGTTTTGCAGTTGAGGATACCCTTAGGCCAAATAGATTAGTTGTTGGAGTTACATCAGATCGCGCCGAAGAGATATTAAAAGAGGTTTATGCCTCACTTCTTAAAGATGGAGTGCCTTGGATAAGGGCAGATCTGCCAACTGCAGAGCTAGTAAAAGTTGCTGCAAACTCTTTTCTTGCCACCAAGATCTCCTTCATCAACGCCATGGCAGAGATCTGTGAAGCATCTGGCGGAGATGTAACAGTTCTTGCTAAGGCAATTGGTTATGACCCAAGAATTGGCTCTCGCTTTCTCCAAGCTGGGATTGGCTTTGGTGGCGGGTGCTTACCTAAAGATATCCGCGCATTTATGGCGCGATCTGAAGAACTTGGAGCTAAACAATCTCTTGAGTTCTTAAGAGAGATTGATTCGATAAATATGCGAGCAAGAGCGCGAGTAATTGATTTAGTAAGAATTGATATAGGTCAAGATCTAAAGGGTAAGAAGATTGCAGTATTAGGCGCGGCCTTTAAGCCAGATAGTGATGATGTTAGAGACTCACCCGCACTTGATATCGCAGTGCAATTAAGCCAAGCAGGAGCAAATGTGAGTGTTCATGATCCCAAAGCTATTGAGCCTGCTAGAGCTCGCTTTGCTCATTTAGATTTTTCAGAGAGTATCGAGGGCTGTATCGCTGGAGCAGATGTAATTTTGCATTTAACTGAATGGAAAATCTATCGAGAGATAAATCCCTCTGCCATAAAGAGCCAGGTCAAGCAAGCGATAATCATTGATGGTCGAAATGCGCTAGATAGAGATCTCTGGGTCAAAGCTGGTTGGAAATTTAGGGCTCTAGGAAGGGCTTAAGTAATGGCGCCAAAAATAATCTTGGCATCAGCATCCCCTGCTAGATATAAATTATTACAGAGCGCCGGGATCACCCCTGAGGTAATTGTCAGTGGAGTTGATGAAGAGAGCTCTGATTATCAAAATCTATCCCCCAAAGAACTAGTCATAGCCCTGGCGATAGTGAAAGCTCACACTGTTAGAGAAAAGATTAATTATCCTGCTTTGATAATTGGTTGTGACTCTACCTTTGAATTCCAAGGGCAGAGTTTAGGTAAACCAGGAAGCGCGGCAAATGCAATTGCAAGAGCTAAACAATTGCGAGGAAAATCTGGAGTACTACATACCGGACATTGCATCATCGATACTGAGAAAGAGATTGAAATTAGCGATGTAGTAAGCACAACAGTTTTCTTTGCAGATATGAGCGATGCGGAAATTGATGGTTATGTGGCAACTGGTGAGCCATTAAATGTTGCTGGGGGCTTTACTCTTGATGGAAGAAGCTCGCCATTTATCTCAAGAATTGAAGGCGAAACATCAAATGTTATTGGCCTCTCCCTGCCACTATTGCGCAGCGCCATTAACAAATTAGGTTATCAGTGGTTTGATTTGTCATGACTTTATATGCCGCATATGGATCAAATCTTGATCCCAGGCAGATGCTTCTTAGGGCTCCCCATTCACCTCATCGCGGCACTGGATGGCTACGTGGGTGGCGCTTAACTTTTGGCGGGGAAGAAATTGGCTGGGAGGGAGCAGTTGCAACTCTTGCAGAAGATGCCGGCCATAGCGTCTTTGTCTCGGTCTACGACTTAACTGCTACAGATGAAGCAGCGCTTGATCAATGGGAAGGTGTAACTACTGATCTATATCGAAAGATTAGAGTGCGAATAGAGACTCTTGATGGTTCACCTCTCTGTTATATCTATGTACTTAATTCTTTTGAAGGCGGAGCACCTTCTGCTCGATATCTAGAGATTATGGTTAGCGCTGCTCGTGAAGCAGGAGCTCCTGAGGATTACATCCAAGAATTAAGTAATAGAAGTACTCGGTAGTAAGTTTGCCCTATGGATCAATCTCTAATCACTCAAGTTCAGCAATGGATAAACCAAGATCCTGACCCAAAGACAAGAGTCGAACTTGAAAAACTCCTTGCAGACAATAATGAAGTTGAGTTGCGCTCCTGCTTCTCTGGTTTTCTAGAATTTGGAACAGCAGGTTTGCGTGGCAAATTAGGTCCAGGGCCTTCAAGAATGAACCGAGCAGTTGTAACAAAAACTGCTGCAGGCCTTGTTACTTACATGCACAAACACAATCTCTCATCTGTTGTCATTGGACGAGATGCTAGATATGGATCGAAAGACTTTGCTCAAGATACAGCTGAGATTATGCAAGGCGCTGGTATGAAGGTCTACTCATTGCCAGGAGCTCTTCCAACTCCAGTTCTTGCCTATGCTGTTAGAGAGTTAAAGTGTGATGTTGGAATTATGGTAACTGCAAGCCATAATCCACCAGAAGATAATGGCTATAAGGTCTATTTAGGTGGAGTAGTTGATCAGATTCGCTATGAAGGATCACAGATTATCTCTCCTGCTGA